>NZ_JBDGKQ010000004.1:0-57671 GCF_057656315.1 Nocardioides sp. Soil_C_8
CTGCATCTTGTCGTGCACGCTGATCGGCCCGTGGTCCAAGCCGGATGACTCCAAGGCAGCGCGGATCTGGACAGCCTAGGCCTTGACCTCGTCGGTCAGTCTGGTCGGGCTCGACGCTGGACGTCGAGATCGTGGCTCGAGCACCGCGGCCGGCCCGTCTTCCTTCGTGCGTTTCCGCAGCTCGTAGAACGACTTGCGCGAGATGTCGTGCTCAATACAAAACGTCGCGACCGCGCCCCGCGGAGCGTCATCAGGCCACTGCGAAATGACAAGGCGGACACGAGGATCGATGGGTTCATTGGCTGCCACCGCCGCAGACTCGCGGTTGAAGTGTCACCACCAAGACCACCTGAAGTGTCACCGATGTCCTGATGCAGAACTGTCACCGATGTCCTGCGACATGACACCGACAGCGGCGATGGCCGTGGACGGTCGGTGGCCAGCCTTTCTCGGACCGGTTTCCTGACGGGACGTCGTCCCTCCTCGACCAGCGCGGGGGGCAGGCCGCAACCCGCGCGATCACGTCCGCGCGACGACGAGCCACGTCACGTAGCCGACGTACGCCGTGACGAAGAGCGCTCCTTCGGCCCTGCTGATCCGGGAGCCGGTCAGGAAGACGGGAAGCGTCGCCAGCGCCGCTGCGAGCAGCAGCACGAGGTCCGAGGCGAGCACCTCGTCCGGGATCGGCAGTCCGTCCGGGGCCACGACCGCGGTGAGACCGAGGACCAGCGCGATGTTGTACGTGCTGGAGCCGACGAGGTTGCCGAGCGCGAGATCCCGGTCGCCGCGCGCCGTGGCAAGCAGGGTGGTGACGAGCTCCGGCGCCGACGTACCGATCGCGACCACCGTCAGGCCGGTGACGGCCTCGCTCACGCCGAGCGACTCGGCGCCCGCCACCGCGCCCTCGACGAGCAGCTCCGCGCCGACCACGACGGCCACGATCCCGACGACCAGCCGGACGACCGACCCGCCGATGCCGTCCGACGTCGGGGAGGTCGGCTCCCTCTCGCGATCCCCACGCTCGCGCCCCACCAGCAGGACCGTGTAGATCACGCCCCCGAGGAGCAGCACGAGGCCGTCCACCCGGTCGAGCGCGCCGTCGAGGGAGAGCAGGACCAGGACCACGGCCGCCGCGGTCATCGCAGGCAGGTCGAAGCGCAGGGTCCGGGTCTGGAGCGCCACCGGGACCAGGAGCGCGCTCAGGCCCAGGATGAAGAGGATGTTGACGAGGTTCGTGCCGACGATGTTGCCGACCGCCAGACCCGGGCTCCCGCTGACTGCGGCGTCGATCCCGACCGCCAGCTCGGGCACGCTGGTGCCGAGCGACACGACCGTCAGCCCGATGAGCATCGGCGAGACGCCGAACGACGCGGCGAGCCCCGTGCCGCCCCGGACCAGCACCTCGGCGCCGGTCAGCAGCACGACCAGCCCGGCAGCGACCAGCAGCACGCTCGACATCGCTCGACGCGCGCCGGGCGGGGTCAGTCCGCCGCGCGGGTGTCGCGCGCGACCTGCCGACGGTCGCCCGCGGCGCGGCTGGAGGCGTCGCGCTTCAGCCCGCCGGTCGTCTTCTTCACGCCCCGCGGCCGCGACAGCTCGGGAGCGTCGGACACCAGGGTGGACGTCTTCGACCGTGGCCTGCTCCCTCCACCGCGCGCGGCTTCGAGCCGGGAGGCCTTGAGCTCCGCCGCGGCTCGGGCGGCGTGGACGGCGACCTGCTTGCTCACAGAGGCGAGGGCTCCCTCGAACGCCTCGGCCTTGTCACGGTCGCGCTGGTTCTTCGGGTAGCTGAAACCCCGTCCCCCACGCTTGACGACGCCACCGCTGGCGCTGCGGCGGTACATCGTCACGTACTTGGCACGCGCACGCCGGACTCGAGCGTGGAGCGCGAGCAGCTCCTCCTCGTCGAGCTCGGCCAGTGCCGGCCGTGTCGTCTCCGCGAGCAGCCTCTGCTCCGCGTTGGTCATCGAGCCGAGTAGCGCCTTGTCCATGGCATTCCTCCCGCCGGCGCCCGGGCCCGGGCGTCCCTGCCCGCCATCCTGCCGCAATCGTCGGGCATCCGACATGGCGTACGACGAGCGAGGGAGGCCGGGAGGGTCAGGCGAGCAGCGCCACGAGCGCGACGACGCCGACCACGGCGATCACGGCGCGGAGGAGGGTGGGCGGGAGCCGGCGCCCTACGGTGGCGCCGATCTGCCCGCCGACGACCGAGCCGAGGGCGATCAGGCCGGCGACGGTCCAGTCGATGTCCGCGACGGCGATGAACACCAGCGCGGCGACGGCGTTCACGATGAGGGCGAGGACGTTCTTGGTGGCGGTGTGCCGCTGCATCGAGTCGGCGACGCCGATGCCGAGGATCGCCATCAGCAGCACGCCCTGGGCCGCGCCGAAGTAGCCGCCGTAGATCCCGGCCGCAGCGACCGCCGGCCACACCCACCACACACCGTGGTCGGGGATGCCGCCGCGCGACTCGGCGCGGGCGGCGACGGAGCGCTGGATGCGGGGACCGAGCACGACGAGCACCACCCCCAAGGCGATGAGCACGGGGACGATCGCGTCGAAGGCGGACGACGGCAGCCAGAGCAGCAGCAGGGCCCCCGCGATGCCACCGAGCAGTGACGCCGCGCCGAGCCGGAGCACCCGGCCCCGCTGGCCGGCCAGCTCGCGGCGGTAGCCGAAGACCCCGGACATGCTGCCCGGGACGAGCCCCACGGTGTTGCTGACGTTGGCGGTGACCGGGGGTACGCCGAACGCGAGGAGGGTCGGGAACGTGATCAACGTCCCCGACCCCACCACGGTGTTGATGGTGCCGGCCGCCACTCCTGCGAGGGCGATCAGCACCGCTTCGGTCGGACTCACTGGCCGGCAGGTGCTCCTGGCTCATCGGTGTCGGCCGGCCCGGACAGCGGGTCGGTGGCCGTCGCGGCCGGATCGATCGACCTGGCGGTGCGGCCCGGGTTGGCGGCGCTCTCGGCAGCGGCGATGGCCTCCTGCACGGCCTCGCTGGTGGCCCGCGTCTCCGGGTCGTCGGACCCGCGCGGCAGCTGCGGCTCGGAGGAACCCATGTCGACGCGCGTGCGCGGGGTGGCGTTCTTGGGGATGCCGGCGATCTCGTGGATCGACGATCCCAGGCCCTCCATCGCCTTGGTGATCTCCGAGGGGATGACCCACACCTTGTTGGCGCTGCCCTCGGCGATCTTCGGCATCATCTGGAGGTACTGGTAGGCCAGCAGCGACTGGTCGGGCTGCCCGTCGTGGATGGCCTGGAAGACCGTCTGGATCGCCTGACCCTCACCCTGGGCGCGCAGGATCGCGGCCTCGCGGTCGGCCTGGGCCCGCAGGATCTGCGACTCCCGGTCACCCTCGGCGTTGAGGATCTGCGACTGCTTGTTGCCCTCGGCGGTGAGGATGGCGGACTGCCGCTGTCCCTCGGCGCTGAGGATCAACGCACGCTTGTCGCGGTCGGCGCGCATCTGCTTCTCCATCGCGTCCTTGATGGACGGCGGCGGGTCGATGCCCTTGATCTCCACACGGTTGACGCGGATGCCCCACTTGCCGGTGGCCTCGTCGAGCACGCCGCGCAGGCCGTTGTTGATCTCCTCGCGCGAGGTCAGCGTCTGCTCGAGGTCCATGCCACCGACGATGTTGCGCAGGGTGGTCATCGTGAGCTGCTCGACAGCCTGGATGTAGTTGGCGATCTCGTAGGTCGCCGCCACCGGGTCGGTGACCTGGAAGTAGATGACGGTGTCGATCGACACCACCAGGTTGTCCTCGGTGATCACCGGCTGCGGCGGGAAGCTCACGACCTGCTCGCGCAGGTCGATGAGGTAGCGCACCTTGTCGATGAACGGCACGACGATGTTGAGTCCTGCCGGCAGCGTCCCCTTGTACTTGCCGAAGCGCTCGACGATGCCCGCACGTGCCTGGGGCACGATGCGGACCGTCTTGGCGAGCATGACGACGACGAACAGGACGACGAGCAGGAGCAGGACCAGTAGAGCAGTCCCCATGGGTTCCCCCGATCTTGTGTGTTGCGGTGGCTGGCGGTGGAGCGGTCGCGAGCGGCGTACGACGCCGGGTCAGGGCTCGAGCGTGCCCACCGGGTGGACGTAGGCGGTCGCGCCCTTGATCTGGAAGATCTCGACGGTCTCGCCCGGGGCGATCGTGATGTGCTCGTCGTAGGGCAGCGCCGACCAGACCTCGCCGGCCACCTTGATGCGGCCGGGCGCCAGGCCGGTGATCTCCTGGGTGACGAGCCCGCGGGTGCCGACCAGCTTGCCGTGGCCGAGCGCGAGCTCGGGACCGCTGTGGAGCCGTTTGACGAACGCCGGCCGCACGAGCGCCAGCATGGCGATGGACGCGGCCAGCGCCGCGATGATCTGCACGGCGACGGGCAGGCCAATGATCGCGACGACCATGCCGACCACGGCTCCGGCCGCGAGCATCGCGAAGATCAGGTCGAGGCTGAACATCTCCACCACGCCCAGCACGATCGAGAGACCGAGCCAGGTCTCCCAGAGGTGGTCGCGGATCCAGTCCATGGCGCGAGCCTATCCAGTGGGGCGTGAGGTCAGGCGGGAGCGACGCGCTCGGCGGGGCGCCGGCGTGCCGCGAAGCGATCGCCCGAGCGGGTCAGCACCAGCGGCATCGCAAAGGTCTCCGACAGCGACTCGGCGGTGACGACGTCGTCGACCGGGCCGGAGTCGACGACCCGGCCCTCACGCAGCAGCAGCGCGTGGGTGAAGCCGGGCGGGATCTCCTCGACGTGGTGCGAGACCAGCACTGTCGCCGGGGAGTCGGGGTCGAGGGCCACCTGCGACAACGTCGCCACCAGGTCCTCGCGTCCGCCGAGGTCGAGACCGGCGGCGGGCTCGTCGAGCAGCAGCAGCTCGGGGTCGGTCATGAGCGCGCGGGCCACCTGCACGCGCTTGCGCTCGCCCTCGCTCAGGGTGCCGAAGGTGCGCTCGGCCAGGTGGTCGGCACCGACTTCGGCGAGCAGCGCGGCGGCCCGGTCGTGGTCCAGGTCGGCGTACTCCTCGCGCCAGCGGCCCAGGACGCCGTAGGAGGCGGACACGACGACGTCCTTGACCAGCTCGGACCGTGGGATGCGGTCGGCGAGCGCGGCGCTGGTGAGGCCGATGCGCGGGCGCAGCTCGAAGACGTCGGTGGTGCCGAGCACCTCGTCGAGGATGCCGGCGACGCCCGAGGTCGGGTGCAGCTGCGCGGCGGCGACCTGGAGGAGGGTGGTCTTGCCGGCGCCGTTGGGACCGAGGACCACCCAGCGCTCGTCCTCCTCGACCAGCCAGTCGACGTCGGCGAGCAGCAGCGACTGGCCCCGGCGCACCGTGACCCCTGCGAACTCGATGACGGCGACCATGCGCGTCACCCTATCCAGCACGGGCCACGGTGCCGTCCCGGACACGGCGGTGCGGGCCGGCGAGTAGCCTCGCCCGCGATGTCGCGCACGCCCCACTCCCAGTCCGATGCCCTCCCCCACGCCCTGCCCCACTCGGCGACCCTCGCCTGGTGGCTGACCGCGTGGCTGCGCGGCCACGAGCAGACCGACCACGTGCTCGACGTCCTCGCCGACGACACCCACCTGCTGGCGGGCGGCTCCGCGCTCGACCTGCTGGTGCGCGCACGCGGCACCGGGGCGTCGTACGCCGGACTGGCACTGCCGGTCGACGGCGACCCGCTCGGCCTGGGCGGCCCGCGCGACTTCAACACCGCGGCGCTCGAGGCCGGACAGGCCGTCGTGGTGGGCGACCTGGGCCTGGTGCCCGAGCAGCAGGGCGAGACCGTGCAGTGGCGTCCGCTCGAGGCGTCGCGGCGCCAGCTGCCCGACGTCGGCGACGCCGACCGCACGCTCCGCGCCACCCTCGTCGGCACCGCCGGCGACCTGGCCGACCTCGACGTGGCGAAGTGGCGCCCCGAGGCCGCCGACGCCCTGATGAACCTGCACCGCCGTCCCGAGCTCGACGCCCCGCTCGGCACTCCCCCACGGTGCGTCGACCTCGCGGCGCGCGGCCTGCAGGCGTGGGCCATCGTCGACCTCGCCCTCGTCGACGACGGCGGCGCGCTCTCGTCGTACGAGGTGGAGCGACGCCGCGACCTCCTGCAGCCGCTGGGCCGGGCCGCCCGGCGCGCGATCGTGGCGGCCTGCTCGCCCGAGGTGTGGCCGGACCGCTAGGACGTCGCCCAGACCCCCAGCACGTTGCCGCTCGGGTCGCTGAACTCGAACCGGCGCCCGCCCGGGAACTCGTAGGGGCCGGACGTGACGGTGCCGCCGGCCGACTCGACCGCGAGCACCGTGGCGTCGAGGTCGTCGGAGAAGAGCAGGACCAGCGGGCCGCCCGGCCCCGGCGTCCCGCCTGAGTTGAGGCCGCCGACCTCGCCCTCGCCGGACGCGGCGCGGATGCCGGAGTAGGTCGGGCCGTAGTCGTTGAAGGTCCACCCGAACGCCCGGGAGTAGAACTCGCGCGCCGCGGCCAGGTCGGAGACGTTGATCTCGATGTAGTCGATGGTGTGGTGGGTCTGGCTCATGCCCTGACGCTAGGACGGGCCACCGACACCGTCAGCCGCCGTACTGGCCGCTCCCGTAGGCCGGCGGGGGCGGCGGGTAGTCACCGGCGTAGCCGGACCCGGCCCCCTTGGGGTTGGGGCCGTACTGGTTGTCGGGCTTGGAGTCCGTGCAGAACCACACAAGGAGGAGGATCCAGCCGATGATCGGGATGATGCCGATGAGGATCCACCACCCGCTGCGACCGGTGTCGTGCAGCCGCCGGATGCCGACCGCGAGACTGGGCAGGAACAGCGCGAGGCTCACGAGGGTGCTGATCAGACCACCGCTGGTGCTGCCGTCGTAGTCCGTGCCGAGCACGATGTCGAGGACGCTGGTGACGATGCTGACCAGGAAGGAGAAGAGCGCGAAGTACCAGTACTCGGAGCGCCGCGCGCGGCCCGAGAAGTCGACGTACTTGGACAGGCACGTGCGCACTGCCGTCATGAAGTCCATGCCACACCCCCGGTTCTGTGGGCGGTTCGACGCCCGGACCGCCTGCAGCACCAACGTAGGGGACCGCGCCGCCGCCCGCCAGCGCCCTGTCGAGGGATCGCCCGAGGCGCGGACCCGGCGCCGCCCGCCCCGTCAGCGGGTCTAGCCTTCGTCACACGATGGAAGACGAGCCGAAGACTCTCCTGGTCACCCTCACGGGCAAGGACCGACCTGGCGTCACCTCAGCGATCTTCGCCGCGCTCGCCGGCGCCGGTGTCGAGGTCATCGACATCGAGCAGATCGTGCTGCGACGCAGGCTGGTGCTCGGCATCCTGGTCACCGCGCCGCGGGACTGGAAGAAGCTGCGCGACGTCATCGAGCGCACCGCCGCCGACCTCGACATGGTGGTCGAGGTGGACCGCGGCGCCGGCGACAACCGCAGCCGGCGGGGCGAGCGCTCGCACATCACCATCATCGGCAGCCCGCTCAAGGCCTCGGCGATGTCCGCGATCGCAGGTCGCATCGCCGACTCGGGCGCCAACATCGACAAGATCGAGCGGATGGCGCGCTACCCCGTCACCGCCATCGAGCTGCACGTCTCGGGCGCTCCGGCCGACACCCTGCGCCCGCTGCTGTCGGTGGAGGCGGTCAAGCAGGGCATCGACCTCGCCGTCCAGCGCGACTCCCTCCACCGGCGCGGCATCCGGCTGATCGTCATGGACGTCGACTCGACCCTGATCCAGGGCGAGGTCATCGAGATGCTCGCCGCCCACGCCGGCCAGGAGACCGAGGTCGCCCGCGTGACCGAGGCCGCGATGCGCGGCGAGCTCGACTTCGAGGCGTCCCTCCGGGAGCGGGTCGCGCTGCTCGAGGGCGTGCCGGAGTCCGCGCTCGACGAGGTCTACGACTCGATCGTGCTCGCGCCCGGTGCCCGCACGATGGTGCGCACGCTGCGCCGCCTGGGCTACCGCTTCGCGATCGTCTCCGGCGGCTTCACCCAGATCACCGACCGCCTCGCCGCGGACCTCGGCATCCATTTCGCGCGTGCCAACGAGCTCGAGGTCGTCGACGGCCGCCTCACCGGCCGCATCGTCGGCGACGTCGTCGACCGGGCGGGCAAGGCGGCAGCGTTGCGCGAGTTCGCCGGCGAGGTCGGCGTACCCCTCGACGCCGTGATCGCCATCGGCGACGGCGCCAACGACCTCGACATGCTCAACGCCGCCGGGCTCGGGATCGCCTACAACGCCAAGCCGATGGTGCGCGACGCCGCCGACACCGCCGTCAACGTGCCCTACCTCGACGCGATCCTCTACCTGCTCGGCATCTCGCGCGAGCAGATCGAGGAGGCCGACGCGGCGGTCGGCATCACGACACCCGCGCCGCCGCTCATCGGCTGACGCCGTCGGGGCGTACGCCGACCGCGACGCACCCGCCCACCTCGTCGTCGGTCTCGACGTGGGTCGAGAGCCCGGCGGCCGCCATCGCACCGGTCGTCAGGTGCGCTTGTCCGGGGCTGGTCTCGATGAGCAGCACTCCCCCGGGCGCCAGCCAGCGGGCGGCGTCGGCAGCGATCCGACGGTGCAGGTCGGTGCCGTCCGCGCCACCGTCCAGTGCCACGAGCGGCTCGTGGTCGCGGGCCTCCGGCGGCATGTCGGCGACCCGGTCGCGGGGGACGTAGGGCGCGTTGGCGGCGAGCACGTCGATCCGGCCGAGCAGGCGGGACGGCAGTGCGTCGTACAGGTCACCGAGGTGGAGCGCAGCGGACGGGGCGTTGGACCGGGCGCACGCGAGTGCCGTCGCGCTCACGTCGGACCCGTGCACATCGGCGCCGGCGCCCTCCAGGGTCGCGGCCACCGGAGCGACACCGCAGCACATCTCCACCACGACGGGGCGGCCAGGCGCCGTCACGGCAGCGGTGCACCTCAGGGCGGTCCTCGCGAGCAGCTCGGTGCGGCGCCGGGGCACGAAGACACCGGGGGCGACGGCGAGCCGGCGGCGGAGGAACTCCACCCAGCCCAGCACCGTCTCCAGCGGCTCGCCGCCGACCCGTCGCGCGACCAGCTCGTCGAGCTCGTCGGTCGACGTCGCGGCCTCCTCCAGCAGCACCGCCTCCTCCTCGGCCCACACGCAGCCGGCAGCGCGCAACCGCGCCACGACGCGTGGATCGCTCATGCAGCCCCGACGTGGAAGGCGTCGAGCCGCGCGGTGCCGGGACCGAGGTCGGACCAGGCACCCTCGATGGTGAAGACCGCCACGGCCGAGGTCGGGAACCCACGCGTCAGCATGGCCGTCGTCGCCTCGGTGTCGCCCTCGCCGTCGTCGACGAGCTCGGCGAGCGACCCCATCGTCGGGTTGTGACCGATCACCACCAGGGTCCGTACGTCGTCGGCGACCTCGCGCAGCAGGTCGAACGCCGAGTCGGTGCCGGCGGCGTAGAGGGCGTCGGAGAAGAGGACGATGCCCTCGTCCCAGCCCGCTCCGGCTGCGACCTGCTGCCACGTCTGCTGGGTGCGGAGAGCGTCGGAGACCAGCGCGGCGTCCGGCTCGACGCCGTGGTCGCTCATCCAGCGTCCGGCCGCCTTCGCGTCGCCCATCCCCCGCTCCGCCAGGGCACGCGCGTGATCGGTGCTCGCGCTGTGCTCGGCCTTGGCGTGGCGCATGACGACGAGGCGGCGCGCGACGGCGTCCGACGTGTCCCTCACTGACTCCTGCATTCCCTCACCCTTCCAGCCGCTAGCCTGCCTGTCATGCCCAGGGGACCACTCATGATCATCGGGGGCGCCGAGGACAAGGTGCGCAAGCCCACCATCCTCAAGCACTTCGTCGCCCTGAGCGGAGGGCGGGACGCCCGCATCGCCGTGATCCCGACGGCCTCCTCGCTCGGACGCGAGGTGGTCGACGTGTACGACGCGCTCTTCACGAAGTTCGGCGCGGCCCGCGTGGACGCCGTACGTCCGGAGTCGCGCGACCAGGCCCACGACCCGTCGCTGGTGAAGGCGGTCGACGAGTCCACCGGCATCTTCATGACCGGCGGCAACCAGCTCAAGCTGTCGTCCATCGTCTGCGGTACCCCGGTCGGCGACGCGATCATGCGCGCCCACGAGCGCGGCGCGGTGGTGGCCGGCACCTCGGCGGGGGCCAGCATCCAGTCCTCCCACATGGTCGCCTTCGGCGTGGGCGGCGCGACGCCGAAGCAGCGGATGACCCAGGTGGCAGCCGGCCTCGGCCTGGTCGACACGGCCGTCATCGACCAGCACTTCGACCAGCGCAACCGCTACGGCCGGCTGCTGATGATCGTGGCGCAGAGTCCACAGCTGCTCGGCATCGGCGTCGACGAGGACACGTGCGGCCTCGTCGAGGACCTGGACGACGAGCTGGTGATGCGCGTGCTGGGCAAGGGCGCGGTGACGATCTTCGACGGGTCGCGCATGGTGTCCAACGCCTACGAGGCGACCCGGTCGTCGCCGCTGCTGGCGAGCGGCGTCGTGTTCCACACGCTCCCCGCCGGCACCGTCTTCAACCTCACCACCCGCGCGCTCGTGCCGCAGGAGCCGTCCGTCCAGCCCGAGGACGCCGACGAGCTGGAAGAGGCCAGCCGCGACCTGCGCCAGCTGGCCCGCGACATCGCCGCAGCCGACGCGACCCCCGCCGCGATCCGCCGGCGGCTCAAGCTGCGCCGCACCCCCCAGACCCCCGCCTCCGACCAAGGAGAAGATGCATGAGCGAGCGACCCACGCCGGACCTGGAGATCGTCGAGACCCGCGTCTACCGCGGGCCCAACGTCTGGTCCTACGACAAGTCGATCCACCTCGTGGTCGACCTGGGCTCGCTCGAGCAGTTCCCCACCAACACGATCCCCGGCTTCACCGACGACCTGGTCGCGATGCTGCCCGGCCTGCGGGAGCACTCCTGCTCGCGCGGGCGCCGCGGCGGCTTCCTCGAGCGCCTCAACGAGGGCACCTGGCTGGGGCACGTCGCCGAGCACGTCGCGCTCGCGCTGCAGCAGCTCGTCGGCCACGACATCCGGCGCGGCAAGACCCGTCAGGTCAAGGGCCAGCCCGGTCGCTACAACATCATCTACGGCTACATCGAGGAGAACGTCGGCCTGACCGCCGGCCGCCTCGCCGTCCGCCTGGTCAACCACCTCGTCGAGGGCGACCCCGACTTCCACTGGGAGACCGAGCGCGACGACTTCATCCGCCGCGCCGAGCGTACGGCGTTCGGACCGTCGACCCAGGCCATCGTCGACGAGGCCGTCTCGCGCGACATCCCGTGGATCCGGCTCAACCAGTACTCCCTCGTCCAGCTCGGCCAGGGCGTCCACGCGAAGCGGATCCGCGCCACGATGACGTCGGAGACCTCGTCGATCGCCGTCGACATCGCCTCCGACAAGGACCTGACCACCAAGCTCCTCGGCGCGGCGGGGCTTCCGGTGCCCAAGCAGGAGTCGGTCCGCACCGAGGAGGGCGCGGTCGCCGCAGCCCGCCGCATCGGCTACCCCGTCGTGCTCAAGCCGCTCGACGGCAACCACGGGCGAGGGGTGTGCCTCGACCTGCAGGACGAGGCCGACGTACGCGCCTCCTTCCCGATCGCGCACGGCCAGTCACGGCGCGGCAACGTCATCGTCGAGTCGTTCGTGACCGGCAAGGACTACCGCTGCCTGATCATCGACGGGCGGATGGTCGCGATCGCCGAGCGCGTGCCCGCCTCGGTCACCGGTGACGGCACGTCGACGGTGCAGGAGCTCGTCGACCTCACCAACGCGGACCCGCGCCGCGGTGTCGGCCACGAGAAGGTGCTCACCCGGATCAAGGTCGACGACGCCGCGATCGAGGTGCTCGCCGACCAGGGGCACAAGCTCGACTCCGTGCCCGCCGAGGGCGAGATGGTCAAGCTCGCCCTGACCGGCAACATGTCCACCGGCGGCATCTCGATCGACCGCACCTTCGAGGCGCACCCGGAGAACGTCGAGATCGCCGAGGAGGCCGCGCGGATGGTCGGCCTCGACATCGCCGGCATCGACTTCATCTGTCCCGACATCACCCAGCCCGTCCGCGAGGCGGGCGGCGCCATCTGCGAGGTCAACGCCGCACCCGGCTTCCGGATGCACACGCACCCGACGATCGGCGAGCCGCAGTTCATCGCCAAGCCGGTGGTCGACATGCTCTTCCCGCCCGGGGCGACGTCGCGGATCCCGATCGTGGCGGTGACCGGCACGAACGGCAAGACGACCACGAGCCGGATGATCAGCCACATCTTCAAGGGGATGGGGCGCAAGGTGGGCATGACGTCGACCGACGGCGTCGTCATCGACGAGCGGCTGCTCATCCGTGCGGACGCGTCCGGTCCGCGGTCGGCGCGGATGGTGCTGCAGAACCCACGCGTCGACTTCGCCGTCTTCGAGGTCGCCCGCGGCGGCATCCTGCGCGAGGGCCTCGGCTACGAGCGCAACGACGTCGCTGTCGTCCTGAACGTGCAGCCCGACCACCTCGGCCTGCGCGGCATCGACACCGTCGAGCAGCTCGCCGACGTGAAGGCGGTCATCGTCGAGGCCGTGCCGCGCGACGGCCACGCCGTGCTCAACGCCGACGACCCGCTGGTGCGCGAGATGCGCCGCAAGTGCTCGGGCCAGGTGGTGTGGTTCTCGATGGAGGAGCCCGGCAGCGAGGTGCGCGACATGATCGACGCGCACTGCCGCCGGGGCGGCAAGGCGATCGTGCTCGACCCCAGCGACCGCGGCGAGATGATGGTGGTGCTGCACGGCCGCCGCGCGATGCAGCTGGCGTGGACCCACCTGCTGCCGTCGACGTTCAGTGGTCGGGCGCGGATGAACGTGCAGAACGCGCTGGCCGCGGCGGCCGCCGCCTTCGCCGCAGGGGCGCCGCTGCACGACATCCGGCAGGGCCTGCGCACCTTCTCGACCAACTACTACCTCTCCCCCGGCCGCCTCAACGAGGTCGAGGTCAACGGCGTCAACGTGATCGTGGACTACTGCCACAACGCGCCCGGCATGAAGATGCTGGGCGACTTCGTGGACCGTGTCGGCGAGTCGCTCGAGTCGTCGCACGACCTGGCCCGGCCCTCGCGGATCGGCATCATCGCCACCGCCGGCGACCGCCGCGACCAGGACATGCGCGAGCTCGGCCAGATTGCCGCGCAGCACTTCGACGTGTGCATCGTGCGCGAGGACGTGGCGCTCCGCGGCCGCGAGCGCGGGGCGACCGCCCAGCTCGTCCTCGACGGCGTACGCGCTGCGATGGCCGAGGGTGCCCGCTGCAAGCAGGCCGAGCTCGTGCTCGAGGAGATCGAGGCCGTGCGCCACGCGATGAGCCGCGCGAACCGCGGCGACCTCGTCGTGGTCTGCGTCGACAAGCACGCCGAGGTCATGGCCGAGCTGGAGAACTGGTCGGACGTCGCCCAGGCGGGCTCGACCACCAACCCCGACGCGCCGTCCGCCGACCCCGACTACACGCCCCCGGCCGACCAGGCGGCGGCCGGCGAGTGAGGATCCTCGACCTGACGGACCTCCCGCACCGCCCGATCGAGGCGCACGGGAGCCGCGGCTTCTCCGTCGGCGCATTCGGGCTGAGCGCCGACGCCCACCTCGTGTCGGTGGCGCTCGCACCCGGCGGCGTCATCGGGCGCCACCCGGCCGTCGGGCGCCAGCTGCTGGTGGTCCTCGCCGGCGAGGCCGAGGTCAGTGGGGCGGACGGCTCCGTACGGCGCCTCTCCCCCGGCCAGGCCGCGGTCTGGGAGCCCGGCGAGCCGCACGAGACCCGCTCGGCGTCAGGGCTCTCCGCCCTCATCGTCGAGGGCGACCTCGACATCGGCGCGCCCGGCGAGCAGGTGGACCCGGGCGACACCTGACCTCACCGCTCGACGCGCCACACCACGAGCTCATTGACAGCCGGGCCACCGCCCCCGCTGCGCTCGAAGGCGACCCCGTCGTCCGACGCGACGCGCTCGAGGCCGTACGACGCCGCGTGACGCTCGACCTCCTCACGCGGGTGGCGGCGCACCCGCTGGTCGCCACCCACGACGCTGACCGGCGACGCCTGCACGGACCCGTCGTCGAGGAGGGGCTCGTGGCTCACCACGAGGTGGCCGCCGGGCGCCAGCCGCGATGCCGCCAGCCGGAACACCTCGAACAGGTCGGGCACCAGCTCGAGGAAGCCGACCGCGGCGACGAGGTCCCACTCGCGGTCGTCACCACGGAGGAACGACGCGGCGTCCGCCGTCACCACCTCGGCACCCGCCACCCTGCCGCGGGCCTGCTCCAGCATCCCGGAGGACGGGTCGACGAGCGTCAGGGTGGCTGCGGGGAAGAGCCCGCGGAGCATCGTCGCGGTCTGCCCGGTACCGGCACCGAGGTCGAGCACCCGCCCCGGCGCCAGGCCGAGCGGGGCGAGCAGGTCCCGGACGCGTCGGTTGGCCGACCAGCCGTTGCCGGCGGTCATCTCGTCGTACGTCGGCGCGAGGGCGTCGTACACCCGGGCCCAGCCGTCGCTCACCCCTGCGCCGCCCGCACCTTCTGGGAGAGGACCTCGGGGCTGTCGGGCGTGCCGCCGTGCTCGGCGATCCAGTCGTAGGCCTCCTGCCGTTCCGCGTGGCACATCAGGCCGACGACGTCGCCCGGCTCGGCGCGCTCCACCAGGGCCGCGAGGCAGGCGACCTCGGTGGTGAAGGTGTCGATGTCGGTGACCCCGACCCGGGCGGCGCCCGCCCGCAGGAGGGCGTCGATCTCGTCCATGGTGCGACCGCGGAGGTACCACTCCTTGTGGCCGATGGCCACGACGTCGCTGCCCTTGGCACCGATCTCGCCGAGCGCGTCGATCAGCTCGTCGGTGCGGTCGCCGACGGCACCCAGGCCGAGCAGCAGGCGGGCGCCGGGACGTCGTACGCCCGACATGATCTCCAGCAGCGCCTCGAGCCCGGCCTCGTTGTGCGCGAGGTCCATGACGACCGACACGCTTCCACCGTCGCCGGCCGGCAGCGAGAAGAAGTTCATCCGGCCCGGGTTGTGCTCGGCGTCGGGGCGGAACGACGTGAGGCCCGCGACCACGGCGTCGCGGGCGAGACCGACCGCGAGGGCTGCCGAGGCCGCGGCGAGCGCGTTCTCGATGTTGAAGCGCGACAGCCCGGCCAACGTCATCGGCACGTCGACGAGCTCGACCAGCGGATCGGGGTCGACGCCGGGCGCCAGCACGGTGATCCAGCCGTCGATGACGGTCGTGGCCCGGCCGCCGTCGGTGAGCACCTCGCGCACCGCCGGCGAGTCGGGGTCGCGGCTGAAGATCCACGGCCGGGCCGAGATCACGCCGCGCATCGCCAGCACCCGCGGGTCGTCGCCGTTGAGCACCGACCAGCCGTCCTTGCGGGTGATCCGGGGCACGACGGACTTCACCTCGGCGAGCTGGTCGACCGTGTCGATGCCCTGGAGGCCGAGGTGGTCGGCGGTCACGTTGGTCACCACCGACACGTCGTTGCGGGTGATCCCGATGCCCTTGAGCAGGATGCCACCGCGGGCGGTCTCGGTCACGGCGAACTGCACGCCCTCGAGCCCGAGCGCACGCCCGGCGCCCGAGGGCCCGGAGTAGTCGCCCGCCTCGACGAGCACCCCGTCGCGGTAGATGCCGTCGGTGTTGGACCACCCGACGACCAGCCCGCTGGTGCGCGCGATGTGCGCGATCATCCGGCTGGTCGTGGTCTTGCCGTTGGTGCCGGTCACCGCCACCACGGGGATGGTCGGCGTGATGGTGCCGGGCCGGTCGCCTCGGGGGGCGGCCGCGACCTCGGCGGCCGCTGCGCTGACCGCCTCCTCGACGTCGGGCGTCGGGAGGGCGTCGAGGGCGTGGGCGACCGCCTCGCCGAGCGCCCGGGCCCGGCCGCGGTTGCGCCACGGGAAGGCGACGATCACGACGTCGGGGTCGCTGGTGGGACGTACGCGGACGGCGAGGCGACGCGTCCCCGCCTCCGCCGCGATGGCCCGGACCAGCCGCTCGACCGCCCGCAGGGCGAACCGCTGCCGGAAGCCCGAGCCCGGCGCGCCCGGGCGCGTGGTGCGGAGCCCGATGCGACGGGCGAAGCGCAGCACCGCCTCCTCGCCGGCCTCGGTGATCGTCGCGACGTCGAGCGTCAGCTTCACCGCGGCGCGCGGGAAGTAGAGGTTCGGGCCTTCGAGGACGCGCAGCTCGACGAGAGAGGTCACGCGGGGAAACTACCGAACGTCAGAGGCCCATCGCGTGGAAGCCGCCGTCGACGTGCACGATCTCACCGGTGGTCGCCGGGAAGAAGTCGCTGAGCAGCGCGCACACGGCCTGTGCGGTCGGCGTGTGGTCGGTCTCGTCCCAGCCGAGCGGCGCGCGGTCCTTCCACGACGACTCGAGGTCCTCGAAGCCCGGGATCGCCTTCGCGGCCAGGGTCTTCAGCGGGCCGGCGGACACGAGGTTGCAGCGGATGCCCTCCGGACCGAGGTCACGGGCGACGTAGCGAGACGTGTTCTCCAGCGCCGCCTTCGCCACGCCCATCCAGTCGTACGCCGGCCACGCGGTCGTGGCGTCGAAGGTGAGCCCGACGATCGACGAGCCCCGCGAGAGCAGCGGCTTGGTGGCGACGGCGAGCGACTTGAGGGAGTACGCCGAGACCTGCACGGCCTGCGCCACGTCGTCCCACGGACCGTCCATGAACTTCCCGCCGAGCAACGTCTCCGGGTTGCCGTACGCGATGGAGTGGACGACGCCGTCCAGTCCGTCGACGTGCTCGCGGACCTGGTCGGCGAGGCCCGCGAGGTGGTCCTCGTCGGTCACGTCGAGCTCGAGCACCGGCGGCTCCTGCGGGAGGCGCTTCGCGATGCGCCTGGTGATGCCCAGCGCGCGGCCGAAGTTGGAGATCAGCACCGTCGCGCCCTGCTCCTGGGCGATCTTGGCGGTCGCGAAGCCGATGGAGCTGTCCATCGTGACGCCGGCGACGAGGATGCGCTTGCCGTCGAGGATTCCCATGTCGTTGGGCCTTTCGTCAGTGGTCGTGTCTCGCAGGAGGAGGATCAGTGGCCCATGCCGAGGCCGCCATCGACCGGGATCACGGCGCCGGTGACGTAGGACGCGCCGTCGGAGGCGAGCCAGGTGACCGCCGAGGCCACCTCGGCCGTCGAGGCGTAGCGGCCCAGCGGGACCTGCGTCCTGATCGCGGTCTTCTGGTCGTCGGTCAGGACGTCGGTCATGTCGGTCTCGACGAAGCCGGGCGCCACCACGTTGGTCGTGATCGACCGGCTGCCGAGCTCGCGCGCCAGCGAGCGGGCCATGCCGACGAGGCCGGACTTGGACGCGGCGTAGTTGACCTGACCGGCGGAGCCGAGCAGCCCGACGACCGAGGAGATGAGGATGATCCGTCCGCGACGCAGCCGGAGCATGCCCTTGGCCGCCCGCTTGGCCAGCCGGAAGGTACCGGTCAGGTTGGTGTCGATGACCGACGACCAGTCGTCCTCGCTCATCCGGAGCAGCAGCGTGTCCTTGGTGATGCCGGCGTTGGCGACGAGGACCTCGACCGGGCCGTGCGCCTCCTCGACCTGCTTGAAGGCTGCCTCGACCTGGTCGGCGTCGGTGATGTCGCAGCGGACGTCGAGGGCACCTTCGGGGGCGCCGCCGTTGCGCGTCGTGACCGCGACCTTGTCACCCTGCGCGATGAACGCCTCGGCGATGGCGCGGCCGATGCCGCGGTTGCCGCCGGTCACCAGGACCGATCGCGGCTCGGTCGGGGTGCTGGATCCGGGAATCTCGCTCACGCTCCCCGACGCTAGTGATTACCGGGGGGTATCGGTCAATCCCGTCACTCGTCCTCGAGGCGGAAGCCCACCTTCATCCCGACCTGGAAGTGCTCGACGGCCCCGTCCTTGGCCTGGCCGCGGACCTGGGTGACCTCGAACCAGTCGATGTGGCGCAGCGTCTGGCCGGCACGCTCGATGCCGTTGCGGATGGCCTGGTCGATGCCGTCGGGCGAGGTGCCGACGATCTCCGTGACGCGATAGGTGCGGTTGGTCATGGTTCCTCCTGGTCGACGGCTGCGCGGACCGCCACCGGCCCGTGGTCCTGCGAGCCTAGCGACGTAGACTCGGAGCATGGCCAAGTCCGACGCCGTGCGCATCACCACGGCTCGCAGCAGCGCCGCTGACGACATGCGGTCGCGCCAGCGCCGCTACGCCATCTCGATGTCGATCCGGCTCGTGTGCTTCGTGGCCGCCGTCGCGGTCGGCCCGGGCGTCCTGCGGTGGGTCCTGGTCGGCGCCGCCGTGTTCCTGCCTCTCTTCGCGGTCATCATGGCGAACGCCAACGACCAGCGGGACGACGGATTCAGCCTGCCGACCAACGCCGGCGCCCACGAACTGACGGCAGGCGAAGATGAAGACCGAGGAAACCCCTGACCACGCCGACACGACGACGCCGTGACGAAAGTTTGGTTTTCACCCAGTCCCATGGAATGATCTTCGACGCGAGCGCAGCATCCCCCGTCTGCGTCTGCATCGAGGTGCCGGACAGCTTCCCCCCGTGGCTGTCCGGCACTTCTCACGTCTACGCCGCCCCCGCGCGGCGACGAGGCCCCCGCCGGAAGGACGCCGATGGAGCTCGACCGTGACATCTGCTCGGCCAAGGGCTGCCAGGCCGACGCCGTGTGGGACCTGCAGTGGAACAACCCGAAGATCCACACCCCCGAGCGCCGCAAGTCCTGGCTCGCCTGCGACGAGCACCGGGCCTCGCTCTCGGACTTCCTCGGTGCGCGCGGGTTCCTGAAGGACGTCGTCCCGCACGCGCCCGCGGACTGACGTACGCCGGCGACTACCCGCCGATGGCCGACATGGGGCGGTCGGGCTGGAGGAACGTCTCGTCGTCGATCCCGTGGCCGGCCCGCTTGCCGCGCATCGCGATGACCCAGCGCTCGGCGATCTCCTCGTCGCCGGCGCCGGAGCGCAGCGCCGTACGGAGGTCGGACTCCTCGCGTGCGAAGAGGCAGTTGCGCACCTGGCCGTCGGCGGTGAGCCGCACCCGGTCGCAGTCACCGCAGAAGGGGCGCGTGACCGAGGCGATGATCCCGACGGTGGCAGGTCCCCCGTCCACGTCGAACAGCTCGGCGGGCGCGCTTCCCCGCGGTGCGCCGTGCGGCGTCAGGGTGAACTCGGCGGCGAGGGCCTCGTGGATCTCGTCGGCCGTGACCATCGCGGCGCGGCTCCAGTCGTGCTGGGCGTCGAGCGGCATCTGCTCGATGAAGCGCAGCTCGTAGCCGTGCTCGATGCTCCAGCGCAGCAGCTCGGCGGCCTGGTCGTCGTTGGTGCCGCGCAGGAGCACGGCGTTGAGCTTGATCGGACCCAGCCCGGCGGCCTTGGCCGCCTCGAGGCCGGCCACGACGTCCTTGAGGCGGTCGCGGCGCGTGATGGTGGCGAAAGTCTCCGGACGCACCGTGTCGATGCTCGCGTTGATCCGGTCGAGCCCGGCGTCGGCGAGGGCCTGCGCCGTGTGGGTGAGCCCGAGGGCGTTGGTCGTCAGTGACGTCTCGACGCCGAGGGCGTGCGTCCGGGCGACGATGTCGACCAGCCCGCGGCGCAGCAGCGGCTCACCGCCGGTGAACCGCACCTCGCGGATGCCGAGCCGCTCCACGCCGATCGTGATCAGCCGGACGACCTCGTCGTCGGTCAGCGTCTGCTCGGTGGGCAGCCAGTCGAGGCCCTCGGCCGGCATGCAGTAGTTGCAGCGCAGGTTGCACCGGTCGGTCAGCGAGACCCGCAGGTCCGTGGCCACGCGACCGAAGCGGTCCGCCAGGGGTGTCGTCACGGTCACAAGTCTAACGACGGGTGCCGTACCACCCGCCGGACGCTCAGGACGGGACGGATAGCCTCGCCGCGTGCACAAGCTGCGGTTCCTGGTCTCGCGCCGCTGGATCGCCTTCGCGCTCGTGGTGGTCTTCCTGGCATGGGTCGCGTGGCGGCTCGGCGAGTGGCAGTTCCACCGGCTCGCCGACCGGCAGGAGCGCAACGACATCATCCAGCGCAACGAGGAGGCCGGCGCCGACCCGGTCGCCGACGTGCTGGCCCCCGGCCGGCGGGTCGCCGCGGCGGACGAGTGGCGCATCGTCGAGGCCACGGGGACGTACGCCGTCGAGGACACGGTCATCGTGCGCTACCGGACCCGCGAGGGTGCGGCCGGCGTCGACGTCGTCGTACCCCTCGAGCTGGACGACGGCACCAGCCTGCTGGTGGACCGCGGCTGGTTCGCCACCGACAACCGCGGGGCGTCGACCGCCGACGTGCCCGCGCCCCCGGAGGGCGAGGTCGACGTCACCGGGTGGGTACGACGTGACGCCGAGGGCGACAGCACCGAGGTCACCGACCAGTCCACCCGCGCCGTCGACAGCGCGCGCATCGGCGAGGCGCTCGACCGCGAGGTGCTCGGCGGCTGGGTCGACCTGCGCTCGGAGTCGCCAGAGCCCGCGACGGCGCTGGAGCCGGTCGAGCTCCCCGAGCTCGACAACGGGCCGCACTTCTTCTACGGCCTCCAGTGGTGGTTCTTCGGCGCCATGGCGATCTTCGGCTTCTTCTACCTCATCTACGACGAGTGGCGCGGCGGCCGCGGTCCGTGGGGCAACAAGGAGGCACCCGCGCCGGGGACGACGCCCAGCGGCCGGCCGGAGCCGGCACGGCCCCGACGTCGTACGTGGCGCGAGCGCCTGGACTCCGGCGACGAGCCGGACGACTCACAGGGCTCGGAGGAGTCCCCCGTCGACCGGGAGCATCACGCCCGTCAGGAATGACGCCGCCGGCGACAGGACGAAGGCAGCGACCGCGCCGAACTCCCCCGGCTCGCCGTAGCGACCCAGCGGGATCGACGCCTCCGCGGCCCGTCGCGCCGCCTCCGGGTCGCCGGTCGAGGCGTCCAGCTCCGCGACCCGTTCGGTGGCGATCCGGCCGGGCAGGAGGCCGTTGACCCGCACGCCGCGAGGGCCGAGCTCGTCGGCCAGGGTCTTGGCGACCATCGCGAGACCGGGCCGCAGGCCGTTGGAGATCGCCATCTCGGGCAGTGGCGCGCGCACGCTGGAGGAGAGCACGAGGCCGAGCGAGCCACCCTCGGGCAGCGCGGTGCCGACCTCGCGCGCGAGGCGTACGGCGCCCAGGAAGACCGACTCGAAGGCGGCGCTCCACTGGTCGTCGGAGATCGTCGTGACCGGACCCTTCGGCGGCCCGCCGACGCTGATCAGCGCACCGTCGACGCGGCCGAACGCCTCGTCGGCGGCCGCGAGCAGCCGTCCCGGGGTCCCACGGTCCGCGTTGTCCGCCACGACGCCGACAGCTGCCCGGCGTCCCGCGACCTCGTCGAGCGCCGCGGCCGCCTCGTCGAGCGACTCCTGCGACCGGCCGGACAGCACCACGCGCGCGCCTTCGGCGACCAGCACGTCGGCGCTCGCGCGGCCGAGGCCACGGGCCCCTCCGGTGA
Source organism: Nocardioides sp. Soil_C_8 (assembly GCF_057656315.1). Lineage (NCBI taxonomy): Bacteria > Bacillati > Actinomycetota > Actinomycetes > Propionibacteriales > Nocardioidaceae > Nocardioides > Nocardioides sp. Soil_C_8. Next base: position 21,469 of record NZ_JBDGKQ010000004.1, read on the forward strand.
CGATGAAGACTCGATCGGTCAGCTGCAGGTCCATTTTTCGACCCTAGCCGGGGAGCTCGACCTTCTCCTCGCGGAACTGGGTGGCGTGGAGGGTCGCGTAGAGCCCGCCAGCGGCGAGCAGCTCGGCGTGGGTGCCGTGCTGGACGACCCGACCGTCGTCCAGGACGAGGATGAGGTCGGCGTTGCGCACGGTGGAGAGCCGGTGCGCGATCACCAGCGACGTACGTCCCTCGAGCGCGGCGTCGAGCGCCTGCTGGACGGCGGCCTCGGACTCGCTGTCGAGGTGGGCGGTGGCCTCGTCGAGCACCACGATGGCGGGCGCCTTGAGCAGCAGGCGCGCGATCGCGAGCCGCTGTCGCTCTCCCCCGCTGAGCCGGTAGCCCCGGTCGCCGACGACCGTGTCGAGGCCGTCGGGCAGCGACCGGACCAGGCGGTCGACCTGGGCGGCCTCGAGGGCCTCCCAGACCTCGGCCTCGGACGCCGATGGGCGGGCGTAGAGGAGGTTCGCGCGGATGGTGTCGTGGAACATGTGCGCGTCCTGGGTGACGTAGCCGACCACGTCCTCCAGCGACTGGAGGGTGACGTCGCGGACGTCGTGGCCACCGACCCGCACCGCGCCGGACTCGACGTCGTAGAGCCGGGCCACGAGGTGGGTGACCGTCGTCTTGCCGGCTCCCGAGGGCCCGACGAGGGCGACCATCTGGCCCGGAGCGGCGGTGAACGTCACGTCGTGGAGCACCTGGCCGGTGTCGCGCGACTCAGTCCGCGCGACGGTCTCGAGCGAGGCGAGCGAGATCTGGTCGGCGCGCGGGTAGGTGAACGCGACGTGGTCGAACTCGAGGCGGGAGGCGGTGGGCGCGAGCGCGACGGCGTCCGGCTTCTCCTGGATGAGCGACGGCAGGTCGAGGACCTCGAAGACCCGGTCGAAGCTGACCAGCGCGGTCATCACGTCGATGCGCACGTTGGAGAGCCCCTGCAGCGGCCCGAGGAGACGGAGGAGCAGCACGCCGAGCGCGACGATGGTGCCGATGGAGAGGTCGCCGCGGATGGCCAGCCAGCCGCCGATGCCGTAGACCAGCGCGACTGCCAGCTGGGGCACCAGCGTCATCGCGGCGAAGAAGATGCGGGTGAGGAGGGCGATCCGGACGCCGAGGTCGCGCACAACGGCGGCCTTCTCGGCGTAGACGACGTCCTCCTCCTCGCGGCGGCCGAAGAGCTTGAGCAGCATGGCGCCGCCCACGTTGAAGCGCTCGGTCATCGCGTTGCCGAGGTCGGCGTTGCCGTCCATCTGCTCGCGGGAGAGGCCGGCGAGCCGGTTGCCGACCGCCCGGGAGGCGACGAGCAGCACGGGGAAGAGCGCGAGGCACAGCAGGGTGACCTGCCAGCTGAGGAACAGCATGGTCACGCCGACGACGATCGCCGAGATGATGTTGGAGACGGTGCCCTGGAGCGTCGAGGTGAAGGCTCGCTGCGCACCGATGACGTCGTTGTTGAGCCGGCTCACCAGGGCACCGGTCTGCGTGCGCGTGAAGAACGCCAGGGACTGGCGCTGCACGTGGGCGAACACCTGGGTGCGCAGGTCGTAGATCAGTCCCTCGCCGATGCGGCTGGAGAGCCAGCCGGTGACCAGGCCGAAGCAGGAGTCGACCACGGCAACGAGCGCGACGAGCGCCGCGAGCCCGATGACGACCGACACGTCGCCCTGGCTGACGCCCTTGTCGATGATCAGGCCGAGCAGCAGGGGCGGCAGCACCACGAGGGCGGCGTCGACGACCGTGACGAGGAGGAATGCGACGATCAGCGGACGGTGCGGCCTGGCGAAGCCGATGACGCGGCGGACCGTCTCCCGCTCGATCCGGTTCTCGACCACGCTGCGGTCCTGGCGCAGGTGCCGCCAGGGTGGTCCACCGGCTCCCATCATCGACATCGGGTTCCCCTTCGCCTCAGCCTCCCAGCGCTGCGGCCAGGGCGCGGAACCGCCGCACCTGGGCCTCGCGCTCGAGGCGGCGCTGCTCGTCGAGGCCGCGGTCCGCGGCGCCCTGCAGCAGCAACTTGGTCTCGGTGACCACGTCGGGCATCGGCGCAGCCAGGGCGGCTGCGAGGTCGGCGACGGCGCGGTCGAGGTCGGCCGTCGGGACGACGTGGGTGGTCAGCCCGATGGCCTGGGCCTCGGCAGCCTCCACCACCCGAGCGGTGGCGCAGATCTCCAGGGCCCTGGCGTATCCAACGTGCTCCACCAGCGGCTTTGTTCCCGTGAGGTCCGGCACCAGCCCGAGGGCCGACTCCTTCATGGAGAACTTCGCGTCGTCGGCGGCGACCCGCAGGTCGCAGGCGAGCGCCAGCTGGAAGCCGGCGCCGATGGCGTACCCCCGCACCTTGGCGACGGAGACGAAGCGCGGGTCGCGCAGCCAGGTGAAGCCGCGCTGGAACTCCCCGATCCGGGCCGAGGCTTCCTCGTCGCTCAGGGCGAGCAACCCCAGCACGGTGCCCTCCCCCGCGTTGGCCGGGTCGAGCATCGCGCGGTCGAGACCGGCCGAGAAGGTGTCGCCCTCCCCCGTCACCACCACGACGCGTACGGCGTCGGGCAGCGCGGCACCGACCTCGGCCAGCGCCAGCCACATGGCCGGGGTCTGGGCGTTGCGCACCTCGGGCCGGTCGAGCGTGATCGTGGCGACGGGGCCGTCCACCTCGAGGCGGAGGCCGACCGCGGCGAGCTCTTCGGGAGTCATGTCGAGCAGGTTACTACTCGTGAGTAACCCTCAGGCGAGGGACACCAGGTCCGCGTAGTCCTCGCTCCAGAGGTCCTCGTCGCCGTCGGGCAGGAGCAGCACGCGATCGGGGTCGAGCGCGCGGACGGCACCCTCGTCGTGGGTGACGAGGATGATCGCCCCGGTGTAGCTCCGGATCGCGTGGAGCACCTCCTCGCGGGAGGCCGGGTCGAGGTTGTTCGTCGGCTCGTCGAGCAGCAGCACGTTGGCGCTGGAGACCACGAGGATCGCGAGCGCCAGTCGGGTCTTCTCGCCGCCGGACAGCACACCGGCCGGCTTGTGGGCATCGTCGCCCGAGAAGAGGAACGAGCCGAGCACCGAGCGTGCCTGGGTGTCGGTGAGCTCGGGCGCGGCGCTGTGCATGTTCTCCAGCACGGTGCGGTTGACGTCGAGCGTCTCGTGCTCCTGGGCGTAGTAGCCCATCTTCAGCCCGTGGCCCGGCACCACCTCACCGGTGTCCGGCTGGTCGACTCCCGCGAGGATCCGCAGCATCGTGGTCTTGCCGGCGCCGTTGAGGCCGAGGATGACCACGCGGCTCCCCCGGTCGATCGCGAGGTCGACGGCGGTGAAGACCTCGAGCGAGCCGTAGGACTTCGACAGCTCCGTGCCCATCAGCGGCGTCTTGCCACACGGCGCCGGTTCCGGGAAGGCGATGCGCGCGACCTTGTCTGCCTGTCGCTCGGTCTCGATGCCGGCCATCATCTTCTCGGCCCGCTTGAGCATCGACTGCGCAGCCTGCGCCTTGGTGGCCTTGGCCCGCATCTTGTTGGCCTGGTCGGTCAGCACCTTCGCCTTGTTCTCGGCGTTCTGGCGCTCGCGCCGGCGGCGCTTCTCGTCGTCCTCGCGCTGGGTCAGGTAGTTGTGCCAGCCCATGTTGTAGACGTCGATGACGGCGCGGTTGGCGTCGAGGTGGAACACCTTGTTGACGGTGGCCTCGAGGAGGGCGTTGTCGTGGCTGATGACCACGAAGCCGCCCCGGTGCGCCTTGAGGAAGTCGCGGAGCCAGACGATCGAGTCGGCGTCGAGGTGGTTGGTCGGCTCGTCGAGCAGCATGATCTCGGCCCCCGAGAACAGGATCCGCGCGAGCTCGACCCGGCGGCGCTGGCCGCCCGACAGCGTGCCGATCGGCTGGGCGAGCAGGCGCTCCTCGATGCCGAGCGCGGCAGCCATCTGCGCGGCCTCGGACTCGGCCGCGTAGCCACCGCCCGCGTGCAGCTCGGCGTCGGCGCGGGACCACCGCTTCATGCCACGCTCGTGGACCTTCGGGTCATCGCTCGCCATGTCGACCTCGGCCTCGCGCAGGCGGCGTACGACCTCGTCGAGGCCGCGCGCGGACAGGATCCGGTCGCGGGCGATCACCGCCGGGTCGCCGACCCGGGGGTCCTGCGGCAGGTAGCCGATGTCGCCGCTGCGCAGGACCTGTCCCGAGGCGGGCTGGCCCTCGCCGGCGAGGATGCGGGTGAGGGTCGTCTTGCCGGCTCCGTTGCGCCCCACGAGGCCGACCTTGTCGCCTGCGGCGATGCGGAAGGTGACGTCCTCCATGAGGAGCCGCGCGCCGGCTCTGACCTCGAGCTTCTGGGCGGTGATCATCTCGGGCGACATCCTACGAAGGGGTGGAGCAAGGAGTCCCATCGGCGACGCACGCGCTACTGTGCGCAGAGGTCGGATCGACCCCATGACCTGCGGAAAGGCAACCCCCATGCGCTTCAACCCGAAGGCCGACATCAGCGGGGGCCGCGTCAGCGACGCCGGTCGCGGCGGTGGTGGGGGCGGCCCGATGCGCATCCCGCTGCCCGGCGGCACCCGGGCCGGCGGCGGCATCGGCGGCCTCATCATCATCATCCTGTTCGTGGTGCTGACCCAGTGCATGGGCGGCGGCCTGCCCGGCGGCGATGGTGGCGCCAGCCCGCAGGGCCAGGGACAGGGCGAGCCGGACGGCATCGACACCGGCGACGAGCGCTACGCGAACTGCAAGACCGGCGCAGACGCGAACACCGACGCCGACTGCGCCCGCAAGGCCGTGGCGCTCTCGCTCGAGCAGTACTGGGCGGAGACGCTCCCGGAGCAGGCCGGCACGGAGTTCACCCCGGCCGACATCAGGACCTTCGCCGGCGCCGTCCAGACCGGCTGCGGCCAGGCGTCGTCGCAGGTGGGCCCGTTCTACTGCCCGCCCGACCAGCAGATCTACCTCGACACGACCTTCTTCGCCGACGTCCTCGAGGGGCAGCTCGGGGGCCAGGGCGGCGACTTCGTCGAGCCCTACGTCCTCGGCCACGAGTACGGCCACCACATCCAGAACCTGATGGGCACCATGGGCCAGGTCCGCACCCAGAAGGGCGCCGACTCCGACGCCGTGCGCCTCGAGCTGCAGGCCGACTGCTACGCCGGCATGTGGACGAAGGACGCCAGCGGCGGCGACGGCATCCTGACCGGGCTCGACGAGGGCGACATCCGCGAGGCGCTCGACTCGGCCAAGGCGGTCGGCGACGACCGGATCCAGCAGAAGTCCGGCCAGGGCGTCGACCCCGAGGGATGGACGCACGGCTCGTCGGAGCAGCGGATGGCGTGGTTCACCCGCGGCTACCAGGAGGGCACGCTCGAGGCGTGCGACACCTTCTCGGCCTCCTCGCTCTGACCGGGGCGCTCAGCGGTCGCTGAGCAGCGCCTCGATCTGGCCGACCTGGCGCTGCATGGAGCGGATGTACGGCGCGACGCTGGGGTGGCGGAACTTGCCGGCCAGCGCCCCCTCGCCCTCGGCGACCCGGGCGAGCGCCCAGTCGAGCCGGGTCAGGGCGGTGTACACGGCCATGACGCGCGCTCCCGTCACGACGTCCTCGTTCGTCGCCAGGCCGGCGGGCAGCGCGGCGACGTACGCCTCGACGAGGGGCTCGACGTCCTCGCGGGTCGCCAGCGACAGGTAGCCGAGGTCGGCGCCGACCGGTCCCCGGCCGAGGTGGGCCCAGTCGATCGCGACGGCGCCGTCCCCGTGGCGCCCCGGGATGTTGGCGGCGGACGGGTCGCCGTGCTGCGCCACCTGCGGGAGGGCGTCGCAGCGGTCCAGCCACATGTCGCGGCGCGACCACAGGTGGTCGGCGATGTCGGCGACCGGTGTGCGGGCGAGGGTGCGCCAGCCACCGCGGCGCTCGACGAGGCGGAGCCGGCTGCGCAGCTGGTCGCGCGCGAGCCACGGGTGGTCCCCGAGGTCGACTGCGGCGAAGCGTCCGAGGCAGGCGGCCAGCCACAGCCCAGGCGGGTCGGCGGTCTCGACCCGCTCGTGGACGAGGGTGATGCCCTCCTCGTCCTCGTCCACGCGGACGACCGGCGCCTCGCGCAGCCCGGGCGCGTCGGTCACCACGCCGCTGAGGGCGACGTCGGCGGCACGCCGCCAGTAGTTCACGTCGCCCGGGACGAGGACGCCCGGCGCGTCGTGCGCCTCGGGCCGGCGCAGCCGCTTGACGACCACGTCCTGGCCGAGGTGGGTGGCCGACCACACGCCGACGGTGGCCGGACCTGCACCCGGGAGGCGCTGCCATCCCGGCTCCGGCTGCCACATGGGCGTGACGCTAGTGCACCTCCACGTCGCGACGGCGGAAGAGCAGCTCCCCGGCCGCGCTGAGCGCGACGGCGACGAGCGCCAGCCCGGCGACCGGTGCCCACCGGACGTCCTCGACCGGTGTCAGCGCCAGGTGGTGGAAGGGCGAGATGTCCTGCAGCCACTCCGGCATCCGGAGGACCTGCCCGAAGAGCATCACCACGACGGCGAACAGCAGGCCCACCCACGCCAACGGCGCCAGGCGGGAGCGGATGCCGAAGAGCAGCCAGGCCAGGCTGCTGAGCACGAGGACGGGCGCGAGGTAGGGCGCGAGTGCGACCAGGTAGGTGCCGGCCACGCTGGCGTCGCCGGTCGTCAGTGCGTACCCCACGCCGAGGCCGACTCCGGCGGCCAGCAGCACGATGACCGTCCCGCACACGGTGAAGAGCACCTGCGTCAGCAGCCATCGGCGCCGCGAGAGGCCGGTGGCCAGGAGGACCTCGACGACTCCGGACGCCTCGTCGTGGCGGGGGCGCAGCGCCGCCGAGACTGCGTACCCCGAGGACATGAGGGCCAGCATCAGGATGGCCGTGGCGTAGAAGCCGTCGGTGAGGTCGCCGCTTCCCTGCGCGAAGACCTCGCGGGTCGCGTCGGAGTCGCCGAGCAGGTCCCCGACGTCGCTGCCCAGGGAGCCGTAGGAGAGTCCGGTGAGCAGGAGGCCCAGGGCCCAGCCGATCAGCGACCCGCGCTGCAGGCGCCAAGCCAGCCCCCACGGGGTCGTGAGCCGCTCGGCCGCCCGGCTCGGGCCGGGACGCGCGGCGAGGACCCCCGAACCGTGGTCACGACGTCGGAACGTGGCACCGGCGGCCGCCACGAAGAGGGCGGCCGCGGCCAGAAGCAGCAGGAGTGGCCACCACCTCAGCCCGGAGAAGGCATGCATGCCCTGGTACCAGCCGATCGGCGAGAGCCAGGTCAGGACCGGTGAGCCGAGGTCGCCCACGGCCCGTAGGACATACGCGGCACCGATGACGGCGCCCGTGATGCCGTACGCCGCCCGCGCGCTCGACGTGAGCTGGGCGGCGAGCAGCGCGACTCCTGCGAAGACCATGCCGACGGCCGCCAGGCCGACGCCGAGCGCGACGGAGTCGGCGACCGCGAGCGGGAAGGTCGCCAGGCTGACGGCGACCAGGCCTCCGGTGACGAGGTTGGCGACCAGGGCGACGAGGACGGTGGCCATCGTGGTGGCCTCCCGCCCGACTGCGGAGGCACGCAGCATCTCGTCCCGCCCGGACTCCTCCTCCGCACGCGTGTGCCGCACGACGAGGAACATCGACATCAGCCCGACCGTGATCGCGCCGAAGGCGGTGGACTGCCACGTCACCTGCCCGCCGATCGTGTCGAGCGCCCGCGCAGGACCGGCCATCGCGACGAAGGCCGCGTTGGCCTCCATGGCTGCGGCGGCCCTGTCGAGCTCCGCCTGGGTCGCGTAGAGGCCCTTCACGCTGACCGCCTGCGACCAGTAGAGCAGGGTGATGCCGGCCGCCCAGGCGAGCACCACGAGACGGTCGCGCCGCAGGAAGTGACGCAGGAGCAACCAGGTCCCGGTCACGGCGCGTCGACCTCCACCTCTGCTGCGGCCGCGGCCACGTCGTCGCCGTAGTGCCGCATGAAGAGCTCCTCGAGCGTCGGCGGCGTCGCGGTGAGCGAACCCAGCCCGGCCTCCTGGAGGACGGCGAGCGCAGCGGACAGCGCGGGTGTGTCGACCTCGAAGGCGACCCGGTGCCCCTCGACGAGCAGGTCGTGCACGCCGTCCTGGTCGGCCAGGCCGTCGACAGGCCGGTCGGTCTCCGCGCGCACGGTCGTGCGCGTGAGGTGGCGCAGCTCGGTGAGGGTGCCCGACTCGACGCACCGACCGGAGCGGATGATGCTCACGCGGTCGCACAGCCGCTCCACCTCGGCGAGGATGTGGCTGGAGAGCAGCACCGTGCCTCCCTGGTCGCGGAACTCGTCGACGCACTGCTGGAAGACTGCCTCCATCAGCGGGTCGAGACCGCTGGTCGGCTCGTCGAGAAGCAGCAGCTCGACGTCGCTGGCGAGGGCGGCGACGAGGGCGACCTTCTGCCGGTTGCCCTTGGAGTACGTGCGTCCCTTCTTGGACGGGTCGAGCTCGAAGCGCTCGACCAGGTCGGCGCGGCGCTTCTCGTCGATGCCGCCGCGCAGCCGGCCGAGCAGGTCGATGACCTCACCCCCGGTGAGGTTGGGCCACAACGTCACGTCGCCCGGGACGTACGCGAGACGCCGGTGCAGCGTGGCTGCGTCACCCCATGGGTCACCGCCGAGGAGCCGTGCCGAGCCGGAGCTGGCCCGTAGCAGGCCGAGCAGCACCCGGATCGTGGTGGACTTGCCCGCACCGTTGGGGCCCAGGAACCCGTGCACCTCCCCCGTGGCGACCTCGAGGTCGAGGCCGTCGAGCGCCCGAGTCGTGCCGAACTCCTTGACCAGGTCCCTGACCTCGATCGCGTTGCTCACGCACCTGACGGTATCGGGGCCGAGCTCCGGGTGTCGCCAGCCTCGGTGTGTCTCGTCGGCGTCAGGCGTTGGTCACCTCGACGGCGACCGACTGCGCGTCCTCGATCGCCCGGTCGAGGACGGCCCGGCGCGGGTCCGGCACCGGCAGCCACGGGGCCACGACCGTCACCGACGACAGGCGCGGGTCGGCCAGCACGGCATCCACCGCAGCGTGGTCACCGCCGGTGACGACGAGGTGTACGCCGCCCAGGATCCGCGCCGTGTGGTCGGCGGCCGCCTCGTAGGCCTGGCGCGCCTGGTTGTCGCGCCGGCGGGCGAAGCGCTGCTGGCTCTGGCCGCCGGCCTTGGTGCGTCCCTGCACGTGGCGCTGGCCGATCTTGTGCTCGACCAGCGTGGGCCCGTCCAGGCGCGCGATCGCGAAGCCGCCCTTGCGCACGAGGAGCACGCCCCACTCCCCCGCTGCACCGGCCGCCGCCGCGAACTCGCTCGCCCCCGGCGCACCGTCGTACGCCCTCGCGAACGGGAGCCGGGCCGTGAAGTGGGAGCCGTCGACCGCCTCCCCGCTCAGCCCGCCGTCGGACACCGACAGCTCGGCCCCACCGTGACCGGTCGCGAAGTTGGCGACCCACCGCTCCCAGCGCGCGACGGGGACCAGGACGGACGGCACGACTGAACGCTAGCGGCCGGTCAGGCGGTGTGGCCGGACTGGTCGCTGATCCGTGGGAACGGGGTCAGCGAGAACACCGCCTCGACCGGCACCTCGAAGAACGCCGCGATGCGGAGCGCGAGGTCGAGGCTGGGGCTGTTGTCACCGCGCTCGATGTAGCCCACGGTCTGGTAGTGGACGCCGAGCGCGGAAGCCAGGTCGCGCCGCGAGACGCCCTGCTCGGCGCGCAGCAGCGCGATGCGGTTGTGCACGACGTCGCTCATCGGGTCCACTGCACCGCGGCCTCGCGGGCCGCTGCGACGGTGGACCCGGACTGGCGCCGCGCCATCCGGCGCAGGAGGGCCGGCGCGACCACGGCGCCGACGACCGCCCAGACGCCCAGCACCGCCACGGTCTCCAGCGTGCGCCAGGATCCGCCGATCTCCGCGGCGGCGTAGCTGTCGGGCAGGAAGGCCGAGCGCATGCCGAGCCCCATCCAGTACATCGGGAACACCTGGGCGACCACCTGCACCCAGCCCCAGAGCGCCTGCACCGGGTAGAAGATCCCCGAGATGCCGGCCAGCGCCATGACCGGGAGCATCCCCCACATGCCCACCTTCTGCACCGACGGCACCAGCGCGCCGATCATCATGCCGATCGGAAGCAGCGCGAGCAGGCCGAGGACCGTCACCCACAGGACGGTGAACCAGCCGCTCGGGTGGGCCATGAGGTCGTCGAAGAGCAGGAAGCTCGGGACGAGGACCGCGACCGCCTGCGGGACCAGGCTGGCGGAGTGGAACACGAGCTGGCCCGAGAAGTAGCCCACGAGCCCGTGCGGGACTGCCTTGGCGCGCAGCAGGGTGCCGTCCTCCTTCTCCATCGCCAGGCTGTAGGCGGGACCGATCACGAGGCCGAACGCGATGAGGCCGGCGAGGATGCTGGGCAGGGCGACCGACGGGAGCAGGAGCCCCGTGTCGTCGACGGGTGTGTCCCGGCGGAGGTAGAGGTAGCCCACGGCGAGGAACGCGGTGAACAGGTAGAACCACTGGTCCTGGGAGCTGCGGAGGCTGAGGACGAACTCCGTCCACCCGCGTCGCAGGCCGAGGCCCACGGCGTGCGGGACGACAGGACCTGTCGACGTCGTGCCGCTCATCACATCACCTCCGTGAAGGCGCGGACCGCCTCGTCGGCCTGTCCCGCCTCGTGTCGTTGGACCAGGTCGAGGTAGGCGTCCTCGAGGCTCGCCCGACGCACCTCCAGGTCGACCACCGGCTCACCGGGCTCGTTGAGCAGCCGGCGGACGAAGTCGGTCGCGTCGTCGGTCGAGTGGACGAAGCGCTCGCCACCGCGCGTCCACTTCACCTCGACGCCCAGTGCGGCACGCAGGGCCAGCTGCTCGGCCGTGTCGTCCGCGACGATGCGACCGCCGGCGAGCACGAGGACCCGGTCGGCGAGCTTCTCCGCCTCGTCGAGGTCGTGGGTGGTCAGGAGGATCGTGGTGTGCTCGAGGTCCGCGAGGCGGTGCACGACCTGGTGGAAGTCACGGCGCGCCTGCGGGTCGAAGCCGGCGGTCGGCTCGTCGAGGAAGAGCAGCTCCGGCCGACCGATGATCCCCATGGCCACGTCGAGCCGGCGGCGCTGACCTCCGGAGAAGGTGGCGATCTTCTGGTCCGCGAGGTCGACGAGGCCGACGACCTCCAACAGCTCGTCGGTGGGAACCGGTCGGGACCGGTCCGGGGTGGAGAACGGCCGGTAGTAGCCGCCCACCTGGTCGAGCAACGCCCGCGGCGTCCACCGCGCGTGGTCGCGCCAGGACTGCAGCACCACTCCCGTGCGCGCGCGGAACTCCTCGCTCGCCCGCCGGGGGTCCTCCCCGAGGACCCGGACGTCGCCGGCCGAGCGGTCGCGGAAGCCCTCGAGGATCTCGATCGTCGTGGTCTTGCCTGCGCCGTTGGGGCCGAGCAGGCAGACCACCTCACCGGGCTCGACGGAGAACTCGACGCCGGTGAGGACGTCCTTGTCGCCGTAGCGCATGCGCAGGTCGCGGACCTCGATGGCGGGACCGGGTGCGGTGCTCACCCGACCAATGTAGTTCCAGTGCTATCGATGTAGCAAGAATGCTACATCGACAGGATCCGGGCTCAGAGGAACTCGAGCGGGTCGAACTGGTCGATCGGGATGACCCGGACGCGCGGCAGGGCGGTGTTGAAGGCCCCGAGGTCGTACTCGAGGTCGAAGATGCGCAGGCCCGGCAGGTTGCGGAATTGGGAGTTCACGAACTCGGTGAACCCGATGACGCCGACCTGGCGGCTGCCGTCGCAGAGCGCCGAGACCTGGTCGACGAAGTCGCCGTCGTGGCTGACCAGCACCACGTCCGCGGGTCGGTCGACCAACGCCTCGGCGGTGCGCTGGATCGCGATGTCGACGACCTTGCCCTCGCCGCTCAGCGGGATCGGCTTGAAGCCGATCGCGAGCAGGGCCTGGACGAAGCTGATCGGGAGCTCGGTGCTGGCGGCGAGGAAGAACAGGCCGGTCACGTCCTGGTCGAAGGCCCGCTCGGCCCACTCCAGCAACCGGTCCCAGCGCGGCCGCTCCTCGGGACGCGGACGCCGGCCCAGGATCGAGGTGCCCAGGGTGGCGTCGATGTTCTCCCCGTCGACGAGGAGGTAGGTCATCCGCTCAGCCATGCGAGGACTCTCCCACACGCCCGGGAAGCGCTCAGGCCTGGTAGACGACCCTGAACGACTCGGTCACCTCGTCGCCGGTGACGCTGACGTCGCTGACCTCGACGAGTGCCCGCGGCCGGCCGGATCCGTCGCAGAGGATCGAGAGGACTCCCTCCTGCGGGAGGTCGCCGGCGTAGTCGCCCACCGCCGCCGTCGTGCTGCCCTCGTCGGCGGCGAGCACCGTCGCGACGTAGGCGTCGGACTCCTCCGCCGAGTCGCCGTACGCCCACGCAGGCGGTGGCACGGACTCCAGCGTGGTCGGACCGAAGTAGGTCGGGGCCGCGTTGAGCTTGGCGTGGAAGCGGGCGAGGTCCCAGAAGACCCGCAGCTCCTCGTGGTCGAACTCGACCTCGGACAGCTCGACGGCGCTGGGCTCGACCTCGGGATCCATGCCCGAAGGGTAGCCAGTCAGGCCACGCGGGCGACGTACGCCGCGTAGTCCCGCGCGGCCTCCATCGACCCCGGCCGCGGCGGCGCCTGCGGGTCGAGCCCGAGGTCGCGGTCGGCGAGGACCTGCTGGAGCAGCGGACGCCAGCCGGGGTCGCCGTGCACCATCACCCACCGCAGCGCGTCCCTCTTGCTGGCCACCTCTCCGGTGCGGATCGTGTAGAGGCTGCGGCTGGCCTGCACGACGAGGTAGCGCTGGCACCACGCCACGGTCGGTGGGCACCAGCCCAGGACGTCGTCGGTGAGCGTCGCCAGGCCCGCCCGCGCGCTGTCCCGGAGCACGTCGTCCGGGACCGGCTCCACCAGCTGCTCCGGGCACGGGCCGACGAGCGTGATGCCGTGCTCGCGCAGGATCCAGCGGGTCCACGGCTGGTTGCAGTGCTCCGACCACGACATGACGTCCGAGCCGTGGTCCACGTAGAGCCACTCCCGCCCGAGCCCGGCGACGGTCGCGAGGTCACCGGCGACGGCGTACGACCCCTCGAGGTGGCCGTGCCAGAAGCCGTCGCGGTGCGGCAGGTCGGCGTGGAGGCGACGCAGCGCGGCCTCCTGCTCCCCGTCGGGCCGCTCCCGCACCACGACGACGAAGTCGCAGTCGCTGTGCAGGTCACCGGCCCCGAGCGCGAACGACCCCTGCAGGTACGCACCGACGAACGACCCGCCGAGCGCCTCCTGGGCACCGGTCACGAGGTCGTGCAGCACGCCGTTGAGCTCGGCGTAGCGCGTGGGGTGGGGGTTGAGCACGGATGGAGTGTGCGCTCGGGGCGGGCGCCGGCGCCACGGATTATCGGCCTGCTCCGTCGGGCGGTGACTGAGGGCGCTCCGGCGGCGTCGAGTGCCTCCAGCACTCCGCTCGAGGCCTACGTACGTCGGGTGATGCGCGCGAGCGGTGAGTGAGACAGGTTCCTGGCGTACAGAACATGCCTCACTCACCGCTCGGGCGGTGGCTGAGCCACATTGCGCGCAGCAGGAATGTGGCTGGGGCGCCGCTCAGGCGCGTGTCGTACGTCGCCACGCTGGCGGGCGGTGGCTGAGCCACATTGCGCGCAGCAGGAATGTGGCTGGGACACCGCTCAGGCGGTTCGCCGTAAGCGCCGCGGGCCCGGCACAGGGGACGTTCCTCCCTAGGGAGGGGCCGCCCGAAATGGGGGCGAGCGGTGAGTGGGACGTCCGGAACATGTCCCACTCACCGCTCGTGCGGAACGTGCAAGAGGTGCAGCCGAGGCTCAGACGTTGAAGCCGAGCGCCCGGAGCTGCTCGCGGCCGTCCTCGGTGATCTTGTCCGGGCCCCACGGGGGCATCCAGACCCAGTTGATGGCGACGTCGCCGACGAGGCCCTCGAGGGCCGACTCGGTCTGGTCGGTGATCACGTCGGTCAGCGGGCAGGCCGCCGAGGTGAGGGTCATGTCGAGGACGGCGTTGCTGTGCTCGTCGAGGTGCACGCCGTAGACGAGGCCGAGGTCGACGACGTTGATCCCGAGCTCGGGGTCGACGACGTCCTTCATCGCCTCGGTGACGTCGTCGACGGTCACCGTCGACGTGCCGCCGCCCTGCCCGGCCTCGGGCACGTCGGGGAGGTCGCCGTGGTCGATTCCCTGGGTGTCGGTCATGAGGGGGCTCCTTCTGATTGGGCCTGGGTGGTCGCGTCCTTCCACGCCATCCAGGAGAGCAGTGCGCACTTCACGCGCGCGGGGAACTTGGCGACACCGGCGAACGCGATACCGTCCTCGAGGACGTCCTCGTCGGGCTCCACCTGTCCCTTGCCCTGCATGAGCTCGAGGAAGGTCTGGTGGATCCCCATGGCCTCGTCGACGGGCTTGCCGATCACGAGGTCGGTCAGCACGGACGCCGACGCCTGCGAGATCGAGCAGCCGACGCTGTCGTACGACACGTCCTCGACGACACCGTCGGACAGGTGCACGCGGAGGGTGACCTCGTCGCCGCAGGTCGGGTTGACGTGGTGCACCTCGGACTCGAACGGGTCGCGCAGGCCCTTGTGGTGCGGGTTCTTGTAGTGGTCCAGGATGATCTCCTGGTAGAGCGCGTCGAGGTCGGTGCTCATCCGTCCACCTTGAAGTAGCTGCGGGTGTGGTGGAGGCCCTCGACGAGCGCGTCGATCTCCGCCGGCGTGGTGTAGAGGTAGGACGACATCCGGCTCGAGCTCTGCACGCCGAAGCGGGCGTGCGCCGGCTTGGCGCAGTGGTGCCCGGCCCGGATCGCGATGCCGCGCGAGTCGAGGACCTGCGCGATGTCGTGCGGGTGCACGCCGGCGAGCTCGAACGAGATCGCGCCACCGCGCCGGGTGGCGTCGAGCGGGCCGAGGACGGTGAGGCCCGGCACGGACTGCAGCCCGTCGAGGGCGTACGCCGTGATCGTTTGCTCGTGGCGGTGGATGGCGTCGAGGCCGATGTGGCCGAGGTAGTCGACGGCCGCGCCCAGGCCGACGGCCTCGACGATCGGCGGGGTGCCGGCCTCGAAGCGGTGCGGCGCCTTGGCGAAGGTCGACCGGGCCATCGTCACGGTCTCGATCATCTCGCCGCCGCCGTGGAAGGGAGGCAGCTCGTTGAGCAGCGCCTCACGTCCCCACAGGACGCCGATCCCGGTCGGGCCGGTCACCTTGTGGCCGGTGAAGACCAGGAAGTCGCACCCCGTCGCCTGTACGTCGACCGGCAGCTGCGGCGCGGCCTGGGAGGCGTCGACGACCGACAGCGCGCCGGCGGCCCTGGCGCGGGCGACGAGGTCGGTCACCGGGTTGATCGTGCCCAGCATGTTGGACACCCAGGTGAAGGCGACGACCTTGGTGCGGTCGTCGATCAGCTGGTCGGCGTTCGACAGGTCGAGGTGACCGTCGTCGGTCAGCCCGAACCACCGCAGCTCCGCGCCCGAGCGCTCGCAGGCGAGCTGCCACGACACGATGTTGGAGTGGTGCTCCATCTCGGTGATGACGACGTTGTCGCCGGGGCCGAGCTCGATCGTGCGGGCCAGCAGGTTGAGCGCCTCAGTGGCGTTCTTGGTGAAGATCACCTCGTTGCGCGACGGCGCGTTGAGGAACGCCGCGACCTGGTCGCGCGCCGCCTCGTAGGCCTCCGTCGACTCCGCGCCGAGCTGGTGCATGGCGCGGGCGATGTTGGCGTTGTGCCGCTCGAGGTGGTCGACCATCGTGTCGATGACGACCTGCGGCTTCTGCGAGGTGTTGGCGCTGTCGAGGTAGACCAGCGGCACTCCGCCCGCGAGCGTGCGCTCGAGGATCGGGAAGTCCTTGCGGATCACGTCGAGATCCGGGAGCAGTCCTTCCATCGGCTTACCCCTTTCGGCGGTGTGAGAAGCGGTGCTGGTCAAGGCGGAGGAGCGAAGGCGACCTTTGAGCGGAGCGGGTCGTCGAGTGACGACAACGCAGCCCAGCGCCGCTTATCGCGCCGCCGTGAGGTACTTGTCATAGCCCTCGGCCTCAAGCTGGTCGGCGAGCTCCTTGCCGCCGGACTCGGCGACCTTGCCGTCGACGAAGACGTGGACATAGTCGGGCTCGATGTAGCGCAGGATGCGGGTGTAGTGGGTGATGAGCAGGACGCCCTTGCCCTCGCGCTGGCGGAAGCGGTTGACGCCCTCCGAGACGATCTTGAGCGCGTCGATGTCGAGGCCGGAGTCGGTCTCGTCGAGCACCGCGACCTTGGGGTCGAGCAGCTCGAGCTGGGCGATCTCGTGGCGCTTCTTCTCACCACCGGAGAAGCCCTCGTTGACCGAGCGCTGCGAGAACGACGAGTCGAGGTTGAGCGCCTCGAGGGCGCCGTTGACGTCCTTGACCCAGGTGCGCAGCTTGGGTGCCTCGCCGTCGATGGCCGTCTTCGCGGTGCGCAGGAAGTTGGCGACCGAGACGCCCGGGACCTCGACGGGGTACTGCATGGCGAGGAACAGGCCGGCGCGGGCGCGCTCGTCGACCGAGAGGGACAGCACGTCCTGGCCGTCGAGGGTCACCGTGCCGCCCGTGATCGTGTACTTGGGGTGGCCGGCGATCGAGTAGGCGAGCGTCGACTTGCCCGAGCCGTTGGGCCCCATGATGGCGTGGGTCTCGCCCTCCTTGATGGTGAGGGTGACGCCCTTGAGGATCTCCTTGGGGCCGTCCTCGGTGTCGACGGTGACGTGGAGGTCGGTGATGACGAGCTTGCTCATGCGGGGGTGACTCCGTTCAGGGTGGTCTCGGTGTCGACGTACACGTCGGTGCCGCGTACCTCGATCGGGAAGGTGGCGACCGGCTCGGTCGCAGGGAGGTTGGTGGGCTTGCCGGTGCGCAGGTCGAACATCGACCCGTGCAGCCAGCACTCGATCTGGCAGTCGGCGACCTCGCCCTCGCTGAGGGCGACCGCGGCGTGGCTGCACTCGTTCTCCAGCGCGAAGACCTCGTCGCCGTCGCGGGCGACGACGACCTCGTAGCGACCCAAGGTCACCGCGAGGCCCTGGTCGGCCCGGATCTCGTCGAGTGCGCAGGCGCGCTCGAACGCCATCAGTCGTCCGATCCGAACGCGGCGAGCGAGCCGACGTCCTTGAGGACGTTCTTGGCGAGCTCGGCCTCGACGGTGGTGAGGAGGCGGTCCTCGATGGACGGCACGCCGACCTTGCGGATGAGGTCGTTGAAGAAGCCGTGCACGACGAGGCGCTGCGCCTCCTGCTCGGAGACGCCACGCGACTGCAGGTAGAACAGCTGCTCGTCGTCGAAGCGAGCAGTCGTCGAGGCGTGCCCGGCGCCCTCGATCTCGCCGGTCTCGATCTCGAGGTTCGGGATCGAGTCGGCCTGGCAGCCGTCGGTGAGAACCAGGTTGCGGTTCTCCTCGTAGGTCTCGATACCCTCCGCGACCTTCCGGATGAGCACGTTGCCCACCCAGACCGTGTGCGCCTTCTCGCCCTGCAGCGCCCCCTTGTAGACCGCGTGGGACTTGGTGCGCGGGGCGGTGTGGTCGGCGAAGATCCGGTGCTCGATGTGCTGGCCGGCGTCGGCGAAGTAGAGGCCCAGGAGCTCCGCGGAGCCGCCGGGACCGTCGTAGGTGACGTTGGCGTCCATGCGGACCACGTCGCCGCCGAAGGAGATCGCGGCGTGCTTGTAGGTCGCGTCGCGACCCACGAGGGCCTGGTGGTGCGCGAGGTGCACGGCGTCGTCGGCCCAGTCCTGGATCGAGACGACCGTGACGTCGGCCCCGTCACCCACCGCGACCTCGACCACCGCGGCGACCGTCGAGGAGCCCGTGTGGTTGAGGACTACGATGGCCTTGCTGTGCGCTCCGAAGCGCATCGCCACGTGCCCGGCCTCGGTGACGGTGGCGTCCTCGCCGTCGAGGTCGACGACGATCGGCTCGGCCACCTCGGTGTCGGCGGGCACGTCGATCAGCAGGCTCGCGGGGACCTCGGCCAGCACGCGGGCCGCCCAGCGGGTGTTGGGCACGAGGCCGGAGATGCCTCGCAGTCCACGGGCCTCGTCGCCGGAGACGCCCTCGATGCGCACGCCCGCGGGGGTGTTCCACGTGCACGAGGTCGCCGAGCGCATGAACTCGGCGTCGGCGTGCAGGCCTTTCAGCCGCTTGAGCGGCGTGAAGCGCCAGATCTCCTCGCGGCCGGTCGGGACCTCGTGGTCGGCGACGTCGAACGAGCCGGCGGGGTGGAGGTGGCTCTCCACCTTGCCGTGCTCGGGGCCCTGCTCCAGCGCGGAGCGGACGGAATCAGTGGTGACGGTCAAGGATCTACTTTCTACGTACGTCGAACGGGTCAGCGGCAGCGGGCGTCAGCCCACGGCCCCTTCCATCTGCAGCTCGATCAGGCGGTTGAGCTCGAGGGCGTACTCCATCGGCAGCTCCTTGGCGATCGGCTCGACGAAGCCACGCACGATCATCGCCATCGCCTCGTCCTCCTCCATGCCGCGCGACATGAGGTAGAAGAGCTGGTCGTCGGAGACCTTGGAGACGCTCGCCTCGTGGCCCATCGACACGTCGTCCTCGCGGATGTCGACGTAGGGGTAGGTGTCGCTGCGGCTGATCTGGTCGACCAGGAGCGCGTCGCACAGCACGTTGGACTTCGAGCCGTGGGCGCCCTCGTTGACCTGGATCAGCCCGCGGTACGACGTACGACCGCCGCCGCGCGCCACCGACTTGCTCAGGATGGACGACGAGGTGTGCGGCGCGGCGTGCACCATCTTGGCGCCGGCGTCCTGGTGCTGGCCCTCGCCGGCGAACGCGATCGAGAGCGTCTCGCCCTTGGCGTGCTCGCCCATGAGGTAGACGGCGGGGTACTTCATCGTGACCTTCGAGCCGATGTTGCCGTCGACCCACTCCATCGTCGCGCCGGCCTCGCAGGTCGCGCGCTTGGTGACGAGGTTGTAGACGTTGTTCGACCAGTTCTGGATGGTCGTGTAGCGGACGCGGGCGCCCTTCTTGACGACGATCTCGACGACCGCGGAGTGCAGGGAGTCGGAGGAGTAGATCGGCGCGGTGCAGCCCTCCACGTAGTGCACGTAGGAGTCCTCGTCGGCGATGATCAGCGTCCGCTCGAACTGGCCCATGTTCTCGGTGTTGATCCGGAAGTAGGCCTGCAGCGGGATGTCGACGTGGACGCCCTTCGGCACGTAGATGAACGAGCCGCCCGACCACACCGAGGTGTTGAGCGCGGCGAACTTGTTGTCACCGACCGGGATGACGGTGCCGAAGTACTCCTTGAAGAGCTCCTCGTGCTCCTTCAGCGCGGTGTCGGTGTCGACGAAGATGACGCCCTTCTCCTCGAGGTCCTCGCGGATCGAGTGGTAGACGACCTCGGACTCGTACTGGGCGGCGACACCGGCGACCAGGCGCTGCTTCTCCGCCTCCGGGATGCCGAGCTTGTCGTAGGTGTTCTTGATGTCCTCGGGCAGGTCCTCCCACGACGTGGCCTGCTTCTCCGAGGAGCGCACGAAGTACTTGATGTTGTCGAAGTCGATCGCGCCGAGGTCGGAGCCCCAGGTCGGCATCGGCTTGCGGTGGAACAGCTTGAGGCCCTTGAGGCGCAGGTCGAGCATCCACTGCGGCTCCGACTTCTTGGAGGAGATGTCGCGCACGACGTCCTCGTTGAGACCACGGGTCGCGGCGGCGCCGGCGTCGTCGCGGTCGGCCCAGCCGAACTCGTACTTGCCGATGCCCTTGAGCTCGGGGTTGAGTTCTTCGATCGAGGTCATGCCTGCTCCTTTGTCGGGTCCGTCTTCCGGTCCGTCTTGAGGGTCTGGGGGATGCACGTGGTGCACACGCCGTCACCGTGGGCGATGGTCGCCAACCGCTGGACGTGGGTGCCGAGCACGGAGGCGATCGCCTCGGTCTCGGCCTCGCAGAGCTGCGGGAACTCGTGGGCGACGTGGGAGACCGGGCAGTGCTGCTGGCACAGCTGCTCCCCCACGACCGGGAGCTCTCGCACCGATGCGGCGTAGCCGTTCTGGGTGAACACCCGCGCGAGCGCCTCGGCGGGCGTCAGGTCGGGGTCGGCCGCCATGATCGCGGCGTAGTCGCGCTCGACGAACGCCACCCGGCGCCGCGCGAACTCGACCACGGCGTCCTCGCCCTGCGTCTCGGCCAGGAACCGCATGGCCTGCACGGCGAGGTCGTCGTACTGCTGGTCGAAGCTGTCGCGCCCCGCCTCGGTGAGCGCGAAGACCTTCGCGGGACGACCGCGTCCGCGGGTGCCGTAGACCTTCTGGTCGCGCGACTCCACGACCCCCTCGTCGGCGAGGTGGTCGAGGTGGCGGCGTACGGCGGCGGGTGTGAGGTCGAGCCGGAGGGCGAGGTCGGCGGCGGTCGAGGGGCCGTTCTCCAGGATCGTGCGGGCCACGCGGTCACGCGTGGGCGCATCGCCCTCGCGCTGTGCCGTCGACGTCCTCACGAATTCCACAACGCCAGTGTGTCGTTATTGCTTCCCGGCGTTCAAGCAAGGGTCACCTAAGTGACCTGGCCCACCGCGGACCCACCGCCGGCTCGCGTCAGTCGGAGGTGCGGGACCGGAAGGTGCGGATGGCCAGCGGCGCCACGACGGCCGTGATGAGGATGATCCAGCCGATCGTGAACGGGATCGGGTGGTGCATCGGGAACGCGGCCCCCTCCGCGAGCGGCTGGTCGTTGCCCCAGAGCACGCGCACGGCCTGGGTCAGCGACGAGATCGGGTTCCACTCGGCGATGAACCGCAGGACGGTCGGCATCTGGTCGGTCGGCGCGAACGTGTTGGCCAGGAAGGTGATGGGGAACATCGTGGCGAACATGACGCCGTTGACCGCCTCGACGGAGCGCATCGCCGAGCCGACCCAGATGCCGACCCAGATCATCGCGAACCCCCAGCCGAGGAGCAGGAGGTAGCCGAAGGCCGCCTGGAGGACGTCGGTGTGGATGCGCCACCCGATGACGAGCCCGGTCAACGACATCACGACCAGGCCGATCGAGGCGTGGGCCAGGCTCGAGATGCTGCGGCCCACCAGCACGGCGGCCGGGTTGATCGGCAGCGACCGCATCCGGTCGACGATGCCCTTGTCGAGGTCGGCGGTGAGCCCGACGGCGACGATGAACGAGGCGAAGGCGACGGTCTGCGCCATGATCCCGGGGAGCAGGAACGCGCGGTATCCGGCGGGCGTCGCCACGTCGATCGACGAGCCGAAGACGAACGCGAACAGCAGCACGAACATGACCGGCTGGATCGTGACGTCCATCAGCATCTCGGGCATGCGCCTGATGTGGAGGAAGTTGCGGCGGGCGATGGCCCACGACTGGGCCGGCAGCCCGGTGGTGCGGATTTCCGGTCGCTCGAGGGTGGTGGTCATCGGGCCCTGCCTCCTGCGGTCTGGTCGAGCTGGTCGGTGTGGTCGCCCCCGTCGCCCACGCCTTCGTCGGGCTCGTGCGCGGCACGGTGCCCGGTGAGGTGGAGGAACACGTCGTCGAGGCTCGGGCGCTTGAGCCCGATGTCGTCGAGCACGATGCCGCTCTCGTCGAAGATCCCGGCGACGCGCGTCATGTGGGCCAGGCCCTCCGACGGCGCCGTGAGCTGGCGGGCACCCACGTCGACGTGCACCTCCCGCGCGTGGGGACGCAGCAGCGCCTCGGCCGTCTGCAGGTCGCCGGCGTGCGAGACCGTCACGACGAGGGCTGCGGCACCCGACTGGTCCTTCAGCTGCAGCGGGGTGCCCTCGGCGATGACCGTGCCGCGGTCGATCACCACGATGTTGTCGGAGAGCTGGTCGGCCTCCTCGAGGTATTGCGTGGTCAGCAGCAGGGTGGTGCCGTCGGCGACGAGCTCGCGCAGCACCTCCCACAGCTCCACCCGTGAGCGCGGGTCGAGGCCCGTGGTCGGCTCGTCGAGGAACAGCACGGGTGGCGTCGCGATGAGGCTGACCGCGAGGTCGAGCCGGCGCCGCATGCCGCCGGAGTAGGTCTTGGCCGTGCGGTCGCCCGCGTCGGAGAGCGAGAAGCGCTCGAGCAGCTCGTCGCTCGCGCGCCGGATGTAGGCCGGGTCGAGGCCGTAGAGGCTGCCGATGAGGCGCAGGTTCTCCCGGCCGGTCAGGAGCTCGTCGACGGTGGCCGCCTGACCGGTCAGCCCCATGCTGCGACGCACCGCGGCGGCGTCGGTCAGGATGTCGTGGCCGGCGACGCGACCCGTGCCGGCCGTCGGACGGGTGAGCGTGGTCATCATCCGGACGGTGGTCGTCTTGCCGGCGCCGTTGGGCCCGAGCAGGCCGAGCACCGTGCCCTCGGGCACGACGAAGGACACCCCGTCGACGGCCACCGTGTCACCGAAGTGCTTGACGAGGCCCTCGGCCTCGATCGCTGGGGATCGCGTCATGGCGACCACGCTAGTCGCGGGGACCGACAGCGGCCTCCCGACAAGGCGCACCTAGAATCGAGGCGTGCCAGCCGCCTCCCCCGCCGTCGAGATCGACGGCCTGGTGATGGCGTACGGCGACAAGGTGGCCGTCGACGGGTTGTCGCTGGAGGTGGCGCGCGGCTCCATCACCGCCGTGCTGGGTCCCAACGGCGCCGGGAAGACCACGACGCTCGAGACCTGCGAGGGCTACCGGGTGCCGCAGCGGGGCACCGTCCGCGTGCTCGGCCTCGACCCGCAGCGCGACCGCGCGCGGCTGCTGCCGCGGATCGGCGTCATGCTGCAGAGCGGCGGCGCCTGGAGCGGCGTACGCGCGGTCGAGATGCTCGAGCACATGGCCTCCCTCCACGCGCACCCGCTCGACACGGCCATGCTCGTCGCCCGCCTGGGCCTGGCCGAGTGCGGTCGGACGCCCTACCGCCGGCTCTCCGGTGGGCAGAAGCAGCGCCTCGGTCTCGCGATCGCGCTCGTGGGCCGCCCCGAGCTCGTGTTCGTCGACGAGCCGACCGCCGGCATGGACCCCCAGGCTCGGCGCACGACGTGGGAGATGCTCGAGGAGGTGCGCGCCGACGGCGTCACGGTCGTCCTGACGACCCACCACATGGACGAGGCCGAGCACCTCGCCGACCGCATCCACATCATCGACCGCGGCACGCTGATCGCCTCCGGCACCCCGGCCGAGCTCACCCGGGGCGGTCGTTCGGCGACCATCCGCCTGGTCGTCAACCGGCCCTTCCCCGACGGCGCGCCCGAGTCGCTGCGCGCCGAGCTGGGCCCGCTCACCGAGGTGCGCCAGCTCGACGAGGTCAGCATGCTCATCCACGGCCCGGCCGACGCCACCACGCTCGGCCGCGTCTCGCGCTGGTGCGAGGAGCACGCCGTCCTGCCGCAGACGCTCACGCTGGGCCAGCGCACCCTCGAGGACGTCTTCCTCGAGCTCACCGGACGGGAGCTGGAGACACCCCACGACGTTCTTCTCCCCCGCTCCGCTCCTCCGAACAACGCCGCGGGGACCCCCTCATGAGCACCGTGGACAGCCGCGGGACCGGCACCTTCGCACCCGCCCCCGGCGGCGCCGGCCTCCGGCGCATGGTGGTGGCGCAGGCCCGGATGGAGGCGCGGCTGATGCTGCGCAACGGCGAGCAGCTGCTGCTCGCCATCGTGATCCCGGTGATCGTGCTGGTGGGTGGCGTCGCCGCGGCGGGTCGCCTCGGCAGCACCTTCGAGGGGCACGCGCCGGTCGACCTCCTCACGCCGGGCGTCCTGGCCCTGGCCGTGATGTCGACCTCGTTCACCTCGGTGGCCATCGCCACCGGATTCGAGCGCCGCTACGGCGTGATCAAGCTCCTCGGCTCCTCGCCGCTCCCCCGCCACGGCCTGCTCCTCGGCAAGGTGCTGGCACTGCTCAACGTCGTCGTCCTGCAGCTCGTCGTGCTCGTCGTGGTCGCGCTTGCCCTCGGCTGGGAGCCCTCGCTGGCCGATCCGCCGCGGACGGTGCTCGGTCTGGTGCTCACGGTGGCCCTCGGCACCGCCGCCTTCGCGTCCCTCGGGCTCCTCGTCGCCGGCGCCCTGCGCGCCGAGGCGACCCTCGCGCTCGCCAACCTCGTCTACCTGCTCCTCATGGCCGGCGGTGGCGTGGTCCTGCCGACCAGCACGTACGGCGCCGCCGGCGGGCTCCTCCAGTGGCTGCCGTCCGGAGCCCTCGGCGAGGCGATGCGCTCCGCGCTCGTGCACGCCGAGATCGACGGCCGATCCCTGCTCGTGCTCGCCGCGTGGGCGCTGGTCGGCGCCCTGCTCACGGCCAAGACCTTCAGGTGGGAATGATGGGACGCACCCTGCTCGACCGCCTCGCGCGGTTCCTCTGGCCGCTCGCCGTGGCCAACCTGCTCGCCAACATCGGCATCGTCGTCACCGGCGCGGCCGTGCGGCTCACCGGCTCCGGGCTCGGCTGTCCGACGTGGCCGCGCTGCACCGACGCGTCGTACGTCGCCCACGGCGAGCTTGGCCTGCACGGTGCCATCGAGTTCGGCAACCGCCTGCTGACCTTCGTCCTGGCCGCCGTCGCGGTGCTGTGCTTCCTCGCCGCCCTCGGGGCGCGCCACCGCCGCGCGACGTGGCTGGCGTTCGTGATCGGCCTGGGCATCCCGCTGCAGGCGGTGCTCGGCGGGATCACCGTGCTGACCGACCTCAACCCGTGGGTCGTCTCCGGCCACTTCATGCTGTCGATGGCGATCATCACGGTCTGCGTCGCGCTCGTCGACGAGCTGCGCAGCCCCACGCGCGACCTCGCCCCGCTGCTCCCGCGAGCCCTCGCCTGGGCGACGTTCGCGTCCGGCTGGGTCGTCCTCTACCTCGGCACCATCGTGACCGGCGCCGGCCCCCACGCGGGCGACACCGACTCACCCCGCAACGGCCTCGACCCGGCGACGGTCTCGCAGGTCCACGCGACGGCGGTCTACGTCCTCGTCGCGCTGACCGTCGCCCTGCTGGTCGCGGCCCTGCGCGGGGGGCACCGGTGGCTGGCGCGCGTGACCGCCCTGGTGCTGCTCATCGAGGTGCTGCAGGGCGTCCTCGGCTGGGTGCAGTACTGGCTGGACCTGCCGGTCGGGCTGGTCGCCCTGCACATGCTCGGCGCTGGCCTCCTCGCCGCCGGGCTGGCCCGCATCGCGCTCGCGGTGCTGCCCCACCGCGGCTCCGACGAGGCCCGCGCCGACGGCGTGACCCAGACCCACGCCGCGACCCGCATCGGTCCGTCGTAGCCCCGGCGCGTGGGCGTCCGGTCAGGACCGGCCGATCTTGCGCGCGAAGACCACCGTGCGCCGCGAGTAGTCGTCGGCCTTGCAGCCGACGAGCACGATCCGCGCGGGCCCGGCGACCGAGTAGAGCGAGCCCATCCGCCGTGACGCCGGCCAGTACTCACGACGGGTGACCTCGAACCGGCATCCGGCGACCTTGATGACGTCGCCACGGCGCAGCGATCCCCACCGGTCGGCGACGCCGTTGCCGGCCCGCCAGGCGTGACCGGCGTAGACGGTGCTGCCGGTGGGGTCGCAGGGCGGGTCGCCCTTCGACCAGGTGTAGACGGCCCCGCGGAGCTGGTTGCCGACCGCCAGGGTGTCGTTGCGCGCCGGGACCCTGATGATCCTGGCGTCCGTGCCGGTGCGCGCGATCGTCAGCCGGTCAGGGGCGGCGTGTGCCGCGCCCTGACCGGCCACCACGGTGGCGCCGAGCACCACCGCGGCGACGATCCCGGCAGCCCGGGAGCGGGTCATCGCTGTCCGGTGCTGGGTGCGACCTCCGGGGCCTTGGCGCACGGGCGGGTGCGGAAGGTCATCCGCCACTGCTGCTTCCCCTGGAGCCGGTAGGACGCGTCGGCCGCGTGGGCACGGACGACGACGCGCTTCGCGCCCGCCTTGAGCCACACGCCCTGTCGGAGGACCGTGCCCTTCGACGTGTAGACGACGCCCGTCCGCTTGACCACCTTGTAGACGTCGCCGCGGGTGCCGCACTTGTCGATCTTGCGGGCCCGGGCCGACACGGCGCGTGCCTCGGCGGGCAGCACCTCCGGCGGAGCGACGACCGGCGGGGTCACGACCGGGGGCTGCACCGGAGGCGTGGGCGGGACGACTGGCGGCGTCGGGCACGGCTCGTTGCTGTCGGTCGGGGTCGGGTAGGTGATGCTGGTCTTGCCGCCCGGGAACTGGGTGCCTGGGTTGGCCTTCACCGTGACGCTGCCGTCGGGGTTCGTGACCGACGTCCAGGGACCGGACGGGACCGTGCCGTAGTGGGCGTTGCCCGGGCCGCAGTCGTCGACGACCGGGATGCTCGGCGGCTGGACGGTGGTGACGTTGCAGGCGTCCTGGAACTTCGACACCGGGATGTAGCCGGAGCTGGTGTTGGTGGCGCCGTTGCTCCACTTCGCCGACAGCGTCAGCGTCAGCTGCGAGGTCGGCTTGGTGGTGACGGTCTCGGAGAAGGTGCGCGTCTGGTTGGCCGTCAGCTGCGTGTTGACCGGGACGACGCCGGGTCGGTTGGACGCGGTGATCCACTCGGTGCGCGCCTCGCTGTTCTCGACCCGCCAGCTGACCGCCCAGCCGCCGCCCGTCTTGCAGACCACGTCGCCCGTGATCGTGTTGTGGTGGGCGCTGGCGGCCCCGGCCACGCCGACGACGGCGAAGCATACGGCCAGCACGAGGGTGACGGCCCTCGAGACACCGCGATGGATCGGACGGCGACGAACCCCCACCCGTGCCGCGGCCGCGGTCCGGTGTCGTCGCTCACGTGATGAAGACATGCAGAACTACCCCCTGCTCCCGCGGGGGTGGCCCGCTGCCTCCCCCTGCGGAGCATTCAACGTGGGATTGCGTCCGTGGACACGGCACGTTGTCTCAAGATGATCTCCAGACTTGTCGGATTCTCCTGACAAGACCTGCGAGATGCGCTACCGGACCAGCAGGGGATCGAGTGCTACGGCGACGAAGAGCAGTGACAGGTAGAGGTTGGACGCGTGGAACAGCCGCATCGGGTTGATCTCCGACAGGGCCTCGGAGCCCTTCGCGCGCTTCCACATCCGGTGGGCCTCGACCAGGAAGACCGCGCCCAGGGCGGCGGCCGCGACCGGGTAGACCAGGCTCGTCCCGGCGACCGGCCACAGGAGGAGCGAGGTGGCGACCATCACCCAGCTGTAGACCACGACCTGGCGGCCGACCTCGCTGGCGGGCTTGACGACCGGCAGCATCGGCACGTCGACGTTCGCGTAGTCCTCGCGGTAGCGCAGCGCCAGCGCCCACGTGTGCGGCGGCGTCCAGAAGAAGACGACGAGGAACAGCACGACCGGCGTCCAGGCCAGCGAGCCGGTCACGGCCGTCCAGCCGATCAGCGCCGGGAAGCACCCCGCGATGCCACCCCAGACGATGTTCTGGGTCGTGCGCCGCTTCAGCAGCATCGTGTAGACGAAGACGTAGAAGGCGATGGCGGTGACCGACAGGAGCGCGGACAGACCGTTCACGCCGAGGTAGAGCACGACCGTCGACAGGATGCCGAGCACGAACCCGAAGACCAGCGCTGCCCGTGGCGACACGATGTGGCGCGGCAGCGCCCGCCGGCGGGTCCGACGCATCTGCTCGTCGATGTCGCGGTCGTAGACGCAGTTGAAGACCGAGGCCGAACCGGCGGAGAACGTGCCACCCAGGACGGTCCACACGACCAGGTCGAGGTCCGGCACGCCGCGCGCGGCGTAGAACATCACCGGGACGGTCGTCAGCAGCAGCAGCTCGATCACGCGCGGCTTGGTCAGCCCGACGTAGGCGGCGACCACGTCGCGCCACGTCTTCGGGGCCTCCGCCGGGGAACCCGGGTCACCGGTCGACGGCCGGGCGGACGCAGCAGCGTTCGGGCCGGCGTGGGACACGGTGGAGAACCTCGGGAGGACGTGGGCGGATGGGACGCGGAGCGCAGGGGAACCGAAGGATGAACGGCCAGCTGTTCCGGCGTCCGGGACGACCCTCGGGCACGGTCGAGTCTACTCGGCCACGACGATAGGGTCGCAGTCGAGGCCACCCCTGCTGGGCTGTGATCCTGACTGCACCCGGTTGCACTCCACGAGAGGAACTGCGTTGACCAAGAAGTCCGCCCTGCCCGCCACCCTCGAGTGGGACGACATCGACCGCCGGGCCGTCGACACGGCCCGGGTCCTGGCGATGGACGCGGTCCAGAAGGTCGGCAACGGCCACCCCGGCACGGCCATGAGCCTCGCGCCGGCGGCGTACCTGCTGTTCCAGAAGGTGATGCGGCACAACCCCGCCGACCCGCACTGGACCGGTCGCG
Organism: Nocardioides sp. Soil_C_8; assembly: GCF_057656315.1. Taxonomy (NCBI): domain Bacteria; kingdom Bacillati; phylum Actinomycetota; class Actinomycetes; order Propionibacteriales; family Nocardioidaceae; genus Nocardioides; species Nocardioides sp. Soil_C_8. The sequence goes on from NZ_JBDGKQ010000004.1 coordinate 49,804, forward strand.
ACCGCTTCGTGCTGTCGTGCGGACACAGCTCGATCACCCTCTACACCCAGCTCTTCCTCGGCGGCTGGGGCCTCGAGATCGAGGACCTGCGGTCCCTGCGCACGTGGGGCAGCAAGACGCCCGGACACCCCGAGTACGGCCACACGGCCGGAGTCGAGACGACCACCGGCCCGCTCGGCCAGGGTGTCGCCAACGCCGTCGGCATGGCCATGGCGGCCCGCCGCGAGCGCGGCCTGCTCGACGCCGGCACTGCCGAGGCCGACTCCCCCTTCACCCACCACGTCTACGCCATCTGCTCCGACGGCGACCTGGAGGAGGGCGTCAGCGCCGAGGCCTCCTCGATCGCCGGCACCCAGCAGCTCGGCAACCTCACGATGATCTACGACGCCAACCAGATCTCGATCGAGGGCGACACCGACGTGGCGTTCACCGAGGACGTCGGTGCGCGCTACGAGGCCTACGGCTGGCACGTGCAGCACGTCGACTGGACCAACGGCGGCACGGAGTACGTCGAGGACGTGCCCGAGCTCTACGCCGCCGTCCGCGCCGCCGACGAGGTCACCGACCGGCCCAGCCTCATCGTCCTGCACACCGTCATCGCCTGGCCCGCGCCCAACGCGCAGGGCACCGGCAAGTCGCACGGCTCCGCCCTGGGCGAGGAGGAGGTGGCCGCCACCAAGGAGGTGCTCGGCTTCGACCCCGAGCAGCACTTCGAGGTGCCGACCGACGTGATCGAGCGCACCCGTTCCCTCGTCGCCCGCGGCAAGGAGCAGCAGGCCGCGTGGCAGGAGCGCTTCGACGCGTGGAAGGGTGCGGCGTCCGACGAGGCCGTCCAGACCTTCGAGCGCATGCAGACCCGCGCCCTGCCCGCCGGTCTCGTCGACGCGCTGCCGACCTTCGACGCCGACCCCAAGGGCGTTGCGACCCGCAAGGCGTCCGGCGCCGTCATCAACGCCGTGGCCGGGGTGATGCCCGAGCTGTGGGGCGGCTCGGCCGACCTCGCCGAGTCCAACAACACGACCATCGAGGATGCTCCGTCGTTCATCCCCGAGAGCCGCTCGACCGACCAGTGGACCGGCGACCCGCTCGCCGGCCGGGTGCTGCACTTCGGCATCCGCGAGCACGGGATGGGCGGCATCCTCAACGGCATCGCGCTCCACGGCGGCACGCGGGTCTTCGGCGGCACCTTCCTGACGTTCAGCGACTACATGCGTGGGTCGGTGCGGCTCGCGGCGCTGATGGGCCTGCCGGTCACCTACGTCTGGACCCACGACTCCATCGGCCTCGGTGAGGACGGCCCGACGCACCAGCCGATCGAGCACCTCGCCGCCCTGCGCGCGATCCCCGGCCTCGACGTCGTACGCCCCGCGGACGCCAACGAGACCGCTGCCGCGTGGCACGCCGTGCTCCAGCGCACCGACCACCCGGCCGGGATCGCGCTGACCCGCCAGAACGTCCCCGTCTTCCCGCGCGGCGAGGAGGGCTTCAGCGACACCTCCAACGTGCACCGCGGCGGCTACGTGCTGCTCGACGTCGACGAGGGCGAGCCCGACGTGATCCTCATGGGCACCGGCTCCGAGGTGCAGGTGGCGGTCGCCGCCCGCGAGCTCCTCGCGGCCGACGGCATCCGCGCCCGCGTGGTGTCCCTCCCCTGCCTCGAGTGGTTCGAGGAGCAGGAGGAGGCCTACCGCGAGAGCGTCCTGCCGCCCACCGTCAAGGCCCGCGTCTCGGTCGAGGCCGGCGTCAAGCAGGGATGGCGGGAGTACGTCGGCGACCACGGCCGCATCGTCTCCATCGACCACTACGGCGCCTCGGCGGACTTCGCCCGCATCTACGAGGAGTTCGACATCACGGGCGAGGCGGTCGCCAACGCGGCCCGCGACAGCCTGCGCACCCTGACCGACTGACCCACCGAACCTCAGGAGGCACCACATGAACGACCGTCTCAAGGCCCTGGCCGACGCCGGGGTGTCCATCTGGCTCGACGACCTCTCCCGCGAGCGTCTGGAGACCGGCAACCTGGCGGACCTGGTGAAGAACAGCCACGTCGTGGGTGTCACTTCCAACCCCGCCATCTTCCAGGCGGCCCTCGCCGACGGCGAGCGCTACGACCCGCAGGTGCGCGAGCTCGCCGCCGCGGGCGCCGACGTCGACAAGGCCACGCAGGTGATCACCACCGACGACGTGCGCGACGCCTGTGAGGTGATGCGCCCGGTCTTCGACGCCACGGACGGCGTCGACGGCCGCGTCTCGATCGAGGTCTCCCCCGGCTTCGCCCACGACACGGAGGAGACCGTCAAGGAGGCCGCCGAGCTCTGGCGGATCGTCGACCGACCCAACCTCCTGATCAAGATCCCGGGCACCAAGGAGGGTTGGCCGGCCATCACGGAGACCATCGCCGCGGGCATCTCCGTCAACGTGACGCTGATCTTCGGCCTCGAGCAGTACCGCAACGTCATGGAGGCCTACGTGACCGGCCTCGAGCAGGCCGCCGACAACGGCCACGACCTCGCCGACATCCACTCGGTCGCGTCCTTCTTCGTCTCGCGCGTCGACACCGAGATCGACAAGCGGCTCGAGGCCATGACCGACGGCCCGGGCACCGACCCCGACCTGCGCGGCAAGGCGGGCGTCGCCAACGCGCGACTGGCCTTCCAGATGTACGAGGAGTTCTTCAGCGGCGAGCGCTGGGCTGCCCTCGAGGCGAAGGGTGCGCGCAAGCAGCGCCCGCTGTGGGCCTCGACCGGCGTGAAGAACCCCGACTACGACGACACGATGTACGTCGTCGACCTGGTCGTCGAGGACACCGTCAACACGATGCCCGAGAAGACCCTCGACGCCGTGGCCGACCACGGCGAGGTCCGCGGCGACCGCGTCCGCCCGTTCTACGACGACGCCGCGGCTCACATGTTGGCACTGGAGGACGCCGGCATCGACTACGACGACGTCATCAAGGCGCTGATCAAGGAGGGCGTGGACAAGTTCGTCGTCGCCTGGGACGAGCTGCAGACGACGCTCGGGAAGTCCCTCGAGGCCGCTCGCGCATGAGCAGCGCGGTCGACCCCACCACGACGGAGGCGTGGGCGCGGCTCGCGGAGCTCGCGGCGTCGTACGAGCCCGACCTGCGAGCCGCGCTGACGCCGGAGTGGGTCGACCGCCAGACGCTGGCCGCCGCCGACCTCCACGTCGACCTGTCGAAGAACCTCCTCGACCGTGACGTGGAGGCGGCGCTGCTGGCGCTCGCGGACGAGGTCGACGTGACCGGCCGGCGCGACGCCATGCTGGCGGGCGAGCACATCAACGTCACCGAGGACCGCGCCGTGCTCCACACGGCGCTGCGGCTGCCGGCCGACGCCTCGCTGGGCGTCGACGGCCAGGACGTCGTGGCCGACGTCCACGAGGTCCTCGACCGGGTCTACGCCTTCGCCGAGCGCGTGCGGTCGGGCGAGTGGACGGGCGTCACGGGCAAGCGGATCGCGACGGTCGTCAACATCGGCATCGGCGGGTCCGACCTCGGTCCCGTCATGGCCTACGAGGCGCTCGAGCCCTACCGCCAGGACGGCCTGACGTGCCGCTTCATCAGCAACATCGACCCCACCGACGCCGGCCAGACGCTCGCGGACCTCGACCCGGAGACGACGCTCTTCATCGTCTCCAGCAAGACCTTCGGCACCCTCGAGACCCTTACCAACGCCCGCCTCTGCCGGGCCTGGCTCCTCGAGCACCTGCCCGCCGGCGCCGACGACTCCGAGGCCGTCGCGCGGCACTTCGTCGCCGTGTCCACGGCCCTCGACAAGGTCGCCGACTTCGGCATCGACACCGAGAACGCCTTCGGGTTCTGGGACTGGGTCGGCGGACGCTACTCGATGGACTCGGCGATCGGCCTGTCGCTCGTCGTCGCCGTCGGGCCGGAGCGCTTCGCCGAGCTGCTCGCCGGCTTCCACGCCATGGACGAGCACTTCCGGACCGCGCCGCCGGAGTCCAACGTGCCGCTCCGGATGGGGCTGCTCAACGTCTGGTACACCAACTTCCTCGGCGCCCACACCCACGCGGTGCTCCCCTACGCACAGCTGCTCCACCGCTTCCCCGCCTACCTCCAGCAGCTGACGATGGAGTCCAACGGCAAGGGCGTGCGGTGGGACGGCACGGCCGTCGGCTACGACACCGGCGAGGTGTTCTGGGGCGAGCCCGGCACCAACGGCCAGCACGCCTTCTACCAGCTGATACATCAGGGCACCCGGCTCGTGCCGGCCGACTTCATCGCCTTCGCGCGACCGTCGTACGACCTCGTGGACCGCACCGAGGACGGCGAGACCGACGTCCACGAGCTGCTGCTCGCCAACTTCCTCGCGCAGACGAGGGCGCTCGCCTTCGGCAGGAGTGCCGACGAGGTCCGCGCGGAGGGCGTCGCCGAGGAGCTGGTGTCGGCGCGCACGTTCCCGGGCAACCGCCCCACGACGTCGATCATGGCGCCGGCGCTCACGCCGTCGGTGCTCGGCCAGCTGATCGCCCTCTACGAGCACATCACCTTCGTCCAGGGCGCCGTGTGGGGCATCGACAGCTTCGACCAGTGGGGCGTCGAGCTCGGCAAGCAGCTGGCCCAGGAGCTGCGCCCGGCGATCTCGGGCGACGCGTCCGTGGCCGCCGAGCAGGACCCCTCCACGCAGTCGCTGATCCGCTACTACCAGGAGAACCGAGGCTGATGCGCTACGCCAACCCGCTGCGTGACCCGCAGGACCGCCGGCTCCCTCGGATCGCCGGGCCGTGCGGCATGGTGCTCTTCGGCGTGACGGGCGACCTGTCGCGCAAGAAGGTCATGCCGGCGATCTACGACCTCGCCAACCGCGGCCTGCTGCCGCCCGGCTTCAGCCTCGTGGGCTTCGCCCGACGCGACTGGGCCGACCAGGACTTCGCGCAGATCGTCCACGACGCGGTCAAGCAGCACGCTCGTACGCCGTTCCGCGAGGAGGTCTGGAACCAGCTGTCCGAGGGCTTCCGCTTCGTCTCCGGCGACTTCGACGACGACGCCGCCTTCGACCACCTGCGCCGCACCGTCGAGGAGCTCGACGAGCTGCGCGGCACCGGTGGCAACATGGCGTTCTACCTCGCGATCCCTCCGGCGTTCTTCGGCACCGTGGTGGGCCAGCTGAAGGAGCACGGTCTCTCCGAGCCCGGCCCCGACCAGTGGCGCCGGGTGGTGGTGGAGAAGCCGTTCGGCCACGACCTCGAGTCCGCCCGCGAGCTCAACCGCACCCTCGACGGCGTCTTCCCGTCCGGGTCGGTCTTCCGGATCGACCACTACCTCGGCAAGGAGACGGTGCAGAACATCCTGGCGATGCGGTTCGCCAACAACATGTTCGAGCCGATCTGGAACGCCAACTACGTCGACCATGTGCAGATCACCATGGCCGAGGACATCGGCATCGGGGGCCGCGCCGGCTACTACGACGGCATCGGCGCGGCGCGCGACGTCATCCAGAACCACCTCCTGCAGCTGATGGCGCTCGTCGCCATGGAGGAGCCCATCGCCTTCGACGCCAGGAGCCTGCGCATCGAGAAGCAGAAGGTGCTCAAGTCGGCCACGCTCCCGGCGCGGCTCGACCTCACCACCGCCCGCGGCCAGTACGCCGCCGGGTGGGCCGGAGGCGAGAAGGTCCAGGGCTTCCTCGACGAGGAGGGCATCAAGAAGACCTCCACGACCGAGACGTTCGCGGCGATCACCGTCAACGTGGAGACCCGCCGGTGGGCCGGGGTGCCGTTCTACCTCCGCACCGGCAAGCGGCTCGGCCGACGCGTCACCGAGGTCGCCATCGTGTTCAAGCGCGCCCCGCACCTTCCGTTCGCCGAGACCGCGACCGAGGACCTCAGCCAGAACGCGCTCGTCATCCGCGTGCAGCCCGACGAGGGCATGACGATGCGCTTCGGGGCGAAGGTGCCCGGCACCGCGATGGAGATCCGCGACGTCAACATGGACTTCGCCTACGGCGGCTCCTTCACCGAGGCCAGCGCCGAGGCGTACGAACGGCTCATCCTCGACGTCCTGCTCGGCGATCCGCCGCTGTTCCCGCGGCACGAGGAGGTCGAGCTCTCGTGGCAGATCCTCGACCCCGTGATCGAGTTCTGGGCCAAGAAGGGCAAGCCGGAGCCGTACGACTCGGGCACCTGGGGGCCGGAGTCCGCCGACAAGATGCTGGCCCGCGACGGGCGCACCTGGAGGAGGCCCTGATGATCGAATTGACCGACACCAACTCGTCCAAGATCGCCGCGGAGTTCGTCCGGTCGCGCACCCGCGCCGGCAGCCCGGCCATGGGGATGGTGATGACGCTGGTCATCGTCGCCCCCGAGGAGGACGCGGCCGAGGCGATGGCCGCGGCCAAGCGCGCCTCGCGCGAGCACCCGTCCCGGGTCCTCGGCGTGATCCTCGGCGACGCGCGCGGCGCCGCCCAGGTCCACGCCCAGGTGGGCAGCGGTGACGGGTGGGGCGGAGAGATCGCCCTGATCCGACTCAAGGGCGAGGTCGTCAAGCACGCGGAGTCCGTGGTGCTTCCCCTGCTGCTCCCGGACTCCCCCGTCGCCATCTGGTGGCCCACGTCCGCGCCGGCCGACACCGCTGCCGACCCCCTCGGTGCCCTGGCCCAGCGACGCATCACCGACTCCGCAGCCGTCCCCCGCGGCAAGTCGACCGCCATGCTCAACCAGTGCCGCACCTACTCGCCCGGCAACACCGACCTGAGCTGGACGCGGCTGACGCCGTGGCGGGCACTCCTCGCCGCCGCCCTCGACCAGCACCCGCTCAAGGTCACCCGCGCCAAGGTCACCGCCGAGCGGATCAGCCCCAGCGCCGACCTGCTGGTGGCGTGGCTCAGCGACCGGCTCAAGGTCGAGGTCGCCCGCGGCAACTCCGACGGCCCCGGCATTACCGAGGTCACGATGGACACCAGGGAGGGGCCGATCCGCATCTCCCGCGCCGACGGCCGCCTGGCGACGTTCACCTCGCCCCACCGGCCCGACCGGCCCGTGGCGCTCAAGCGCCGCGAGGTGCCGGCGCTGCTCGCGGAAGAGCTGCGACGGCTTGACGAGGACGACGTCTACGCCGAGGTCGCCACCCGGCTGGTCAAGCTGAGGAGCAAGAAGTGAACGAACCCGAGGTCCGCCGTCACGACGACGCAGACGTCCTGGTCGGCGACGTCGCCTCCGCCCTGCTCGACCGCCTCGAGGCGGCCCAGGCGCGCGGCGAGGTCCCGCAGGTCGGGCTCACCGGGGGCACGATCGCCGAGGAGCTCCATCGCGAGCTCGCCCGCCGGGCGCCCGACTCCGCTGTCGACTGGTCGCGCGTCGTGTTCTGGTGGGGCGACGAGCGCTTCGTCCCGGCCGACTCCCCCGACCGCAACGCCCGCCAGGCTCGCGAGTCGCTCCTCGACCACGTCCCCGTGGACCCCGCCAACGTCCACGAGGTCCCGGGGAGCGACCAGGTCGCGACCGCCGAGGACGCGGCAGCGGCGTACGCCGGTGCGATGCGCGAGCACGGGGCGGGGTTCTTCGAGGTGCTGATGCTCGGCATCGGCCCCGACGGCCACTGCGCCTCGCTCTTCCCCGGCCACCCGGCCCTCGACGCCCGTGACGCGATCGCCGTCGCCGTCCACGACTCCCCCAAGCCGCCGCCCGACCGGGTCACGCTGACCTTCGAGGCGATGGAGCGCTGCCGCGCGGTGTGGTTCATCGCCAGCGGCGACGGGAAGGCCGAGGCGGTCGCCCGCGCGCTGGCCGGCGCCGGCTCCGTCACCGAGACCCCCGCCCGCGGCGTACGCGGCGAGGAGACCGTCTGGTGGCTCGACGAGGCCGCCGCCTCCGCCCTCTGACCCAGCGGG
>NZ_JBDGKQ010000004.1:57769-512107 GCF_057656315.1 Nocardioides sp. Soil_C_8
GGCACTTCCTCGCGCTACAGCCGGCCGAGCGGGCACTTCCTCGCGCTACAGCCGGCCGAGCGGGCACTTCCTCGCGCTACAGCCGGCCGAGCGGGCACTTCCTCGCGCTAGGGCCGGCCGAGGTCGACGTACGTCGGAGCGCGCAGGCTCATGGTCGACCGCGCCGTCCAGTACCCCCGGTGGAGGCGGTCACCTGCGGCGAGATCAGGGCCGTAGACGTCCGCCTTCGTGAACACCTCCATCACCCACGCCCGCCGAGTGCGTAGCCAGCTCAAGCGGTCCTCGTCCGATACCTCGTCGTCCTCACCGTGGAACTCCTCGCCGAAGTACTCGGCGCCGAACCGCGCGTCCGGGTCGCCGACGTCGATCCGGAACCGAGGTGTGCCGTCATCCGAGTGCACCCAGATCTGGGTCTTGGGCCAGACCGGTATGTCCGCCTCGTGCCAGTGCAACCTGAGGGCGCTCTCCGGCGGGGATTCCGCTCCTGGATCGCCGAGCGGAGCGAGCCGGCGGAGCTGTACGACGCCGCGGTGCCCCTTGAACCTGTCGACCTCACGGATCAGCTGGTCCTGGTCGACGCCGAGGCGGAGGAACCCGTCGATCGCGGCGAGCGCGTCGTACCTCCACAGCAGGCGGCCGAGGTCGCAGGCCGTGCGCAGGGCGGTGGTGACCAGCATGCCAGCCATCTCCTCCGTGTCCGCCGGAGTCAGGCGGCGGACGCCGCTGCTCACACCCGTGCGCCGCATCCTGCTGGCCCTGCGGCTGTGAAGGTCCAGCGAAGGTATCTCGTGGATGGCGCTGCGGGGAAGGGCGTCGACGCCGTGGAGCCACGCCGCGGTCCTGTCGACGACCACGACGTGCGGAGGCGTCACCAGCTTCAACGCAGCGACGCGGAGCCGTAGCGAGTCTGGCACCTGGGTGGCGACGAAGACCCCGCGCACCATCGGCCTCAGCAAGCCGTTCGAGACCAGCTTGTGGCGGAGGCTGGACGGCACGCCGGCCGCGTCGGCCTCACGCGCAGTGAACGGTCGATCGACAGGGACTGGCGCGGTCCCGTCCAGCAGGACGGCGTCGCGACACCAGGTCGGCAAGCGCTGCATGCTCGGACGATGCCCGAACGGCGTGCTCGACGTCGTACCTCATCCACAGGCGCGGGCTGTCCAGCGCGAGGAAGTGCCCGCTCGGCGCTGTCTAGCGCGAGGAAGTGCCCGCTCGGCGCTGTCTAGCGCGAGGAAGTGCCCGCTCGGCGACGCCTAGCGCGCGGAAGTGCCCGCTCGGTCAGAAGATGATCTCGCCGGCCTTGCGGCGGCTGCGGAGGAGGGCGACGGCCTCGTCGAGGATGTCGGCCGCCTCGGTCTCGCTGCGACGCTCCTTCACGTAGGCGAGGTGCGTCTTGTAGGGCTCGATCTTGGGAGCCGGGGGCGGGTTCTCGGAGTCGAGGCTCGCCGGCAGCCCGCACTTGGGGCAGTCCCACGACTCGGGCACCGCGGCCTCGATCGCGAAGGTCACCACGGACCGGTGGTCGTGGCTGCAGAAGTAGGTGACGGCCTGGCGCGGCGCGGCCTCACCGCGCTCGGCCTCGCCCATCGGGCCAGCCCCTACTCGACTACCGCGGATCGCGTTTCCAGCACCAGCCATGACGACTCCTTCTCAGAAACGCTCGGGGACTCAGCTGCCCGAGTAGGCCATCAGCAGGCCCAGGGCGATGACACACGCAAACCAGATGACGCCGACCCCGATCGTGAACCGGTCGAGGTTCCGCTCGGCCACCGACGATCCCCCCAGGCTGCTGGACACGCCGCCACCGAACATGTCGGACAGACCGCCACCGCGGCCCTTGTGGAGGAGCACCAGCAGGATCATGATCGCGCTCGTCAGGACGAGCAGGATGGTGAAAGCCGTAATCACGAGCGGAAGCCTACGTCACGACGGCCGAGAACCGGTGAGCGCCCTCACAGCACGGGCATGTCGTAGAACCGGCAGATCCCGCCGAACTCGTCGACCTGCAGGCTCGCGCCACCGACGAGGCATCCGTCGACGTCGGCCTTCTCCATGATCCCCCCGACGTTGGCGGCCTTGACCGACCCGCCGTAGAGGATCCGCAGGCCGTCAGCGGCGCCGTCGCCGTGCACCTCGCGGACGCGTTCGCGGATCGCCGCGCAGACCTCCTGGGCGTCGTCCGGGGTCGCCACCTCGCCCGTCCCGATGGCCCAGACCGGTTCGTAGGCGACCACCAGGCCGGCGACCTGCTCGGCGGTGAAGCCGTCGAGCGAGCCGTCGAGCTGGGTGAGCGTGAACGGGACGTGCTCGCCCGCCTGGCGCACGTCGAGACCCTCCCCGACGCACACGATCGGGGTCATCCCGGCGTGGAGCGCCTTGTGGGCCTTGGCGTTGACCAGCTCGTCGGACTCGTTGTGGTACATCCGGCGCTCGCTGTGCCCGACCACGACGTAGGAGCAGCCCAGCTTGGAGAGCATGGCCGCGGAGATCTCGCCGGTGTAGGCGCCGTTGTCGTGGACGGAGACGTCCTGGGCGCCGTAGCGGATCGACAGCCGGTCGCCGTCGACCAGCGTCTGCACCGAGCGCAGGTCGGTGAACGGCGGCACGACGACGACCTCGACCTTGCCGAAGTCGTGGCGCTTGTCCGACAGCGTCCAGGCGAGCTTCTGGACCGTCACCACCGCTTCCTGGTGGTTGAGGTTCATCTTCCAGTTGCCCGCCATCAGCGGCGTGCGGTCGGTCTTTGTCTCGGCCACGGTCAGCCCCTCTCGAGTACGGCGATGCCCGGGAGCTCCTTGCCCTCCAGGAACTCCAGCGACGCGCCACCGCCGGTGGAGATGTGGCCGAACGCGGCCTCGTCGAAGCCGAGCTGGCGCACGGCCGCGGCGGAGTCGCCGCCACCGACGACCGACAGGCCCCCCGACGTCGTGACCTCGGTGAGCGCCTGCGCGACCGCACGGGTGCCGCCGGCGAAGGCGTCGGTCTCGAACACGCCCATCGGGCCGTTCCAGAAGACCGTCCTGGCGTCCGCCAGCGCCGCCGCGAACGCGGAGGCGGACTCGGGCCCGATGTCGAGACCGAGCGCGTCCGCCGGGATCTCCGAGGCGGGTACGACGGACGGCTGCGGCTCGCGGTCGTCCGACGGGAACGCCGTGTCGACGACGACGTCGGTCGGCAGCACGATCTCGACGCCCCGGTCCTCCGCCTCGCGGAGGTAGCGGGTGCAGGTGTCGAGCTGGTCGGCCTCGAGGAGGCTCTTGCCGACCTCGTGGCCCTGGGCCTTGAGGAAGGTGAAGACCATCCCGCCACCGATGAGCAGCTTGTCGGCCTTGTCGATGAGGTTGTCGATGACCCCGAGCTTGTCGGAGACCTTCGACCCGCCCAGCACCACGACGTAGGGCCGCTCGGGCTCCTCCGTCAGGCGTCGCAGCACGTCGACCTCCGCCGCCACCAGCCCGCCCATCGCGGACGGCAGCCGCAGCGCGACGTCGTACACGCTCGCCTGCTTGCGGTGGACGACGCCGAACCCGTCGGACACGAAGGCGTCGGCCAGCTGCGCGAGCTGGTCGGCGAACGCGCCCCGCACCTCGTCGTCCTTGCTGGTCTCGCCGTCGTTGAAGCGGACGTTCTCCAGCAGGGCGACGTCGCCGTCCTGCAGGGCCGCGACCGTCTCGGACGCGCTCGCGCCGACGGTGTCGGTCGCGAACGCCACCGGCCGCCCGAGCAGCTCGGACAGGCGACCGGCGACCGGCTCCAGCGAGTACTGCGGGTCGGGCGCGCCCTTGGGGCGGCCCAGGTGGGCGACGACCACCACTCGGGCGCCCGCGTCGGCGAGCTCCAGAAGAGTCGGCACGCTCGCGCGGATCCGGCCGTCGTCGGTGATGGTGGTGCCGTCGAGGGGCACGTTGAGGTCCGAGCGGACCAGGACGCGCTTCCCCCTCAGGTCACCGAGGGACTCGATGCCAGCGGTGGACTCGGCCATCGACTCAGAGCGACGTGCCGACGTGGGTGATCAGGTCGGCGAGGCGGTTGGAGTAGCCCCACTCGTTGTCGTACCAGCCGAGCACCTTGACCTGGTTGCCGATCACCTTGGTCAGCGGCGCGTCGAAGATGCAGGACGCCGGGTCGGTGACGATGTCGGTGGAGACCAGCGGGTCGGTGGAGTACTTCAGGTAGCGCCCGTCCGCGGCGGCCTTGACGATCTCGTTGACCTCGTCGACCGAGGTCTCGCGGCTGGCCTCGAAGGTCAGGTCGGTGGCGGAGCCGGTCGGGACCGGGACGCGCATGGCGTAGCCGTCGAGCTTGCCCTTGAGCTCGGGCAGCACAAGGCCGATGGCCTTCGCCGCACCGGTCGAGGTCGGCACCATGTTGAGCGCGGCGGCGCGGGCACGGCGCGGGTCCTTGTGGATGTTGTCCTGCAGGTTCTGGTCGGCGGTGTAGGCGTGGATGGTCGTCATCAGGCCCTTGGTGATGCCCAGGCCGTCGTTGAGCGCCTTGGCCATCGGGGCGAGGCAGTTGGTCGTGCACGACGCGTTGGAGATGACGGTGTGCGCCGAGGGGTCGTAGAGCTCGTGGTTGACGCCCATCACGATCGTGATGTCCTCGTTGGAGGCGGGCGCGGAGATGATGACCTTCTTGGCGCCGGCGTCGACGTGGGCCTTGGCCTTGGTCGCGTCGGTGAAGAAGCCGGTGGACTCGACGACGACGTCGGCACCGATGTCGCCCCACTTCAGGGCGGACGGGTCGCGCTCGGCGAACGCGGCGATGGTCTGGTCGCCCACCTTGATCGACGTGTCGTCGCTGGACACGTCGGCGTCGAGCCGGCCCAGGATCGAGTCGAACTTGAGCAGGTTCGCCAGCGAGGCGTTGTCGGTCAGGTCGTTGACACCGACGATCTCGATGTCGGCGCCCGAGGCGCGCACGGCGCGGAAGAAGTTGCGGCCGATGCGACCGAAGCCGTTGATACCTACGCGGACAGTCATGATCCATGCCTCCTTGGTGGGGCCTTCGGTGACCCCGTCGACAACTGCGGCCTTTGGTGACCACCTCCGACCCTAGCGGGCCACCGGTTCGCCGCAACGCGCGGTCTCCCGCGGTACGGACCGGTAACTTTGGATCGATCCAAGAGGGTCGTCGCTCCCCCGCCGGGCGTCGCAGGTGCATGATGTCCCAGCACTCCGCACGGGGTGCTGACCGACGACATGGCTTCAGGTGGCTTCAGGAGGACTCCAGGTGCAGGACGGGGGTGGCATCGGCGTCCGGTGCTCGGGCGTGGTGCACCTCTACCGCACCTTCGAGGGCCATGACGTGGTGGCGCTGCAGGGCGTCGACCTCGAGATCGCTCCCGGGGAACGGGTCGCGTTCCTCGGCCCGAGCGGCTCCGGGAAGTCCACGCTCCTCGCGCTCCTGGGCGGCATCCAGCGCCCCAGCGCCGGGCGCATCCTGCTCGGCGACGACGACATCTCGCGGATGAGCGAGCGACACCTGTCCCGGCTCCGGGCACGGCGGGTGGCGACCATGCTGCAGGGATCCACCCGCAACCTCCTTCCCTACACGACGGCGCGACGCAACATCGACTTCGCCCGCATCGGCATGACGGCCGACGAGGCCGACCGCGCGCCGAGCGTGACCGACCTCCTCGACCGGGTGGGCCTCTCCGACCAGGCCGACCAGGTGGTCAGCACGATGTCCGGCGGCCAGCGCCAGCGCCTGGCCCTCGCCTGCGCCGTGGCCACGACGCCCGGCCTGCTCCTCGCCGACGAGCCCACCAGCCAGCTCTCCCACGTGGACCGCGACGCGGTCGTCGGGCTGCTCCACGACCTCAACCGCGACTTCGGCACCACCGTCGTGGTGGTCACCCACCAGCCCGAGGTGGCAGCGACCTTCCCCCGCACCGTGACGATGAAGGGCGGCCGCGTGGGGTCCGAGGGGCACCACGGCGCCGAGTACGCCGTCATCGGCAACGAGGGCGTCCTGCACCTGCCGTCCCACCTGACCACCCAGTGGCCCGCCGGCACCCTCGTGCGCGTCGACGCGGAGCCGCGTCGGATCGTCATCAGCCACCCGGCCGACGAGACCGGCATCCCGCGGGAAGAGCTGCGATGAGCACCCCGACGAACGCCGCGACGTCCGCAGCCGGCGACCTGGTCCTCGACCACGTCAGGTACCAGCCCGGGCCGCTCCTGCTCGACGACGTCTCGGTCACGTTCCCGGCCGGCCGGGTGACGGCCCTGTCGGGGCCGAGCGGTTCGGGCAAGACGACGCTCCTCTCGATCGCCGGCGGCCTCGTCGCGCCGAGCACCGGCACCGCGACGTACGGCGGCAGCGCGACCTGGCAGGGCGACGGTGACCCGCCTCCCGAGATCGCGTTCGTGCTCCAGGTCTACGGCCTGGTCCCCATCCTGTCGGCCCGCGAGAACGTCGCCATCGCCCTGCGTGCCCGCGGGACCTCGTGGACCGACGCCTCCGACCGGGCCGAGTCGGCACTGGCCCGCTTCGACATCGCCGACCTCGGCGACCGGCAGGTGGAGGAGCTCTCCGGCGGGCAGCTGCAGCGCGTGGCATGCGCCCGCGGCCTGGTCGTCGGCGCCCCGGTGCTGCTCGCCGACGAGCCGACCAGCGAGCTCGACCAGGGCAACGTCGCTGTCGTCCTCGAGGCGTTGCGCGCCGAGGCCGAGCGGGGCTGCGTGGTCGTGATCGCCACGCACGACCCGGCCATCGTCGACCTGGCCGACCTCCACGTGGCGATCGACGAGGGCCGGATCGCATGACCCTGCGCCTGGTGGCCGGGTGGTGGGCCCGGCGCGGCACGCACCTGCCCGTCGCCGTGGCGATCGCCGTGGTCACCGCGGCCGCCGTGCTCGCCGACGCAGGCGGCAGGCCCGCCCTCCTCGTGCCGCTGGTCGTGCTGGCGGCCGGTGTCCTTCCCGGGGCGGGACTGGCCCTCGGCGGCGCACGCCGGCAGGAGGCAGCGCTGCTGCGGCTGCACGGGCGCCGGGGCGTGCGGTGGGTGTCCTCGCTCGTCGCCGAGCCGTTGCTGACGGCGGTCCTCGGTGGCGTGATCGGCGTCGCGCTGGCGGTGCTCCTGGGCACCGGGAACGTCTCCCCTGCGCCGGTCGCCGCTGTCTGGGTCGTCGCCACCGCCACCGTCGTCACGGCCATGGTGGTGGCAGTGCGCGGCCCGCTGACCGAGCTGCTCCGACCCGCCGGTGCCGAACGGGCGCGCCGGGCCAGCGCCCTGGCCGCCCTGGTGCCCGTGGTCGTCGCGGTGGCCGCGGTGGTCGCGCTGCTCCGCCGCTCCTCGTCCGCGCCCGACGCGTGGGCCTTCGCCGCGCCCGTGGTGGTGGGCCTCGCCGCCGGGCTGCTGGTGACCGCAGTGGTGCGGCTCGTCGCGAACCGGCTCGCCCGGCGGGCCGGCCTCGGGCCCTCGCTCGCCGGTCACCGGCTCGCGCTGCCCCGCGCCACGACCGGGCTCCCCGTCCTGGTGGGGTCGGCGGTGCTGCTGGGCTGCGCCGCGAACACCGCCTTCGCCGTCCACGACTGGGCGCGCGACACCTCGCTCGTGACGTCCGCGACGCCGCTGGTGGTGCCGTACGACGGCCCTGCCGAAGACCTGCTCGACGCGGCCCGCGAGGCGGACCCGGACGGCAAGTGGCTGATGGCGGCCATCCGCGTCCTGGAGGACGACCGTCCGATCTCGCGTCGGGTCTACCTCGACACGACGCGCTACGAGCGGGTCGTCGGCGACCGCCTCGACGGGACCGCGGCGTCGCGCGGCTCAGCGCAGGTGTCCGACCTCGGCGCCGTCGCGGCCGACACCGAACCGGAGCCCACGACCGACGGCAGCCGGATGACCGTCCGCCTCACCCTGGCGGGGCCGCGCCCGCGACCGCTGCGCCTCGACGTGCTGACCGTGAGCCCGTCCGGCGCGGGCCGCCAGACGGTCTTCGCCCGACCGACGCCGGGGACGCCGACCACCCTGGTCGCCGACCTGACCCGGTGCGAGACCGGCTGCCGCGTGACCGGCATGGAGGTCGCGGTCGGGTTCCCGTGCGGATCCGAGACCTGGGCCCAGCCCCGCTGCCAGCGGCCGGCGCTCACCGTCACCGCGCTGGACCTCGGTGGGCTCGACCTGCTGCAACGACCCTGGCTGCTGGGCGAGCCCGACGACCGGCCCCCCGGCGAGGTCACGGCCACGCCCGGACGCCTCCGCGTCCGGCCGAGCAGCGCCGGCACCAGCTACCTCACCACCGACCGCTCGACGTGGGCAACGCCGATCCTCGCCACGAGGTCCGTGGACTGGCCCGACGAGCCGGAGGCTCCGACCACTGGTGGCATGGCGCGGCCTGCCCGCGTCCTGGCGACCGCCGACGCGCTGCCCGTCGTCGGCGCCGCCGGCACGGTGCTCGACCTGTCCACGTCCGTCATCCCGGGCACCGGCGCCGTCGCGCGCGCCGAGCCGCTGGTCCTCGCGCGCGCCGACACCCCGGACAGCGTGCTGGCGCAGGTCGGCACGCCGCGCCCCGGGTCCGAGCTCTCGCGCCAGGTCGTCGACGCCGCGGACGACGGGGCGGCGAGCCGCTTCGCCGTGCTCGCCGCCGGCGGAGCGCTGCTCGGGCTGCTGGCCCTCGCCCTGCCGGCCGCGCGGCTGCGTCGCGAGCGCACCCACGAGCGGGCAGTGCTGCGCCTCGTCGGCGTACGCCGTGCCGACCAGCGCGCCGCCGGCCGCCTGCAGGTCGTCGTGATGGCGCTCGCCCCCGGCCTCGCGAGCGTCGCGGCGACGCTGCTCGTCGTGGTCACCCTCTCCGACGCCCTGCCCGTGCTGGCCGCCGGTCCGGGGCAGCTCCCCCTGGACGCCGGCCCCCGCCTCGCTGCGCTCCTCGTGGCCGGCGCGGTCGCGACCGTGCTCGCCGGCGTCACCACCTGGTGGACCGGGCACGTGCCCGACCGCGCCAGCCTCCCGGCCCGGCTGCGCGAGGAGGTGACGCCGTGATCCGGGTGGCACTCGACGGCCTGCGGTCGCGCTCGCTGCTCTCGCTCGGCACCCTGCTGCTGCTCGTGGTCGCACTGGGCTCGGCCGTGCTCGGCCCGGCCTTCGCCGCCGCGGTCGGCAACGCGTACGCCGTCACCCGCCTCTCCGCGGAGCGCAACGTGCTGACGGGCCGGACGTGGGAGGTCCGCCCGAGCGCCTCGACGGACGACCCGTCGACCCTGCTCGACGACACGCTCGACCAGCTCGACCTGCCTGACGACCAGCACGCCCCGAGCGCCCAGCTGGAGACCGCACGCGTGCTTGCCTCGCGCTTCCTCGGCGAGGTGATGCTGCTGGCCAAGCCCGACGCATGCGCGCACCTCGACCTCCAGGGCCGCTGCCCGTCGGCTCCGGGCGAGGTGGCGGTGCTGGCCGGCGACGCCGAGGAGGACGGGCACGAGCTCGGCGACCGCATCGACCTCGGCAAGCCGTTCGGCACGCTCACCCTCGTCGGCACCTATGCCTACCCGTCCGGACCCACCCTTCCCGCCGAGCGGCGCGAGGCGCTGGAGGACTTCTGGTTCGAGCCCACCCGGCTCGCGTCGGTGCCGACGACCGTGCGGCTCGGCACGGAGATCCCCCGGCAGCCGGCGCCGTACCTCGTGGCTCCGGACCAGCTCGCCGGCCTCCCCCCGAGCCTGCTCCTCGTCCGGGTCGACAGCCGCATCGACGTGCCTGCAGACCTTGATGCCGCAGACCTGCCCGCGATCGCCGGGCGCGCGGCCGCCGACCCGGCGCCGCAGCAGCTCGCCGTGGGCACCGCAGCGGAGATCTCCAACAACGACCTCGACGGGATCGTCACCGACGTCGACCGTGAACGGCGCTCGGCGCTGCTCGCCGTCACCCCGGCCGTGGTCTCGCTCGTCCTCGTCGCCCTCGCCCTCCTCAGCCGGCTCACCTCGGCGGCGGGCGAGCTGCGGGTCCCCGACCTGGCCCTGGCCTCGCTGCGCGGCGCAGACCGGCGGCGGACGTGGCTGCTGGCCCTGAGCGAGCCGCTGCTCCTCGTCGCCCTGGCGGTGCCCGCCGGCGTCGCCGCCGGCGCGGCGCTCACGTGGGCACTCGTGCGCGCCTGGCTGACACCGGGGCTGCCGATCCCGGTGCCGACGTACGCCGTCCTGGCGTGCGTCGCGGTCGTCGCCTGCTCGGTCGCCGTGTGCGTAGTCTCGACCCGGGCTGTCCTCGCGCGCAGCCTCGCCGACCAGCTGAGCGGTCAGGCCCGGCCCCGCCCGGCGGGGCGGCTCGCCGTGCTGGCCGCCCTCGCGCTGGTCGCGCTCACGCTCGTCCTCGTGGTCGCCGCGCTCACCCGGCCTGCGGGTGGTGCCACCGACGCGGCGGACCTCGTGCTGCCGCTGCTGATCGCCGCCGTGCTGGGTCTCGCCGCCGCCGGCGGCGCCCGGGCGACCGCTCGGGCGCTCGCCCGTCGGCCGGCGCGTGGCGTCGCGGGCTTCCTGGCGGTTCGGGCCGTCGCCCGGCGCTCGGTCGGCACGCTCGTCGTGCTGCCCCTGACCATCGCGATCGCCGTCGTCACCTTCGGTGCCGGCACGTTCGACGCGGCGGGCGCCTGGCGCGCCAGCGTGGCCGCGACCCAGGCCCCGGCCAGCACCGTCTGGTCGAGCGAGCTGCCGATGAGCGAGGCCGTCGCGCTCACCCACCGCCTCGACCCCGACGGCCGGTGGCTCATGGCCACGGGCACCTGGAACGCCCAGGACGGCGTCTACGTCGTCGCCGACGTGCCGCGGCTGCCGGCCGCGTCGTCGTGGGACCCCTCGTGGACGCCCGGGCACAGCGTCGACGACGTCGTCTCCCTCATCACCCGGCCGCCCACGCCACCGCTCCGTGGCGCCCTTCTCCGGCTCGACCTGACCGCGCCGCCGTCCGCGGACGAGGTCACCGTCGAGATGCGTCTGCGCACAGCCGGCGGCGACACCTACAACGCGTACGTCGGACCTTTCTCCCCCGGATCCTCCACCGCCACGGAGCGTGTCCCGTGCGAGCGCGGCTGCACCGTCGAGGGCCTCGCCCTGGCCGGGCCGGCCGGCCTGCCGACCGACCTGTCCGGGAAGTACGTCGTCGGTCCGCTGGAGGCGGACGGCTCGGACGCCTCCGACGTGCTCACCCGCGGTGACTGGCACCTCGTCGACGAGGGCGTGACGCAGGCTGCGCAGGACGTGCGCGTCGACGGAAGCGGCCTCGTCGTCACCGCCGACGGGACCGGCAAGGCCGCGCTGACGTCCGGGACCGGCGGCCTGCGACCCGTCGTGGCCGGGCGCGAGGCCGTGGGCCGCCTCGGCCGGGTCGCCGCGGGCGCCGCGACCTCCACCGTCGGTGGTCCCCCGCCGTCCGAGGCCGTGCTGGTCGCGGAGAGCGTGCCGTTCCTCGGCCCCGAGGGCGTGCTGATCGACTACGCCATGCTCACGACCAACCGCACGGTCTACGAGGAGGAGTTCGAGGTCCGCGTCCTCGCGGCGGCCGACACCCCCGAGAGCGTCACGACGGCGCTGGCCGACCAGGGACTCACGGTCGAGCGGCTCTACTCCCAGGAGCGCGAGCGCCTCGACGGGACGGCGTACGCGCTCGCCCTGCGCCTCTACCTCGTCGCGTCTGTCCTGGTGCTGCTGATGGCGGTCGCCGGGCTCGTCGTGACCACTGCCATCCAGCTCCCCGGGCGTCGGATGGACGCCGCCGCGCTGAGCGTCGTCGGCGTCCGACGGCGCTCGGTGCTGTCGTCGGTGGCCGTGGAGCAGGTGGTGGTGCTCGGCGCCGCAGGCATCGCCGGCCTGTTCGCCGGCGCGGCCTCGCAGCTCATCGTGCTGGGTCGCATCACCCTCGGTCAGGTCGAGGAGATCTCCTGGCCACGGGTCGTCCCGCGCATCGATCCCGTGCTGCTGAGCGGCACCGCCCTGGTGGTCGCCGTGCTGCTGGGCACCGTGGCCCTCCTCAGCGCCTGGGCGACCGTACGACGGGCGCGCGGCGCGTCGCTGCGCGAGAAGGCGCGCTAGGCAGGACCCAGCCGGGTCTCAGGCCTCGTCGGCCAGCATCTCCGGGGTCAGCGACGACTCCGTGTCGGGGATGCCCAGCTCCTCGGCGCGCTTGTCGGCCATCGCCAGCAGCCGTCGGATGCGCCCGGCGATCGCGTCCTTGGTGAGCACGGGCTCGTGCAGCTGGCCCAGCTCCTCGAGGGACGCCTGCTTGTGCTCCAGGCGCAGGTGGCCGGCCTGGCGGAGGTGGTCGGGGATCTCCTCGCCGAGGATCTCCAGCGCCCGCTCCACGCGCGCGCCCGCCGCCACGGCGGCGCGGGCCGACCGGCGCAGGTTGGCGTCGTCGAAGTTCGCGAGCCGGTTGGCCGTGGCCCGGACCTCGCGCCGCATCCGGCGCTCCTCCCAGGCCATGAGCGACTCGTGGGCACCGAGGCGGGTCAGCAGCGCACCGATGGCGTCGCCGTCGCGGATCACGACGCGGTCCACGCCGCGCACCTCCCGCGCCTTGGCGGAGATGCCGAGGCGGCGGGCGACGCCGACGATGGCGAGCGCGGCCTCGGGGCCGGGGCAGGTGATCTCCAGCGACGACGAGCGTCCCGGCTCGGTGAGCGAGCCGTGTGCCAGGAAGGCACCACGCCAGGCGGCGACGGCGTCGCACCCACCGCCGCTGACCACGGCGGGGGGCAGGCCGCGCACCGGTCGGCCGCGCTGGTCGAGCAGGCCGGTCTGGCGGGCGAGCGCCTCGCCGTCCTTGGTGACGCGCACGATGTAGCGGCTGCCCTTGCGGATGCCGTTGCCCTGGACCATCACGACGTCGGACGGGTGGCCGTAGACCTCGGAGATGTCCTTGCGGAGTCGGCGGGCCGCGGCGCCGGTGTCGAGCTCGGCCTCCACGACGATCCGGCCGCTCACGATGTGCAGGCCGCCGGCGAAGCGGAGCATCGAGGCGACCTCGGCCTTGCGGCAGCAGGTCTTGGTGATCTGGGTGGAGGCGAGCTCTGCCTTCACCTGTGCCGTCATAGCCATGGGGCGAATCCTGCCACGTGGGTCAACGACCCTCGGCCGGAACGGTCGGGCCTCTCGCGCAGGAGTGACTCAGGCCTCGTCGACGACCTGCCGGAACGCCTCGGCCAGCCGGTCGGGGTCGTGACGTGGCTCCCCCGGGACCGCGATGTCGGCGACCACCAACCGGGCTCCACGCTCGGCCACGGCCTTCTCCAACCGGGCGTGGTCGTCGGCGAGCGCGGACGCGTCGACGAGAACCGCGTGGACGGTGAGGTCGGGCGCGTGCTCGAACAGGGCAGCCAGGTGGTCGGCAGGACCGAAGCCGGTCGTCTCCCCCGGCTGCGCCTCGAGGTTGAGCACCACCACGAGCCGTCCGGCGGTCTCGGCCAGCGCGCGGCGGAGGCCCGGCACCATCAGGTGCGGGATCACCGAGCTGAACCACGAACCGGGGCCCAGCACGACCCACTCGGCGGCCATGATCGCGTCGACCGCCTCCGCGCACGCCTGCGGGTCCTCGGGGACGAGCGCGACCGACTCGATGCGGCCCGCGGTGGTGGCCACCTCGACCTGGCCGCGCACCACGGTGACGGCCTCCGGATCGCCCTCGTCCGAGCCCCGCACCCGAGCGGTGATGTCCATCGGGGTGGTCGCCATCGGCAGCACGCGACCGTGGGCGCCGAGGAGCCGCCCGACCCAGTCGAGCGCCCGCACCGGCTCGCCCATGAGCTCCCACAGCCCGACGATCAGCAGGTTGCCGACGACGTGACCGTTCATCTCGCCCTGGCCGGCGAACCGGTGCTGCAGGACGTCGGCCCACGTGCGGCCCCACTCGTCGTCGCCGCAGAGCGCGGCGAGCGCCATCCGGAGGTCACCCGGGGGCAGCACCCCGAACTCGCCGCGCAGCCGGCCGGACGAGCCGCCGTTGTCGGCGACGGTCACGACCGCCGTCAGGTCGTCGATGGTGAGGTCGTCGTGGAGGCGACGCAGCGCCGAGAGGGTCGCGAAGAGGCCGTGGCCCCCGCCGAGGGCGACCGCGGCCTGGGCGGTGTCGCGGGCCACGTCACTCCCTGCCGAGGTCTCGGTGGGCGGTGCTGACGTCGTAGCCCGCCTCCCGCAGGAGACCGGCGATGGCCTCGGTCATCGCGACGCTGCGGTGCTTGCCGCCGGTGCAGCCGACGGCGACCTGCATGAACCGCTTGCCCTCGCCGAGGTAGCCCTCCGCGACGGTCCTGAGGACCGGGAGGTACTGCTCGAGGAACCGGCCGGCACCCGGCTGGGAGAGCACGTAGTCGGCCACGTCGGGGTCGCGACCGTTCTGGGGGCGCAGCTCCGGGACCCAGTGCGGGTTGGGCAGGAAGCGCATGTCGGCCACCCAGTCGGCGTCGACGGGGATGCCGTACTTGAAGCCGAAGCTGATCACCGTCACCTTGAGGCGCGTCGAGGCGGCCGTGCCGAACAGCTCGGCGATCCTGTCCTGGAGCTGGTGGACGTTGAAGTTGGAGGTGTCGAGAAGCACGTCGGCGTCACCACGGATGTCGGCCATCACGCCGCGCTCGCGCTGCAGGCCGTGCAGGAGCCGCCCGCCGCCCTGGAGCGGGTGCGGCCGGCGAGCGGCCTCCTGACGGCGCACCAGCACCTCGTCGGTCGCCTCGAGGAACAGCAGCGTCGTCGGGCGGCCGGTCACCTGCTGGTGGCGGTTGGCCTGGAGGGAGTCGAAGAACGAGCCCGAGCGCACGTCGACCACCACCGCGATGGGCTGGTGGATGCCGCGGCTGTCGTCCACGAGCCGCACCACGTCGCGCACCAGCGTGGGCGGGAGGTTGTCGACCACGAAGTAGCCGAGGTCCTCGAGCTCCTTGGCTGCCGTGCTGCGACCGGCACCGGTCATGCCGGTGACGATCACGAGCTCGCCGGGCGTGGGGTCCACTCGTCAGTCCTCCAGGATCTCGCCGGTGGCGGTGTTGATCGTCGGCTCCTTGGGAGCAGTCTTGCGGGTCGCGTCGGCCTTGGCGACGGCGTCCTTGATGGCCGCGGCCGTGCGGGGGCCGATGCCGGGGACGAGAGCGATCTGGTCGACGTCGGCCTCGCGCAGCTTCTTGAGCGACCCGAAGTGCTTGAGGAGGGTCTTGCGACGCACCTCGCCGAGCCCGGGGACGTCGTCGAGGGTGCTCTCGACCATCGACTTCGAGCGCCGGTTGCGGTGATGGGTGATGGCGAAGCGGTGGGCCTCGTCGCGGATCCGCTGGAGGAGGTAGAGGCCCTCGCTGGTGCGGGCCATGATCACCGGGTCCTCCTCCCCCGGCAGCCACACCTCCTCCAGCCGCTTGGCCAGACCGCACACGGGTACGTCGTTGACGCCGAGGTCGGCGAGCGCCTGCTCCGCGGCGGCCACCTGGGGCGGTCCGCCGTCCACGACGACCAGCGACGGCGCGTAGGCGAACTTGCGGGGGCGGCCTGTCTCCGGGTCGACGAGCATCGGACCGGAGTCGGTCGACACGGTCTCGCTCCGGGCTTGCTCGTCGAGCAGCCGCTTGAAGCGCCGGGTGATCACCTCGTGCATGGAGGCGACGTCGTTCTGGCCGTCGACCCCGCGGATCACGAAGCGCCGGTACTCCGACTTGCGTGCGAGGCCGTCCTCGAAGACCACCATCGACGCGACGACCTCGGTGCCCTGGAGGTTGGACACGTCGTAGCACTCGATCCGCAGCGGCACCTCGTCGAGGCCCAGCGACGTCTGGATCTCCTCCAGGGCACGGTTGCGCGTGGTGAGGTCGCTGGCCCGCTTGGTCTTGTGGAGGGCGAGCGCCTGGGCGGCGTTGTTGGCGACGGTCTGCTGCAGGTCGCGCTTGTCGCCGCGCTGGGGGACGCGGATCGCGACCCTGCTCCCCCGCCGCTCGGTGAGCAGCTGCTCCAGCACGTCGCTGTCGGGCGGCAGGGCCGGCACCAGCACCTCGCGCGGGATCGAGTCGTCCTCGCCGCCGTAGAGCTGGAGGAGGAAGTCCTGGACCAGCTCCGGCGTGCCGCCCTCGTCGGTGCGGTCGGCGACCCAGCCGCGCTGGCCGCGGATGCGGCCGCCCCGGACGTAGAAGATCTGCACGGCGACCTCGAGCGGGTCCTCGGCGAGCGCGATCACGTCGGCGTCGGTGCCGTCGCGCAGCACGACGGCCTGCTTCTCGAGCGCCTTGGTCAGCGCGCCGAGGTCGTCACGCAGCCGGGCGGCCTTCTCGAAGTCGAGCGCCTCCGAGGCGGCGTACATCTCTCGCTCGATGCGCTTGGTGAAGGCGCTGGTGTTGCCCGCCATGAAGTCGCAGAAGTCGTCGACGATCTCGCGGTGCTCCTCGGGCGTCACGTTGCCGACGCACGGGGCCGCGCACTTGTCGATGTAGCCCAGGAGGCAGGGCCGGCCGATCTGGGACGAGCGCTTGAAGACGCCGTTGCTGCACGAGCGCATGGGGAAGACGCGGAGCAGCAGGTCGACGGTCTCGCGGATCGCCCAGGCGTGGCTGTAGGGGCCGAAGTAGCGGGTGCCCTTGCGCTTGGCGCCGCGCCCGACCATCACCCGGGGGAACTCCTCCCCGACGGTGACCGCCAGCCACGGGTAGGACTTGTCGTCGCGGTACTTCACGTTGAAGCGCGGATCGAACTCCTTGATCCAGCTGTACTCCAGCTGCAGGGCCTCGACCTCGGTGTCGACGACCGTCCACTCGACGCTCGCGCCCGTCGTGACCATGGTGGCGGTGCGGGGGTGCAGGTTGCCGATGTCCTGGAAGTAGGACGACAGGCGCGGGCGGAGGCTCTTGGCCTTGCCGACGTAGATGACGCGACCCTTGGCGTCGCGGAAGCGGTAGACCCCCGGCTTGGTCGGGATCGACCCGGGCGCGGGTCGGTAGGAGCTCGGGCTTGCCACGTGGCAACCCTACGGTCGGCCCCCGACACCCTCCGCCGGGTGGGTCAGGCCTCGGTGATCGAGTCCCCGTCGACGGTGATCTGGACCGGCTCGAGCGGCGACGACGCGGGCCCCGACACCGGCGACCCGTCCTCCAGTGAGAAGTGGCTGAGGTGGCACGGGCACGGGATCTCGCCGTCGGTGCTCGACTCCACGAGGCAGCCCTGGTGGGTGCACACGGCCGAGAAGGCCTTGAAGTCACCCTCCGTCGGCTGGGTCACCACCACCTTGGCCGAGGCCACGACGAAGCACCCGCCGACGGGTACGTCGCTGACGCTGGCCAGGGCCGTGCCGCCGCTGGGGGTCTCCGTGCCGTCGCTGCTGGGCTGCGAGGGCGACTCGTCGCTCGGCGACGGGGAGGACGAGGCCGGGTCGGTGGCCGTCGGCTCGTCGTCGGAGCTGCAGGCGGCAAGCACGGGGACACCGACGGCGATGGCCGCCGATCCGGTGAGGGCACGACGTCGGTTGATGGCGGTCATGCGGCGACCCTAGCCAGCGACCCTGTGAGGAACCTGATGGCCGCTCACGAGGACTTCTTCGCAGCACCCTTCCTGGCCGGGGCCTTCGTGGCCGCTGCCTTCGTGGTCGCTGCCTTCTTGGTCGCCGTCCGCTTCGCCGGTGCCGACTTCGCCGCCACGACCTTCTGGCGGCGAGGCGCGCCGGGCTGCTGGGCGCCGCGCCCCTCGAGGATCGGCGCCAGGAACGAACCGGTGTGGCTCTCCGGGACCGCCGCGACCTCCTCGGGCGTGCCCTCGGCGACGACGGTGCCGCCGCGCGAGCCGCCCTCGGGACCCATGTCGATGATCCAGTCGGCCGTCTTGATGACGTCGAGGTTGTGCTCGATCACCAGGACGGAGTTGCCCTTGTCCACGAGGCTGGACAGCACGCCCAGCAGCTTGCGGATGTCCTCGAAGTGGAGTCCGGTGGTCGGCTCGTCGAGGACGTAGACGGTGCGGCCCGTGGAGCGCTTCTGCAGCTCGCTGGCCAGCTTGACCCGCTGGGCCTCGCCGCCGGAGAGCGTCGTGGCCGGCTGACCGAGACGGACGTAGCCGAGGCCGACCTCCTCCAGCGTCTTCATGTGGCGCGCGATCGCGGGCACCGCCGCGAAGAACTCGGCGGCCTCCTCGATCGGCATGTCGAGGACCTCGGCGATGGTCTTGCCCTTGTAGTGGACCTCGAGCGTCTCGCGGTTGTAGCGGGCGCCGTGGCACACCTCGCACGGGACGTAGACGTCCGGGAGGAAGTTCATCTCGATCTTGATCGTGCCGTCACCGGAGCACGCCTCGCAGCGTCCGCCCTTGACGTTGAACGAGAAGCGGCCCTGAAGGTAGCCGCGCATCTTCGCCTCCGGGGTGGAGGCGAAGAGGCGACGCACGTGGTCGAAGACGCCGGTGTAGGTGGCCGGGTTGGACCGCGGGGTCCGGCCGATCGGCGACTGGTCGACGTGGATCACCTTGTCGACGTGCTCGAGGCCGGTGATCTTGGTGTGTCGCCCGGGGACGGTGCGGGCGTTGTAGATCTGCTTGGCCAGCGAGGTGTAGAGGATGTCGTTGACCAGCGTCGACTTGCCCGACCCGGACACGCCGGTGACGGCGGTGAAAACGCCGAGGGGGAAGCTGACGTCGACGTCCTGCAGGTTGTGCTCGCGGGCGCCGTGGACGGTCAGCTCGCGACCCTTGGTGCGGGGACGGCGGACGGCGGGGACCGGGATCTCGCGTCGGCCGCTGAGGTATTGGCCCGTCATGGAGTCGGGGTGGGTGAGGAGGTCCTCGACCGTGCCGGAGTGGACGACCTGGCCGCCGTGCTCGCCCGCCCCGGGACCGATGTCGACGACCCAGTCGGCCACGCGCACGGTGTCCTCGTCGTGCTCCACCACGATGAGGGTGTTGCCGAGGTCCTTGAGCCGCACGAGCGTCTCGATCAGGCGCTGGTTGTCGCGCTGGTGGAGGCCGATCGACGGCTCGTCGAGGACGTAGAGGACGCCGACGAGGCCGGCACCGATCTGGGTCGCGAGCCGGATGCGCTGCGCCTCGCCGCCGGAGAGCGAGCCGCTCGGCCGGTCGAGGGAGAGGTAGTCGAGCCCGACGTCGAGCAGGAACTGCAGGCGCTCCTGGATCTCCTTGAGCACCCGCTCGCCGATCTGGCGCTCGCGCACCGACAGGTCGACGGTGCGGAGGTAGTGGGCCGCCTCGTTGATCGGCAGCGCGCAGACCTCGGCGATGTTCTTGCCGCCCTGGTCGCGGGCGCCGAGGGTGACGGAGACGGAGACCGGCTTGAGACGGGTGCCGCGGCAGGCCGGGCACGGCACCTCGCGCATGAACCCCTCGAACCGCTCGCGGCTCGTGTCGGACTCGGCCTCGCGGTGCCGGCGCTCGACGTAGGGGCGGACGCCCTCGAACGCGGCGTAGTAGGCGCGCTGGCGGCCGTAGCGGTTCTTGGTGACGACGTGGACCTTGGTCTTGTGGCCCTCGAGCAACGAGGTGCGCGCCCTGGTCGGCAGCTGCTCCCACGGCGTGTTGAGGTCGAAGCCGAGCTCCTCGCCCAGCGCGTTGACCAGCCGCAGGAAGTAGTCGGCGACGTGCGCGCCGCTCCACGGCGCGATCGCACCCTCGCCGAGGGTGGCACCCGGGTCGGGGACGACGAGCTCGGGGTCGACCTCCATCTTGGTGCCGAGGCCCGAGCAGACGGTGCACGCACCGAAGGGCGAGTTGAACGAGAAGGACCGGGGCTCGAGGTCGTCGGTGTCGATGGGGTGGTCGTTGGGGCACGCCATCTTCTCCGAGAACTTCATCTCGCGCCCGGGGTCCTTGGCGTCGAGGTCGACGAAGTCGAAGACCACCAGGCCGCCGGCGAGGCCCAGTGCGGTCTCGACCGAGTCGGTGAGGCGGCGCTTGGACGACTCCTTGACCGCGAGGCGGTCGACCACGACCTCGATCGTGTGCTTGAGCTTCTTGTCGAGGGTCGGCGGGTCGTCGAGCGTGTGGGTCTCGCCGTCGACGCGAGCGCGGCTGAAGCCCTGCTGCTGGAGCTGGCGGAAGAGCTCGACGTACTCGCCCTTGCGGCCGCGGATGACCGGGGCGAGCACCTGGAAGCGGCGGCCCTCCTCGAGCGCGAGGACGCGGTCGACGATCTGCTGCGGCGTCTGGCGCTCGATCGGCGCGCCGCAGGTCGGGCAGTGGGCACGGCCCGCGCGTGCGTAGAGGAGGCGGAGGTAGTCGTAGACCTCGGTGATCGTGCCGACGGTGGACCGCGGGTTCTTCGAGGTCGACTTCTGGTCGATGCTGACCGCCGGGCTGAGGCCCTCGATGAAGTCGACGTCGGGCTTGTCCATCTGGCCGAGGAACTGGCGGGCGTAGGCCGAGAGGGACTCGACGTAGCGGCGCTGGCCCTCGGCGAAGATCGTGTCGAAGGCCAGGCTCGACTTGCCCGATCCCGACAGTCCGGTGAAGACGATGAGCGAGTCACGCGGGAGGTCGAGGGAGACGTCCTTGAGGTTGTGCTCCCGGGCGCCCCGGATGATGAGCTGGTCGGCCACAGTGGTCCTCGTTCTGGCATTGACGGAGTCGAACACATGTTCGTCCCGGAGCGTCGTCGCTGGCAAGTCGACGCACCGATCAACCCTCTCACGCGCCACCGACAGCGGGCCCATCGTCCACCCGGCAGGGTGGACCGTGACGTGGCTGTCGAAGTGGCACGATGGGCGGGTGATCGACGTCCCGAGACCCGACCCGGACACCATCGCCCGAGCCGATCGAGCGCTCGTCCGCACGGTCGACGCGCTCCCCGACCTCCAGTATGCCGAGCCGTCCCAACTCCCCGGCTGGACGCGCGCCCACGTCGTGGCCCACCTCGCCCTCAACGGCGAGGGCCTCGCAGGCGTGCTCCACGGGGCGCACCTCGGCCGACCCCAGCCGATGTACGCCTCGCCCGAGGCACGCGACGCCGACATCGAGGAGCTCGCCGCAGCCGCGCCCGACGAGCTCCGCGAGCGCTTCCTGGCCGCCACCACGCGCTTCGCCGAGGCGCTCGAGGCGATGCACGAGGCGGACTGGGAGGGCCGGTTCGAGCGGACGCCCGGCGGCCCCGACTTCGCGCTGCGCAACGTCGTGCTGATGCGGCTCCGTGAGGTGGAGATCCACCATGCCGACCTCGGGACCGGCTACACGGCCGACGACTGGCCCGACGACTTCCGGGCGATCCTGCTGGAGTCGATGACCAAGCGCCCCTACCCCGCGCCCTTCGACGTGCGCCCCACGGACCTCGACCACACCTGGCACTACGGCGACGGAGCGGGTGGTCCCGTCGTCACCGGT
Source organism: Nocardioides sp. Soil_C_8 (assembly GCF_057656315.1). Taxonomy (NCBI): domain Bacteria; kingdom Bacillati; phylum Actinomycetota; class Actinomycetes; order Propionibacteriales; family Nocardioidaceae; genus Nocardioides; species Nocardioides sp. Soil_C_8. The sequence continues at coordinate 79,043 of NZ_JBDGKQ010000004.1, forward strand.
ACGTCGGCCGCGCTGGGGTGGTGGCTGACCGGCCGGGGCTCCGGCGAGGGCCTCAGGTCCGACTCGAACGACCTCCCGGAGGTGGAGACATGGTGACCGACGACACGAGCGGCTACACGGGCGACGTCTCGCCGGGCGGCGCCCCCGCCGTCCGCGAGCTGGGCTGCCTGACGCTGACGAAGGTCGCCGTCGACCCGGAGATGTCGAACAACTGCTACCTGCTGCACTGCGGCGAGACCGGTGAGCTCGTGCTGGTCGACGCGGCGGCCGAGCCGGAGCGGCTGCTCGAGCTCATCGGCGACCGGTCGCTGACCTCGATCGTCACGACCCACCAGCACTGGGACCACCACCGCGGCCTGGCGGCCGTCAAGGCCGCGCACCCCGGTGCGACCGTCGTCGCCGGCGCCCCCGACGCCGACGCCGTCGAGGAACAGACCGGCGTGAGCGTCGAGCGCCGGGTCGGCGACGGCGACAAGGTGGCTGTCGGCACCTGCGACCTGTCCGTCATCGCCGTCGCGGGGCACACCCCCGGGTCCATCTGCCTCCTGCTCGACGACCCGGCGGTCTCCCCCACCCCGCACCTGTTCACCGGCGACTCGCTCTTCCCCGGCGGCGTGGGCGCGACCTTCGGTGACGCCGACGCCTTCACGCAGCTGATCGGCGACGTCGAGGCCAAGGTCTTCGGCCGGCTGCCGGACGAGACGTGGTTCTACCCCGGGCACGGCAACGACGGCCGGCTGGGCGAGGAGCGGCCGCACCTCGCGGAGTGGCGCGAGCGCGGTTGGTGACGCGGCGTCGACCGTGACGCCAGACTGACCCGCATGACGCGGTCGTGGTGGGGCTGGGGCGAGGTCGAGCAGGCCGTGACGGGCGCGGAGGCCGCGTCCCTGGTGGAGCGCGCCTCGGCCCTGCTCCCCGACCACGACTTCACCCCCCACGACCCGCCCGACCCGGCGTCCCTCCACCTGCCCGCTCCCCTCATCGCCGTCCCGCGACGGCTGGAGGCGATCGCGTCCAGCGAGGCCGTCGACCGGCTCTCCCACGCCCGGGGCAAGGCCTATCGCGACGTGGTGCACAACCTCCGCGGCGACGTCGGGCCGCTCCCGGACGTCGTCGTCCGCCCGCGCGACGACGACGAGGTCGCAGAAGTCCTCGGGTGGTGCGGCGACGAGGGCGTGGCCGTGGTGCCGTACGGCGGTGGCAGCTCGGTCGTCGGCGGCGTGGAGCCCCGCTTCGACGGCCCGGCGGTCACCCTCGACCTCGGACGGCTGGACCGCGTGCTCGAGGTCGACGCGACCAGCCGGGCCGCCCGCGTGCAGGGCGGCGTGCTCGGCCCGCACCTCGAGGACCAGCTCCGCCCGTACGGCCTGACCCTGCGGCACTTCCCGCAGTCCTTCGAGTTCTCGACGCTGGGCGGGTGGCTCGCGACCCGCGCGGGCGGTCACTTCGCCACCCTCCACACGCACGTCGACGACCTGACGGAGTCGATGCGGGTCGTCACCCCGGCCGGTCCGGTCGAGTCGCGCCGGCTGCCGGGCTCGGGTGCGGGGCCCTCGCCCGACCGCCTGTTCCTCGGCTCGGAAGGCGCGCTCGGGGTGATCACCGAGGCCTGGGTCCGGCTCCAGCAGCGGCCGCGCTGGCGGCGTACGGCGTCGGTCGCGTTCGCGTCCTACGAGCGGGCGGTCGACGCCACCCGGGCGATCGCGCAGTCCGGCCTGCACCCCGCCAACTGCCGGCTGCTCGACCCCGCGGAGGCCTTCCTCAACGCCGAATCGTCGAGCAGCGTGCTCGTGCTCGGCTTCGAGTCGGCCGACCACGCCGTGGACGACGCCCTCGCCCGGGCCCTCGCGATCACCGCCGAGCACGGTGGCGAGGCGACGACCCAGGAGCAGGGCGCCTCCGGTGCGGCGGCGAGCTGGCGCTCGTCGTTCATCCGGATGCCCTACCAGCGCGACGCGATGGCCCGGCGCTCGATGGTCGTCGAGACCTTCGAGACCGCGTGCACCTGGGACCGCTTCCCCGCGCTCCACGCCGCGGTCACCGCCACCGCCCAGGAGTCGGCGGAACGGGTCTGCGGCGCGGCGGTGGTCACCTGCCGGTTCACCCACGTCTACCCCGACGGCCCGGCGCCCTACTACGGCGTCTACGCCCCCGGACGCTGGGGCGCGCTGGCCGAGCAGTGGGACGAGGTGAAGGCGAGCGTCTCGCGCGCGATCGTGGACAACGGCGGCACCATCACCCACCACCACGCGGTGGGGCGTGACCACCGGCCCTGGTACGACGAGCAGCGCCCCGACCACTTCGCCGCCGCCCTGGCCGCGGCGAAGTCGGTCCTCGACCCGGCCGGCATCCTCAACCCGGGGGTCCTGCTCGACGCGGACCGCCGTGGCACTCTGGTGACATGAGCACGCGTGAGCTGACCCTGGCCGACTTCGAGCAGACCGTGAGCGGTGAGGGCATCGTCCTCATCGACTTCTGGGCGTCGTGGTGCGGACCGTGCCGTCAGTTCGCCCCCGTGTACGAGAAGGCGTCGGAGGACAACCCCGACATCGTCTTCGGCAAGGTCGACACCGAGGCCGAGCAGCAGCTGGCGCAGATGGCGGCGATCACCTCGATCCCGACGCTCATGCTGTTCCGTGACGGCATCCTGCTCTTCAACCAGGCCGGCGCGCTGCCGCCGCAGGCCCTCGCCGGCGTGATCGAGCAGGCCCGCGACCTCGACATGGACGCCGTACGCCAGGAGGTGGCCGCCGCGCAGGAGGCCGCCGCGAACGCTCCGCAGGACGAGGTCGGCCTCGACGAGTTCGCCGCCGCGCACAGCGAGGGCGCCTACGTCGTCGACGTCCGCGAGGACGCCGAGGTGGCCGGCGGCCGCGTCCCCGGCGCCGTGCACATCCCGATGAACGACGTCCCGGCGCGGGTCGACGAGCTGCCGACGGGCGTCCCGGTCTTCGTCATCTGCCAGTCCGGCAACCGCAGCCGCGCGGTGGTCGACCACCTCCGGGCCAAGGGCATCACTGCGATCAACGTCGCCGGCGGCACCGGCGGCTGGGCGCAGCGGGGCTGGCCGCTCGAGGCCTGATCCCTCCTGGCGGACCTCAGAGCATCCGGCGGAGGATGACCGGCCGCAGGTTGGTCGAGAGGTGCGCCGCGAGGGCAAGGAAGAACGCCACATGGGCGCCGACGTGCAGGGGCAGCCAGGCGTCGTCTCCCGTCGTCACGAGCACGATGCCGCTGATCGGCACGACGACGAGCAGCACGAGCAGCGCGCGCTCGGTCCAGTGGACCAGCCGCCGCTGGCCGGCGGAGAGGTGCTCGGACCACGGCGGGAGGCCGGCCACCTTGCGCCACAGGGGTCGTACGACGCCCAGCGCGAGCACGGTGAGGCCCAGGAGCAGGTGCACCTCGGCCAGGTCGAACCCGCCGCCGAGCAGGTCGTAGTCGTCGGCGCGGGCCTCGCACTGCTCCTCGAGCCGGTCGAACCGCTCCTCCTCGGCGTCGGTGGTGTCGCCGCCGCTGCGGTCCTCCCCGGGTGGGTCGCAGTCGTCGTCGAGGTCGAGGAGGTAGCCGACCGTGAACTGGGCCGCGACGGCCAGCACGGTCAGCCAGTGCAGGACCTTCTGCGAGGCCCGGTAGCCCCGGACCCCCGTTGCCGGGTCGGCGGCGGTCGGAGCGGACATGGCGCGATCGTGCCAGAGGTGCCTGTCGGTCGGGACCGCCCGTCCGGCTGGGATAACCTCGCCGCGTGCTGATCAGCGACTCCCGCAAGGTGCTCTTCGTCCACGTCCCCAAGACCGGCGGCGTGTCGGTCGAGGAGACGGTCAAGGAGGCCTGCCCCGACGCCCGCAAGGCGCGCGTCCCGATCGGCCGCCACGCGACGCTGGGCAAGATCATCAAGCACGAGCCGCAGGTCATCGACTACTGGACGTTCGGCTTCGTCCGGAACCCCTGGGCCCGGATGGTGTCGTGGTACTCCATGATCTCGGCCTGGGACCGCCGGCACGGACCGAGCAGCGGCAAGCCGCAGGACGTCAAGCACGGCTCGATGCGCGACGGCAACGACATGTGGCGGGCCGCCGCGGCGTACTCCGGCTTCGACGAGTTCGTGCTGCGCGGCACCGAGGAGCTGCCCCGCGTCGGGACCCCGCAGATCACGTACCTCCGCGCCCCGAAGCACGGCCGCGAGGTCGACTTCATCGGCCGCACCGAGAACTTCGTCGCCGACCTGCAGCAGGTGCAGGTGCAGCTCGGCCTCGAGCCGTCGACCCCCGTGCACAAGAACAAGTCCAAGCACGGCACCTACCACGACTACTACACCGACGAGACCCGCCAGCGGGTGGCCGAGGTCTACGCCGAGGACATCGAGATCTTCGGCTACACCTACGACTGACTTCTACGCCCGCGCCGGGCCGTCGAGGTCCGGCAGGCGCGTGCCGCGCGCGCCCGACCACTCGCCCGTCGCCTCCAGCCGTCGCCACACGTCGTACTCCGGCGCGAAGTGCGAAGCCAGCGCCTCCCTCGTCGCGAAGGTGAGCTCGCCGTGCTCAGCGGTGGAGGCGTTGCGTCGCTCGAAGTCCAGGGGACGACCGATCCGCTGGGCGAACCACGCCGACCAGACGTCGGGCCGCTCGACCGCGAAGACCCGGTCGACCGCGACCGCTCCCTGGGCGTGGATGAACCTCGCCGGGCGGCCCTTGGGGATCGGCGCGTCGTCGTCCCCGGCGAGGTAGTGGAGCGCGAACTCCTCGAACGTCATGTCGGCGGTCGACTGCCGGCTGTCCTCGCGCGCGCGGTAGCGCCACCACGACTCGAGCCACGCGATCGGCTCCCGGAACATCGTGACGAGCTCGTAGGACTCGCGCGGACGGCCCTGCTCGGCGAGCTCGTGGGCCTTCCTGTGCACGAACCCGCGCGCCGGGAGGTGCTTGCGGCCGGGCGGTGCGCTGACCGACTCGGTGGCGTACGGCGACAGCGTCCGCTCGAGGGCCGTGCTGGCCGTCTTGGGCAGGGCGAGGAGCACGAAGTCCCGCCCGGGCCCGAGCTCGAGGAACGTCATCACGGGGCGATCATCCCCCACCGGCCGCCCACGTCCACGGCCGGGCGAGACGCAGGCGCCGCCTGTCACGGGTGCGTGGGTTAGCCTCGCGCCCGTGCTGATCTCCGACGCCGCGCGCGCTCTCTTCGTGCACGTGCCCAAGACCGGCGGCGTGTCGGTCGGGGTGGCGTTCGAGCGCTGCTGCCCCGACGCGCGGAGCAAGGCACCCGGCGTCAGGCCCCCGCTCGGCCGGCACGCGCCGTACGCCCGGATCCTGCGCGCGGAGCCGCAGACGGCCGACTACTGGTCCTTCGCGTTCGTCCGGAACCCCTGGGCGCGGATGGTCTCGTGGTGGTCGATGATCCAGGACTGGGACCGCGAGTGGGGACCCTCCAGCGGCCGCCCGCAGGGCGCCGAGGCGACGCGGATGCGCGGCAACGACATGTGGCGCGCGGCGGCGGCGTACTCAGGCTTCGACGAGTTCGTTTTGCGCGGCACCGAGGAGCTGCCGCGGGTCGGCCGCCCGCAGGTCGACTACCTGCGCGCTCCCGACCGCGAGGTCGATTTCGTCGGGCGCACCGAGACCTTCGCCGACGACCTGGCCCACGTCGAGCGGCGCCTCGGCGGCGAGCCGGTGCACGTGCCGCACCGCAACAAGTCCCCGCACGGCAGCTACCGCGACTACTACACCGACGCGACGCGGACGAAGGTCGCCGAGGTCTACGGGGCGGACCTCGACGCCTTCGGCTACACGTTCTGAGACCCACCCTCTTCCCACGCGCCTCGTGGGCTGCCACATTCCTCCCGTGGACGCACTCGACGGATGGACCCGCAGCGAGCACACAGACGACGTCGCGGGCGTCCCGACCACCCACCCCGTGTGGCGCCGCGGATCGGGTCCCGGGGTGGTCGTCGTCCACGAGCTGCCGGGCCTGACGTCCGGGGTGATCAGGTTCGGCGAGGAGCTGGTCGCGGCGGGCTACACCGTGCTGCTGCCGCACCTGTTCGGGCCGGTCGGCCGCGAGTTCGGCGCCGCCGACGTGGCCAGGGTGTTCCCCCGGATCTGCGTGAGCCGCGAGTTCACCAAGATCGCCCGCGGCGAGACGACCCCCGTCGCCGGATGGCTGCGGTCGCTGGCCCGCGAGCTCCACACCGAGCTCGGCGGACCCGGCGTCGGGGCGCTCGGCATGTGCTTCACCGGCGGCTTCGCGCTGGCGATGATGGTCGACGACAGCACCGTCGCGCCGGTGCTCTGCCAGCCCGCTGCACCGTTCATCGGCCTCCCCGGCCGTGCGGCCGACCTCAACCTCTCCCCCGCCGACGCCGACGTCGTACGCCGCCGCGCGGCCGACGGCTGCCCCGTGCTCGGCATCCGCTACGCATCCGACCGGGCGGTCGGCACACGGTTCGACACCCTCACCTCGCTGATCGGCGACGCCTTCATCCGCGTCGAGCTCGAGGGTTCCGGCCACTCCACCGTCACCGAGCACCGGTCCGATGTCGCTGTCGACGCGGTGCTCGCCTTCTTCGCCGAGCGCCTGCGCTGAGGCGGACCGCCGTTCCCTCAGTCGCCCTGCGGCCAGCCGCTCGGGTACGAGCCGTTGATCCTGTCTCCGTTCGCATAGAGCGAGACGTCCCGGTCGACCTGCAAGGCTTCGATCCCCGGGTCGTCGACCAGGGCCTGGACCAGCGACGGTGTGCCACCGACGATCGTGCTGTCGTAGTCGATCTCGGAGTGGACCAGCCACGCCCTGTCGTCGGGCCACCAGAGCGTCGGTGACTGGACGATGCCCATCTCGCGCGACGTCCTGCGCCATTCCTCGGAGAGCCCGGCCGTCTCGAGCTCCGACGACAGCTCGACCAGGTCCTCCAACGCCTCCGAGAAGAGCCAGTACTGGCGACCGGGCAGCCGGAACGACGGCTTGGCGCGCCACCGCTCAGGAGACTTGCCATGGCCGACCCACAAGGCAGACCAGCACGTCTGCGGGGTGGCTGTGTGCGCGACCAGGTGCTCGACCAGCGACGACAAGGTGAGCCGATCGAGTGTCCCGAGACGCGGTCCCGGGATCCGTTCCCTCTCGGGCTGGTAGGCCCACCGAGCCAGGTCGGTGTACTGGGCAGCGGGGTGGAACACGGTGCCACGGTCACGGGCGATCGCGGCCCAGCTGCTGGGGCGGTCGCTGCTGGGGAGGCCCTGGTCGGGGCGATGGAAGATCCGGACGTAGGCAGGAAAGGTGTCCGTGACCAGGTCCCTGACCCGGCCTTGGAAGTCGGGGAGGGCCGACACCAGCCAGTCGGCCGCAGCAGTGTCACTGAGCGGCTCTGCGGTTCGTCCTTCCCCCATGGTCGGGAGGCTAGTGCCACATGGGCAGGCTGCTGCTCCCGCCGCCCGAGCGTGTCAGCTCGTCCACGTGACGGCCGGCCAGACCGCGGGCGCTTCGCGACAGATGAACAACATCGGCCCACGCCGCGGGTGTCAGTGGTCGCCGATACAATCGAACACATGATCGAGACGCTGGCAGACCGCGGAGCAGGTGAGGTCGAGGACCTCACCGCCTCCGGGCTGCTGCGCGCGATCCGGGCCCGACGTCTCGACGAGGAGCGTGCCGCGGCCGACCAGCTGGTCCTCGCCGCGCGGTGGGCTGACCTGCACCCGCCGGAGTCGATCCACGATGCGGCTGCCTTCACCGTGCCCGGTTCGGAGCACGAGGAGCCGATCGCGGGTGAGGGCGCGCCGCTGGTCGCGGAGTTCTGCCTCGCCGAGCTCGGCGGCGTCCTCGGGGTGTCGACGACCGCGGCGAAGAAGCTCGTCGGCCATGCCCTCGAGCTGCGCCACCGCCTCCCGCGGCTGTGGGACCTCGTGCAGGCCGGTCGGGTGCCGGCCTGGAAGGCCCGCGCGGTCGCCGAGACCACGATCCACACGTCGCCCGCGTTGACCCGTGACGCGGCGGCGTTCGTCGACGCGCAGGTCGCAGCGGTCGCTGGGAGGGTCGGGCCGGCGCAGCTGGACCGTCTCGTGGCGGAGGCGATCAAGCGCTACGACCTCGCCGAGGTCGACCCGGCGGCGGACCCGGAGGACGGCTACCTGTCGGTCGACCCGCGCCACGTCACCATCCACGACGACGACGTGCACTTCGCCGGCACCATGCGGATCGAGGCCGAGCTCGACATCGCCGACGCCCTGGACCTCGACCGCGCCCTCGCCCACGGCGCCGCCACCCTCAAGGCCCTCGGGTCGGACGCCTCGCTCGGGGCTCGCCGCTCGGCTGCACTGGGCGACCTCGCCCGCACCCAGACCGCGCTCGACCTCCACACCCAGGAAGCCGGCGCGGGTGCCGACCGCGATCGCCTGCCCGCTGCGCGGGAGGTCGTCCTCCACGCCCACTTCGACGCCACCCTCTCCGGAGACACCACCGTCTTCGGCCCGACCGGTCGGATGGAGCAAGGCCAGCGGCTGATCCTGCTCGACCAGATCCGCGACTGGTGCGCCGACTCCCGCACCAAGATCACCATCAAGCCCGTCATCGACCTCAACGCCCAGCTGCACACCGCGGCCTACGAGGTTCCGGACCGGATCCGCGAACAGGTCGTTCTCCGGGACCGGACGTGCGTGTTCCCGTGGTGCACCCGACCCGCCCGCGGCTGCGACATCGACCACGTCACCGAGTTCGACCATCAAGCAGAGGCGGAAGGCCGCCCACAACCCGGGCCCACCCGCACCCGCAACCTCGCCGCACTCTGCAGGTTCCACCACCGACTCAAGACCCACACCGCCTGGCACTACCGCACGACCGCACCAGGAGTGTTCGAGTGGACCTCACCCCACGGCCACACCTACCAACGCGACCGCACCGGCACCACCGCGATCAACCAGGCCGAGCCATCAGCGGTCGATCCACCCGACCCGCCCGACGTCCCGCGCCCTCGCCGACGATGACTCCGCCCCGCACCCCCCGAGCACTGAGGGCGGGGACGTTGGCACGTCCAGGCAGTTCCCGCGCCACGTCAGCGCGGCTACGGTCGGCAGATGCCGTCCTTCGTCAAGTCCGTCACCTTCGACTGCCACGACCCGATGCTGGTCGCCACCTTCTGGGCGGAGGCCCTGGGGTCGAACGTCGACGAGGACAGCACGCCTGAGCGGGCCTGGGTCGAGCCCGCGGGATGGGGCGGGCCGAACCTCTGGTTCCAGAAGGTGCCCGAGACGAAGTCGGCCAAGAACCGCCAGCACTTCGACCTCCGCGTCATGGGTCCGCTCGACTCCGAGCGGGACCGACTCGTGGCGCTGGGGGCGAAAGTGACCGCGGCGCACGACGAGCTCTACGTGATGGCAGACCCGGAGGGCAACGAGTTCTGCCTCGAGACCTGATGCCGGCGCCGGGAAGCGATCGACCCCGGGCGCTCAGCGGGCAGCCCGCCGCATCAGCTCGACCAGCAGGTTGGCGTAGCCGACGGTGTCGTCGATCGCCCGGTGGGTGTGCTCCACCTCGCCGAACCAGGGGCTCGGGAGGGTGTCGACGTCCACGACTCCCACCGACTCCCCTGTCACCGCTGCCGCATAGCTCCGCAGGCACAGTCCGCCGCCGACGAACAGCCGGTCCTCCTCGTGGTGGCCCTGCCGGATGCCGTAGGCCGTGAAGCGGCGCAGGTAGTGGTCCATCCAGATGCCGTCCAGGGCGAGCGGGAAGGCGGCGAACATCCGCGGCCAGGGCAGGCCCTGGAGCCACGCGACGTACCGCTCCATCACGCGCACGACCGGCTCGGCGTCGCGCGTCGCCGCGTCCCACGCGCCGGGCTGGGTGGCGAACCACGCCATCGTGGCCGGGTCGGGCGACGTGCCGGGCAACGGCTCGAGGACCGCCTCGAACCGGCCGTGCTCGACGCCGTCGGCCGTCACCGCGACCGACGCGAACGAGCGCATCGAGTTGAGGCCCGGCCACGGGCCGTCGAGCTCGACGTCGGTGACGACGTAGGTCCAGGGGTCCGTGCCAGACGAGTCCACGCGGCGATCATGCCGGGCTGTCCCCGAGGAGACGTGGACCCGGCCGGCATGGTGTCCCGCCGTCCTTGCGCCTACCGTGGAGACGAAGGGCGCATCACGCGTCGTCCCCGACTGATCGGTGGTGCCAGTGGCACACGATCGAGCCACACTCCTCGCGGCGCTCGCGGCGGAGCTGCGCCGCACGCCGGGTGAGCAGCTGACCGGGCGGACGCTGCTGGAGCACGTCCTCGAGCTGCTGCCGTCGGCCGAGATCGCGAGCATCACCGCCCGATCCCGTCGCAGCAAGTACGTCACCCTGGCCGCGACCGACGAACGGGCCGCGACGGCCGACAGGATGCAGTACGAGCTGCAGGAGGGTCCGTGCGTGGACGTAGCCGACGGAGCCGACTGGTACCGCAGTGGCGACATCTCTGCCGACGAGCGGTGGCCGGTCTGGGGTGGCAAGGCCGCTGCCGAGCTCGGCATCCGGTCCATGCTGTCGGTGCGACTGGTCGGTGACGGCAACCACTACGGCGCGATCAACGTGTACGCCGAAGAACCCGGGCTGTTCCAGGACCCGATCGAGGTCGACCTCGCCCTCCTGGTGGCGACCCACGCCGGACTGGCACTCTCGGCCGCGCGCGAGGTCACCGGGCTGCGCGCGGCCGTGGAGTCCCGCCACATCATCGGCATGGCCCAGGGCGTCCTGATGGAACGCTACGAGCTCGACTCCGAGCAGGCCTTCGCCCTGCTCAGGCGCTACTCCAACACCCTCAACGTCCGGCTGCACGACATCGCCGACGAGGTCGTCAGCACGAGGGGGCTGCCGGGCATGGACGAGGGCTGACCGGGTGGTACCGGCGAGTAACATGGCGGCGTGAGCTTCCTGACCCGTCAGTCCGTGATCGCCGCCCTCACCGCCAACGCGCTGCGTCCGCCACGCAGCCAGCGTGCCGGCGTACCGGCGTTCGCAGCGGGCTGGCTGTTCGGCGAGACCGCTCCCCAGATGCTGGCACTGACCGCACTGGACGCCGCGGCCCACGTCACGAGGGGCCGCCGCGCCGGCTGGCGCGCCAAGGCGGGGCTCGCCCTCGCCGGGGCCAGCGCGCTCGGGCTGGCGCACATGGTGCGGCAGAGCCGCCACTCCGCCGACGTCCTCGACGACGCCCTCGTGGACGGGCTCGGCGTCGACTACGTCGAGCAGCTCGACGCCGCCCCCGACCCGGCTGACCTGGCGACTCCCTGGCGCAGCCTGGCCCGGCCGTTCGACTTCCGGGACGAGGCGGTCCGGGTCATCCGCAACCTTCCCTACTCCGAGGCCGGGCGCCGCGGGCACCTCGACATCTACCTGCCCGCCGGTGAGGACGTGATCAAGGACGCGCCGGTGCTCCTCCAGGTGCACGGCGGGGCGTGGACCCTCGGCGCCAAGGAGCACCAGGGCCGCCCGCTGATGAACCGGATGGCCGCCAAGGGCTGGGTCTGCGTGGCCATCAACTACCGCCTCTCCCCGCGCGACCCGTGGCCCGCCCACATCGTCGACGTCAAGCGCGCCATCGCCTGGGTCAGGGACAACATCGCCGAGCACGGCGGCGACCCCGACTACCTCGTCATCACCGGTGGGTCGGCCGGCGGCCACCTCGCCGCGCTGGCGGCGCTCACCGCCGGCGACCCGCAGTTCCAGCCGGGGTTCGAGGACGCCGACACGTCCGTGCGGGCGGCCGTGCCGTTCTACGGGGTCTACGACTTCGCCGGCTCGACCGGCCTCGCCAACGCCATCGGCATGCGCGACGCCTTCCTGGGCCCCCGGGTCATGCAGACGACGTGGCAGGACGCCCCCGACGTCTACGAGGCCGCCTCCCCCATCCTGCGCATCACGCCCGACGCCCCGGACTTCTTCGTCATCCACGGCGAGCTCGACAGCCTCGTGGCCGTCGACCAGGCGCGGCTGTTCGTCGCCGAGCTGCGGCGCACGTCCGAGAAGTCGGTGGTGTACGCCGAGCTGCCGGGCGCCCAGCACGCCTTCGACGTCTTCCACTCCATCCGCAGCGCCCACGCCGTGCGGGCCGTCGACCGCTACCTCACCTGGCACTGGAACACCTGGCGCCACGGCCTCGAGGCCGACAGCGGCGTCGACCCCGAGGACCTCGAGGGCCTCGACGGCGCTGCCAGCTAGCTCTGCGGAGTCCGTGGCGTGACCGCACTAGGGTCGTCTCCCGTGATGCCCGCCGACCTCCTCGCCCACGCCCGCGCCGCGAAGGGCTTCATGCCCGAGGACGAGGGGGCGCTGCTGCACCGATGGGCCCGCGAGCGGCTCCCGCTCGGACCGGTCCTGGAGGTCGGCACCTACTGCGGCAAGTCGGCCGTGTGGCTGGGCGCCGCGGCACGCGAGGTCGGCGGCACCGTCGTCACGGTCGACCACCACCGCGGGTCCGAGGAGAACCAGGCCGGCTGGGAGCACCACGACGACACCCTCGTCGACCACGACCTCGGGCTGATGGACACCCTGCCGACGTTCCGGCGCACCATCGCCGCCGCGGGCCTCGAGGAGCAGGTCGTGGCGGTCGTCGGCCGCTCCGAGACGGTCGGCGCGTGGTGGCGGACCCCGCTCTCGCTGCTCTTCATCGACGGGGGCCACGGGGTCGAACCCGCCCGCACCGACTTCCGCACCTGGCCGCGCTGGGTGATGGCGGGGGGCGTGCTGGCCATCCACGACGTCTTCCCGGACCCCGCGGACGGCGGCCGGCCGCCGTACGAGGACATCTACCTCCCCGCCCTCGCGAGCGGCGCCTTCACCGAGGTCGACGTGGTCGGGTCGCTGCGGGTGCTACGCCGTACGTCCGGCGACGCCGGCGACCCGCTCGGCTGACGGGCACCCGCACTCGAGTCCGATCTCCGCGAAGTCCGGTGCGAGGGTCGTGCCGCGCATGATGTCGGCGCCCGGCGTGCCCTCGCTGAGCGCGTCGACGGCCAGGACGACGGCAGCCGCGGTGTAGGTCGTCTGCTCGACGGGCCAGTTCACGCCCACCTCGTCGACATCCGTCGGGAACACGTAGCCGGTCCAGTAGGACCCCTCGGCCGTGCGCAGGTGCTGCATGTCGGCAAGGAGCTGCAGCGCCCGGGTGCGGTCGCCGATCGCGTCGAGGGCGAGCACGAGCTCGCAGGTCTCCGCGCCCGTCACCCACGGGTTCTCCGAGACGCACCGGATGCCGAGGCCGGGCTCGACGAAGGTGTCCCAGCGCTCGGCGATCAGCGCGTGGGCCTCGGGTCCCCGCACGGCACCACCCAGCACCGGGTAGTACCAGTCCATCGAGAACGTCGACTTGTCCAGGAAGAGGTCACGGTGCTCACGCAGGGCGTGGCCGAGGCGACCCCCGGCGAGCTCCCACTCGACCTGCGGCTCCCCCACCAGCTCCGCGAGCGCCACACCGGCGCGCAACGAGTGGTGGATGCTCGACGACCCCGCCAGGAGCGCGTCCTCGTTGACCGGTCCCGGCTCGCCGTCGCGCCACTCCTGGGACCAGGCGATGCCGCCGAACGGCAGCTGCATCGAGACCACGAAGTCGAGCGCCCGCCGCACCGTCGGCCACATCAGCCGGACGAAGGACTCGTCGCGCGCGACGAGCCAGTGGTGCCACGTCGCGACGGCGACGTACGCCGACATGTTGGTCTCGCCGGAGTGGTCCTCGACCTCGCCGGCGACGATCTTCATCGGCCACGACCCGTCGGCCCGCTGCGTCCCGCGCACCCAGGCGAAGGCCCGCTCGGCCGCCTCGCGCTGGTCGCCGACCACGAGCGCCATCGCCGCCTCGAGGTGGTTCCAGACGTCAGTGTGCTCTCCGGGCGTCCACGGGATCGCCCCGGACGGCTCCTGCATCGCCGCGATCGTCGCGGCCGTCTGCTCGAGCTGGGCGCGCGTGAGGATCGCGTCGGCGGACGGGACTGCGCTCACGCGGCCTCGGGCTTCCGGAAGTAGAGCACCATGCTCTTGCCGATGAGCGGGTCGAGCACCTTGCCGGCGTACTGCAGCGCCTTGGGGTTCTGCATGATCTCCCACACCAGCAGCTTGTGGTACGCCTTCGCCAGCGGGTGGTCGTCGTTGTTCACGCCGACGGCGCACTTGATCCACCAGTAGGGCGTGTGGAGGCCGTGGGCGTGGTCGCGGCCGGTGAAGACCATCGCGTCGCCGGGGGTGCCGTCGTTGGGACGTCCGGCCTTGGTGACCTTGTCGACGAGCTCCTGGGCCGTGTAGATGCGGATGTGGCCGCCCTCGGCGTTGTGGTAGTCGTCGGACAGCTTCCAGTTCACGACCTCGGGCAACCAGCGCGGGACGGAGATGGCCAGCGTGCCGCCCGGGCGCAGCACCCGCACGAGCTCCTTGATCGCGTCCACGTCGGCGTGGATGTGCTCCAGCACCTCGGCGGCCACCACCCGGTCGAACTCACCGTCGGCGAACGGGAGGGAGAGCGCGTCCCCCTCCTTGACGTCGGCCTCCGCGCCCGCCGGCACCTCGCCGGTCTCGCGCATCGCGGTGAACCACTCGCGCACCGTCGCGAGCTCGTCGGCGTCCTGGTCGAAGGCGATCACGTCCGCGCCGCGCTTGTACATCTCGAACGCGTGCCGGCCGGCGCCGCAGCCCATGTCGAGCACGCGGTCGCCCGGGCGCAGCCCGAGCCGGTCGAAGTCAACGGTCAGCACGGCGGCTCTCCTCCTGCTCGCGACGGAAGTCGGCGATGGTCTCCTCGTAGGCGGCGGCGGTGGCCTCGGCCACGGCACGCCAGCTGAACAGCTCCTCGACGCGGGCGCGTCCGGCCGCGCCCATCGTCGTACGTCGCTCCGGGGCGTCGAGCAGCGCCGCGACGGCCTGCTCGAGCTCACCGACGTCACCGGGGGTGACGAGGTCGGCGCAGACCCCGTCAGGACCGACGACCTCCGGGATCGCGCCGGCGCGCGACACCACGAGCGGGGTCGCGCAGGCCATGAGCTCGGCCGTCGGGAGCGAGAAGCCCTCGTAGAGCGACGGCACGCACGCCACCTCCGCGGAGCCCATGACCTCCACGAGCTCGGCGTCGCTGACGCCGCTGACGAAGGTGACCTTGTCGGCGATGCCGAGCTGGTCGATCAGCTGCTCGGTGCGCCCTCCGGGCTCGGGACGGGTCACCAGGACGAGGGACACGTCGCGCTCGACGGCGAGCTTGGCGAAGGCCTCGAGCAGGGTGGCGATGCCCTTCATCGGTGCGTCGGCGCTGGCCATCGCCAGGATGCGGCCGGGGACGCGGGGGGCGGTGGGCGGGACGAAGACGTCGTCGACGCCGAGCAGCACGGTCTGCATGCGCGCCGGATCCACCCCGAAGTCGCGCGCGACGTCACGGCGTGACGACTCCGACGGCACCAGCACCTTCCGCGCCCGCCTGGCCACCTTGCCCTGCATGCGCAGGAAGCCGTACCACCGGCGCAGCGTGAGCCGCTTGCGGAAGGTGGGCGCGGTCTGCAGGTCGATCTTGCGGTCCATCGTGATCGGGTGGTGGATCGTGGTGATCACCGGCAGCCCGTAGGACTCCAGCTCCATGATGCCGGTGCCGAGCACCTGGTTGTCGTGGGCGATGTCGAAGTCGCCGGCACGCTCCTTCATCAGCCGGGCGATGCGCGAGCTGAAGGTCTTCGGCTCGGGGAACCCGGCCGTGCACATGGTGAGGAACTCCTCGACGTCGATCCGGTCGCGGAACTCGCGCAGCTTCGGCACCCGGAACGGGTCGGGCTCCCGGTACAGGTCGAGGCTCGGGACCTTGGTCAGGACGACGCCCTCGTCGAGGTCGGGGTAGGGCTGCCCGGAGAACACCTCCACCTGGTGCCCGAGTCGGACGAGCTCGCGACTGAGGTGGCGGACGTAGACGCCCTGACCGCCGCAGTGCGGCTTGCTGCGGTAGGACAGCATGGCGATGCGCACTGTGGTCTGCCTTTCGTGGCGCTTCGTGAGTGCCCCATTATGCCTACTGGCCGGTAGGAGCGGCGTGCGACCCTCGCTGCCTCAGCGCCCGCCGACCAGCCGGAACTCGCGGTGGTCGAACACCCCGTCCGGATCGTGGGGTCGCACCTCGACGTGGGTGACGCGCGCCGTGACACCGGCACCCACCGGTGCGAGCGCGAGTCCCTGCTCGACCACCTCGACCACCCGCGCCCGTCCCACCAGGAGCTCCTCCGACGGCACGGCGGCACCCAGCTGGCGGAGCAGGAGGACGCACACCGCGTCGATCGTGCGCTCGTCGTCCGGGTCGTAGCCCAACGCCAGACCCCCGTCGTCTCGCGGCGGCCGCACACCGAGGCGCACGGCCAGGTCGACCATGACGACCATGTCGTCCTGCGCCACCACCGGGCAGCCCGTGAGCACGTAGTCCCGGTCGCGCATGTCGGCGGCCCCGCCGGATCGTGAGAACAGCCCCATGGCAGCCGCTCACCCCTCGCTCGAGTGGCCCGGGAAGACGTGCGCCGAGGGGTCGAGCACGACGGCGGCGTTGTTGACGGCGGTGGCCGCCTCACCGAAGCCGACCGCGATGAGCCGGACCTTCCCGGGGTAGTCGGTGATGTCCCCGGCGGCGAAGACCCGCGCCAGGTTGGTGCGCATGGAGGAGTCGACGACCACGTGGCGCTTCTGGGTCTCGAGGCCCCACTGCTGGATCGCTCCGAGGTCCGCGATGAATCCCAGGGCGGCGACGAGCGCCTGTGCCTTCAGGACCTGGGGCTCCTCGCCGTCGACGCTGACCACCACCTCCTCGAGGTGGGCGTCGCCGCGCAGCTCGGTCACCTGGGCGTTTGTGATGATCTGGACGGTGGAGTCCTGGACCGCCGCCACGGTGCGCTCGTGGGCGCGGAACGCGTCGCGGCGGTGGACGAGGGTGACCGACGCGGCGATCGGCTCGAGGTGCTGGGCCCAGTCGAACGCGCTGTCGCCTCCCCCGACGACCACCACGTCCTTGCCGGCGTACGGCGCAAAGCTGGGCACGAAGAACTCCATGCCCCTGCCGACCCAGCCCTCGCCCGCCGGGAGCGGCCGCGGGCTGAACTTCCCGATGCCGGACGTGATGAGGACGGCGCCGGCCGTGACGCGGGTGCCGTCGTCGAGGGTGACGACGACGTGCTCCTCACCGTGCTCGAGGGTGGTGGCGGTCCGGTCCAGGAGGTACGTCGGGTCGGCGGTGGCGGCCTGCTCGACCAGACCCTCCACGAGGTCCCGGCCCTTCACGCTCGGGAAGCCGGCGACGTCGAGGATCGCCTTCTCGGGGTACATCGCGGTGATCTGGCCGCCGAGCTCGGGCAGCGAGTCGACCACCGCGACGCTCATGCCGCGGAAGCCGGCGTAGTAGGCGGAGAACAACCCCGTCGGGCCCGCGCCGATGATCAGCAGGTCGGTCGTCACGTCGTCCACGTTCGCGATCCAATCGTCTGGGTGGTCGTCCCACAAGGTGCTAGAGCGAGTCGAGCTCGCTGACCTTCCACTCGCCGTCCACCCGCTGCACCGTCACGAGCACCCGGTCCAGGTCCACCGTCGGGCGCTCCAGGTCCTGGCCCGAGGTGCGCTGGTTGACGAAGACCAGCACGCGGGCGTAGGTCGGCGACGCGGTCACCAGGGCGGTGTCGACGACCTCGGCCTCGACCACCGTCCGGTCCCGCCTGCTCGAGGTCGCCACGCCGGCCATCGTCCGGTCGTAGCGCTGACGCATCGCAGACGTCATCAGCTCACGCGCGGCGGCCTTGTCCTCGGTCAGGGTCTTCCAGGAGTAGCTGTAGGCCGCGGCGGCTCCTGCCTCCGCGCGCTCCCGCACGTCCTCCTTCACCGTCGACGAGGCCACGGTGGCGTCCGCCGAGTCGGCGCTGCTGATGTTCCTGCCGGACCCGTCGTCCGCGTCGCGAAGCACCCACACCAGGGCCGCCGCGGCGACCACGACCAGTGCTGCGAGCACCAGGGCCCACCGGTTCACTGTCGTCCTGCTCGTCACGGCGCTCACCTCACGAACTGCAGGTCGCTCGTGAGCCACCGGTCGTCCTCGCGGACGAGCCGCAGCCGCAGCCGGTAGTAGCGGACCTGGCCCTCGTCGCCCGTGCTCGAGTTGGTCACGGTGCTGTTGGCCGCGACGAGCACCGTGGCCGAGTCGTCGTCCTGGTCGCCCACCCCGAGCGCGACGACCTCCGGGGTCGAGGTCGCCTTCGTGCGGACCGCCTCGCTGGTCAGGGTCTCGCGCTGGGCGGCGTACTGGTCCGCGAAGTCGCCGGTCGCCCCGTCGAGGACGGCGTCGACGAGCGGGTCCATGTCGCGGTGGTCGACCGTGAGGAAGGCCAGCGCCTCCGCCCGCGCCGCCCCACCGACGTCCTGCTGGGCAGCCGTCAGGGCGTCGTCGATGTCGCCCTGCCGGGTGACGACCAGGCCGATCGCGACGAGCAGCGCGACGAGCACGACGGCGAGGCCACCGGCCACCCATCGCCCCGCTCGCTCACCCACGGGGCGAACCTAGCCCAGCGGAGCGTCGCCGTCCCGGTGACCCGCTCGTCCCTAGACTGCGTCGTCGTGGGCAGACGACTCGACCAGGTGACCGCGCACCCGTCCGCGATGCTGCTCGGCGCCCAGCTGCTGCAGGTGCTGGCCTGGCCGTTCCTCGGCGGATCGAAGGTCGGCGGCGCGTTCCTGGGCGTCATCGGCATGCTCGCCGTCGGCTCTGCGGTGCTCGCGGTCCGGCGTACGCCCCACGTGAGCCGGGTCGTGTTCTTCCTCGGCGCCCCGACGATCGTCTTCACCCTGCTGGAGGCGATCTTCCCCGAGGTGGACCCGATCGTGCTCGTCTCCGGCATGCTGCACGCGCCGTTCTACTTCTACGTCTCGTACGCGATGCTGCGCTACCTGCTGCACGACGACATCGTCACCACCGACGAGTACTTCGCGACCGGTGCGGCCTTCACCGTGGTGGCGTGGGGCTTCGCGTACCTGTTCGCCGCCGTGCAGGTCGTGTGGCCCGACTCGTTCATCAACGCCGAGGGCTACGACCGCCCGTGGTTCGAGCTGCTCTACCTGTCGTTCTCGACGCTCACGAGCGTCGGTCTCTCCGACATCGTGGCGGTCGGGCAGCAGGCCCGCTCGGTCGTCATGGTCGAGATGATGGTCGGGGTGTTCTACATCGCCATGGTCGTGGCGCGCATGGTCGGGCTCACGATGATGCGCCACCGTCGCTGACGCTCTCCCAGCCCGCCGGCCGGTCGCGCTTCGGCAACCGGGTGACGACGAGCCGGTAGGACTCCCCGACCGCCTCGACGAGCTCCACGTCCGGGATGGCACCGGCGAGCGCGAGGTCGTTCCAGCCGGAGCGGCCGATGTAGGCCATCACGCTCGCGTCGTCGGGATAGCGGTGCAGCCACTCGTCGGCCACCTCTCGGGTCGCACCCGCCTTGACGCCGACCGTCGTCGCACCGAGGAACGCGAAGATCTTGCCGCGCTCCCCGGGCCCGACCTTGAACACTGGGTGCTCGTGGTCCCAGGGGTTGTCCGGCCACGCTCCGGGGAAGCCCGCGCACAGCTCGTGCATCCGGGTCACGTCCACGCGACCACCTGCGCTCAGTCGTCGTCCTCCTCGTCCTCGTCGAGGAGGCCCTCCTCCTCAGCAGCCTCCACGATCCGGCGTACGTTGTCGATGTTGCCGCAGTCGGCGTCGAGCTGGGCGTTGCGCTCGGTCGCGAAGGCCTCGCCCAGCTCGGACCGGACCTTCTCGCTGACCTCCTCGCGGGCCGGGTTGAGGATCGTCAGCTCCTCCTCGGTGAGGTGGTGGTTGAGCGCGGTGGCGAGCTCCTCGACTGCGTCGTCGAAGGCCTGCGTGTCGGTGCCCTTCAGCTCGAGCACCTTGAGCATCGCCTCGTGGCCCTCGGCGTGCTCCTCCTCGCCGTGCTCGGCCTCGTGCTCGGTGATCGCGTCCTTGTTGCGGAGCTTGGGGTAGACGTGCTTCTCCTCCGCCTCGGCGTGCGCGACGTGCAGGGCCGCGAGCGCCTTGCGGACGGCGTCGCGGTCCGACGTGCTGTCGCGGAGCTGACGCATGAGTGCCTCGAAGCGGCGGTGGTCCTCGAGGATCAGGTCGATGACGTCACCGGAGACGGGGCGGCCGAGGTCGATGGGAGTGCTCATGGCGCGAACCTAGCGAGCGGCGTGCGACCCGGCCAGCACCCACCTCCGGACGGGTGGGCGTGCCTACGATGGTCGGCGTGCCAGGAATCGAGGTGTGGAGCCAGTTCGACCATGACCCGCGCAGCCCGGCGAACGGAGGCATCCGTGCCTCCGACCGGGACCGCGCGGTCATCGAGACCGTGCTGGCCGACGCGTTCGCGGAGGGCCGTCTCACCCGCGCCGAGTACGACGAGCGCACCGAGGCCGCCCTGTCCAGCCGCACGCTCGGCGACCTCGTCCCCCTCGTCGAGGACCTGCCGGTCGCCCGTGCCCCGCGAGCCGGGACGAGGAGCCACCAGGAGGAGGCCGTCCGCAGGTGGGAGTCCGACCGGCGCGAGGCGCTGATCGGCCTCATCGGGCTCTCGGCGCTCGTGTGGACCATCTGGGCGTTCACCACCCCGGGCGGGTTCCCGTGGCCGCTCTTCCCCATGGGAGCTGCCCTGATGAATCTCGTCCGGATCATCGCGAACAAGCGCGACATCGTCGAGGAGCACGTGAGGCAGCTCGAGAAGAAGGAGCGCAAGGAGCTCCGCAAGCGCGAGGAAGGCCTCTAGCTCACTTCGTCGCTTCCATCATCTGGCGGAGCTCCTTCTTGAGGTCACCGATCTCGTCGCGGAGGCGGGCGGCGACCTCGAACTGGAGGTCGGCGGCCGCCTGCTTCATCTGGTCGGTCAGGGTCTGGATGAGCTCGGCGAGGTCGGTGGACGGGATGCCGGCCGTGTCGGGCGCCTCGGCGTGGATCCTGGACAGCGCAGGTGTCGGCGACTTGCCCGCCTTGACGCCACCGGCGCGCCCCTTCTGGCCGACGTCGGCCCAGGTGCGCAGCAGCTCCTCGGTGTTCTCGTCCTCGCGGGCGAGCATCTCGGTGATGTCGGCGATCTTCTTGCGCAGCGGCTGCGGGTCGATCCCGCGCTCGGTGTTGTAGGCGACCTGGATGGCGCGACGACGGTTGGTCTCGTCGATCGCGGCCTCCATCGACGGCGTGATCTTGTCGGCGTACATGTGGACCTGGCCGGACACGTTGCGCGCCGCGCGACCGATCGTCTGGATGAGCGACTTGTCGGAGCGCAGGAAGCCCTCCTTGTCGGCGTCGAGGATCGCCACCAGCGACACCTCGGGCAGGTCGAGGCCCTCGCGCAGCAGGTTGATGCCGACGAGGACGTCGTACTCCCCCAGGCGCAGGTCGCGCAGCAGCTCGATGCGCTTGAGCGTGTCGACCTCGGAGTGGAGGTAGCGCGTCCTGATGCCGGCGTCGAGGAGGTAGTCGGTGAGGTCCTCGGACATCTTCTTGGTGAGCGTGGTGACCAGGACCCGCTCCCCCTTGTCGGAGCGCTCGCGGATCTCGTGGATCAGGTCGTCGATCTGCCCCTTGGTCGGCTTGACCACGACCTCGGGGTCGACGAGGCCGGTCGGGCGGATGATCTGCTGGACGGTGTTGTCCACGCCGCCGACCCGGTCGAGCTCGTAGTTGCCCGGCGTGGCGGAGAGGTAGACGGTCTGGCCGATCCGGTCGACGAACTCCTCCCAGCGCAGCGGGCGGTTGTCCATCGCGCTCGGCAGCCGGAAGCCGTGGTCGACGAGGTTGCGCTTGCGGGACATGTCGCCCTCGTACATGCCGCCGATCTGCGGCACCGCGACGTGGGACTCGTCGATGACGAGGACGAAGTCCTCCGGGAAGTAGTCGAGGAGCGTGTTGGGCGCACTGCCGCGGGTGCGGCCGTCCATGTGCATCGAGTAGTTCTCGATGCCGGAGCACGAGCCGACCTGGCGCATCATCTCGACGTCGTAGGTCGTGCGCATGCGCAGGCGCTGCGCCTCGAGCAGCTTGCCCTGCTTCTCGAACGCCGCGAGCTGGTCGTCGAGCTCGAGCTCGATGCCCTTGATCGCGCGCTCCATCCGCTCGGGGCCGGCGACGTAGTGGGTGGCCGGGAAGACGTGGAGCTCGGTGTCGTCGGAGACGACCTCGCCGGTGATCGGGTGGAGGGTCATCAGCCGCTCGATCTCGTCGCCGAAGAACTCGACACGGATCGCCAGCTCCTCGTAGACCGGGAAGATCTCGAGGGTGTCGCCGCGCACCCGAAACGTGCCGCGGGTGAACGACATGTCGTTGCGGGTGTACTGGATCTCCACGAGCCGGCGGAGCACCGAGTCGCGGTCGTGCTCCTCGCCGACCTTCAGCCGCAGCATCCGGTCGACGTACTCCTGGGGGGTGCCGAGGCCGTAGATGCAGGACACCGTCGAGACCACGATGGTGTCGCGGCGGGTGAGCAGGCTGTTGGTCGCGCTGTGGCGCAGCCGCTCGACCTCCTCGTTGATCGAGGAGTCCTTCTCGATGTAGGTGTCGGTCTGGGGGACGTAGGCCTCGGGCTGGTAGTAGTCGTAGTAGGACACGAAGTACTCGACCGCGTTGTCGGGGAAGAGCTGGCGCAGCTCGTTGGCGAACTGCGCGGCGAGGGTCTTGTTGGGCTGGAGCACCAGGACGGGCCGCTGCAGCTGCTCGGCCACCCACGCGACGGTGGCCGTCTTGCCGGTTCCGGTCGCACCGAGCAGCACGACGTCCTGCTCGCCGCCCTGGATCCGGCCGACGATCTCCTTGATCGCCGCCGGCTGGTCGCCTGAGGGCTCGTAGTCGGACACCACCTTGAAGGGGGCCACCCGGCGCTGGAGATCGGTGACTGGACGCATGCGTCGAGCGTACGCGGGCCCACCGACAGCGGGCTCGGTCGCTTCGCCCCGGACAGCCGCGCGGACGGGTTGGATGTCCGCATGGAGCAGGGCGAGGGACGGCAGTGGGTGGCCGGCGACGGCGACGCTTGTGCCGCGGCCCGGGCGTTCTCCCGGGCGCGGCTGCGCACGCGCGGGACGTGGGTCGCCTTGGCAGTGGCGTGGCTCGTCACCGGCACCCAGCTGACGTCGAGGTTCGGCCCCGAGACGTTCGAGCTCGCCGGCGCACGCATGACCAAGCACCATGCACGCAGTTGGGGCCGCATCAGCCGCGCCTGAGCGTGACCTGCGCCACGATCCACGCGAACTGCCTGCACCGTGCGCGCGGCACTCGTCCTACGCTCGCTGCCATGTCTTCTCGGGATCCTTACGGCGACACCGGCCGGCCCCCGGACCACGTGCTCGACCTGTTCGTCGCCGAGGGGGTCCTCGAGCCGCTCCCGGGCGGTCGCGGCACGACGTGGCGGGCCGGCGACCTCGCGCTGTCCCCCGGCCACGACGCCTCCGAGGGCTGGTTGGCGCCGATCCAGGCACGGCTGGCGGTGCGGCTCGACGAGCAGTCGCCCCGCTCGATCCGGCTGGCGCTGCCGGTGCCCGCCCGGGACGGGAACCTCGTCGTCGACGGCTGGACGGCGACCCGCTTCGAGCCGGACGCGACGCCGTGCCGGGACCTCGCGACCCTGCGGGCGACCGCCCACCTCCTGCACGCCCACCTCGCCGGCGCGGTGGCCGAGCGCCCGGCCGGGCTGGGCGCGCGCACCGACCGCTGGGGCGTGGCCGAGCGCCAGGCGTACGACGCCGACGCTGCCGTCGCGGCGGCGGCCGACCGCCCCGAGCCGGGCCTGGCAGCACTCGTCGACGGTCTCGCGGCCGGCCTGGACGACACCGACCTGGGTCGCGAGCACCTGGTCCACGCCGACCTGGCCGGCAACGTCCTGCTCGACGCCACAGGGATCCCGTTCGTGATCGACGTCTCCCCCGCCTGGCGCTCGCCCCTCTGGGCCGAGGCGGTCTGCGTGCTCGACGCGGTGCTGTGGCTCGGTGCGCCGAGGACGGCGCTCGACGGTTGGCGCACCGGGGTCGAGCGCCAGGCGATGCTCCGGGCGGCGCTGTTCCGGGTGCTGTCGGACGAGCCGTGCGACGTCGCGCGCTACACGGCGCTCGACCTGGCCTGAGCCCGGCTCGAGCCTCGCCCGGGCGTCAGCGCACCCGGTCGAGGGTGACGATCCGGACACCGCCGGGCAGGTCGACCCGTTCGACCGGCTCGAAGCGCGCGTGCGCGAACGGACCCGCGAGGAGCCGGCGTCCGTCGCCGATGACCGACGGGTTGACCTTGAGGACGAGCCGGTCGATCTCGGGGAGCAGCGTGTGGGCGAGGGTCCCGCCGCCGACCAGCCAGATGTCGAGGCCGGCCTCCGCCTTCAGCTCCCTGACCCGCTCGACCGGATCGCCCGCGACGACCTCGACCGGCAGGTCCGTCCGACCGGCGAGCGACCGGGAGACCACCAGGTGCCGCAGGTGTGGGTAGGCGTCGGTGAGCCCCGCCGACAGCCCGACGTCGTACGACCCCCTCCCCTCCACCACCGTGTCGAAGTGGGTGCCCGGACCGGTGATGCCCATCGCGTCGCGGGCGGGGCCGGGGAGCGTCTCGGGCCAGGTGGCGACCAGGTGCTCGACGAGGTCCGGCGTGACGGGCAGGAAGTCCGAGCCGCTGGGGTCACCGCCGTCCGGTCCGGCGATGAACCCGTCGAGCGTGACGGCGACCAGGTAGACGAGGCGGCGCATCCCACGCATGCTGCCAGCCGCGCCGCAGTCACCCCGACTGGGGTCCGTCGCTAGATTGACCCCGTGACCGTCGCCCGCACGCTGACCGCAGTCCGGCGCATCCTGATGGGACTCGTCGGTCTCCAGCTCACCGTCGCGGTGGCGCTCTCGCTCGTCGACTCCTACCGCCGCCGCGGCAAGCGGCCCAAGCCGTTCCCCGTGACCGGCCCCGGCACCGTGCCCGTCGGCGACGGGGAGATCACCACGTACACCTTCGGCCGCGACCTGTACGACGACATGCTCGCGGCGATCGACGGCGCCAAGAAGCAGATCCTCTTCGAGACCTACATCTGGAAGGGCGACGAGATCGGGTGGAAGTTCAAGACCGCCCTCGCCGCCGCCGCGGACCGAGGGGTCGACGTGCACTGCATCTACGACGGCTTCGCGAACATGGTCGTGTCCCCCGCGTTCAAGCGGTTCCCGCCGTCGCTCAAGGTGCTGCGCTACCCCGTGTGGACGGCGGGGATCCGCATCTGGGACCTGCGCCGCTACGGCCGCAACCACCGCAAGATGCTGGTGGTGGACGAGGAGGTCGCGTTCCTCGGCGGCTACAACATCGGCTCGGCCTACGCGACCGAGTGGCGCGACACCCACGTCCGGATCACGGGGCCGGGTGTCTGGGACATGAAGCGGGCCTTCGCCGACTTCTGGAACCTCAACCGCCACCACCGGCTGCGGCGCAACGACCGGCCGCTGCTGATCGAGACGGCGTCCGACTGGGACCCCCAGATCCGGGTCCACAAGAACGTCCCGCGGCAGTGGAACTTCCCGATCCGGAGCATGTACCTCGAGGCGATCGCTCGCGCGAGCCACAACATCTGGCTCACCACCGCCTACTTCCTGCCCGACCAGGACTTCGTCGACGCCCTCGCCGAGGCGGCGCGGCGCGGGGTCGACGTACGCATCCTGCTGCCCCTGAAGTCCAACCACATCGTGGCGGACTGGATCTCCCGCGGCTACTACGGCCAGCTGCTCACCGCCGGCGCGCGGATCCTGCGGTTCAAGGACGCGATGGTGCACGCGAAGACCGCCACCATCGACGGCAGCTGGTCCACCGTCGGCACCGCCAACATCGACCGCCTCAGCCTCCAGGGCAACTACGAGATCAACCTCGAGGTCATCGACCCGGCATTCGCGGCGATGATGGAGGAGGTCTTCGTCAACGACGAGACGAACTGCCTCGAGCTGACCCTGTCGGAGTGGGAGGCGCGCGACCTCAACCGGAAGTTCACCGAGAGCTTCCTGGCTCCCCTGCGCCCCCTGCTCTGAGCGACAGGATCCAGGCGGACACGACGGCGATCCACGCCAGCCCGGCGACGTAGGCCACCGCCGGCCAGCCCGACCAGTCGAGGTCGTCGCCGTGGCGCAGCAGCGCCACCGCCTCCAGCACCACGAACGCCGCCCCGGTGAGCCCGACGGGCCGCACCGACTCGCGGTCGTCGACCAGCCGGGCGTGGGCCGAGGCCCAGCCAAGACCGACCAGCCAGGCACCGATGGCGCGCGCCGTCAGCGGCGTGAGCGGCCACGCCCACCCGCCGGCGGCCCACTCGGGCGCCAGCAGCAGGGCCGCGCCCGCGGCGAGGAGCAGCGCGGCGAGGCCGACGAGCAGCCACCGCAGCCCAGCCGGGAGGCGTACGACGTCCACGTCCCGGGAGCCGCCGGCGCGCGCCTGGAGCACCAGGCCGGCGACCATGGCGAGCGGCACCCCGGCGTAGATCGCCAGCCAGCCCCACGTGATCGCGCGGGCGCTGGCGGGGTGCTCGGCGCCGAGGTGGAACTTGTCGAGGTGCACGAGCGTGACGACCAGCGTGAGGACGGTGAAGACCAGCACCGTCCACACGGTGAGGCGCGCGCGGCCCCACGTGCGCGAGCGGGCTCCCGCGACCTCGAGGACGGCGCTGGACCAGTAGGCCGCGCCGAGGAACACCGCCGTCATCGGCACGTCGATGGTCCACGAGAACCAGTCCGCCGTCCGGGTCGTTAAGACGGTCAGCTGGAAGCCGGCGAGGAAGACGAGCACGGCCGCCACGACGAGCAGCACCCGCATCCCGCGCGTCACCGGCGCACCGGTCGCGGCGTGGCGCCGGCTCATGCGGTCGGGGTCGCCAGCGGGTGCGCCGCGAGGTAGCCGTGAAGGGTCGCGATCACCGTCGCGCCGTCGCCGACGGCCGTCGCGACCCGCTTGATCGACCCGGCGCGCACGTCGCCGACGGCGAACACCCCCGGCAGGCTCGTCTCGAGCGGCAGGCGTCCCTCACCCCCGGTGACGACGAAGCCGGAGGCGTCGCGCTCGATCTCGGCAGGCAGCCACTGCGTTCGCGGCACCGAGCCGATGAGCACGAACAGGCCGCCGGCGGGAACCTCCTCGCCGCCGCCGGGGCCGCTGTGCTGCTCGCCCAGCGTGAGCGCGGCCAGGCAGCCGTCCTCCTGCCGACCGTCCAGGACGGCCGTGCCGTAGCGGATGCCGACGTTGCGGGTGGCGTCGAGCTGGGCGATGAGGTACTCCGACATGCTCGCCGCGAGCGACGCACCGCGCACGAGGAGGGTCACGTGGCGGGCGTAGCGTGCCAGGTGCAGCGCCGCCTGCCCGGCCGAGTTGCCGCCACCGATCACGTAGACCTCCATGCCGGCCATCGACGGCGCCTCGGCGACCGCTGCCCCGTAGAAGACCCCGCGTCCGACGAGCTCCTCCAGCGCCGGCACGCCGAGGCGGCGGTAGTCGACGCCGGTGGCGATGACGACGCTGCGGGTGCGGATGACGCTGCCGTCGGACATGGACACCGTCCGCAGGTCGCCGTCGGTGCCGAGCGCCTGGACCTCGCGGAGGAAGGAGTACTCGCTGCCGAAGGCCCAGGCCTGCTGGAACGACCGGTAGGCCAGGTGGGCACCGCTCACCCCGCGGGAGAAGCCGGGGTAGTTGCGGATGAGCGAGGACGTGCCGGCCTGGCCGCCCACCGCCTGCTGCTCGACGACCATCGTCGACAGTCCCTCGGAGGAGGCGTACACCGCGGCGGCCAGCCCGCTGGGCCCGGCGCCGACCACCACGACGTCGTACACGTGGTCGGCGGGCAGCGGGCCCATCAGCCCGAAGGCGTCGGCGATCTCGAGGTCGGTCGGCGCGACGAGCGTCGTGGGCGGGTTGGTGAAGGCGAGCTGGAGCACCGGGAGCTCGGGATCGGTGAGGCCGAGCCCTGCCAGCAGCCGGTTGGCGGACTCCGTGCCGACCTGGTGGAAACCGACCGGGATGTGGTTGCGGCCGAACTGGTCGCGCAGCGCGTGGGTGCGCTCGTCGCGCTGCTCGCCGATCATCCGCACCGCCTCGAAGCCGATGCCCTGGGCGAGGTGCCAGTCGTCGAGGGCGTCGGTGATCGCGCCGTGGAACTCCTCGTCGCGCCGGCGCTCGGGGCGCAGCAGCACGAGCTCGGCGTGCCCGTGGCTGATGGCGGTGAAGACGTCGCGGGTGCTGGCGAAGTCGCCCCAGATGGCGGCGACCGCCCGCTTGGCCGACGGGTGCATGCCATAGGCGCGGCGCAGGAAGTCGAGCCCGCCCCGGTCGTCGGGACCGTAGCCGGCGATCACGAGCGCCACCTGCCGCCCCCATCGCCGCAGCCCCTCGAGCACCGCGCGGGCGTGCTCGTAGTCCGCGCAGACGACCACCTCGTAGTCGCCTCCGTACCTGCGCCGCAGCTCCGACCCCAGCACGTCCCGCGACGTCTCGTCGGTCGTGGCCAGCAGCAGGACCGGATCGCCCATGTCGGCCTCCCTCGAGCCTTCACATCCGCATCGACGCTACTCCCGGCCCGCTGCGGGCGGCGACACCATTTCTGGGGGTCTGGACCGCTTCGGCGGGGCCGGTCAGCGGGTCGGGAGGTGCGTGGGCACGCTCATCCGCGGTCCGCGCCGCGGACGTGACTGCCCGCCAGCCATCGCCATCGCGGCAGCCCGCCCGCGCTGGGGGCGGTAGGGCTCGAGGAGCTCGCCCATCTCCTCGTCGGTGATGTCGTGGCCCACGAGCGCCCAGCCGACCCAGTTGGCGAGGTGGTAGTCGCCGAAGCTGACCGCGTCGGGGTCGCCCAGCGCACGCTGCCGCACCTCGGCGCTCGTCCACACCCCGACCCCCCGGACCGAGCGGAGCCGCCGGTCGGCCTCCTCGGCCGACACCTCGGTCACGCGCTCGAGCGACGACGCCAGCCGGCAGGCGGTCACCACAGTGCGGGACTGGGCGGGCTGGACGCCGAGGCGCAGCCACTCCCACGACGGGATCGCGGCGATCGTCTCGGGCGTCGGCTGCAGCATCAACCGCAGCGGAGCGACGGGGCCGGGCGCGGGCTCGCCGTGGCGTCGTACGAGCTCGCGGAACGAGCCGAAGGCCTGCTTGCCGGTGACCTTCTGCTCGAGGATCGAGGGCACCAGGGACTCCATCACCAGCCCGGTGCGGCCGATCCGCCAGTGCTGGTGGGTGCGCCAGCCGGCCGCGACCTCCGGGTGGTGGTGCGGCTCGAAGCCCGAGGGGTCGTCGTCGGCGCCCAGCAGCGCGGGCATCCGGTCGAGCGCCCACTCCGCTCCGGGCCCCCAGGCGCGGCCGAGGACCTCGCCCGCCGACGGCCTCGGCTGCACGCACAGCGACGCCGGCCCCTCCGGCGTGCGCATGGCGCGCCAGATCCTGCCGGACTCCTCGTGGCGCTGCGTCGGGTCACCCGCCCCGCGGCGCTGCGGGCGCAGCACCTGCGCCGGCGCGCACGGCCAGCCGGGCACCCAGGTGCGGGTGCGCGCGCCCGCATCCGGACGGGTCGTGGGGGCCATGGGTGCGACGGTAGACGAGACCACCGACTACCTTGCAGTCCATGGCACAGGGACCGGGTGGCACACCGAACCAGCGCAACCTCGAGGAGGGCATCCAGCGTGACTTCTCACGCTCGATGTCCTACGGCGACTACCTGCGCCTCGACGTGCTCCTGTCGGCCCAGCAGCCGCTGTCGGACCCGCAGCAGCACGACGAGCTGCTCTTCATCATCCAGCACCAGACCAGCGAGCTCTGGCTCAAGCTGATGGTCCACGAGCTGCGCTCGGCCCGCGCGCTGCTGCGCACCGACGACCTCTCCCCCGCGCTGAAGCGGCTCGCGCGCGTCAAGCACATCCAGCACACACTGACCGACCAGTGGTCCGTGCTCGCGACGCTGACGCCGTCGGAGTACGCCGAGATCCGGCCGTTCCTCGCCACCAGCTCGGGCTTCCAGTCCGCGCAGTACCGCGAGGTCGAGTTCCTGCTCGGCAACAAGAACGCCGACATGGTCAAGGTCTTCTCCCACGACGAGTCGGCGCGCGCCGCGCTCGACGAGCTGCTCCACGAGCCGTCCCTCTACGACGAGTTCCTCGCCCACCTCTCGCGCCAGGGGTACGCCGTCCCGCAGCGGCTGCTCGACCGCGACCAGACGCTGCCGCACACCACCGACGCCGAGCTCGTCGACCTCTTCGCGTCCGTCTACGCCGCGCCCGCCGAGCACTGGGGCGTCTACGAGACGTGCGAGGAGCTCGTCGACGTCGAGGACGCCTTCCAGCAGTGGCGCTTCCGCCACCTCCAGGTCGTGCAGCGCACCATCGGGCACAAGGTCGGCACCGGCGGGTCCTCGGGCGTCGACTTCCTGCGCCGGGCGCTCGACCTGACGTTCTTCCCCGAGCTCTACGAGGTGCGCACCCGCATCGGGCAGTAGGCGTCGGGCAGTAGGCATCAGCCCGGGGCGTCATGGAGTGGCGGCCACGACCCGTCGAAGCACCTGTCTCCCTTGACGCCTCCGGCCGCCTCGGCTGCACTCGGACCAGTCCGTCCGAGAGATCCGAGCCCGCATGCGTGCACGCCGCACCGCTCTACGAGCCGCACGTGGCGCCGCGCTCAGCGTGTGGCGCTACGTGCCCGACGCCGTCGATGTCTTCCGCGAGATGTCCGCGCGGAACGCCGAGATCACCCGCGCGCTCGCGGGACCCGGCCCGACCGCGTCGGACCGACGCAGGTTCGCCTTCGCACGGGTCTGGTGCGCCACTGTCTTCCCCGTCTACCAGGTGGCCGACGACATCCCCGGCTACTGGATCTACCTGCGGACCTACGACCTCACCGGCCCGCTGGGTGCGTACGTCGTCACCGCGCTCATCGCGTTCGTCCTCGCTGTGTCGCTCGGGCTCGTCCAGCGCGAGATCGAGCGGCACCGGGCCGAGCTGGTCGGACACCGTCCCGTCGACGACGACACCGACAACACCCGCTACCTCCTCGACGCGATCGTGATGAGCGCCCCGTGGCAGGTCTACCGCCGTGCGAACAGATCAGCAGCCGACCACCACGTGGGGCTGACGCCGGTGCGACGGATCGTCCAGTACGGCGCCGTCTACTGCGTCGTCAACACCGCCCTCTACGCCTTCGGCCGCTACCTCCCGGTGGGCGACTGGACCGGGTTCGGGATCGCACTCGTCGCCGTGACCGCGCTGGGAGGCGCGTGGGAGGGCGTGCGAAGCCGGTCGACCGTCGATGCACCTCGATGAGGCTCGCCGGAGCCTCGCAGCTCGCCCGGTGCCATTTCGTTCGCTCCCGCGGACGCCGCCGCCCTAGGCTGCGAGCGGCGCTCGATCGGGGCGTCGTCCGCCGACAGTGAGGACCACACCGTGTCCGTCCGCAGCCTTCGACAGGAGGAGGCGATCGAGCGCGCGGCCCTGCTGTCGGTCACCTCCTACGACATCGCCATCGACCTCACCGACCTGCCGGAGGGTCCCGCCTTCCGGGCCGTCAGCACGGTGCGGTTCACCGCCACCGATGGGGCGTCGACGTTCGTCGACTGCTGCGCCGAGGTCGAGTCGGCGACCCTCAACGGCGAGCCGTTGCCGGCAGCCGAGGAGGGGCGCATCGCCCTGGCCGGCCTCCAGCAGGACAACGAGCTCGTGGTCGCCACGGTGCAGAGCGAGACCAGGGACGGCCGCGGCGTGCACCGTGCCGTCGACCCCGCCGACAAGAACGTCTACCTCTGGACCAGCTTCGAGCCCGACGAGGCGCGCTACGCGTGGGCGTGCTTCGACCAGCCCGACCTCAAGGCACCGCACACGTTCACCGTCACCGCGCCGGAGTCGTGGACCGTGGTCAGCAACTCGGGCGACCCGGTCGTCGAGGCCGTCGAGGGCGGCCGCCGGTGGACGTTCTCGCCCACGCCCCGGCTGTCGACGTACAACCCGGTCGTCGTGGCCGGTCCGTTCGTCGAGCTGCGCAAGGAGGTCGGCGACCACGACCTGCGGCTCTACGCCCGCCAGACCCTCGCGTCGGTCCTCGAGCGCGACTCCGAGCAGCTGTTCACCCTCACCGAGCAGGGCCTCGCGTTCTTCGGCGACCGCTTCAGCATGCCGTTCCCGCAGCGCAGCTACGACCAGGTCTTCCTGCCCGAGTTCGGAGGGGCGATGGAGAACTACGGCTGCGTCACGTGGACCGACGACATCCTCAAGCGCCACGAGCCGACCACTGGCGAGTGGCAGTGGTTCGCCAACGTGCTGCTGCACGAGATGGCGCACATGTGGTTCGGCAACATCGTCACGATGCGCTGGTGGGACGACCTGTGGCTCAACGAGGCCTTCGCCGAGTTCGCGTGCATGTGGGCAGCCGAGCGCGCGACGGCGTACGGCGACACCGCCGCGAACAACCTCGTGCACGAGAAGCTGGCTGCCTACCTCGCCGACCAGGGGCCGAGCTCGCACCCGATCCGCCAACCCGTGCCGTCGGTCGCCGACGCCGAGTCGATCTTCGACTCGATCACCTACCCCAAGGGCGCCGCGGTGCTCAAGCAGCTCATGTACTTCGTGGGCGAGGAGACGTTCAGCAGGGGCATGGGCGACTACTTCGCCCGGCATGCCTGGGGCAACACCACCCTCGACGACCTCGTCGGCTCGCTGGAGCGGGCGAGCGGGCGCGACCTGCAGCCGTGGCGCACGGCGTGGCTCGAGACGGCCGGCGTGGACCGGCTCGGCGTCGAGCAGACGGCCGACGGCCTGGTGCTGACCGCGCTCGGGGCGCAGGGCGCCCCGCACCCGCAGGTGGTGGGGGTGGGCGCCTACCGCCGCGCGGGCGACGCCCTCGAGCAGGTCGGCTCCGTCCTGGTCGAGGTCGACGGCGAGCGCACGTCGGTGGACGGCCTGCCCGAGGCAGACCTCTACCTGGTGAACCACGACGACACCACCTTCGCCACCACGCGCCCGGACGCGGCCGGTCGCGAGGTGCTGGTGGGGCATCCGTCCGGACTGCCCACGACGCTGACGCGCGCGGTGGCCATCGCGACCGTGTGGGACATGCTCACCAACGGCGACGCGACCGCCGGCGAGGCCGTCGGGGCGATCACCGACGTGCTGTCGGTCGAGACCGTCGAGACCGTCGTCGACCCCTGCGTGGACCTCGCGCTCAGCGCCGCCCAGCAGTGGGCGCCCGAGGCGGAGCGGGTCCGGCTCGAGGCCCGGGTCGCCGCGGCTGCGCGTCACCTGGTCGATGCGGGGGTGTCACGCCAGACGGCCCTGCGCGCGCTGGTGCGCACGGCAGCGAGCGAGGCTGACCTCGACGAGCTGCTCGACGAGGTCGGGGACGACGTGGACCTCCAGTGGTACGTCCTGGAACGTCGCGCCCAGCTCGGCACCCTGGACGCCGACGCGATGCAGGCGCTGGAGGACCGCGACCCCGATCCCGACGCGTGGGTGCGTGCGCTACGGGTGCGCGCGAGCTCACCCGTCGCCGAGGCCAAGGAGGAGGCGTGGACGAAGGTGGTGGACCGCACGGTGCCGGTGCAGTCCGCGCGCGTCGTCGCGACTGCACTCTGGCGGCCGGGCCAGGCCGAGGTCCTGGCGCCGTTCCTCGACCGCTACCTCGAGGCGCTCCCGACGCTGCACGAGGGCGGGATGATCCCCGGCCTGGCGCTGACCGCGACGCTCTTCCCGGTGTACGCCGTCGACGAGGCCTGGGTGGCGCGCGCCCGCGAGGTCGCGGCCGCCCAGGCGGCGCCGGTCGTGGTCAGCGCGCTCACCGAGCGCTCCGAGGAGGTGCTGCGGATGGTGCGCACCCGGAGCCTCTGAGGCGGTCCTGGCCCGGGAGGCGCCTCAGTGGCTCAGAGCAGGCGCCCGCAGTTCGGCCACGGCGAGCGGCCGCGCTGCTTGTAGAGCAGCTTCGCGCGGTAGGTCTGCTCACCGGCCGAGGCGTTCGTCGGGAGGCCGGAGCCGCCCACGCTGCGCCAAGTCCCGAGGTCGAACTGGTAGAGCCCGTAGTAGCCGGCCGGGTTGACCGCACGCGGGTTGCCGCCGGACTCGCAGTTGGCGAGCGCGCCCCAGTTGAGGCCGTCGGCACCGGTGACGGCGTACGCCTTGCGACCCACGAGCACGCGGCGCGGGCGAGGGTCCTTGACGAGCTTGCGCTTGACCACGCGGTACTTCACGGGCTCGCCGTTGTGGAGCGTCTTCACCGCGACGACCTTGCGGACACCCGGGCGGCCCTCGCGCACGACCTTGCGGCGGCCGGGCTCCAGCTTGGTGGTCGCGACCTCGACGGTGCGCGGACGCACGCGCTCGCGCTTGCTCTTGCGCTCCTTGACCACGTCGGTCAGGCGTACGACGTCGCCCTGGCGCAGGCGCTTGCGGGGACCGCTGACCTCGCGGCCGTCGCGGACGACGTCGACGAGGTCGTTGCCGTCGACCGGGACGCCCTGGGCCTCGAGCAGCTCGCCGGGCCACGCACGGGGCACGGTCGCGACCTCGACGCGCGGCTGGTCGGCCACCTTCAGGCTGACGGCCACGGCGTCACGGCTCGACTCCTGCGCAGCGGCGGAGCTGCCGGGCACCAGGGTCAGGGCGAGGGTGGCTGCGGCGGCACCGGCGGCGGCGCCTCGCAGGCGGGTGGACAGGGCGGGTGTGGTGGTGGCACGCACGTGCTTGGACCTCACGGGGGGTTGTGCGCCTCCTGGGGCGCTCGGACGCGACACCGTCGAGTCGGGCATCGAGGCCGCGGCGGGCATCACCTCGCGATGGGAGGCGCCCCGCTCACGACGGGGACCACTGCCTGCGGCCCTTCCACGAGAACACGATCCACCAGTCATGTCGAATCGTCGGGGGTCCGGCTTCCCGCCTGCAGCCGGGCCCGCGTGAGGCAACTCACGGACCCGGTGCATACGGTGGCCCCCGTGAACCTCCAGTGGTTGGTCGTCGCGGCTGAGCGCGCCTGGGACGGCGCCCGACTGCGGCGCGCGCGGTCCCGGACGCCGGAGCACTTCAGGATCGAGCCCTACATCGGCCACGGCGGGCCGGCGGGCGTCGTCGTCCGCGGACGGGTGCTCGACAACCCGATGGAGGCGGAGACGGTCGAGGGCGAGGGCGTTGGAGCCGCGGTCCGTCGGACGCTCCGCAACTTCCTCACCGACGAGCTGCCCGGCGTGCCCCTCGAGGTCACCGTCGGCGGGACCACCGCGGAGACCGTCTCCGACCGCGAGGGCTACTTCCTGGTGCGGATGCCCGCCGCGCCGGGGACGCTCGAGAGCCCGTGGACCCGAGGCACCGTGGTGCTCCGCGGCGACTACCGCGGCACCGCGGGGCACTCAGCGGCCGTCGACGTCCGGGTGACCTCGGGCGACGCCCGGTTCGGCATCATCTCCGACGTCGACGACACGATCCTGCAGACCGGCGTCCAGCGGGTGGGGCGGATGGTCCTCCACACGCTCACCGGGTCCTGGCTGACCCGTACGCCGTTCCCCGGGGCCGCGGAGCTCTACCGCGACCTCGCCGCCGGGGTGAACCCGGTCTTCTACGTCTCCTCGAGCCCGTGGAACCTGCACTCGTTCCTCGTCGGGTTCCTGCGTCACCGCGGCTTCCCGCTCGGACCGGTCCTGCTGCGCGACCTGATCGGCAACTGGCAGGGGCGCGAGCAGAAGCACGACCGCATCCGCGAGGTGCTCGACCTCCACCCGGACCTGCCGTTCGTCCTGCTCGGCGACTCCGGCGAGCACGATCCCCAGATCTACGCCGACATCGTGCGGGAGCACCCCGGGCGGGTCCTGGCGGTCTACATCCGCGAGGTCCGGCTCGACCCGGGCGACGGGCGCGTGGAGAAGGTCTCCGACGCCTGGGGTCCGGACGTGCCGTTCGTGCTGGCCGCGGACTCCGAGGCCGTGCGCATGCACGCGCACGGCCTCGGGTTGCTCTGACCGCTACTGCCGCGCGGGTGGGTCAGCGGCGGACGTTCTTCGTCGCGCGCGTCGTCACCACGAGCGGGGTGCGCTGCGGCGCGGTGGCGACGACCCGCACCGAGAGCCGCTTGCCGACGAGCTTCTTCGTCACCGTGAGGCGGGCCTTGGTGGCGCCCTTGACGCGCTTGCCGTTGGCGAGCCACTGGATCTTGCGCGAGACGGTGGTCGGGTTCCAGGTGCCGCGGGTCACGCGGAGGACCTTCGAGAGCTGGGCGACGCCCTTGATCCGGGGCCGCTGGACCACGACCACCTGCGCCGTCGCGGTGGTGGCCGGTGCCGGCACCGCCTGCTGCACCGGGTCCACCGTGGACGTCGTGGTGACGGTCGTCGTCGGCGTCGGGGTCGGCGTCGGCTCGGGCAGCGGCGTGGCGAGCGTGGCGTTCAGACCGCTGGTCGACCCGGCGTTCTGGACGGTCAGCGTGTCGGCGTCGGCGAGGGCGGCCTCGTCGTTCCAGTACTCCGCGACCCCGGTGGCGGGGTCGTCGAAGCCGAGCTTGTACGCGCCACCGGGCAGGCCGCCGAGGTCGTAGCGACCCCCGGCAGCGGTCAGGACGGTGGTGAACGGGACCCAGGCGCCGTCCTGCTCGACGTACGCGGTGACCTCCGCACCCTCGATCCCGGCGCCCGTGCTGCCGGTGACCACACCGGTCAGGTGGGCCGCGCCGCCGAGCACGGTGGGCGCCAGCTCACGCATGCCGCCGTACTTGACGAGGACGATGTCCTCGGCGTCCTCGGCCCGGAAGACGTCGTTGTAGAACTCGGTGGAGTAGCCACCCGCCGGGTCGTCGAACCGCACCCGGTAGGTGCCCTCCTCCAGCTTGCCGACGCTGTAGCGCCCGTCGACTCCGGTGACGGCGCTGTCGACCTCCACCCACTGGTCGATCCCGCCGATGCTCTTCTCCGCGAGCGCGGCGACGCGGATCCCGGCGAGGACGCCGCCTCCTGCGGCGCTGACGATTCCCTTGATCCGGGCCGGCGGCGCGGCTTCGGCCGGTCCGGCGACCACCGTCGCGGACGTGAGTCCGACCGTGGCGGCGAGCAGGGTCCCCACGACCCGCTTGTCCATTGTGCGCATGACGCTCCCCTGGCTGACGGGCATCGCCTCCCGATGCCGTACATGCGCAACGTAGGTCTGTCAAATCGGCGCGGTCCCGGATGTGGGTATGCCGTGTCAGTCGCGTGGCACGGCGGTGTGCGGCCCGAGGACGTGGGCCGCCCAGCGGCCCGTCAGAGCCGGTGCGCCGGCTGCACGACCTCGCGGCGGACGACCCTCGTCAGGGCCGCTCGCAGGCGGTTGCCGCCAGCGACCGCGAGCACGTCGGTGCCGGCGGTGCTGCTCCGCAGGCCGGTCATCTCCTCGGGCGTCGGAGCGCGCCCGTGGCGCCGGATGAACTGGTGCACCACGCAGTGGTCGTCGTCGAACTCGTCGGAGAACAGGGGGGTGATCGACGACATGCCGGGCCTCGTGACTTCCTGCGTCGAGGCAGTCCTCGACGTCCCTCCGCCAGTACCCCCGTTGCGCCCTCATGATCCGCTTCCCGGGCACCGAGGGGCTACGTGCCGGCGCGCTCGATCGTCGTCACGACGCTCGTCACGGACGGGCGCTCCGGCGTGCTGGAGAACCCGAACCGGCACGGCGGGTCCACTGGGGCGATCGCGCCCAGCTCGACGTCCCGCCAGCGGCCGGAGATCGCGGTGACCGCGACGACGGAAGTCGCGCCGTACCACTCCCGCCGGTCGTTGCCGGCCGTCCCGCGGGTGCGCACGCCCCGCAGCACGACCCGGGCGACGGGGTCGACGACGGAGCACCACGCCGGCGACGTCGCGAGGCGGCCCGGAACCACGGAGAGCAGGGCGCCGAGCGGCGTACGACGGCCAGTGACGAGACGCAGGGACAGGGACGGCGTGGACACCAGCCAGCCGTCGGCGGTGTCCTCGACGGCGACGGGCTCGATGACGTGCTCGTCGAACGAGTACGTCGCGGCGACGAAGTCGCGCACCCGCTCAGACGGCGCCAGGAGCACCCGGTGGCCCGCCGCGTCCTCGACCATCACGTCGGCGAACGCGCCCCATGGCGAGTCGTCCCAGCGGCCCACGACGAGGCGTACGCCGCTGGCGCTGCCGACGCCGGCGATGCGACCGGAGAAGCGCTCGCGGACGCGGGTCACGGGGCGACGAGCCCGTCCGGCTCGCGTCCGTCCGCCGCCAGGCCGGTGGCGACGCCGGCTCGGTCCTCGTCGGAGCGGTTCTGGCTCAGCTTGGCCTTGGCCTCCACCGACGACACGACGAGCTCGACGCCGACGATGGGGCGGAGGTTCTTGTCGACGTAGTCGGCCGGGGCGTCGCTGACCGCCCACGGCTCCGCGCGCGGCTGCTCGTGGCGGTCGGTCAGCCGGGTGACGAGTCCACGCACCCACGCGGGGTCGTCGTGCACCACGATGCGACCCCGGAGGTGGACGACCGAGTAGTTCCAGGTGGGGACGACCTTGCCGTGCTCGGCCTTCGTGGCGTACCAGGACGGCGAGACGTAGGTGTCCGGGCCGGTGACGATCGCCAGCGCCGGTGAGCCGTCGACGATCCGGCGCCAGTGGCCGTTCGCGCGGGCGACGTGGCCCACCAACCGGTCGCCCTCCCACAGCACCGGCAGGAACGTCGCGTCCGGCGCGCCGTCCTCACCCACCGTGACGAGCTGCGCGGTGGCGACGGCCTCGACGAAGGGGCGGACGTCGTCCGGGTCCATCACGTTGGAGCGCGGCACGTAGAGCGAGGCGGGCCGGGCCGGAGGGGTCGTGCTCATGGGCACCATCCTGCCCGTTCGGCCCTATCGGGTGGCACCGCTGTCGGTGGCGGGCGGCAGGATGGGTCCATGCTGCTCGCCGAGCTCGTCGCCACCTCTGCCGCCGTGGCCGCCACCCGCTCGCGCAAGGCCAAGGTCGCGGCGCTCGCGGGGCTGCTCGGTCGTGTCGAGCCGGACGAGCTCGAGGTCGTCGTGTCCTACCTCGGCGGCGCGCTGCGCCAGCGGCGCACGGGCCTGGGCTGGCGCGGTGTCAGCGACCTCCCCTCCCCCGCCGACTCCCCCTCGCTGACCGTCGTCGAGGTCGATGCGGCCTTCGAGGCGATGTCGCAGCTGTCCGGGGCCGGCTCGCAGCTCGCCCGGAAGGAGGCGGTCGGCGACCTCTTCGGCCGCGCCACCGCGGAGGAGCAGAAGTGGCTGCGTGCGATCGTCACCGGCAACGTCCGCCAGGGAGCGCTCGACGCGGTCACCCAGGAGGCGGTGGCCCAGGTGGCAGGAGTCCCGCTCGCCGCGGTGCGCCGGGCCGCGATGCTCGCCGGCTCGACCGTCGCGGCCGCCGGGGCCGCGTTCGCGGACGAGGAGGCGCTCGCTGCGATCGGGTTGGAGGTCGGCCGGCCGGTCATGCCGATGCTCGCCTCCAGCGCGCCCGACGTCACCGCCGCGATGGCGGGCCTCTCCCCCGGCGGCGAGACCGAGGTCGCCATCGACGCCAAGCTCGACGGCATCCGCATCCAGGTCCACCGCGACGGTGACGAGGTGCTCGTCGTGACCCGCAGCCTCGACGACATCACGGGGCGGCTGCCCGAGGTCGTCGAGGTCGCTCGCTCGCTCCCCGCCGAGCGCTTCGTCCTCGACGGCGAGGCGCTCGCGCTGTCCGACGACGGCCGCCCGATGGCCTTCCAGGACACCGCGAGCCGCACTGCCCAGGACTCCGGTGTCGCCGTCACGCCCCACTTCTTCGACCTGCTGCACGTCGACGGCCGCGACCTGCTCGACTCCCCCGGCCACGAGCGCCTCGCCGCCCTCGACGCGCTCGTCCCGGAGCAGCACCGCGTGCGCCGCCTCGTCACCGCCGACCCCGAGGCTGCCGACACGTTCGCTGCCGAGACCGTCGCCGCGGGCCACGAGGGCGTGGTGCTCAAGGACCTGTCGGCGCCCTACGCCGCCGGCCGACGTGGGTCGGCGTGGGTCAAGGTCAAGCCGCGGCACACCCTCGACCTGGTCGTCCTGGCCGTCGAGTGGGGGTCGGGACGACGTGAGGGCTGGCTCTCCAACATCCACCTCGGCGCGCGCGACGAGACGTCCGAGACCGGCTTCGTGATGCTCGGCAAGACGTTCAAGGGGATGACCGACGAGATGCTCGCCTGGCAGACCGAGCGGTTCACCGAGCTCGCGGTCTCCCCCGCCACGGTGCGTGACAGCTACGTCGTGGAGCTGCGGCCGCTCCAGGTCGTGGAGATCGCGTTCGACGGCCTCCAGCGCTCGACCCGCTACCCCGGCGGCGTCGCGCTCCGCTTCGCGCGGGTGCTCCGCTACCGCGACGACAAGGGGCCCGACGAGGCCGACACGATCGAGACCGTGCGCTCCCACGTCACCGCCTGAGCGGTCCTGCCCGTCAGCCGCGGGGCTTCGCCAGCCGACAGCCGGGCACCGCGAGGTCGAAGGTGCGCCCGGCGTCGAGGCAGCCGAGCAGCCAGGACGTCTGCTGCCCGTAGTTCATGTCCTTGCGCATGACGACCCGACCGCGGCGGTTCTCCTCGCAGGCGGAGTCGATGCACCGGCGACCGCCCACGTAGCCGGTGTTCGCGACCCCGACCACCAGCCCGGTCTCGCGAGACACGATCGGCGAGCCGGAGTAGCCGCCCCGGATCGCGCAGCCGCCGCGGGCCGGGAGCCGGATCGACCGCCACCAGTCCCACGCGCG
Organism: Nocardioides sp. Soil_C_8; assembly: GCF_057656315.1. Taxonomy (NCBI): domain Bacteria; kingdom Bacillati; phylum Actinomycetota; class Actinomycetes; order Propionibacteriales; family Nocardioidaceae; genus Nocardioides; species Nocardioides sp. Soil_C_8. The sequence continues at coordinate 119,757 of NZ_JBDGKQ010000004.1, forward strand.
CTCGTGGAGGCGGTGCACCGTCCCCGTGGTCGTGCACGCACGCTGCTCGGTCCAGTAGCCCGACGGGATGCGGACCCGGTCACCGCGCAACGGTCCCGCGGCAGCCAGGGACAGCGGCGTCACGCCCGCGCCGGCCAGGTCGGCGTACGTCTCGCGGAGGGTGAGCAGGGCGACGTCGGTGCGGTACATCGAGGCGTACTGCAGCCGCACGGCGCGCGCCGGGAGCGCGACGCGCCCCAGTCCGTCGAGGAGCTCGACCCGGGTGAAGCGCTTCTCGTCCACCAGCACCTCGCGGGCTCCGAGGAACGGCTGCCGCACGCAGTGGCCGTTGGTGAGGACGACGGCGCGGTCGGTGTCGAGCGCGGCGGGCCACCGGACGACCGCCCCGGAGCACCCGGGCAGTCGCACGGTGCCGGCGAAGCGACCCTCACCGGTCGCGGTCGCCGTGGCGCTGACGGGGGCGAGGAGCACACCGAGCACCGCGACGACCAGGACCGTGCACGCTGCGATGACGCCACGCCGGGCGGGGTGACGGGCGACGGTGACCAACACCCCGGCATCGAACCACAACCGGCCCCGCACGACGACCTACCTAGACTGACGCTCATGAGCACCGAGCCGACCTCCGCGAACGCCCCCGCTCGGGGTGGCACCGCGGCCTCCCGGCGCCGGCTGCGCGAGGCCGAGATCATCTCCGCCACGCGCCGGCTCTTCGACGAGCGCGGTGTCCGCGACGCCCAGATCGAGGACATCGCGCGGGCGGTCGGCATCAACCGCGCGATCATCTACCGCCACTTCACCGGCAAGGAGGAGCTCTTCAGCCTCACGCTGGTGCAGTACCTCGAGGAGCTGCGGGTGGCGTTGGAGCAGGCCGCCGCGACGACCGACGAGCCGCGCCACCAGCTCGTGTGCCTGGTGGAGGCGTTCGTCGACTACGGCCTGGCCCATCCTGCGTTCGTCGACTGCGCGCAGGCGATCATGCGACGCCCCGGCGGCGACCTGCTGGAGGAGGTCAGCGAGGGCGCGATGTACCGCCTGGGGCAGGCCATCGGCGGGTGCCTCTCGGTGCTGACCCACACGATCACTGCCGGCGTCCAGAGCGGCGACTTCCACGTAGACGACCCCGGGCTGCTCGCCAACATGCTCTACGCCAGCGGGCTCGGCACCCTCCAGCTGGGCCGCGTCGCGATGCTGGTCTCCGAGGAGGAGCCCGGCGTGCCGCGGATCAGCCGCGTCACCGTGGAGCAGGTGCGCGACCACATGGTCGCCTCGGCGCTGGCCGTCGCCGCCGGGTCACCCGCGAGCGCGGGCATCCGCGGAGTCGGTCGTTAGCGCGAGAGGTGCTTGGCCCGCGCGAAGCAGAACACGCCGTAGGCGGCGATGCCGATCGCGATGGCCGTCAGCAGGACCTGGCCGAACGGCTGCTCGAGCACCGTCTGCAGCGCCTGGTCGAGCCCGCCCGACTTCTCCGGGTCGTGGGTGATCGCGGCGTAGCAGAACAGCCCGCCCACGATGGCGATCGCGACGCCCTTGGCGATGTAGCCGATCTTGCCCATCAGGACGTAGACCGAGCCGTCCTGGCCGGACTGGCCCTGGGCGTCGAGGTGCTCACGGAACTTCTCGGTCCAGCCGCGGTAGACCAGCGATCCGCCGTAACCGATGATCGCCAGACCGACGGCACCCACGATGAGCTGCCCACCGGGCAGGTCCATCAGCTTGGCGGTCGTGGAGTCGGTGCCACCGCCACCGCCACCGGAGTGCGTGGCGACCTGCACCGCGCTCCACCCGATGGCGCCGTAGATGACGGCCTTGCCGAGCGAGGTGGCGCGCTTGCGCCACCGCTTGGAGTCGTCGGACTCGTCGCGGTAGCCGAAGCCGAACTCGAGCAGTCGCCACACGACGAGGAGGAACATGCCCACGGCGATCAGCCACACCAGCACTCCGCCCATGGGCTGCTGCGCGAGGTAGTGGAGGGCGCCGGAGTTGGAGGCGCTGTCCTCCTTCTCACCGAAGGCGAGCTGGAGGGCCAGCCAGCCGACCAGCAGGTGCACGACGCCGTACGCCACGAGGCCGGCGCGGACCGCGTGGTCCATCCAGTCGCTGTGGTGGACCTGCTCGGCGGTGGTGGACGCGTTCATGGGGTCAACCTAGGACGTCGTGACCCGCGGCCGCGAGTCGACTGACCCCTGCGGGTGGGGGGTGTCTCCACCCCCCGCCCGCGGGACCCCGACGCGTGTCGGAGCAGATGTCAGACGAGGGTCGAGCGGTCGCGCTGGACCGAGCCGAGCAGCCCGTTGACGAAGGCAGGCGAGTCGTCGGTGGACAGGTCCTGCACGAGGTGGAGCGCCTCGCTGACGGCCACGGTGTCGGGCACGTCGTCGTCGCCCCACAGCAGCTCGAAGACGCCGATGCGGAGCACGTTGCGGTCGACCGCGGGCATGCGGCTGAGCGTCCAGCCCTTGCTGTAGGTCGTCAGCACCTCGTCGATGCGCTCACGGTGCTCGACCACGCCCCGCACCAGCGTCGTGGTGTAGTCGTTGGTCGGGCCCTCGCCGGCCTCGATGGCGCGCTCGAGCGCGACCACGGGGTCCTCCGAGCGGAGCTCGGAGGCGAACAGGATGTCCAGCGCGCGCTTGCGCGCCTTCGAACGGGCAGCCACGTGGTGTCAGGCCTTGACGCGGCCGAGGTAGGACGAGTCGCGGGTGTCGACCTTGACCTTCTCGCCGGTCGTGATGAAGAGCGGAACCGCGATGGTGTGGCCGGTCTCGAGCGTGGCGGGCTTGGTGCCGCCGGTCGAGCGGTCGCCCTGCAGGCCCGGCTCGGTCTCGGCGATCAGCAGCTCGACGGAGGCCGGCAGCTCGATGAACAGCACGCGGCCCTCGTTGGTGGCCACGATGGCCTCCTGGTTCTCGAGCATGAAGTTCTTGGCGTCGCCCACGACCTCGGGGGTGACCTCGAGCTGCTCGTAGGTGCTGGTGTCCATGAAGACGTAGGACGAGCCGTCGTTGTAGAGGTACTGCATGGTGCGCTTGTCGACGTTGGCCGTCTCCACCTTGGTGCCGGCGTTGAAGGTCTTGTCGACGTTCTTGCCCGACTCGACGTTGCGGAGCTTGGTGCGCACGAAGGCCGGGCCCTTGCCGGGCTTCACGTGCTGGAACTCGACGACGGACCAGAGCTGACCCTCGATCTTGAGGACCATGCCGTTCTTGAGGTCGTTGGTGGTTGCCATGTCTGTGTTGTCCGCCTTCGTCGAGTTGTCAAGGAGTCCGTGGGCGGGCCACGGGCCCGGCGCCGACCGACAAGTCTAGTGGTGGCCCGCGAGAGCCATGAAATGCGCGGCCTGCGCCTCCGTGGTGCCACGTGGGTTGCGTCGCCAGCTGCCGTTGCCCGGCAGGAGCATCGCCAGCCAGAACGCACCGAACAGGGGCCGGTAGGCGTCCATCCGATGCTGCTCCTCCGCGTCCAGGCCGACTGCACCGGCGAGGGCGCGGGCGTCGTACACGCCGGGCAGCCGGCTGCCGAGGTGCTCGACGTGGTCCGCGAGCTCGTACGCCGGGTCGCTGAGTCCGCCGTCCTCGAAGTCGACGAGCCGGACGTCGTCGCCGTGGACGAGGACGTTGGCCGGGTTGAGGTCGGCGATCCCCAGGGCGGTCAGCCGCGGCTCCGGCAGCGGCGGCGCGGCGACGTACGCCCGCGCGAGGGCCACGGCGTCCGCCACCAGCGCCGGGTCCCGGCACTCCGCCAGGTCGTGGTCGTCGGCGAGCCACCCCACCAGCACGTCGGGCAGGACGTCGGCGCCGTACCTCCGCGGTCCGATCCCGGCCGCAGCCACCGCCTCGACCGGTACGTCGTACAGCCGGCGCAGTGCGGACCCGAGCCCACCGGTCTCGCCCGTCGTGAGGGGCCGAGCGGGCAGCACCTCCCCCGCGACGCGCGACATCACGATCACCGGCTGGTCGCCGTCCTCGCGCCGCAGCGGCCTCGGTGCGAGGCCCGGCGCGTGCTCGTCGAGGAGGGTCAGGCACGCCCACTCGCGCTCGGCCTGCGCCTCGTGGTCGTGGGTCGAGGTCTGCACCCGCGCCAACCTAGCCGTGTGTAGCGTCGACACCATGCGAGTCACCATCATCGGCGGACACGGCAAGATCGCACTTCTCCTGGCACCGTTGCTCGTGGAGGCGGGGCACGAGGTCACCTCGGTGATCCGCAACCCGGACCACGTGGCGGACGTGGAGGCCACCGGTGCCACCGCGCTGGTGTCCTCGGTGGAGGACGCCGACACCCACGCCATGGCCGACCTGCTGTCCGGTCAGGACGCGGTCGTCTGGTCGGCCGGCGCCGGTGGCGGCGACCCCGAGCGCACCTACGCGGTCGACCGCGATGCGGCCATCCGGTCGATGGACGCGGCGCAGACGGCCGGCGTCGGGCGCTATGTGATGGTGTCGTTCTCCGGGGCCGATGGCGACTCCCTCGTGCCCGAGGACAACCCGTTCCGGCACTACCAGGACGCCAAGATCGCCGCCGACGAGCACCTGCGCGCGTCGGGCCTCGACTGGACGGTCCTCGGTCCGGGCAGCCTGACCCTCGAGCCCGGCCGCGGCACGGTCAACCCGCACGCCCGCTCCGGCGAGGGCGACACCACCTCGCGCGAGCTCGTCGCCCAGGTCGTGCTCGCCGTGCTGGGCGACCCCCGCGCGCACCGCCAGACCCTCGTCTTCGGCGACGGCGACGTCCCCATCGACGAGTGGCTCGCCTCGCTCTGATGCAGCGGTTGTTCGTCTACGGCACCCTCGCGCCGGGACGGCCGAACGAGCACGTGCTCGCCGACGTGCCAGGCACCTGGGACGAAGGCACCGTCCGCGGCGACCTCCACGATCGCGGCTGGGGAGCGGCGTCGGGCTTCCCGGCACTGGTCCTGCGCGACGACGCCGACCCGGTGGCCGGTTTCGTGCTCACCTCCGCGTCGCTCGACGCCGAGTGGCCGCGGCTCGACGAGTTCGAGGGTGACGGCTACGAGCGTGTCGTGGCACCCGTGACACTGTCGTCCGGGCGGGTCGTCGAGGCCTGGTTGTACGTCGGCCGCGCGGCCGGCGACTGACGGTCCACAAGGGTGCGAGCGGACCGGCCAGCTGTGGATGTCCGGACTCAGCTGTCGGTGGCTCGGCCGAGGCTGCTTCCATGCGAATCCTCGTGGCGACACACCAGACCAACGGTGACGTGACGGGCGACTACGACCACTGCATCGAGGGCGAGCTCGTCTACATGCAGGAGCCCTGCGCGAGCGACAAGCGTGACCCCGACGGGCCCTGTGGGTGCGGACGCGGGTTCGCCGGCACGAACTCACACCACGCCACCTCGACCGCCCTGGTCGTCGACTCCGATCTGTCACGTGCCGACGTTGACGAGGCGATCCGATCAAGCCTGGAGGCCGGAGGCTGGCTCGATCCGGCCTACTGCACGCCACAGACGGCGCGCACGATGGTGCGCGAGGCCGTTGACGACATGAGTAGCGTCGCCCGACACTTCCCTCCCGGCACGGTTGTGAGGCGCCGCATCAACCGGTACTACGACGTCCGGAGCAGGTGATCTCAGCTCTCCACAGGCCGCTCCGGCGCCGTCATCCAGTGTCGGTGGGCTCTGGTTGAGTAGGTCCATGGAAAGCACCGACACCCTCACGTGGACCCGGGTCGACGACCTGGCTGACCTCGCTGAGGGCGCGCTGCTCGCCGAGGCGTCCGAGGTCGAGGCGCTGCTGCGCGAGGCAGAGGTCCACAAGCTCCGGATCGCCTACCAGTGGGCGATCGCCCGTCCCGCGCTCGATGCCTGCGAGACGCCGGGCGGTGCGTCGCTCCCGTCGGTGCTGACGACGCCCGAGACCCTCGGAGGAGCAGGCACGCCGTCGGTCGCCGCGTTCGCGCCTGAGCCGCTGGCGGTCGCGCTGGGCTGCTCGCCGACCTCCGCCGCAGCCCTCCTCGCCGATGCTCTCGACCTGAACCACCGGCTCCCGCTCCTCTGGGACCGGACCCGCGCTCAGCTCGTCCCGGCGTGGAAGGCACGACGCGTCGCTGCGCGGACCAGGCACCTGTCCCTCGAGGCGGCGCGCTGGCTCGACCGACAGGTCGCCGACCGCGTGTCGTCACTGAGTATTCCCGCGCTCGACCGGCTCGTCGCCGAGGCAGCCGCCCGCTGCGACGAGGAGGACCACGGTGAGCGAGAGGCGGCGGCACGGCAGTCCTGGGACGTGGTGCTGGTCCACCCCGATCCCCGTCACTACACCGGCACGTCCGAGCTGCGGGCCGCCGGCGACACCCTCGACCTGACCCGCTTCCACGACGTCGTGTGCGCCGAGGCCGAGGCGCTGGGAGCGCTCGGCGACACCGACGACCTCGGCATCCGCAAGGCCAAGGCACTCGGCGTGATCGCCGACGCCCAGGCGCGCCTCGACCTGACGGCTCTCCTCGACGCTCCGGCCCCGGAGGCACACGAGCAGGCGCGGCGGCAGGCACTCGGCCGCCGCGACGCGAAGGTCCGGCTCTATCTCCACGCATCGCTCGCCGACGTGGTCGCGGGCGACGCGGGAGCGACCGGCTCCGCCGAGGCGCTCGGTCCGGTGACCCTCGACCTGGTCCGCGACTGGGCCGGCCGCTCCTGCGTGACGGTGCAGCCCGTCATCCATGTCGCGGCCGACGACCGCTGGTCGGTCGACCGGCACGACCCGCCGCCGCGGATGGCCGACGAGGTGCGGCTCCGGGACGAGTCCTGCGTCTTCCCGTGGTGCGGTCGGTCCGCGCGCCAGTGCGACCTCGACCACCGCGCACCCTTCGAGGACCCGGGCGACGGCGGACCGCCGGGCCAGACCTCGCCCGAGTCGCTCGCACCCCTGTGCCGGCGGCACCACCGTGGGAAGACCGCAGGCTCGTGGTCCTACGAGCGCGTCGATGCCGGCACCTACCTCTGGTCCGGACCCGCCGGGCTCTCCGCGCTGGTCACGCCACGCGGCACGGTCGCCATCCCCCGGAGCTAGCTGTCGGGGAAGACCCGCTCCCAGTCGGTGGCGATGTGGGCGACGGTCCATCCCAGCCTGGCAGCGGTGTCGAGCACGGGCTCGGTCCCGGACAGGGAGACGCTCTGCCCGGAGTAGGCGAACTCGCGTTCGGCGTCGTCGTGGTCCACCAGGAGCGCGAGGGTGGGCCCGTCCCCGCTGCCCACCCAGGCCAGCATCTCGGTGTCGCCGTCGCTGTTCCCCGCGGCCACGACGGGGCGCCGGCCGAGCTGGGTCTGGATGTTGACGACCTTGGTCGCCCCCTCGTTGGCACCTCCGACGACACGTGTGGTGCGTCGCAGCGAGGGCCGGTCGCCGCCGGCGAAGTCGTACTCGATCAGCGTGCCCACGACGGCCTCGGGCGGCACGCCGTAGAGCTCCTCGCTGACCGCACGGACGAACTCGGTGCCGCCTCCGGTCACGATGGCGATGCTGAACGACCGGGCACGCAGCTCGTCGACCAGCTCGAGCATCGGTTGGTACACCAGCGACCGGAGCGGTCGGTCGAGCACGGGGTGGCGGGCACCGGACATGAACTGCCGCACCCGCTCGGTGAAGGCCTCGGGTGACACGCCCGCGAACAGCTCCGTGAGCGCCACGGCGATGCGCGGGAGCCCGAGGTCACCCATCGCCGCGACGTCCCGGTCGAGCAGGGCGGCGTACTCCGGGCGGTGCCGGAGGTCGGGGTCGCGAGCGACCGCACGGCCGAGTGCGTCGACGAAGAAGACGAGCTGCACGTAGTCGGGACGCTCGACCCACAGGGTGCCGTCGTTGTCGAAGCAGGCGAGCCGCTCGTGCTCTGGGATGTCCTCCGACGCGTCGAGGAAGGCGACCAGTGCGTCGCGAGCGGCGCCGTCGCGCCAGGACGGCAGCACGTCCTGAGGTGACCCGGTCACGTCGTCTCCTCCCCCGTTCGAGCGAGGCGGCGTACGCAGCGGAACCCGACGTGGCTCATGCCGGTGTCGACGGGCTGCGGCCTGCGCGCGGCCGGTCGGTAGCGCAGGCAGTAGCTGTCGGCGCACAGGTGCGAGCCGCCCTTGATGACCTTCCGCCCGACGCGGAACTGCGGCTGTGCCGGGTCGTAGCTCGCCTGCATGTCACCCCCGCGGGGGTTCTCCGGTGCGCAGCACGGCGAGCCCGCGTCGTCGGGGTGCCGACTGGTCCACCAGTCGTCGGTCCACTCCCACACGTTGCCGGCCATGTCGTGGAGCCCATAGTTGTTGGGCGGGAAGCTGCCCACGGGGGCTGTGCGCAGGAAGCCGCTCTCGCCCGTGCTGCGCCACGGGAAGTCCGGACCGTCCCAGGTGTTCGCCATGATCTGACCACCCGGTCGCGGTTCGTCGCCCCAGGTGTACGTCGCCCCGTCCAGGCCGCCGCGTGCGGCGTACTCCCACTCCGCCTCGGTTGGCAGGGCCGCGCCGGCCCACTCCGCGTACGCGAGCGCGTCCTCGTGGGCGACGTGCACCACCGGGTGGTCCTCGAGGCCGTCGAGGGAGCTCCTCGGGCCACGTGGGTGGCGCCAGCACGCGCCCGGCTTCCAGCGCCACCACTGGCTGAGGTGCCGCAGGTCGACCGGCCCTCGCGTGGGGGTGAAGACCATCGACCCCGGGACGAGGTTCTCCGGAGGTGCGTCCGGGAACTCGGCCGGGTCCAGGGGCCGCTCGGCCACCGTCACGTGGCCGGTGTCGGCCACGAACGCTGCGAACTCCGCGTTCGTCACCGTCGTCTCGTCGATCGAGAAGGCCCCGACCCGCACGCGATGGGTCGGACTCTCCTCCGCGTAGTGGGTGTCCGAGCCCATCCTGAAGACCCCGCCGGGGAGGTCGACGGCCATCTCAGCTGCTGCCCATGCCGGCCTGCAGCTTCTCCAGCACCCGGTCGATGCTGAAGCTCGGCGGCTCCTGCCTGGCCGGGAACTCCGCCAGGACGCTGACCATGCGCGCGACGTACATCTGCGCGGGCACGACCAGCCAGGCGTGGTCGAGGATCCAGTCGTAGTAGGTGTTGGACGTGATGTCCGCCCGCTCGTAGGGATCGGTACGCAGGTTGAAGATCTTGGGCACCCGCAGCTGGGTGTAGGGCTCGGCCCACACCTGCAGCGTGCCGGCGGCGCGCTGCTCGAGGAAGACGAGCTTCCAGTTGTCGAAGCGCATCGCAGTCAGGTCACCGTCGTCAGACACGTAGAAGAAGTGCCGACGCGGGCTCTGGTCGGCCTCGCCCGTGATGTAGTCCAGCTGGTTGTGGCCGTCCAGGTGCACCTTGTAGCTCCTGCCGTGGAGCTCGGTCCCGGCCTTGAGCCGCTCCGCGACGTCCGTGTCGCCGGCGGCGGCGAGGAGGGTGACGAACCAGTCGTTGTGGCTGACCAGACCGTTCAGCACCGTGCCTGCTGGGATGCGTCCCGGCCAGCGCACCACCGCCGGGACGCGGTAGGCGCCCTCCCAGCACGAGTTCTTCTCGTTGCGGAACGGCGTCATCCCGGCGTCCGGCCACGAGTTCATGTGCGGTCCGTTGTCCGTGGAGTACATGACGATCGTGTCCTCGGCGAGCCCGTTGTCGTCGAGGAAGGCGAGCACGTCACCCACGAGGTCGTCGTGGTCGCACATCACGTCGTGGTACTCCGACTGCCACCGGCCGGCCCGACCCCGGCTTTCGTCCTTGATGTGCGTGCGGAAGTGCATGTGGGTGGTGTTGAGCCAGACGAAGAAGGGCGTGTCGGCGTCCTTCGCCTCGGACATGAACCGCAGCGCCTCCGGCACGACCTCGTCGTCGATCGTCTTCATCCGCTCCCGGGTGAGCGGACCGGTGTCCTCGATCCGCTGGCCGCCCTCGCCGTCGGCCCAGCAGTGGATGACGCCGCGCGGGCCGAACCGCTCCCGGAATCCCGGGAACTCCTCCTCCGTCGGATAGTCGGGGAGCTCGGGCTCCTCCTCGGCGTTGAGGTGGTAGAGATTGCCGAAGAACTCGTCGAAGCCGTGCACCGTCGGCAGGAACTCGTCGCGATCCCCGAAGTGGTTCTTGCCGAACTGCCCGGTCGCGTAGCCGAGGTCCTTGAGCGCCGTCGCGATCGTCGGATCCTCGGCCCGGAGACCGCTGTCCATACCGGGGAAGCCGACCTTGGTCAGGCCGGTCCGGTAGGGGTTCTGGCCGGTGATGAACGCCGCCCGGCCGGCGGTGCAGCTCTGCTCGCCGTAGTAGTCGGTGAAGCGCACCCCTTCATCCGCGATCCGGTCGATGTTCGGCGTCCGATATCCCATCAACCCGTCGCTGTAGCAGCTCAGGTTGCTGATGCCGATGTCGTCGCCCCAGATGATGAGGATGTTCGGCTTGTCCGTCATGGCGCCTCCGCTGGTGGGCCTGGGTCCCCTCCACGCTCGCGGCACGTGCCCCGGATGGCCTCACCTGCTCCGGGTGACGTTCGGCCGGGGCGACCGGAGGACGGTGACCACATGAGGGTCGTCCTCGCCGCCCTGCCCGCGTTCGGTCACGTGTATCCTCTCGTGCCGCTGGGTCTCGCGCTCGAGCGCGCGGGGGCGACGGTGGTCTTGGCCACTGGCGAGGAGTTCGCCGGCCGGGTCCCCTTCCGGACGGTCGTCGGGGCCGAGGAGTCCTGGTCCTTCGCCGAGGCGATGGCCGAGATCGGTCGCCGCATCGAGAGTGACGGACTGGGCCCGGACGCGCCCGTGGGACGGACGCTCTTCGTGGAGCTCTGCGCGCCGCACGTCGTCGGCGTCATGGCAGGCGTGCTGCAGCGCGAACGTCCGGACGTCGTCGTCTTCGAGCAGACGGACGTCGGCGCCGCCATCGCTGCCCACCGGGCCGGCATCCGGACCTTCTGCCAGGCCATCGTCGGGTGGGGGCACCAGTGGTCGGACATCTACACCGCCACGGCGGCGATCGCCCCGACGCCCTCGCCCCGCGCCCTGGCCGAGGCGCTCATCGACCCCCACCCACCCTTCCTCCAGGACCCCACGGCCACCCCGCCGTTCCCCTCGGTCGCGATGCGGCCGACCGCCTGGTCCCCGGATCGGCCCGTCCCACCGTGGCTGCTCGAGTCGCGACGTGCCCCGCGGGTGTACGTCACCATGGGTACGGTCTTCGGCACCGAGGAGCTGCTCCGCACGACTGCGCTCGCCGTCGCCGGCAGCGGGTGCGAGGTGCTCGTGGCGACCGGGCCCCGGACGAGTCCAGGCGCCCTCGGTGAGATGCCGCCGACGGTGCACGTCGAGCAGGAGGTCCCGCAGGCACAGGTTCTGCCGCACGTCGACGTGGTCGTCCACCACGGCGGCACCGGCACCGTCATCGGGGCGCTCGCCCTCGGACTTCCGCAGGTCGTCGTCCCCCAGGGGGCCGACCAGTTCTGGAACGCCGACCACCTCGCCGCCGAAGGTGCGGCTCGCGTCGTCCCGCCCGGTGCGCCGCCGACCTCGATCGCGGCGGCCGTCACCGCCATGGTCGAGGAGACCGCGCCCGAACGACAGGCCGCACGACGCCTCGGCGACGTCATCAGGCAGATGCCCAGCCCGGACTCCGTCGCCACCATCCTCACCGGCCTCACCGGCCTCACCGGGCGGGCCGCCAGGGGCCGAGGCTCGGCCGGCACGTCACACGCTCCGGGTGATGCCCGGCACGTCGCGGCGCTGGAGAGTGTCCGACAGGGCGATCCGGGCGACGCGCCCTCCCACCCCCGAAGGGAGCGAAGGATGTCCGTGACCTCCGACGAGACGTCGGCCCGACTCACCGACACCCAGGTCGGCGAGATGCTGGCGTTGACGAAGGACGCCGACAGCGTCGAGCTCAAGCTGACGGTGCCGGACTCCCACCGACGACAGGCCGCGGTGGCCCTGGGGGTCGACCCGCTGGACGCGCAGATCCGGCAGGTCTTCTTCTTCGACACCCCCGGCCTCGCCCTCAACGCGGTCGGCGTGGTCGTCCGGGCGCGCCGCGTCCAGGGGCGCGGGGACGACTCCGTGGTCAAGCTGAGGCCCGTCGTCCCCAAGGACGTCCAGGAGGAGAGGACGTCGGACAACCTGGTCGTCGAGGTCGACGCCATGCCAGGTGGCTTCGTGTGCTCGGCCTCCATGAAGGGCGCGCTCGGTCCGAAGGCGGTGAAGCAGGTCGCGGCCGGCAGGAAGGGCATCCGCACGCTGTTCTCCAAGGAGCAGCGCCAGTTCTACGCGGCCCACGCACCCGACGGCGTGGCCCTGGACGACCTGTCCGTCCTGGGTCCGATCACGGTGTTCAAGCTCAGGCTCCGCCCCCTGGAGCTCAGCACGCGCCTCGTCGCGGAGCTCTGGTTCTACCCGGACGGGTCGAGGATCGTCGAGCTCTCGGCCAAGGCTCCGCCCTCCGAGGCCTTCCAGGCCGCGGCAGAGCTGAGGGCCTTCCTCGCCGCGAAGGGCCTCGACGTGTCGGGCGAGCAGCAGACGAAGACGAAGACGGCACTCGAGTTCTTCGCCGCCGAGCTCTCGGCCGGCTCACCAGCGGAGGCGGACGCGCGGGCGTGACCCGGGCAGGCCCGACAGTCCGATGAGCGACCACCCGACCCACCCCTCAGCGCCGGTCGTCGTACCGCGCTGGGAGTGGCGGACCTTCGGGGACGACCTCGACGGCGTCGGCGCGCTCGAGCCCCTGCGGACCGTGGCACCCGTCGCCAGCGACGAGACCTACGTCCTGTCGATGTACGGCGACGCGTCGGTGAAGGTGCGGGACGGCGTCCTCGACGTCAAGGTCCTGCAGCGGGTGAGTGGCGCCGGGCTGCAGCTGTGGGTGCCGACGATGAAGGCTCCCTTCCCGCTCGACTCGGGAGCCGTCACGGCCGCCTTCGCAGCCCTCGGCGGGCCCCCTCCTCCCACCGGTCCCTCCGAGGTCAGCCGGGAGCAGCTCCTCGAGGACCTCGTCGCTCCCCGCGACGACCTGTGCGCCGTGGCCACCGGCAAGCGCCGTCGCCGCTCGGTCGTGGACGACTGCATGGTCGAGCTGACCGAGACGAGCGCCGGGGGCAGGACCGTCCTGACCGTCGCCGTGGAGTCCCCCGACGCCGGGCTGGTCTCCCGGACAGTCGGACGGCTGGGCCTGGACGACCGACCCAACGTCTGCGTGCCCCGAGGGCTCAAGTCGCTGCTCGGCTGGGGACCGAGGCGATTCGCCGTCATCGACGTCGGCACCAACTCCGTCAAGCTCGCCCTCGGCCGGCGCGACGAGGACGGCGTCCCGCACGTCGAGTCGGAGACCGCCGTGGTCACGAGGCTCGGTGAGGGCCTGGCGGCAGCCGGGAGGCTGACCGCCGCCTCGATGGGTCGCACGGTCGACGCCATCGAGGACCTCGTCACCGGAGCCCGACGCGACGGTCCGCTCGACATCGTCGCCGTGGGCACCGCCGGCCTGCGGCAGGCGTCGAACCGGGACGAGCTCGTGGCAGCCGTCCAGAGCCGCTGCGGCGTCACGGTGGAGGTCATCTCGGGCCGGGACGAGGCTCGGCTCGCCTACACCGCCGCGGTGTCGACACTCCCACTGACCGGCGACCGGCTGATGGTGTACGACTCCGGCGGCGGGAGCAGCCAGTTCACTCTCGGGAGCGCGGACCGGATCGAGGATCAGCTCAGCGTCGACGTGGGCGCCGTGCGGTTCGCCGAACGGTTCGGGCTGGGGGACGCCGTACCCCGCGAGACGGTCGACGCAGCCCTGCGTGCGATCGCGTCCGAGCTCTCCGACATCGCGGACCGCCCGCGGCCCGACATGGTGATCGGGATGGGCGGCACCTCCACCAACCTGGCAGCCGTGAGGCACGGCCTCGACCACTACGACCCGGAGGTCGTCCACGGGACGATCCTCGAGGCGCGCGAGGTGGACCGACAGATCGAGGCGTTCCGGACCCGTTCGGCCGAGGAACGGCGAGGGATCCCCGGCCTGCAGCCCGCCCGGGCCGAGGTGATCCTCGCCGGGGCATGCATCGTCCGCTCGATCCTGCAGCTCGCCGGCCAGGAAGCCGTCACGGTCAGCGACCGCGGGCTCCGGCACGGTGTCATCGCCGAGCGGTTCGGCGCGCCGGCGCTTCGCTAGCGCTGGAGACCAGCGTGCCCTCAGACTCCTGCGCGCACCTCGTCGGCCGCCAGTCGGAGGTCGCGGCGGTCGGTGACGGCGAGCCGCGACGCCGAGGCCAGCCGGCCGAGGTCGCCCGCGGCGACCTGCCAGACGTCCTCGACGACGTCGGTCGGAGGTGCCGGGTCGCCGTGGCTGTCGTGCCAGGCGAGCTCGAGGAGCTCGAGGACGTCGAGGGCCGCGTCGGCCCGGTCACCGAACTCGAGCGTCGCGCGGTCACGCGCAGCCTCGCGTCGTTCGTCCCTGCTGCGTGCCGCGACCGAGTGCGGGACGCGTCCGGCGCTGCCTGCGCCGGCCGCGCCGTCCCGGACCATCACCAGACGGGCCGGCGCGGTCGGACCGTGCTCATCGAGTGCAGCAGGGCGTCACGGCGCGCCGCGCGCACCTCCCCCAGCTTCACCTGGCACTCCCAGCAGCGGTCGGTCGGGACGCAGCACATCGCGTCGCGCACCTCCGCCTCCAGCTGGTCCGCGTGGGCGCTCCTGCTCAGGACGCTTCCCATGGTCTTCCTCCCCTGTCGTTGCACCTCGAGTGTGACCGTGGCGGCGAGGCAGCCGCATCAGCATTACTACGGATGTCTGGACCGGTCAGCCGCCACCCAGCTCGGCTAGCAGCCCCGGCAGCTCGCCTGGCAGCTCCCTGGCCAGGTAGCCCACCGGTCCCACCCGGTCTGCGAGACGGTCGCCGGCGGTGGCGTGCAGCCACGCACCCCACACGGCCGCCTGGGTGGGCTCGGCGCCGCGGGCCAGCAGCCCGGCCACGATCCCCGCCTGGACGTCGCCCGACCCGGCCGTCCCGAGCCCGGGATTGCCGGCCTCGACGCGCCACACCTCGTCACGGTGGGCGACGACCTTGACCGGGCCGCCGCACACGACGACCGAGCGCGTCCGGGCAGCGAGCCGGGCCGTGTGGGCCTCCAGGTCCTCGGACACCTCGTCGCCGCCGACGCCGAGGCAGTGGGCCAGCTCGTCGGGATTCACGGTGAGCACCAGCGTCGCGTCGAGCGCGGCCACCTCCTCGTGGTTGTCGGTGACGTACGCCGTGGCCAGTGCGTCGAGCACGACCTTGCCCCCGAGCCGGGGCAGGACCCGGCGCACGAGCGCGTCGGACACGTCGGGGTCGGTGAAGCCGGGACCGAGGAGGACGGTGCTGCTGTCGGCGTACTCGACCAGGCGGTCCGCCTCGTCGGGGTGCAGCGAGCCGCCGTCGTCCTCGGCGAGCCCGGTGACCATCAGCTCGGGGAGCGTGACGGCGAGCACGGGGGCGCACGACCTCGCGGTCGCGAGCTGGATCTTGCCGGCGCCCACCCGGAACGCACCCTCGGCCGACAGGAGGCCGGCTCCCGGGGTCTCCCGGCCGCCGGCCGCGACCACCAGCCGGCCGCGCTCCTCCTTGTCCGAGCCGAGGTCGGGCAGCGGCCAGTCCCGCAGGAGCGCTGCGTCGACGAGCCTGCCGTCAGGCATCGGGCGCCTCCCCTGCCTGGTCGTCCTCGTCGGTCTTCTCCGCCGGGCCGGGCTCGAGGTGCTCGTCGCTGGCGAACGTCTCCAGCACCAGGCCGTCCGGCCGCCTGCGGTAGCGGGTCACGGACGCGTTCGGGATGGGTGTGGTCCGGTCGATCTCGAGCAGCTGGGCCTCCTCGAGCCCTTCCAGCGCGTAGCGGAACGACATGATCACCGCCTGGTGCGTGAACAGCCACACGCGCTTGCCGTCGTACCCCTCGCGCAGGTCGGCCAGCAGGCTGCGCGCGCGCAGCACCACGTCGGCCCAGCTCTCCCCCGATGGGGGCTGGTAGTAGAACTTGCCGACGTGCGAGCGGCGCTTGGCCTCCTCGGGGTGTCGCGCCCGGATGCCCTTGCCGGTCAGGCCGTCGAGCAGGCCGAGGTCGCGCTCGCGCAGCCGCTCGTCCATCAGGAGCTCGATGTCGAGGTCGGCCAACGCGGCACGGGCGGTCTCGGCCGCGCGACGGTAGGGCGAGCTGACCACGAGGTCGGGGCGGTCGCCCTCGGCGAGCGCGGCGGCCCATCGGCCGAGGGTGCGTGCCTGCTCCTCGCCGTTGGCGGAGAGCTCGACGTCCGCGTCCCGCGCCGAGAGCTCGAGCCGTTCGGCGTCCGCGTCGCGGGCCTCGCTGTCGGCGATGTTGCCGGCGCTCTCGCCGTGGCGCACCAGCACCAGCTCGTCGGGTCCACGTCTTGCCTGCAACGCGCTCGTCAGGCCCACCGCGCCTCCTCGTCGTGTCGTCGTCGGGTTCGTCCCTCGCCGACACCGTTACCCCGACACCACGGCCCGGATGCGCGTGACGAGCGCGCTCGACCACGCGGCGCGCGGCGATACCCTGCCGGCGTGCCCGTGACCGTCCGTCGTGCGAGCGAGGCCGACGCCGAGGGCCTGTCCCGGCTGGCGGCGCTCACCTTCCCCCTCGCCTGCACCCCGCAGACACCCGCCGACCTCCTCGCCACCCACATCGCCGCCCGGCTCGACCCGGCCAGCTTCCGGGGCCACCTCACCGACCCGGCGTGCACCCTGCTCCTCGCCGAGGACGCGCCCGGCGAGGACCCGGTCGGCTACGCGATGCTGCTCCTCGGCGAGCCGCTCGACCCGGACGTGGCGGCGGCGCTCCGGCACCGCCCGACGATCGAGCTGGTGCGCTTCTACGTCCACCCCGGCCACCACGGCTCCGGGACGGCCGGCCTGCTGATGGACCACACCCTCGCAGCGGCCGGCGCCACCGAGGCGCGAGGAGCGTGGCTCGGTGTCAGCGAGGAGAACGCCCGCGCGAACGCCTTCTACGCCCGCCACGGCTTCGTGCCGGTCGGCCGCAAGAGGTTCCACATCGGCGACGCGTGGGAGGACGACGTGGTGCGCGAACGCGCCCTGCGCGCGACCTAGCGCGGAGCGGCCACGCTCACTGTCCACAGGTCCATACCGGTCCGGCCGTTCGGGGGACAGCGCCACGATGCTCGCCTACCCTCGTTGCCGGACCCAGCCCTCGGTGCCTCCGGCCGACCGTCGGGCGAGTCCCGCATGGTCCGTCGTGGCCTGTCGCTCGCGGCGGACACGACGCCGTCAGGTGCGGATGATCCGCCGCTCGATGGCGGCCGCGACGGCGCCGGCGCGCGTGTCGACGCCGAGCTTGGTGTAGATGTGGGTGAGGTGGGACTTCACCGTCGCCTCCGACACGAACAGCTCCCGAGCCATCTCCCGGTTGCCCATCCCGCGGGAGAGCAGCTCGAGGACCTCCACCTCCCGCTCGGTGATGGCCGTGGCGCCCGGTCCGGTGCGACGCACCAGGGTCGCGGCCACGGACGGCGCCAGGACCGTCTCGCCACGGGCGGTGGCCCGGATCCCGGCGAAGAGCTCGTCCGGGGGCGCGTCCTTGAGGAGGTAGCCCCGGGCCCCGGCGTCGAGCGCCCGCATGACATCGGCCTCGGTGTCGTACGTCGTGAGCACGAGCACCTCGGGCGGGTCGGCGAGGCCACGCAGCGTCGTCGTCACCTCCGCTCCCCCGGGCCGGCCCTCGCCCAGGTTGAGGTCCATGAGCACCACGTCGGGGCGCTCCCGGTCCACGACGACCACCGCAGCGTCCAGCCCGTCGGCCTCGGCCACGACGGTGAGGTCGGCCTGGCCGTCGACCAGGGCCCGCAGCCCTGCGCGCACCACGGGGTGATCGTCCACCAGCACGATGCGGATCACGTCGGCTCCTCTGCGGGTCGGAGTGGGAGGTGGACCGACACGGTGGCGCCCTCGCCCGGCGTGCTCTCGACGTGGGCGACGCCTCCGAGCGACGAGGCCCGGTCGCGGATCCCCGCCAGCCCCCGCCCACGCGAGCCGCGTGGTCGGACCTGTCCGGGGTCGAAGCCCCGGCCGTCGTCGTGGACGTCCAGCACGACCTCGTCCGGGTGGTAGGTCAGCGTGACGACGACACGGTCGGCGCGGGCGTGCTCCCGGACGTTCGCGAGGGCACCCCGGGCGCTGCGCTCGATGGCGGCCGCGACGTCGACGGGGAGGGCCAGGGGTGCCCCGTCGAAGCGCACCTCCACTGCCATCCCCGGGCCGGCCTGCGCCGCCACCCGTCGGAGCGCGGACGGCAGGGCACCGGTCGGGCTGGTCCCGTCGAGCTCCGAGGGTGCCAGGTCACGCACCACGCGGCGCACCTCCTCCAGCCCGTCACGCGCCGTCGCGGCAGCGGTCCGCACGTGGTCGCGCGCCCGTCCCGGGTGGCCGTCCCACTCCTGGTCGGCCGCCTGCAGCAGCAGGTTGATGCTCGACAACCCCTGACCCACGGAGTCGTGGATCTCGCGCGAGAGTCGGGTGCGCTCGGCGAGCGCCCCCGTGCGGTGCTGCTCGTCTGCCAGCTCGTCCTGCGCGTCGACGAGCCGGTCCAGCAGCTCCTGGCGGGCCCGGGACTCGAGGTCCAGCGCTCGGTAGGCCAGCACGGTCACCACCGCGACGCTCACCGGTCCGACGACCTGCACGAGGTCGAAGCCGTCCCCGATCCGCTGCCAGGCAGCAGTCAGGAGCACCGTCATCGCGACCACCGTCGCCACCGCCCAGGCGAACGGCAGCACCCGGAGCACGGCGAACGCCACCGGGACGGCGCACCACGCGAACGACGGAGCCACGGCCGTCAGGAGGCCCCAGAGGACGACCATCCCGACCACCCAGGTCGTGGGCCACCACGTGCGCGACGCGAGCAGGCCACGAGTGGCGTAGGCGAGCCCGAGGGCCACCGCACCGGCGAGGACCAGGAAGCCGGTGCCGCCGAGCCCGTGCCGGTCGACGTACCGCAGGGCGCTGGAGACGAGCAGCACGATGAGCACCGCGAGCAGCCAGCGGTCCAACCGGCTCGCGGGAGCCAGGATGCCCTGCACCCCGGCGCGCCGATCCAGAGGGTTCGTGGCGGTCGTCATGGTCGATCCACCCTAGGGAGGGTGCACGTGGGTCGCATCAACCGATCGGCTACCCAGCCGTGGCCGCTCGTCCGACGCACGTCCGTGCGTGCCGCGCACAGACTCGACGTCGTCCATCGCCCCGTCCCAGGAGATCACCATGCAGCTCACCGTGGCCCGCCAGGCACGTCCGACCCTCACGATCGCCACCGCGGCCGTCGTCGCTGCCCTGTGCACGACGGCCGTCGCGCCGGCGACGGCCGATCCCGCCCGCCCCACGACGTACCTGCTCACGGGAGACACGACCAGCCCGGTCGGCTCCAAGTTCGAGGGCATCGGCGCCGACGAGCGCCGTGGTCTCTTCTACGTCAGCGAGGTCACCGGCGGGGAGGTCCACCGGGGCACCGTCGGCTCGGCCGTGACCGAGGAGTGGCTCGCCGGCGTCGGCACCGACGGCCGGTTCACCGCTCGCGGCATCACCGTCGACGACGAGGGTCGTGTGTACGTCGCGGGCGGGCCCAACGGCATCGGCACCGGACGACCCGACCTCTGGGTGTACGACGCCGACGGCACGCTGCTCGCCGCGCTCCGTGCACCCGGCGACGACGTCTTCCTCAACGACGTGGCGATCGGAGCCGACGGAGCGGCCTACTTCACCAACTCGAACGACGCCCAGGTGTTCCGGGTCGCCGACGACGGTGCCGGGTGGCAGGCGACGCTGTGGGCGGACGCGACCGACCGGATCGAGCGGCTCGCGGGGTTCAACCTCGGCGGCATCGTGCTGACCGCGGACCGCAGCGCCTTCGTGGTCGCGCAGGGCAACGCGGGGTTGCTGTGGCGCTTCGACGCCCGCACCGGCTCGGTGTCGCAGGTCGCGACCGACGGAGCCGACCTCGTCGACGCCGACGGGCTGGTGCGGCGCGGCAACCGGCTGCAGGTGGTGCGCAACTTCAGCCGGATGATCGCCACGCTCCGCCTGTCGGCCGACGGGTCCCGGGCCGTGCTGCTGGGCCAGGAGGCAACGGCGGCCGACCGCGTGCTGACGACTGCCAAGGTCCTTCGGGGACGCATCCTCTACGTCGACAGCAAGTTCGACGAGGCAGTCGCCACCGGTCCCTACGAGGTCCTGACCGACCCGACGCGATGAGGCCGACCATCCGGACGGCGGGCGTCGTCCTCCCGCTCGCCCTCGTGGTGGGGGCGTGCGGCGGCGACCCCGTCCCGCGGCGCGAACCGCCCGAGCCGACCCCCACCGCAACCGTGACCAGCAGCCAGGAGGAGCCCGTGAGCCCACCATCCCCCGACGCGGAGCAGCAGGCCGTGCTCGACGAGCGGCTGCGCGACGCCGCGTGGTCCGATGACGTGCCTCTGGCGCGGCGCCTCGTCGCGAGGGGTGCGGACGTCAACGCCAAGGACGCGACCCAGCAGTCGGCCTACCTCGTCGCGACGAGCGAGGGCCACCTCGAGCTCCTGCGCCTCGCACTCGAGAGCGGGGCGGAGGTCGACGACAAGGACAGCTGGAACGGCACCGGGCTGATCCGCGCCGCCGAGCGCGGGCACGCGCTGGTCGTCGGTGAGCTCCTCCGGGCGGGCATCGACCGCGACCACGTCAACCGGATCGGCTACCACGCGATCCACGAGGCGGTCTGGCTCGGCGACGACACCCCGTCCTACGCCACGACCGTGCGGGCGCTGGCGGCCGGCGGCGCCCAGCTCGGGCGCAGGTCACCGTCAGCGGGGCTCACCCCGCTCGAGATGGCCGTCTCGCGCGGGCATGGCGGACTCGAGCGCGTCCTGCGGACGATCACCACGGCCGGCCGCCCGTCCGACCCTGGTGCCGCTCTCCTGCAGGCGGCCGAGTCCGGTGACCCGGACGCGGTGGCGATCGCGTTGCGGGCGGGCGCCGACATCGAGGTGCGCGACGAGCACGACCGCACCGCCCTGCTCCTGGCGTCCACCCTCGACCACGTGGACGTGGCCGCGCTCCTCGTCGCGATGGGCGCCGACCCCGATGCCCTCGACGACCGCCACGACACCCCGTGGCTCGTCACGGGCGTGACGGGCAGCGTGGCCATGCTCGAGACCCTGCTCCCGGCTCGGCCCGACCTCACCGTCCGCAACCGGTTCGGAGGCCTGTCGCCGATCCCCGCCAGCGAGCGTGGCCACGTCGCCTACCTGCGCCGGGTGGTCACGACGGGCGTCGACCTCGACCACGTCAACGACCTCGGCTGGACCGCGATGCTCGAGGCGGTGATCCTCGGTGACGGCGGCGACCGGCACCAGGACATCGTGCGGATCCTCCTCGCGGCGGGTGCGGATCCGTCGATCGCCGACCGCGACGGAGTCACGCCGCTGCAGCACGCCGAGCGGCGCGGCTACGACCGCCTCGCCGCGATCCTGCGCCGCGGCACAGGATGAGCGCGCCTCCCCGTCAGAGGTCGACCTCGCCCACGATCCGGGTGACGGCGTCGCCGGAGACCCACAGCTGGTCGTCGACGGCCTCGAGCCGCACCCGGCCCTCGCGGCCGATGACGCTGCCCTGGCGGGAGGTGTACGACGACGGCAGCGCGCCGGTGCCGATGAGCCACTGGGCGAGCCCGGCGTTGGCGCTCCCCGTGACCGGGTCCTCCCCGAACTCGCGGCCGTCGGCGTAGAAGGCGCGCACCTCGACGTCGGCACCGAGCTCGCCGGCCGTGACCGTCCCCCAGCGACCGAGGATCGTCACCTTGAGGTCGGTGAACGCGGCGACGTCGGGCACGACGGCGACCACGGACTCGGCCGCCCCGAGGTCGACGCCGACCCAGCCGGGCCCGTTGTCGATCCACGCCATGTCCTGCACCGCGTCGTCGGAGATGCCGAGCGCGCGGACGATCCGCGCCCGCAGGTCGGCGTCGACCGGACCCGAGCGACGCAGGGGCGGGGCAGCGAACCCGAGCCGCGGCGAGCGTCGTACGTCGACGAGCCCTGCACCGCACTCCTGCACCACCGCCTCGCCACGGGGAACTCCCCCGGCCTCCAGCCAGGCGTGGGCGCTGCCGATGGTCGGGTGGCCCGCGAACGGCAGCTCGCCGGTGGTGGTCCAGATCCGCACCCGGTAGTCGGCCGCCGGGTCGGTGGGCGTGCACAGGAACGTCGTCTCGGACAGGTTGGTCCACCGCGCGAAGCGCGCCATCTGGTCATCGCTGAGCCGGTCCGCGTCGTGCACGACCGCGAGCGGGTTGCCGAGCCACGGCTCGGCGCTGAACACATCGACCTGGCGAAAGGGCAGCACCCGGCGATCCAAGCACAGGACCCGGCGCAGGCCGGGTCAGGCGTGGGCGGCCCACCTGCGGGCCGCCTCGTCCGCCGCCGCCGAGACGAGGGCAGCCAGCTCGGGCCGGTCCGGCACCGGGAACGAGACGTACGCACCCCGTCCCCCGGCGACCGGGCGTCCGTAGGCCTTCGCCGCGAGGGTGCCGTCGGGCAGCATCCTGATCGTGAGCGACTGGAGCTCGAACTCCTCGTCGCGGCGCGTGTCACGCCAGCGCAGCTCCTCGGGGACCACGACGTTGATGGCGAGGGCAGTGAGGTCCACCGGGGCGTCCATGACGCGATCGTGCCACCCGCGGTGCCGTCATGACCTCCGACGTCATGGCCGCGCGTCACGATGGCGACCAGCCTGAGGCCATGACCACCACACAGCAGATCACGACCACCTCGACACGTTCCGGAGGCGGGATCACCCTCCCGGTCGCCGGCCCCTTCCTCCTCGTCGACGCCGTCACGACCGGCGTCAACGGCCTCGCGTACGTCGTCGCCGGCGCCTGGCTCGCCGACTGGCTCGGTGCGCCCGAGGCCCTCGTCCGCTCCCTCGGCGGGTTCCTCGTCCTCGTCGCCGTGGGGGTGGCGGTCCTGGCCACGAGGCGCCCCGTCCCCCGACGTGGGGTCGCCGCGCTCGCGGAGCTCAACGTCGTCTGGGTCGTCGCCAGCCTGGCCTACGCCATCCTGGGCGGGCTCACGACGCTCGGGGTCGTCTGGACCGTGCTGCAGGCGGTCGTCGTGGGCGTCTTCGCCGCGGGGCAGGTGTGGCTGGTGCGGAAGGGCTGACACAGTGACCACCATGACCCTCGACGTCCCCCTCGACGCGTCCGCGCCGACCGACGTGGGCTCCCTGGTGCGGCAGTGGCGACAGCGCCGGCGGCTGTCCCAGCAGGCGCTCTCGGACCAGTGCGGGGTCTCCACCCGCCACCTGTCCTACATCGAGACCGGCAAGGCGCGCCCGAGCCCGTCGATGGTCGGGCAGCTCAGCGAGGCGCTGGCCGTCCCGCTGCGCGAGCGACGCCGGCTGTTCACCGCCGCGGGGTTCGTGCCCGACACCTCGGAGCTGCCGCTCGGAGCACCCGCCCTCGCGGAGGTCAACGAGGCGCTCGAGCAGATCCTCTCCGGGCACGAGCCCTACCCGGCCCTCGTCATCGACGGGGGCTGGGACCTCGTCGCCGCCAACGAGGCCGCCTACCGCCTGCTCGCGGAGGTGCCGGCCGAGCTGCTGGAGCCGCCGGTCAACGTCGTACGGCTGAGCCTGGACCCGCGCGGCCTCGCGCCGCGCATCGCCAACCTCGACGAGTGGCGCACCGCGATCATGTCGCGGATCCGGCACGAGCACGACACCACCGGCGACCCGCGGCTCGCGGCGCTGCTCGCAGAGTTCCCGGTCCGGGGCCCGCATCCCGCACCCGGGATCGTCCTCACCCTGCGGCTGCGTGCCGGCGACGACGTGCTGTCGTTCCTGACGACCACGACGGTCTTCGGCACGCCCGGCGACGTGACGGTGGCCGAGCTGGCGATCGAGGCGCTCTACCCGGCCGACGCAGCGACCCGCGCCCTGCTGGGCCGGACCTAGGCGCCGGCCAGCACCTCGAGGGCCTGCCGGTAGCCGTCGACGCCCTGCCCGGCGATCGTCGCCACCGCATGCGGCTCGACGACGGAGGTGTGGCGGAACTCCTCGGCGCGCTGCTTGGGGTCGGAGATGTGAACCTCGACCAGCGGCGCGGTGAGCTGGGCGCACGCGTCCCACAGCGCGAGGGAGTAGTGGGTCCACGCACCCGCGTTGAGCACCACGCGCAGGCCATCGTCGGCGGCGGCGTTGAGCCAGTCGAGCAGCTCGCCCTCGTGGTTGGTCTGGCGGACCTCGACGTCGAGGCCGAGCTCCCTGCCCCACTCGACGCACTGGTGCGCGAGCTCGGCGTGGGTCGTCGATCCGTAGATCTCCGGCTGCCGACGCCCGAGCCGGCCCAGGTTGGGGCCGTTGAGGACGAGGACCTTCGTCATGACGTCCCTCCGATCGCGGCCCAGGCGGCGCGCAGGTCGTCCTCGCTGGGCCCGGCGAGGATGCGCGGCGTGGCGAGGTCGTCGAGCACGACGAAGCGCAGCTGCGAGCCGCGTGCCTTCTTGTCGACCTTCATGGCGGCGTGGAGGTCGTCGAAGGACGCCGCGTCGTACGTCGTCGGCAGGCCGACGCGGGACAACGTGGCCCGGTGCCGCTCGACGAGCGCCGGGTCGAGGCTGCCGGCACGCGCGGCGAGCTCGGCGACGTAGACGCACCCGATCGCGACGGCCTCGCCGTGGCGGACGGTGTAGTCACTGGTGCGCTCGATCGCGTGCGCGAGGGTGTGGCCGTAGTTGAGCACCTCGCGACCGGGGTGCCCGTCGGCGCCGCCGGTCTCCCTGAGGTCGTCGACGACGACGTCGACCTTGACCCGGATCGCCCGCTCGACCAGCTCGCGCAGCTCGTCGGAGTCCCAGGTGAGAGCGGCCGGGTCGGTGCGCTCGACGATGTCGAGGATGGCAGGATCGGCGATGAAGCCGCACTTCACGACCTCGCCCAGCCCGGCGACGAGCTCCTCGTGCGGCAGCGACTCCAGCAGCGCGAGGTCGCAGAGCACGCCGGCGGGCTCGTGGAAGGCCCCGACGAGGTTCTTCCCGGCGCCGGTGTTGATCCCGGTCTTCCCCCCGACGGCGGCATCGACCATGGCCAGCAGGGTCGTGGGCAGGTGGACCACGCGCACGCCGCGCAGCCAGGTGGCGGCCACGAAGCCACCGAGGTCGGTGGTCGCTCCCCCGCCGATGGTCACCACGGCGTCGGACCGGGTGAAGCCGGCCTCGCCGAGTGCCTCCCAGCAGTCGGACGCAACGGGCGCGGTCTTCGCGCGCTCGCCGTCGGGCAGGCCGAGCGCGAGGACGTCGTAGTGCTCCACCAGGGCGTCGACCACCGGGTCGGCGAGCTCGCCGAGGGTGCCGGCGTAGAGCACCGCGACCCGCTCGACCGACCCACCCAGGATCGCCGGCAACCGGTCGGGCAGCCCGTGCCCGACGACCACGTCGTACGGCGACGCGCCGCCGACGTGCAGCACGGTGTCGCCCGACTCCTCGCGAACCGGTGGCTCGGACGATCGGGCTCGCTGCTGGGCCCGCTGCTGGGTCCGCTGGTGCTGCTTCCGGGTCTGGCGCTTCGTCATCCGAGAAGCCTCCGGACCTCCGCCGCCACCTCGTCGGCGGTGCGGCCGTCGGTGTCGACGGTGTGGGCGGCCACGGACTCGTAGACGGGGGTGCGCTCGTCGAGCAGCGCCTTGATGCGCGCACGCACGTTGCCGAGCAGCAGCGGGCGCCCGACCCCGAGGCCGACCCGCTTCACCGCGTCGGAGAGGCCGACCCGCAGGAACACCACCGGGAGCCCGGCCAGCAGCTCACGCGTCTCCGCGCGGAGGACCGCCCCGCCGCCGAGCGCCAGGACCCCGTCGTGCTCCGCGAGCGCGGCGGCGACCGCGGCTGCTTCGAGGTCGCGGAAGTGGTCCTCGCCCGACTCGACGAAGATGTCGGAGATCTCGCGGCCGGTGCCGGCCTCGATGTCGGCGTCGGTGTCGCGCACCGGCAGGTCCCAGGCGTCGCCGAGCAGGCCGGCGACCGTCGTCTTGCCGGCCCCCATGGGGCCGACGAGGACGACGCGAGGGGGCATCAGCGGAACCTGAGGGTGTCGAGGTAGGACTCGGCGTTGCGCCGGGTCTCCCGCACCGAGTCGCCGCCGAACTTCTCCACCACGGCGTCCGCCAGCACGAGCGCCACCATCGCCTCCGCGACGATGCCGGCCGCGGGCACGGCGCAGACGTCGGAGCGCTGGTGGTGCGCGACGGCCGCCTCGCCGGTGGCCACGTCGACGGTGCGCAGCGCCTTCGGGACGGTGGCGATGGGCTTCATCGCGGCACGCACCCGCAGCACCTCGCCGGTGGACATGCCGCCCTCCGTGCCGCCGGAGCGGCCCGAGGTGCGGCGCAGGCCGTTGTCGGTCGTGACGATCTCGTCGTGCGCCTGCGAGCCCGGGGTGTCGGCGAGCTCGAAGCCGTCGCCGACCTCGACCCCCTTGATGGCCTGGATGCCCATCAGCGCACCGGCGAGCCGGGCGTCGAGCCGCCGGTCCCAGTGCACGTGCGAGCCGAGGCCCGGGGGGAGGCCGTGGACGACCACCTCGACGACGCCGCCGAGCGTGTCGCCGTCCTTGTGGGCCTGGTCGATCCGCGCCACCATCGCGGCGCTGGCCTCGGGGTCGAGGCAGCGGACCTCGTCGGCGTCGAGCCGCTCGACGTCGTCGGGACCGGGTACGACGCCGGCGGGCGCCTTCACACCGCCGAGTGAGACGACGTGGGAGACCACTCGGGCGCCGACGGCCTGCTCGAGGAAGTTGGACGCCACCCGGCCGAGCGCCACGCGAGCCGCGGTCTCGCGGGCGGAGGCCCGCTCGAGGATGGGGCGGGCCTCGTCGAAGTCGTACTTCTGCATCCCCACGAGGTCGGCGTGGCCGGGTCGCGGCCGGGTCAGCTTGGCGTTGCGGGCGAGCGCCTCGAGCTCCACGGGGTCGACCGGGTCGGCCGACATGACCTTCTCCCACTTCGGCCACTCGGTGTTGCCGACCTCGATGGCGACCGGGCCGCCCTGGGTCTCACCGTGCCGGACGCCGCCGAGCACGCGGACCTGGTCCTGCTCGAACTTCATCCGGGCGCCGCGGCCGTAGCCGAGCCGGCGCCGGGCCAGCGAGTCGGCGAGGTCGTCGGAGGTGACGCGGACGTGGGCGGGCAGCCCCTCGAGGATCGCCACCAGCGAGGGACCGTGGGACTCGCCTGCTGTGAGCCATCGGAGCATGGGGGAAGTCTCTCAGCCCCACATGCGCGCAGCGAGCGCAGTCCCCCAGACGAGACCCACCAGCGCGCCGCCGACCATGAACGGACCGAAGGGGAACGACTTCTTCAGCAGGCTGCGGTCGCGGCGGGCCAGCAGCACCCCCAGGGCCGGCAGGACGAAGAGCAGGAAGCTCGCCCAGAGGCCGATCGCCAGCGCGCCCCAGCCGGTCCAGCCGAGCACCAGCCCGACGGGCGCGGCCAGCCGGACGTCGCCGAAGCCCATGCCGGCCGACCGCACGAACCACAGCACCCAGAAGAACGACCGGGCGAGCACCATCGCGACCAGCGCGCGCACCAGTGCCTCCCGCTCCCCTGTCGCGAGCCCCACCACCGTCACCACCGCGGTTGCGGCGAGGGTGACGGGTACGACGACCACGCGAGGCAGCAGGCGGGTGTGCCAGTCGATGGTCGACAGGGCGACCGCGACCGGGGTGAGCGGCACCAGCCACAGCAGCGGCCAGTCCAGGCCGGTGGCGGCGCCCACGAGGGCGGCCGCAGCCGCTGCGAGCGCCGCGCTCCGCCACCGCAGCCCGGGGCGCGCGGCGATGTCGGCGTAGAGCATCTTGGGCGGCTCGTCGGCAGGGACGTCGTCCGCACCCGTCTGCTTCGCCGCAGGCTCCGGCACGCGGGCGATCAGCTGCGGGACCAGCAGACCGCCCAGGCCGGCGACGAGGGCAGCCACGAGCGCGGCGAGGACGGTGTCGGTCACGGGGTCATTCAACCGGCACTGCGCGCCGCGAGGGCGCGTTCGCCCGCATCTCGCAGGACGTCGACCGCGACCGTCCGCCCGGTGAACAGCTCGACCTGCAGCACGGCCTGGTGAACCAGGAGGTCCAGCCCGCCGATGACGGTGCGCCCGGCAGCCGAGGTGACGAGCGGCGTCGGCCACGGGTCGTACAGGACGTCGAAGACGACCGGCACGTCCGCGCACCGCGCGACCAGCTCGGGGGTCTGCGCCGACGCCGGGACGGTGGACACGACGATGTCGACGCCACGGCCGGGCGCCGAGCCCAGCGACGACACGACGACCTCGGGCGCGGCGGGGTGGGCGCGCAGGGCCGTGAGGGTCTCGGCCGCCCGGGCCTCGTCCCGCACGGCCACGGTGACGGTGCGCACGCCGAGGTCGGCGAGCGCGAGCCCCACCGAGGTGGCCGTGGCGCCGCCACCGAGGATCGTCGCTGCCGCCAGCGGGGCCGACGTGCGCTCACGGACGGCCGCGACCGCGCCGGGCAGGTCGGTGTTGTCACCGACGCGGGTGCCGTCGTCCTCGAGCACCACGGTGTTGACCGCGCCCGCCAGGCGCGCCCGGTCGGTGAGCCGGGTGAGCAGCGGGAGCACCTCGCGCTTGAGGGGCATGGTCAGCGACAGCCCCCGCCACTCCGCGCCGAGCCCGGACAGGAACTCCCCGAGCCCACCGGAGGCGACCCGGCGGGCGTCGTAGCTCCAGTCCAGACCCAGGTCGGCGTAGGCCGCCCGGTGCAGCGCCGGTGACAGCGAGTGGGCGATCGGGTCGCCCAGCACGCCGCAGCGCCGGGTCAGCACCGGTCAGAGGTCTCGCAGTAGGCCTTGTACTCGTCGCGTCCCTCGAGGAAGCCGTCGTAGTCCTCGTAGAACTTGGTCTCGCCCGTGGCGAGGTCGACCGTGACGTAGTAGTACCAGTCGCCGTCGGCGGGGTTGGCCGCGGCGGCGATGGCGTCGTCACCCGGCGCCTCGATCGGCGTCGGCGGGAGCCCGGCGTTGATGCGGGTGTTGTAGGGCGTGTCCTCGGCCAGCTGCTCCGGCGTCAGCTCGGTCGATCCGGGCGAGAGCCCGAGGCCGTAGGCGATCGAGGCGTCGATGCCGAGCGTGCCGTTGGTGCCGCCCTTGTCGCCGGGCCCGTCCAGGCGGTTGTAGATCACGCGGGAGATCTTGGGCATGTCGTCACCGCGGCCCTCGGCCTCGATGAGCGAGGCGATGATCATCAGCTCGCCGGGAGTGTGCCCGAGCTCGGCGGCCTTGGCCTCGAGGTCGGCGGCCTCGGCAGCCTCGCGCCAGCGGTCGACCATCATCTTGACGATGCGGACCGGCTTCATGCCCGGCTTGATCTCGTAGGTGGCCGGGAACAGGTAGCCCTCGGCGTTGCCCCCGGCGTAGTCGGGCAGCCCGATGCGGTCGGTCTGCTGCAGCGCGCGGTTCCACGCCTGCTCGGGGAAGTCGGTGTTCTCCGCGAGCGTCGAGACGATCTCGGTGAGCCGGAGGCCCTCGGGGATCGTGACGGTCGGGAAGCCGATGAGGTTGTCGGGGTCGACGAGCACCTCGAGGGCGTCGGAGGCCTTCATCTCCTTCTGGAGCTCGTAGGCACCGACCTGGATGCCTGCGGCGTCGGGCTCGCCGGCGGCGGCGTCGATGAACGCCTGGACCGACTTCGTGACGCCGTCGGCCTTGAGGTTGCGGCCGATCTGGGCGGTCGTGTCGCCCTCGTTGACGGTGAACTCCACCGAGCCCTTGCCCGGGCCCGGGTAGTCGTCGGGACCCTGGAACTGGTCGGCGACCCACGAGACGCCCTGGGTCAGCGCGACGTAGAACCCGCCGAGGAGCACCGCGAGCGCGACCAGCACCGCGAGGCAGCCCTTGAGGCCACGTCCCTTGCGGCGCTTGCCGCCCGGGACGTACTCGTAGTCCTCGAGCTCCTCGGGCTCGTCCGCACGCACAGCGTCGTCCGGACGGGTCTCGTGCTCACTCATCTGTCTCCGTCACCTCGACGATCTCTCCCGGTGCGTGTCCACTCGACCGCTCCGTGTCCAGCGCAGTCTGCAGGATCAGCACGGCTGCTGCCTGGTCGACCACGGCGCGTCGCTTGGCCCCCCGTCGGCCCTGCTCGCGCAGGATCGACTCGGCTGACACCGTGGTCAGTCGTTCATCACACAGCCTGACAGGCACGGGCGCAACTCGGCGGGCCAACCGGCCCGCGAGCGCACGTGCCTTCTCCGCGGCCGGTCCCTCCGACCCGTTGAGGGAGCGCGGCAGCCCGACCACGACCTCGACCGCCTCGAGCTCGGCGACGAGCTGCGCGAGACGACGTACGTCGCCCTTGCCGCTGCGCACCGTCTCCACGGGGGTCGCGAGAAAGCCGGAGGGGTCGCTGCTCGCGACGCCGATCCGGGCGTCACCCGGGTCGACGCCGAGCCGCACCCCTGTCCGCATCCTCAGCCCTGCACCTTCGCCGCGACCTCCCGGGTCACCAGGGTGAGCGCCTCGTCGATGCGCGAGGCGTCGGTGCCGCCACCCTGGGCGACGTCGTCCTTGCCGCCGCCCTTGCCGCCGAGGAGGGGCCCCACGGTGCGGACCAGCTCGCCGGCGGACAGCCCGCGGGCGCGCGCCTCGTCGTTGGTGGCCGCCACGACCGAGACCTTGCCGTCCGCCTGTCCGATGATGACCACGACGCCGGGCTCGCCCTGCGGCAGCCGGCCGCGCACGTCCATCGCCAGGTTGCGTACGTCGCCCCCGCCGGCGCCGTCGGCACGGTGGGCCACGACCTTGACCGGGCCGACCTGCGCCGCTCCGGCCGCGAGGTCGGCGCTGGCGCCGAGCAGCTGGGCGAGACGGGCCTTCTCGAGCTCCTTCTCGGCCACCTTGAGGCGCTCGGTGAGGCCCTGCACGCGCCCGACCAGGTCGTCCGGCTGGGTCTTGAGGAGGCCGGTGAGCTGGGCGACGACGTCGCGCTCGCGGGCGAGGTAGCCGAAGCCCTCGACACCCGTGAGCGCCTCGATGCGGCGGTTGCCCGACCCGACGCTGGTCTCCCCGGTCACCACGACGGTGCCGATCTGCGAGGCGTGGTCGACGTGGGTGCCACCGCAGAGCTCACGG
This sequence comes from Nocardioides sp. Soil_C_8, assembly GCF_057656315.1. NCBI lineage: Bacteria > Bacillati > Actinomycetota > Actinomycetes > Propionibacteriales > Nocardioidaceae > Nocardioides > Nocardioides sp. Soil_C_8. The sequence continues at coordinate 150,833 of NZ_JBDGKQ010000004.1, forward strand.
GACCAGGGCCCGCCGATCTCGACGACACGGACCTTGGTGTTGTCGTAGGTCTCGCCGAAGAGCGCGATCGCGCCCCACTCCTTGGCCTGCTCGAGCGTCATGTAGTCCCACGACACGGGCAGGTCGGCGCGCAGCGCCTGCTGCGAGACCAGCTCGATGTCGCGGACCTGCTCCGGGCTCAGCGCCTGGGTCCAGCCGAAGTCGAGGCGGAGGTAGCCGGGGCGGTTGTAGGAGCCGGACTGCAGGGCGGTCGGGCCGAGCACCTCCCGCAGGGCGGCGTGCACGACGTGGGTGCCGGAGTGCGCCTGCCGCGCGCCGGTGCGCCACTCCGGGTCGACGCGGGCATGCACCTCGCGGCCGGGGTCGAGCTCGCCCTCGAGCACGCGCACCTGGTGGACGACCAGGCCCTTGATCGGGCGCTGGACGTCGAGCACCTCGAGGCGGCCACCGTCGAAGACGATCGTGCCGGCGTCGGCGACCTGTCCGCCCGACTCGGCGTAGAACGGGGTGCGGTCGAGCACCAGCTCACCGACCTCGCCCTCGGCGAGGCGCGACACGGGCGTGCCGCCGCTGAGCAGCGCCAGGGGCTTCGACTCGGTCTCGAGCGTCTCGTAGGCCAGCCACTCGGTGGGGCCGAACTCGTCGAAGACACCGCGGTAGGCGGCCGTGTCGCCGTGGGCGCCCTTCTTGGCGCGGGCGTCGGCCTTGGCACGCTCGCGCTGCTCGGCCATCAGGCCGCGGAAGCCCTGCTCGTCGACGGTGAGGCCCTGCTCGGCCGCCATCTCGAGCGTGAGGTCGATGGGGAAGCCGTAGGTGTCGTGGAGCGCGAAGGCGCGCTCGCCGGACAGCGTCGTGCCGCCGGTGCCCTTCACCTCGGTCGCGGCCTGGTCGAAGATCTGCGTGCCGGCCTGGAGCGTCTTGCGGAACGCGTCCTCCTCGGCGTAGGCGACCTGCGAGATGCGCGGCCAGTCGGTGAGGAGGTTGTCGTAGGTCTCCCCCATCTTGTCGCGGGAGATCGGCATCAGCTCGGGCAGCACCCGGTCCTCGCAGCCGAGCAGGCGCATGGAGCGGACGGCGCGGCGCAGCAGCCTGCGCAGGACGTAGCCGCGGCCGTCGTTGCCGGGCGTGACGCCGTCGCCGATGAGCATCATCGACGAACGGACGTGGTCGGCGACCACGCGGAACCGGACGTCGTCGTCGTGGTCGGCGCCGTAGCGCTTCCCGGTGAGCTCCTCGGCCCTCTGGATGACGGGGTAGACCACGTCGATCTCGTACATGTTCTGCTTGCCCTGCAGCAGGAACGCGACCCGGTCGAGGCCCATGCCGGTGTCGATGTTCTTCTTCGGCAGGGAGCCGGAGATGTCGAAGTCCGACTTCGAGCGGACGGCGCTGAGCTCGTCCTGCATGAAGACGAGGTTCCAGATCTCGAGCAGGCGGTCCTCGAGCTCGACGGGCATGTCGGGGCCGAGCGTGGCCACGTCGAAGTCCGGGCCCCACTCCGGTCCACGGTCGTAGAGGATCTCCGAGCACGGGCCGCCGGGTCCGGGGACGCCCATCGACCAGTAGTTCTCCTTGGGGCCGAGCTGGACGATCCGCTCGCGCGGCAGCCCGGTGACCTCCATCCAGTGGCCGATGGCCTCCTCGTCACCGACCATCACCGACGGGTAGAGCCGGTCCTTCTCGAGGCCGTAGCCGCCGTCCTCGACGGGCTTGGTGATGAGGTCCCAGGCCAGCTCGATGGCGCCGCGCTTGAAGTAGTCGCCGAAGGAGAAGTTGCCGCACATCTCGAAGAACGTGCCGTGGCGCGTGGTCTTGCCGACGTCCTCGATGTCGGGCGTCCGCACGCACTTCTGGATGCTCGTGGCCCGGTCGAAGGGCGGCGTCTCCTGGCCCAGGAAGTAGGGCTTGAACGGCACCATGCCGGCCGGGACGAACAGCAGGTTCGGGTCGTCGGCGAGCAGCGAGGCGGAGGGCACCACGGCGTGTCCGGCGGCCTCGAAGTGCGCGAGGAAGCGGCGGCGGATCTCGGCGGTGTCCATCAGTTCTCGTTCTCCATCTCGTTCGGCTCGTCCTGCCTCGTCATCAGCTCTGGTGTCCCGGTGCCATGGGGCCGCAGGCCCAGCTGCTCGCGCAACTCGGTTTCGCGCTCGGCCCGCCCCTGCTGGACCTCCTCGGCGAAGATCCGGGCACCGACCTGCCAGCCGCGCACCCGGTCGCGTAGGCCGTCAGCGGTGAGGGACTCGGCGACACGGCGGGCGCGGGCAGCGGCGTAGACCCCGACCCCCGCCCCGGCGACGAACCAGAGAGGGCGTCCCATCAGGCGACGTCCTCCCCGAGCGACCCCGGCGCGCCGTCACGCGTGGCGGCCCGCTCGCGGGCCCGGAACTCGCGCAGGGCCTGCTTCATCTCGGCGCGCCGCTCGCGTCCCGCCCGGCGGGTCTCCTGCCGGACCTCGAAGCGGATCCGGTTGCGGGTCTCGGGCGACAGCGCCCGGCGCAGGCCGTAGGTCAGACCAGCGGCCTTCACCACGGTCTCGCGGGCCACGATGTCGGTGAAGAGGCGGCCGTCGATGGGGCGGGCCACCGGCGCCGGGTCGGAAGCGGGCGCGTCGTCCAGCGCCTGGCTGCCCACCTGGGTGATCACGAAGGCCGTCGTGTCGCTCTCCGGGACCGGCGGCACCTGGGCCGCCGGCGTCACGGGTACGACGGGGCGCTCGGCGAGCGAGGCCGCGAGGGCCTCCGCGCGACGAGCCCGGCGGAGCGCCAGCAGGGCGACGACGAGCGCGACGAGCGCCACCGCGCCCGCTGCTGCCAGCCCCACCTGCTCCGAAGTCACGGCGCCGAGCCTACAAGCCTCCCAGCGGCTCAGGGGATGGCGAGGTCGCCCGACGGGCGCACCCGCAGCCAGCGGAAGCCGTAGCCCTCCAGGGTGACCCGCGTGGTCGCCTGACTGGTGACCAGCTCCTCGGCCATCAGGTCCACTGCCTCGAGGCCCTCGTCATGCGGGTCGACCGGTACGTCGACGCTGACGGGTCCGGCGCCGAGGTTGTGCACGGTCACGACGGCCGTGCCGTCGAGCTGGCACCGCTGCACCAGCACGTGGGGGTCCGGCTGCGCGACCACGTTCCAGGTGCCCCACCCCAGCTCGGGGCAGGTGCGCCGGATGCTGATCAGCTTGCGCATGAAGCTCCACAGCGACCCGGGATCGTGCACCTGCGAGACGACGTTGACGTGCTCGGGCCCGCAGGCGCCCGGCACGACCCTCTGCACAAGCCGCGACGGGGCAGCGGTGGAGAAGCCCCCGTTGCGACCGGCGCTCCACTGCATGGGCGTGCGCACGGCCATGCGCCCCTCCGCCTCGAGGTCCTCCCCCATCCCGATCTCCTCGCCGTAGTAGAGCGTGGGAGTGCCCGGCAGGGAGAACATCAGGCTGTAGGCCATCCGGATGCGGCGCGGGTCACCGCCGAGCATGGTGGGGAGCCGACGCTTGAGGCCGCGGTCGTAGAGCTGCATCTCCGGTTGCGGACCGAAGGCCGCGAACACCTCTTGGCGCTCGGCGTCGGTGAGCTTGTCGAGCGTGAGCTCGTCGTGGTTGCGCACGAACGTCGCCCACTGGCAGGTCGCGTCGATGTCCGGCCGCTCTTCGAGCGCCCTGACGATCGGCCCGGCGTCCTCGCGGGCCAGCGCGAGGTAGGTCGCCTGCATGCCGATGAAGTCGAACTGCATGTGCAGCTGGTCGGCCGACTCGCCGCCGAAGAACTCCAGCTGCTGGGGGTGCGGCAGGTTGACCTCGCCGAGCATCATCGCGTGCCCGGCGCGCCGGTTGAGGAAGCTGCGGAGGGTCCGCATCAGCTCGTGTGGGTCGACGACCAGCGCAGGGTCGCCGATGTTCGCGGCGTTCTGCTCCAGGAACGGGATGCCGTCCACCCGGAATCCGTCGAACCCGAGCTGCAGCCAGAACCCGACGACCCTGAGGATCTCGTCGACCACCTCCGGGTTGGCGAGGTTGAGGTCGGGCTGGTGCTTGTAGAAGTTGTGGAGGTACCACTCACCCGTGCGGTCGTCGAGCTCCCAGATCGAGTCCTCCCGGTCGGGGAAGACCACCAGCTTCGACGTGTCCGGCGGCTTGGTGTCCCGCCAGACGTAGTGGTCCCGGTAGCGGTTGGACGTGCTGCGCCGCGCGGCCTGGAACCAGGGGTGCCGGTCCGAGGTGTGGTTGACGACCAGGTCGGCGATGACGTTGATGCCGCGGTCGTGCGCCGTGCGGATCACCTCGACGAGCTGGCCGTGGTTGCCCAGCCGGGCGTCGACGCCGTAGAAGTCGGTCAGGTCGTAGCCGTCGTCGCGGTCGGGGCTCGGGTAGAACGGCATCAGCCACAGGCAGGTGATGCCCAGCTCGGCGAGGTAGTCGATGCGCTGGGCCAGGCCCTCCAGGTCGCCCGCGCCGTCGCCGTCGGCGTCGTAGAAGGTCTCGACGTCGAGGCAGTAGATCACCGCGCTCTTCCACCACAGGTCGCTCGTGTCCGTCACTCGCACGTCAGACACACAAGCAGACCCCACGCGTCGGCGTCAGCCCCTCAGGGCCGGCAGCACGTGCTCGCCGAACGCGTCGATGAAGCCCTCCTGCTCCTGTCCCACGAAGTGCAGGTAGACGTCGTCGAAGCCGACCGACGCGAGCTCGGCGATCCGGTCGCGGTGCCACCCGAGGTCCTCCGACACCTCCACCGAGCGGCGTACGCCATCGATGTCGACGTGCTCGGCCATCACGTCGAACGCCTCGGGGGTCTCGGTGTCCCAGCTGACGGGCTCGGTGAAGACGTTGGTGCGCCACTGGTCGAGCGCGATCGCCTCCGCCTCGTCCCGCGTCGGCGCCCACGACAGGTGCACCTGTAGCGACAGCGGTCCTCCACCGCCCGCGTCACGGTAGGCCGCGACGAGGTCGCGCAGCACGTCGACAGGCTGGTTGATGGTGACGAGCCCGTCGGCCCACGCCGCCACGCGAGCCGCGGACGCGACCGACACCGCGGGCCCGATCAGCTTGGGCTGCACCTGCGGCAGGTCCCAGAGGCGGGCGCGGTCGACGGTGACGAGGCCGTCGTGGGTGACCTCCATGCCGGCCAGCAGGCGTCGGATGACGTCCACGCACTCCTCCAGGCGGCGCGTGCGCTCCTCCTTGGAGGGCCACCGGTCGCCGGTGATGTGCTCGTTGCTCGCCTCGCCGCTGCCGAGGGCGGTCCAGAAGCGCCCCGGGAACATCTCGGCCAGGGTGGCGATCTTCTGGGCGACGACGGCCGGGTGGTAGCGCTGCCCCGGCGCGGACACGCAGCCGATGTCGAGGTCGGTGGTGGCGAGGGCTGCGCCCAGCCAGCTCCAGGCGTAGCCGGAGTGGCCCTGCCGCGTGCTCCACGGGGCGATGTGGTCCGAGCACATGGCCATCTCGAACCCGGCGCGCTCGGCGTGCCGGACGTCGCTCAGCAGCCGAGAGGGTGCGACCTGCTCGTGGGAGGCGTGGAACCCGAGACGCATGCCGTCACCGTAGCCGGGTCACCGCCCCCGGACGATGCGGCGTACGCGCTCCCATCGCTCCTTCACCCCGGCCTCCGCGCCGAGCGACGTCGGCTTGTAGTAGCTCGCGTCGCCGAGCACGTCGGGGAGGTACTGCTGCTCCGCGACGCCGAAGGGCTCGTCGTGCGGGTAGGCGTAGCCCTTGCCGTGGCCGAGGTCCTTGGCGCCGCCGTAGTGGGCGTCTCGCAGGTGGGCGGGCACCTGCCCGATCTTCCCGGCCTTCACGTCGGCGATGGCCGCGTCGATCGCGCTGATCACGGCGTTGGACTTGGGGGCCACGGCCAGGTGGATGGTGGCCTGCGCGAGGTTGATGCGGGCCTCCGGCATGCCGATCAGCTGCACGGCCTGCGCCGCGGCCACCGCTGCCTGCAGCGCTGTGGGGTCGGCCAGGCCGACGTCCTCGCTGGCGTGCACGACGAGCCGGCGGGCGATGAACCTGGGGTCCTCCCCCGCCTCGATCATCCGCGCGAGGTAGTGCAGCGCCGCGTCGGGGTCGGAGCCGCGGATGGACTTGATGAAGGCGGAGATGACGTCGTAGTGCTGGTCGCCCTGCCGGTCGTAGCGCACCGCTGCCTGGTCGACGGCGGTCTCGGCGGTGGCCAGGTCGATCGCCTCGAGGCCGTTGCTGGCTGCGGCCCCAGCAGCGGCCTCCAGGTACGTCAGGGCGCGCCGCGCGTCGCCGCCGGCCAGTCGTACGAGGTGGGCGCGGGCGTCGTCGTCGAGCCCGGTGCTGCCGGCCAGACCGCGCTCGTCGGCGAGGGCCTGGTCGATGACCTCGGCGACGTCGTCGTCGGTCAGGGACTGCAGGCGCAGCAGCAGGCTGCGCGACAGCAGCGGGCTGATCACGGAGAAGAACGGGTTCTCCGTGGTCGCCGCGATCAGCGTGACCCAGCGGTTCTCCACGCCGGGCAGCAGCGCGTCCTGCTGGGCCTTGGTGAAGCGGTGCACCTCGTCGACGAACAGCACCGTCTCCTGGCCGCCCCGCGCCAGCTCGGCCCGGGCGCCATCGATGGCGGCACGGACCTCCTTGACGCCCGCAGCGACGGCCGACACCTCGACGAAGCGGCGCCGTGTCTGCTGGCTGACGATCGCAGCGATCGTCGTCTTGCCGGTGCCCGGCGGTCCCCACAGGAGCAGCGACATCGACTGGTCGCCCTCGATCAGCCGGCGCAGGGGCGAGCCGGCGGCCCGCAGCTGCTGCTGCCCGACGAGCTCGTCGATGGTGCGCGGCCGCATCCGCACCGCAAGCGGCGCCGACGCGTGCGTGTTGGCACCGAGCGAGCCGGCGCTCGGCACCTGCCCGGACACCGAACCGGGCGCGGGTTGCCCCGCGCCCGGTATCTCGAACAAGCCGTCCACGCCGGTGAGTATCCCCCGACGCCGTCCGTGCGGCGCCTAGACCCCCGTCGTCTGCTTGGTCTTCAGGTCGTACCAGGTCTTCTCGTAGCCCGGGATCGTGAGCTGCTCGTTGGTCGGCGTGGCACCGGGCACCGGGGTGCCCTGCTCGTCGACCGCGAGCAGGTCGGTGGTCACGGGCGTGGCCGGGTGGGCACCCAGCTCGCCGGCGAAGTGGCAGGCGACCTTGTGGCGCTTGCCGATCTGGAGCAGCGGGGGCTCGACCTTGGCGCAGATCTCCTGGGCGAACTGGCAACGGGTCCGGAACCGGCAGCCCGAGGGCGGGTTGATCGGGCTCGGGACGTCACCCTCGAGACGGATGCGCTCGCGTCGGCCACCGATGGCGGCCTGCTTCACGTCGGGCACCGCGGAGAGCAGCGCCTGCGTGTAGGGGTGGTGGGCGTGGCCGTAGATGGTGTCGCGGTCGCCGATCTCGACGATCTTGCCGAGGTACATCACCGCGACCTCGGGACAGAAGTGGCGCACCACCGCGAGGTCGTGGGCGATGAAGAGGAACGCGATGTCGAACTCACGCTGCAGGTCCTGGAGCAGGTTGACCACCTGCGCCTGGATCGAGACGTCGAGCGCCGAGACCGGCTCGTCGGCGACGAGGAGCTTGGGGTTGAGCGTCAGCGCGCGGGCGATGCCGATGCGCTGGCGCTGACCGCCGGAGAACTCGTTGGGGTAGCGGTTGTAGTGCTCGGGGTTGAGCCCCACCACCTCCAGCAGCTCCTGGACCCTCCCCAGGATCTTGTTCTTCGGCACCACGTTGTGCACCGCGAGCGGCGCACCGACGATCGACCCGACCGTGTGGCGCGGGTTGAGCGAGGTGTAGGGGTCCTGGAAGATCATCTGCACGTCGCGGCGCAGCGGCCTCATCTCCGAGTTGGAGAGCTTGGCGAGGTCCTTGCCGTCGAACATCATCGACCCGCCGGTCGGCTTGTAGAGCCGGGTGATCAGCCGGCCGGTCGTGGACTTGCCACAACCGGACTCGCCGACCAGACCGAGCGAGCCGCCACGAGGCACCTCGAAGGAGACACCGTCGACGGCCTGGACGTGGCCGACCGTCCTGCGGACGAGCCCGGACGACTTCACGGGGAAGTACATCTTCAGGTTGTCGACCGAGATGATCGGCTCGGCGTCGGGGTCGAGCTCGGTGGCGACGTGCCCGTGCTCCGCGAGCTCGTGGAAGTCGAGGTCGTGCACGGCCTCGTGGTCGTCCACGACGTCGGTGTGGTGGGACAGGTCGCGATCACCCGTCTCCGCCGCGTTGGCGCCGATCTCACTGGAGTCGATCCCCACCTTGGCGTTGGGGTCCTGGCTCATCGGGTCTCCTCAGCGAGGTCGGGGGCGATCTCCGGAAGCACTTCCGTCTGGTAGATCTCCTCGGGGTTGGGCAGGTGGCACCGCTTGAGGTGGCCGGCACGGTTGCTGGCCGACGTCAGCTCGGGCAGCTCGGTGAAGCAGAGGTCGCCGGGCACCTTGTCACGGTGCGCGCACCGCGGGTGGAACGAGCAGCCCGACGGGGGCTTCAGCAGGCTGGGCGGGTTGCCCGGGATCGGGATGAGCCGCGCGTCCGTCGACGCACCGACCTCGGGGATGCTGGACAGCAGCCCCCAGGAGTACGGCATCTCGGGGCGGGTCAGGATCTCCTTGGTCGTGCCGAACTCCACGCAGCGACCGGCGTACATGACGAGCACGTCGTCGGCCATCTCGGCGATGACGCCGAGGTCGTGGGTGATGATGATGACGGCCGAGTTGAACTCGCGCTGCAGGTCCTGGAGCAGGTCGAGGATCTGCGCCTGCACGGTCACGTCGAGGGCCGTGGTCGGCTCGTCGGCGATCAGCAGGGACGGGTCGTTGATCAGGCCCATCGCGATCATCGCGCGCTGGCGCATGCCGCCGGAGAACTGGTGCGGGAAGTCGTCCACCCGCCGGTCGGGCTGCGGGATGCCGACCCGGTCGAGCATCTCGATCGCCTTGCGGCGCGCGTCGCGCTTGGACGCCTTGGGGTGGTGCATGGAGTAGGCCTCGGCGAGCTGGTCGCCGACGCGGTAGAAGGGGTGCAGCGCAGCCAGGGCGTCCTGGAAGATCATCGCCATCGAGTTGCCGCGCAGCTTGCGCATGCGGTTCTCGGCGAGCCCGACGACCTCGGTGCCACCGACGCGGATCGAGCCGCTGATCTCGCTCGACTTCGCATCGTGCAGTCCCATCACGGCCATGCTCGAGACCGACTTGCCGGAGCCGGACTCGCCGACGATGCCGAGCGTCTTGCCGAGCTCGACGGAGTAGCTCAGACCCTTCACGGCCTGGACGGGCCCGTCCTGGGTCGGGAACGTCACCGTGAGGTCCTCCACCTGGAGGAACGGCCCGTCGACGTCGGTGGACGACGACTGGGAGGAGGGGGACGTGATGGTCAAGAGAGCCTCACTCGGGGATCGAGAACGCTGTAGATGACGTCGACGACGATGTTGGAGATGATCAGGACGGCGGCCGCGAACAGGGCCGTGGCCGACACCACCGGCAGGTCGCGCTGGGCGACTGCCTGCAGGCTCCACAACCCGATGCCGTCGATGTCGAAGATCGTCTCGGTGAAGATCGTACCTGCGAGCAGGGTGCCGAAGTCGATTCCGAAGATCGTGATGACGGGCACCAGCGCGGCGCGCAACCCGTGCTTGTAGACCACGGTGTTGGCGTTGAGGCCCTTGGCCTTCGCCGTGCGGATGTAGTCCTCGTTGAGCACCTCGACCATCGACCCGCGGGAGTAGCGGGTGTAGGAGGTGCACCCGAAGGCGCCCAGTGCCAGCCAGGCGAGGGCCATGCCGCTGAACCACTTGGCTGGGTTCTCCGTGATCGGGAAGTACCCGGTCTCGGAGAACAGGGGTATCTCCCAGCTGATGGTGAGGAACAACCATGTCAGCAGGGCGAAGAGGTAGTAGGGGATGGAGGAGATGACCAGGAAGCTCGACACGAGCGCCTTGTCGGCCACTGTCCCCCGTCTTCGGGCCGCGGCGACGCCGATGGGGATGCCGAGCGTGAGGTAGAGGAACGCGCCGCCGATGGCCACGGAGAACGTGGCGGGCATGCGGTCCTTCATCTCCTCGAACACCGGGGCCTTGGTCCGGTAGGAGTAGCCCAGGCACGGGGCCGGGCAGTCGAACTTCTTGGTGCTGCCGAACTGGATCTCGCGGCCGGCCACGACACCCTTCATGAACTTGCCGTACTCCTCGTACCACGGGTTGTTGAAGCCGAGGTTCTCGCGGAACACCTCGAGCCGCGCGGGTGTGCAGCGGTTGCTGGTGTCGTTGTCGCAGATCGTCTGGGCGGGCTCGGACGGTCCGTACCAGAAGAGCAGGAACACGCTCATCGAGATGAGGAACAGGACGACCACGCCCGAGAGCAGGCGCTTGACGACATAGGCGAACACGAGGATTTCCCTCCGGGGTTGTGAGCAGCTGCCGGCAAGGCCGGCACACGGTGGTGTGGGGGCCCCGGTTCACGGGGCCCCCACACCGAGGTGGAGCAGGATCGAGACGTTCAGTCAGTCGATCCCAGGATCACTGAGCGACGAAGAGATCCTTGTAGTTGGGCGCGCCGAGGGCACCGTCACCGGTCGGGTTCCCGATCTTCTCGCCGAAGGCGAAGAGGTCGTTGCGGAACGCGGTCGGGATGATCGGGTAGTACTCGGTCGCGATCTGCTCGTCGAGGGCACCCCAGGCGTCGGGCTGCGCGTCGAGCTCCATGGTGCCGATCTCGTCCATCTTGGAGTCGATGGAGTCCTCCGAGAAGAACGCCGTGTTGTAGGTGGCGCCCGTGCGGAGCAGAGCCGGGATCATCGTGGAGCCGGACGGCCAGTCCGAGCACCAGTTGACACCGCGGAGGTTGAGCTTCTTGTTGATCTTGTTGTCCGGGTCGGTCCAGATCGTGTAGAGCGAGGTCTCGATCGGCACGGGGTAGGACGTGACCTTGAAGCCGGAGTCGGTGAGACCCTTCTCGATCTGCTTCTGGGCAGCCTCGGTGGTCGGCGAGCCGGTGTTGTAGGCCATGTGGATCTCGTAGCCCTCCTCGCCGGCCTCGGCCAGGATCTCCTTCGCCTTCTCGGGCTGGTAGGTGATCTGCTCACCGTCGACCTGGTAGTCGGACTTGCCCGCCATGCCGGGAGGCATGACCGAGTTCGCCGGGACGCGGGTCACGCCGGGAACCTCACCGGAGGCCTGCCACACGCTCTCGTACGGGTAGGCGTACGCGAGGGCCTTGCGGATCTCGGGCGTGGTCTTCTCGTAGTCGGGCGCCCAGAAGCTGGTGCACTGCGCCGACTGCTGCACGAGGCGGTCGCCGAGGTCCTGGTTGAACTTGGCGTAGTTCTCGGCGGTGACGCTGGCCGAGAGGGCCGTCTGCGACTCGGTGTTGCCGCTGAGCATCAGCTCGTCGGTCTGGGTCGGGTCAGCAGCGAACTTGAAGATCCACTTGTCGGCGTACTGGTGACGGGCCGGGTCGGAGTCGGCCACCCAGGCGTCGTTCTTGACGAGGACGAGCTCCTCGCTCGGGCGGAACGACTCGACCTTGTAGGGGCCGGTCGACAGCGGGCTGCGACCGTACTCCGGCGGGTCCGAGACCTTGCCGAGCGGGGACGGGCCCATCGCCATGAAGGCGCCCCAGTAGTCCATGTCCGGGAACGGCATGGACATCTTGATGGTGACCGTGCGAGCGTCCTCGTCGAACGTGATGCCCTTGTAGTCCTTGCCCTTGTCGGTGTAGGGACCCTTGTACTTGTCGGCGTCGAGGAAGTAGTGCGTGGAGTACTCGGTGCCGGGACCCGACGGGAACGCCTCGGAGTCGAGCGAGCGCTCGATGCCCCAGGCGACCTCCTCGGCGGTGATCGGCTTGCCGTCCTCCCACGTCGCGTCGTCGCGGATGGTGAAGGTCCACTCGGTGAAGTCCTCGTTGGGGCTTCCGAGGTCGGTCGCGAGGTCCGGGACGAGGATCATCTCGCCGGACTCGTCGTCACGGGCGTACTGGGTCAGCGACCGGTGCGTGAGCGCCTGCTGGATCGAGTTGCCCGTCACCGACCAGCCGTTGGTCGGGTCGAGGTCCTCGGGGCCCGGGTCGTCCGGCAGGTACACCGTGATGGTGCCGCCGGCCGAGGCGCCCTCGACGTCGGGCGCGGGGCCCTGGCGCTCCGGGTCCTTGGCGATGGTCTCCGAAGCATCCTGGAAACCCTCGCTGCCGCTGCCGCTGCCGCTCTCGTCGTCGTTCCCGCCGCCGCCACCACAGGCAGCGAGGGTCACGAGCGCGGCACTGGTGGCGAGTGCTGCCGCCGCCTTGGTCCGTCTCATTGTCCAGCCTTTCGTTGTTGTTCGCACACCGGAAGCGCCCGGGTGACGTCTGTGGGAGTTCCGCCTCAGCGGCGGGTCTTCGGGTCGAACGCGTCACGGACCGCGTCGCCGAGGAGGTTGAGCGCGAGCACCAGGGCGACGACGCCGATCAGGGGCTCCCAGAGGTAGAGGGGGTAGTTGCTCCAGTACGGCACCGCGTTGGCGATGGTCTGGCCCCACGAGGCGCTGCCCGTGACACCGATGCCGAGGAACGCCAGGCCGGCCTCGGCCGCCACGAACGCCGGCAGCATCAGCGAGATGCTGATGACGATCGGCGCCGTCAGGTTGGGCAGGAGCTCCTTGAACAGGATGCGCCGGGTGGGCATGCCCAGCACCCGGGCGGCGTGGATGAACTCGCGCTCACGCAGGGAGAGCACCTCGCCGCGGATCAGTCGCGCCACCGTCATCCAGCCGAACATCGACAGGATGAGGATCAGGGAGGCGATCTGGATGGTCTCGTAGCTGTCGCTGGTGCCGAACCGGTCGATGATGATCGGCGAGATGGTCAACGCGGCGAGCAGGAAGGGGATCGTCAGGAAGAAGTCGGTGATGAACGACAGGATCTTGTCGACGACACCACCGGTGAAGCCCGCGACGAGGCCGACGATGATGCCGAACACCGAGGCGAACAGCGTTGCCGCGCCGGCGATCATCAGCGAGGTGCGGCACCCGTAGATCCAGTGGGCCAGGTTGTCCGCGCCGGTGCGCGGCGCGAGGCCGAAGGGGTGCTCGGGGTCGAACGGGTAGAACGGCGGGCCCGTCTTGGGGTAGCCGACGCCCGGCTCGGCGAAGTTGCACTCCAGGACGTCACACGCGGTGACGGTGTCGAGGCTGACCCCGAACGCCTTGGCGATCAGGTCGGCGAAGATCGCCACGAGCAGGAAGAAGACGACGACGACCGCGCAGGTGATGGCGATCTTGTCCCGCCGCAGGCGGCCGAGTGCGATCTGCATCGGCGACTTGCCGGAGATCTCCTTGGCCTGCTTGCTGTTCGGATCGTTGATCTCCGGTTCGTCGCTGAGCGAGCCCAGGGTCTCAGGCCCTGTCGCTTGTGCCGACATTCTCTCCCCATCACGTTCGGGTCCGGTGGTGTTCGGCGGGTCCCCACCGGGGACCGCGCCGAACGGGACTCTATGTGACCTGTGACGCGTGGACGATCACCGACGGGTAACGATCCCGTTACGACGCGTTGTCCCCGTCGTCACCGCGATGGCCGGGCAAACGTGCGGGAGATCACTCGCCCTGCGGGACGTCCTTCGCGGGCTCGGCGTCGACACCGGCTTCCTTGCGCTGCTCCGCAGTGATGGGCGCCGGAGCGGCGGTGAGGGGGTCGTAGCCGCCTCCGGACTTCGGGAAGGCGATCACGTCGCGGATCGAGTCGGTGCCGGCGAGGAGCGCGACGATGCGGTCCATGCCGACGGCGATGCCGCCGTGCGGAGGCGCACCGAACTTGAAGGCGTCGAGCAGGAATCCGAACTTCTCCTGCGCCTCCTCCTCGGACAGGCCCATCACCGCGAACACGCGCTTCTGGATGTCACCACGGTGGATACGGATCGACCCGCCGCCGAGCTCGTTGCCGTTGCAGACGATGTCGTAGGCGTAGGCCAGCGCGCTGCCGGGGTCGGTGTCGAAGGTGTCGAGGAACTCGGGCTTCGGGCTGGTGAACGCGTGGTGCACGGCCGTCCACGCGCCCGCACCGACGGCCACGTCGCCGCTGGCGACCGCGTCGGAGCTCGGCTCGAACAGCGGGGCGTCAACGACCCAGGTGAAGGCGAACGTCGAGTCGTCGAGCATGTCGCCACGGCGGCCGATCTCGAGGCGCGCGGCGCCGAGCAGCGCGCGGCTGCTCTTGGCCGGCCCGGCGGCGAAGAAGATGCAGTCGCCGGGCTCGGCACCGACATGGGCGGCGAGGCCCTCGCGCTCGGCGTCGGTGAGGTTCTTGGCGACCGGGCCGCCGAGCTCGCCGTCCTCGGCGACGGTGACGTACGCCAGTCCCTTGGCGCCCCGCTGCTTGGCCCAGTCCTGCCAGGCGTCGAACTGGCGGCGCGGCTGGCTGCCGCCGCCCGGCATCACGACCGCGCCGACGTAGTCGGCCTGGAACACCCGGAACGTGGTGTCCTTGAAGTAGTCGGTGCACTCGACGAGCTCGAGTCCCATCCGGAGGTCGGGCTTGTCGGAGCCGTACTTCGCCATCGCCTCGGCGTACGTCATCCGGGGCAGGGGTCGCTGGATGGTGTGGCCGGCCTGCGCCCACATGGCCTCCAGGACGTCCTCCATGAGCTCGATGACGTCCTCCTGGTCCACGAAGCTCATCTCGATGTCGAGCTGGGTGAACTCGGGCTGCCGGTCGGCGCGGAAGTCCTCGTCGCGGTAGCAGCGCGCGATCTGGTAGTAGCGCTCCATGCCGCCGACCATCAGCAGCTGCTTGAACAGCTGCGGGCTCTGCGGCAGGGCGTACCAGCTGCCCGGGGCCAGGCGGGCGGGCACCAGGAAGTCGCGGGCGCCCTCGGGCGTGGAGCGCGTCAACGTGGGCGTCTCGACCTCGACGAAGTCGCGGGCGTCGAGGACGTCGCGGGCCGCCTTGTTGATCTTGCTGCGCAGGCGCAGCGCGGCGTTCGGTCCGGAGCGGCGCAGGTCGAGGTAGCGGTGCTTGAGCCGGGCCTCCTCGCCGACCTCGCCGCCCTTGTGGCCGGACGCGTCGTCGACGGGGAACGGCAGCGGGTCGGACGCCGAGAGCACCTCGACCTCGGTCGCGACCACCTCGTAGTGCCCGGTCGGGAGCTGCGGGTTGACGTTGCCCTCGCTGCGCTCGACGACCTCGCCGGTCACCTTCAGGCAGAACTCGCTGCGGAGCGGGTGCGCCACCTCGGGATCCCGGATCACGACCTGGACGATGCCTGTCGAGTCCCGCAGGTCGATGAACGCCACCCCGCCGTGATCGCGCCGACGCGCCACCCACCCGGCGAGGGTGACGGTCTGGCCGACGTTCGCAGGCAGCGTCAGGGCGCCGGCGTCATGGGTGCGGATCACTTGTCTGTCTCCTTGGTGGTGGCGGTGCTGATGATCGTGGGGCGCAGGTCGTCCTCGGGCGGGGTCCAGGACCCCGCGTCCGCCTCGACCTGCTCGCCGGTGCGGATGTCCTTGACCTGGCTGGTGCCGTCGGCCTGGACGAACCAGACGTAGGGGATGCCCCGGCGCTCGGCGAAGCGGATCTGCTTGCCGAACTTCGCCGGTGACGGGGCCACCTCGCACGCGATGTCCCGCGACCGCAGGGCAGCGGCGACGCGGGTGCTGGCGGGGCGGTCGCCCTCGTTGTTGAGCGCGACGAGGACCACGCTCGGCACGGGGCGACTGCCGGACAGGACGCCGTCGGAGATGAGCGGGATCAGTGTGCGGGAGACGCCGAATGACACGCCGACGCCCGGATAGGTCGTACGCCCGTCGCTGGCGAGCGCGTCGTAGCGCCCTCCCCCGCCGACGGACTTCAGGCGCTCGTAGCCCTCCATGAAGATCTCGACGACGGTGCCGGTGTAGTAGTCGAGGCCGCGCGCGATGCGCAGGTTGGCCTCGACACCGACGCGGTCGCCGGCGACCGCGCGGCAGCCCTCGACCACGGCGGCCAGCTCCTCGAGGCCTTGGTCGAGCAGCTCGTCGCTCACCTCGAGGGCACGGACCTGCTCGACGAACGAGGTGTCCTCGACGCGGATGGTCGCGAGCTCGAGGCAGCGCTGCGCCTGCTCGGGCGTCGTGCCGACCCGCTCGACGAGCAGCTTCGCGACCTCGTCGGCCGGGAGCTTGTCGAGCTTGTCGATCACGCGGATGGCGTCGGTGACGTCGTCGATGCCCAGGCCGCGGTAGAAGCCCTGGATCAGCTTGCGGTTGTTGAACTGGAACGACACCCGCGGGATCGGGAGGCGGCCGAGGGCGTCGACCATCACCGACATGACCTCGACGTCGTGGTGGAACGGCAGCTCGTCGCGGCCCACGATGTCGACGTCGGCCTGCGTGAACTGCCGGTAGCGGCCCTCCTGGGGTCGCTCCCCGCGCCAGGCCGGCTGCACCTGGAAGCGCCGGAACGGAAAATCGAGGTGCCCGGCGTGCTCGAGGACGTAGCGCGCGAACGGCACCGTGAGGTCGAAGTGGAGGCCCAGCTCGGCCCGGGCGTCGGGCTCGGCGGCGATGCGCTGGAGGACGTAGATCTCCTTGTCCACCTCACCGCCCTTGGCCAGCCGGTCGATCGGCTCGACGACCCGGGTCTCGATGTTGGTGAAGCCGTGCAGCTCGAACGCGCGCGAGACCGAGGCGATGACCTCACGCTCGACGGCACGCTGCGTGGGCAGCAGCTCGGGGAACCCGCTCAGCGGGGCGATCTTGCTCATCGTCGTTCCTGGGAGATGTCGCGGGGAAGGTCTTGGAGGAAGGGGTTCGTGGCCCGCTCACGGCCGATGGAGGTCTGCTCGCCGTGGCCGGGCAGCACGACGATGTCGTCGGCGAGGGGCAGGACCTTGTCGGCCAGGCTGCGCAGCATGGTGGCGTGGTCGCCGCCGGGCAGGTCGGTGCGGCCGATCGACCCGGCGAAGAGCAGGTCGCCGGAGAACATCAGCTCCGAGACGTCCTGCTGGGCGTAGGGCGTGCGGAAGGTCACCGACCCCTCGGTGTGGCCCGGGGTGTGGTCGACCACGAACCGCAGCCCCGCGAGCTCGAGCTCGGCGAGGTCGGACAGCTCACGTACGTCGTCGGGCTCGGCCCAGGAGTAGTCGCCCCCGAGCAGCATCTGGGTGGTCTCCGGGCTCATCCCGGCCATCGGGTCGGACAGCAGGTGCCGGTCGGACGGGTGGATCCACGCCGTCGCGTCGTAGGTGCCCGCGACCGGGGCGACGCACCACATGTGGTCGACGTGGCCGTGGGTGACCAGCACGCTGACCGGCTTGAGCCGGTGCTCGCGGACGACCTGGTCGACACCGGCAGCGGAGTCCTTGCCCGGGTCGATGACCACGCACTCCGACCCGGGGCCTGTCGCCACGACGTAGCAGTTGGTCCCCCACGGTCCGGCGGGGAAGCCGGCGATGAACACGGGCGTCAGTCCTTGCTGGTCGTCGCTGGTCGTCGACCGGTCGTCCGGCCAGTCGTCTGCTTGTCGGTGGGAAGCCTACCGAGGGCGGTCCGGGCCATGACTACGATGGGCGACCATGAGCGCCGACAAGCAGTCCCGAGACGACTCGGCCCAGGGTGAGCAGCCCTGGGGCCGGGTGGCCGAGGACGGCACCGTCTATGTCCGAACCGCCGAGGGTGAGCGTCCCGTGGGGTCCTACGAGGCCGGCACGCCCGAGGAGGCGCTGGAGTTCTTCACCAAGCGCTACGAGGAGCTCGAGGGCAAGGTCCACCTGCTCGAGCAGCGCGTCGCCTCCGGGCGGCTCGCGCCCGAGGAGGCCACCTCGTCGGTGAAGGCCCTGCGCGAGCAGGTCGTCGACGCCCACGCCGTGGGTGACCTGGTCTCCCTCGCCGCCCGCCTCGACGCACTGGCACCGGTCATCGCGGTCCAGCGGTCGGCGCGCAAGGAGGAGCGGGCACAGAAGTCCGCGGAGTCCAAGGCGGCGAAGGAGAAGCTCGTCGCCGAGGCCGAGCGGCTCGCCGAGGGCACCGACTGGCGCAACGGCGCCAACCGGCTCCGCGAGCTGCTGGCCACGTGGAAGGAGCTCCCCCGGCTCGACCGCGCCACCGACGACGCGCTGTGGCGACGCTTCTCCACCGCGCGCACGACGTACACCCGTCACCGCAAGGCGCACTTCGCCGAGGAGCACGAGCGCCGCGACTCCGCGCGGGTCGTCAAGGAGCGGCTCGCCAAGGAGGCCGAGGCCCTCTCGACCTCGACCGAGTGGGGTCCGACCGCGGGCAGGTACCGCGACCTGATGCGGGAGTGGAAGGCCGCCGGTCCCGCGCCGAGAGAGGTCGACGACCAGCTCTGGCAGCGCTTCCGTGGCGCCCAGGACACCTTCTTCGGCGCCCGCGACGCGGCCAACGCCGCGCTCGACCAAGAGTTCGCGGCCAACGCCGAGGTCAAGGACGCCATCCTCGTGGAGGCCGAGGCGCTGGTCCCCGTGACCGACCTCGAGGCCGCCAAGAAGACCTTCCGCGAGCTCGCCGACCGCTGGGACGCCGCCGGCAAGGTCCCCCGCGACCGGATGAAGGAGCTCGAGGGCCGGATGCGGAAGGTCGAGCAGGCCATCCGCGCCGTCGAGGACGAGCAGTGGAGCAAGAGCGACCCGGAGAAGTCCGCGCGCGCCGACGACATGATCGGCAAGCTCGAGGCCGGCATCGCCGAGACCCGGGCCAAGCTCGAGAAGGCGTCCGCCGCCGGCGACGACCGCCGCGTGAAGGACCTCGAGTCCGAGCTCGCCAACAAGCAGGCCTTCCTCGACATGGCCCGGAGGGCTGCCGCCGACTTCAGCTGACCGGGCTCGTCGTCGCTGGTCAGGCCGTGACGCGGTAGGCGTCGAACACGCCGGGCACGGCGCGCACGGCGCGCAGCACGCCGTCGAGGTGGGCCGCGTCGGCCATCTCGAAGGAGAAGCGGCTCTTCGCCACCCGGTCGCGGGTGGTGGAGAGCGTCGCGCTGAGGATGTTCACGTGGGCGTCGGAGAGCGCCATCGTGATGTCGGAGAGCAGGCGGGCGCGGTCGAGGGCCTCGACCTGGATGTTGACGAGGAACGTCGACTGCGACGTCGGGGCCCACTCGACCTCGAGCACCCGCTCGGGCTGGCCGAGCAGGCTCGAGGCGTTGGTGCAGTCCTTGCGGTGCACCGACACTCCCCCGCCCTTGGTGACGAAGCCCAGGATCGGGTCGGGAGGCACCGGCGTGCAGCACTTGGCGAGCTTGACCCACAGGTCGTCGACGCCCTTGACGATCACGCCGGAGTCGGTCGGCCCGCGCTTCGTGGCGGTCCGCGAGCGCCCGGTGATGGTGACGCCCTCGGCGAGGTCCTCCTGGGCTCCCTCGTCGCCGCCGTGGATGTCGATGACACGTCGTACGACGGCCTGCGCGCTGAGGTTGCCCTCGCCGACCGCGGCGTAGAGGGCCGAGACGTCGGCATGGTGGAAGTGCTCGGCGACGAGCGCGAGCACGTCGTGGGTCATCAGCCGGTTGAGCGGCAGGCCCTCCTTGCGCATCAGCTTGGCGATCTGGTCCTTGCCGCGCTCGATCGCCTCGTCGCGGCGCTCCTTGGTGAACCACTGGCGGATCTTGGAGCGCGCGCGGGGCGACTGGACGAAGTTGAGCCAGTCGCGTGAGGGCCCCGACGTCGGCGACTTCGAGGTGAACACCTCGACGACGTCGCCGTTGTCGAGCGTCGACTCGAGGGGCACGAGGCGGCCGTTGACCCGGGACCCGATCGTGTGGTGGCCCACCTCCGTGTGGACGGCGTAGGCGAAGTCGACCGGGGTCGCACCCATCGGCAGCGGGATCACGTCGCCACGCGGCGTGAAGACGTAGACCTGCTGCTGGTTCATCTCGAAGCGCAGCGACTCCAGGAACTCGCCCGGGTCCTCGACCTCGCTCTGCCAGTCGAGCAGCTGGCGCAGCCACGTCAGGTCGTCCTTGTCGCCGAGGCGGTCGGTGTCGACGCCGGCCTTGGTGTTCTCCTTGTACTTCCAGTGCGCGGCGACGCCGTACTCGGCGCGACGGTGCTGGGCGAAGGTGCGGATCTGCACCTCCACCGGCTTGCCCTGCGGTCCGATGACCGTCGTGTGGAGCGACTGGTACATGTTGAACTTCGGCATCGCGACGTAGTCCTTGAACCGCCCCAGGACCGGGTTCCAGCGCGAGTGGATCACGCCCAGCGCGCTGTAGCAGTCGCGGTCCTCGTCGACGAGGATGCGGATGCCGACGAGGTCGTAGATGTCGGAGAAGTCGCGACCGCCGACGATCATCTTCTGGTAGATCGAGTAGTAGTGCTTGGGTCGGCCGGTGACCTTGGCGTTGATCCTGGCGGTCTTGAGGTCCTGCTCGATCTCGGCCACGACCTCGGCGAGGAACTGGTCGCGCGACGGCGCGCGCTCGGCGACCATCCGCACGATCTCGTCGTAGATCTTCGGGTGCAGGGTCGCGAAGGCGAGGTCCTCGAGCTCCCACTTGAGGGTGTTCATGCCGAGCCGGTGGGCCAGCGGGGCGTAGATGTCGAGGGTCTCGCGGCTCGAGCGCTCCTGGGAGGCGGCGGGGACGTAGCGCAGGGTGCGCATGTTGTGCAGCCGGTCGGCGAGCTTGATCACCAGCACCCGGATGTCGCGGGACATCGCCACGATCATCTTGCGGATCGTCTCGGCCTGCGCCGAGGCGCCGTACTGCACCTTGTCGAGCTTGGTGACGCCGTCGACGAGCAGGGCGACCTCGTCGCCGAAGTCGGCGCGCAGCGCGTCGAGCGTGTAGGGGGTGTCCTCGACCGTGTCGTGGAGCAGTGCCGCGACCAGCGTGGGCTCGGTCATGCCGATGTCGGCGAGGATCGTGGTGACGGCGAGCGGGTGGGTGATGTAGGGGTCACCGCTCTTGCGCATCTGGCCGGTGTGCCACTTGTCGGCGACCGCGTAGGCACGCTCGAGGAGCGCCAGGTCGGCCTTCGGGTGGTTGGCGCGCACGGCCCGGAACAGGGGCTCGAGGACCGGGTTGGACGACGGCGGCCGGGTGCCGACCCGGGCGAGGCGGGCCCGCATGCCGCGCGCGCTGAGGGGCGCCTTGGCGTCCTGCGCGGGTGCCTGCTCCTCAGCCATTGGCCCAGTCTAGTGAGCCGTCGGGCAACGTCGCGCCCGGACCGGTCTGGTCGTGGTCAGATCGTGAGAAGCGTGGTGACCGGGAGGTCGCCCGTCACCGACCGCGGGTCGAGGAACGACAGCTCCATCAGGACCGAGGCACCGGTCGCGACGCCGCCGCAGGCCTCGATCAGCTGACGTGTCGCGACCGCGGTGCCGCCGGTCGCCAGCACGTCGTCGACCATCAGCACGCGCTCACCGGGAGCGATCGCGTCCCGGTGCACCTCGAGCGTCGCCTCGCCGTACTCCAGGGAGTACGACACCGCGTGGGCCGCCCGCGGCAGCTTGCCGGCCTTGCGCACCGGCACGAAGCCGATGCCGAGGGCCAGCGCCACGGGTGCGGCGAGGATGAAGCCGCGCGCCTCCATGCCGACGACCTTGTCGACCACGACCGTGCCGTGGTCGTCGCGGCCGGCGGCCGCCAGCGCGGTGATGACGGCGGAGAACGCCTGGTGG
This sequence comes from Nocardioides sp. Soil_C_8, assembly GCF_057656315.1. Lineage (NCBI taxonomy): Bacteria > Bacillati > Actinomycetota > Actinomycetes > Propionibacteriales > Nocardioidaceae > Nocardioides > Nocardioides sp. Soil_C_8. The sequence goes on from NZ_JBDGKQ010000004.1 coordinate 172,422, forward strand.
TCGGCGAGGACGGGGGTGATGTCCTTGAAGGTGACGCCCTTCTCCGGCCAGTCCGGCACGTCGACCGTCAGGCGCTGCAGCGCCTCTTGAGCCGTACGACGGTCAGGCATCGTCGCGCGCGTCGGGGCCGGGCTCCGGCAGCGGCTCGTCGATCTTGGCGATCGCGGCGCGGGCGATGTCGATCTGGGTGCCGGGCGCGATCTCGAGGCGGGCGCGGTCGTCGGCGATCGAGACGACGGTGCCGAAGATGCCCGAGGACATCATCACCCGCTGGCCGACCTGGATGCTCTCCTGGAGCCGGACGACCTCCTGCTGCCGGCGCCGCTGGGGGCGGACCACCATGAACCAGAACAGGGCCAGGATGGCCACCAGGGGCAGAAGCGCAGCGAGGTCGTTCACGATCGGGGCTCTCCTCGAGAGTCGGGTGCGGGAGCGCGTGGAGTCTACGCGGGTGCCCCGGAGGGGCTCACACCTCGTCGAAGAGCGTGGAGTCGAGCGTGGAGTCGACCGTCGGCATCGCCGGCGGGGTCAGACCGAGGTGGTGCCACGCCGCGGGCGTCGCGACCCGTCCGCGCGGGGTGCGCGCGAGCATCCCCATCCGCACCAGGAACGGCTCGGCGACCTCCTCGACGGTCTCGCGCTCCTCGCCGACCGCGACGGCGAGGGTCGACACACCGACCGGTCCCCCGCCGAAGCGTCGGCACAGCACGTCGAGCACCGCGCGGTCGAGGCGGTCGAGCCCGGACTCGTCGACCTCGAACAGGTCGAGCGCCGCCTGCGCGACCGGCAGGCTCAGCACGCCGTCGGCGCGCACCTGGGCGTAGTCGCGGACCCGGCGCAGCAGGCGGTTGGCGATGCGGGGGGTGCCGCGCGAGCGCGAGGCGATCTCGCTCGAGCCCTCCGACGTCAGGTGCACGCCGAGCAGCCCGGCGGAGCGGTGCACGATCTGGTCGAGCTCGTGGGGCTCGTAGAACTCGAGGTGGGCGGTGAAGCCGAACCGGTCGCGCAGCGGTCCCGGCAGCAGGCCGGCGCGCGTGGTGGCGCCGACGAGGGTGAACGGCGGGATCTCGAGCGGGATGGCGGTCGCGCCGGGTCCCTTGCCGATGACGACGTCGACCCGGAAGTCCTCCATCGCCATGTAGAGCATCTCCTCGGCCGGACGCGACATCCGGTGGATCTCGTCGACGAAGAGGACGTCGCCCTCGTTGAGGCCGGACAGGATCGCGGCGAGGTCGCCAGCGTGGGTGATCGCGGGCCCGCTCGTGAGCCGCAGCGGGGTGCTCATCTCGGCGGCGATGATCATCGCGAGGGTGGTCTTGCCGAGACCGGGCGGGCCCGACAGCAGCACGTGGTCGGGCGCCCGGCCGCGGCGGCGGGCCGCCTCCAGCACCAGCCCCAGCTGGTCGCGCACGCGCGCCTGCCCGACGACCTCGTCGAGCGTCTTGGGGCGCAGCGCCGCCTCGACGGCGCGCTCGTCGCCGTCGGCGTCGGCGTCGGTCAGCCGCTGGAGGTGGCTCAGCTCGGCGCCGGTCAGCTCGATCTCGTCGAAGGTGTCCTCGTCGGTGTCGTCCCAGTTCATCGCCGTCGCGCCCGCCTCAGGCCTTGCTCAGCGTGCGGAGAGCGGCGCGCAGCAGGGCGCCGACGTCGGGGGCGTCACCGGCCTCGGGGGCGACGGCCTCGACGGCCTTCTCCGACTCCTTGGCGGACCAGCCGAGCCCGACGAGACCCTGGTGCACCTGGTCGCGCCAGGCGTCGGCGGCGGGAACGGCTGCCGCCGCCGGGTGGTGCGCGCCGACCGGTGGGCCGATGCGGTCCTTGAGCTCGAGGATGATGCGCTGGGCGCCCTTCTGACCGATCCCGGGCACGCGGGTCAGGGCCTTCACGTCCTCGGTCGTGATGGCGCGGCGCACGTCGTCGGGGCTCATCACCGCGACGATCGCCTGCGCCACCTTGGGGCCGACACCGGACGCGGTCTGGACGATCTCGAAGATCGACTTCTCGTCGTCGTCGAGGAAGCCGAAGACGGTCAGGGAGTCCTCGCGCACGACCATGCTGGTCGGCAGGGTCGCCTGCCGGCCCACGCGCAGGGTGGCGAGGGTGCCGGGCGTGCACATCAGCTCGAGGCCGACACCGCCGACCTCGAGGACGGCGCTGGACAGGGTGACGGCGGCGACCTCGCCGCGGACGAAGGCGATCATCGGGTCCTCATCTCCTGCTTCTGCTGGGCGACCCTGAGCTGAGCTCGCTGCTGGGCCACCGCGGACTCGAGCCGGTTGTGCGCCGACCCGCGCCAGACGTGGGTGATGGCGAGCGCGAGCGCGTCGGCGGCGTCGGCGGGCTTCGGGAGCTCGGCCAGGCGCAGGATGCGGACGACCATCGCCCCCACCTGCGCCTTGTCGGCACGTCCGTTGCCGGAGACCGCGGCCTTCACCTCGCTCGGGGTGTGCATGGCGATCGGCAGGCCGCGACGCGCGGCGACCACGAGCGCGATGCCGCTGGCCTGGGCGGTGCCCATGATGGTGCTGGAGTCGGAGCGTGCGAAGACCCGCTCCACCGCGACCGCGTCGGGTCGGTGCTCCTCGATCCAGGCGTCGAGGCCCTTCTCGATGGTGACCAGCCGCTCGGCGATCGGGAGGGTGGAGCTCGTCCGCACCACGCCGACGTCGACCATCGTCAGCGGTCGGCCGACGCTGCCGTCGACGACGCCGACGCCGCACCGGGTGAGGCCGGGGTCGATGCCGAGCACGCGCACGCCACTCCCCTCCCGCCGGTCTCGTCCGAACATGTGTTCGTGCGACCACGCTAACCCGCGCCGCGGGCGCGACGTCGTACGACACGCGGCGCGGCGGGCCCGGCTCAGGCGTCGGCGGTCTCGAGCTCGGCCATCACGTCGGCGGGGATGTCGACGTTGGTGAAGACGTCCTGCACGTCGTCGAGGTCCTCGAGGGCGTCGACGAGGCGGAGCACCTTGCCGGCGCCGTCGGCGTCGACCGGGATCTCGAGGCTGGGGACGAACTCCACGTCGGCGGAGTCGTAGTCGATGCCGGCGTCCTGCAGGGCGGTGCGGACCGCGACGACGTCGGTGGCCTCGCTCTGCACCTCGAAGGCCTCGTCGAGGTCGTTGACCTCCTCGGCCCCGGCGTCGAGGGTGGCCTCGAGGACGTCGTCCTCGGTGACCTCGCGGACGGTGCCGTCGTGGTCCTGCGACTTCGGCACGACCACGATCCCCTTGCGGGTGAACAGCCGCGAGACCGAGCCCGGGTCGGCCATGGTGCCGCCGTTGCGGGTGACCGCGGTCCGGACCTCCATCGCGGCGCGGTTCTTGTTGTCGGTGAGGCACTCGACGAGGAAGGCGACGCCCTGCGGGCCGTAGACCTCGTAGGAGATGCCCTGGTAGTCGACACCGCCCGACTCGGCACCGGAGCCGCGCTTGACCGCGGAGTCGATGTTCTTGTTGGGGACCGAGCTCTTCTTCGCCTTCTGGATGGCGTCGTAGAGGGTCGGGTTGCCGGCCGGGTCGCCGCCGCCCTGCTTCGCCGCGACCTCGATGTTCTTGATCAGCTTGGCGAAGAGCTTGCCGCGCTTGGCGTCGATCGCGGCCTTCTTGTGCTTGGTCGTTGCCCACTTGGAGTGGCCTGACATGAGTCCCTCTATCCGTCGCTTCGTCCGTGCGGTCGTCAGGCCGAGCGCACCAGGTCCACGAACATGCCGTGCACCCGGCCGTCGCTGCCGACCTCGGGATGGAACGAGGTCGCCATCAGGGGGCCTTGACGGACCGCGACGATCCTACCCGCGGCCGGCCCGTCCTCCACCCGGGCCAGCACCTCGACGTCGTCGTCGACCGCCTCGACCCACGGGGCGCGGATGAAGAGCGCCCGCACCGGGTCGGCCAGCCCGTCGAGGTGGAGGTCCTCCTCGAAGGAGTCGACCTGGCGCCCGAAGGCGTTGCGCCGCACCGTGATGTGGAGGCCGCCGATCGTCTCCTGCCCCGCCGCACCGTCCTCGATGCGGTCGGCGAGCATGATCATCCCCGCGCACGTCCCGAAGGCGGGCAGCCCACCGCGTACGGCGTCGCGCAGCGGCTCGAGCAGCTCGAAGATGCCGGCCAGCTTGGCCATCGTCGTGGACTCGCCGCCCGGGATGACGAGGCCGTCGCACGCGGCGAGCTCGGCGGGACGGCGTACGGAGATCGGGTCCGCGCCCAGCGACCGCAGGGTCGCGAGGTGCTCGCGCACGTCACCCTGCAGCGCGAGCACGCCGATGGTCGGATTCACGAACGCCGATCCTAGGACGGCCGCCCGGCCGTAGGCTCACGCCCCATGAGGCTCCCCCGCCCGGCCCGCCTGGGCGTCGTCCTGCTCGCCCTGTCACTGGCCGCGGGAGCCACGTCCGCGAGCACGGCCGACGCCGTCGACGCGACCGCCGGACGACCGGCGGCGGGTGCGCGCACCGTCGAGGGATGGCCCGTGGCGACCCCGGCGGAGCTGGGCCTGCGCGGAAGGGTGGTCAGGCGCGGTGCGACCGAGGCCCGCCGGCTCGACTCCACCTGCTTCGCGGTCCTGCGCAAGGGCAGGGTGGCCGGTGAGTGGAGCTGGCAGCTGCCGCGCGACGAGCCGCGCGAGGTCTTCTCGATCACCAAGTCCGTGACGAGCACGCTCGTGGGCATCGCGGTCCGCGACGGCGACCTGCGCCTCGACGACCCTGTCTCGACCTACGTGCCGCAGTGGCGCGGCACCGCGTCGGAGTCGGTGACGGTGCGCAACCTGCTCTCGAACGACAGCGGCCGCTTCTGGTCGTTCCAGTCGGACTACGCCGACCTGCTCGCGGCGCGGAGCCGCACGAGGTACGCCGTCTCGCTCCCGCAGCAGTACGCCCCGGGCACCGCGTGGGCCTACAACAACGCCGCGATCCAGGTGCTCGAGCCCGTGCTGGAGGAGGCGACCGGGATGCCGGTCGCGAGGTTCGCCCGGAAGCGGCTCTTCGAGCCGCTCGGCATGTCCCGGACGTCCTTCGTCACCGACCGTGCGGACGACGCCGCGGTGTTCTACGGCCTCCGCACGACGTGCCTCGACATCGCCCGGCTGGGCCTGCTCTACCTCGACGGCGGGAAGGTCGGCGGCAGGGCCGGCGGCAAGCGCATCCTCGACGCCTCGTACATCCAGCGCGCGGTCGGGCGCTCCTCGACGGTCCACAACGCGGCCTACGGATACCTGTGGTGGCTCAACCGCCCCGGCGCGCTCCGGGGCGCGACCGACCCGGTCGACGCGCAGGGGCAGCCGCTGCACCCGACCACCGGACAGCTCGCGCCGTCGGCTCCGGTCGACGTCTTCGCCGCGCTCGGCTTCGGCGGCCAGGTGCTGCTCGTCGATCCGTCGACGCGCACGATGGTGGTGCGCCTCGGCCTGCCCGCCCAACCGGGCGAGGAGGCGTACGGCTTCACCAACGCCGCCCGCGTGCTGACCCGCGCGGTGCGCTGACAAGCGGTGCTCCGCGGCGGCCCGGGGGCCGCCGCGGCACGGTTCACCAGCCGCGCTCGGCCAGGCGGTGCGGCTGGGGGATCTCGTCGACGTTGATGCCGACCATGGCCTCGCCCAGGCCGCGGGAGACCTTGGCGACCACGTCGGGGTCGTCGTAGAACGTGGTGGCCTTGACGATCGCCTCGGCGCGCTGGGCCGGGTTGCCGGACTTGAAGATGCCCGAGCCCACGAAGACACCCTCCGCACCCAGCTGCATCATCATCGCGGCGTCGGCCGGGGTGGCGATGCCGCCGGCGGTGAAGAGGACGACCGGCAGCTTGCCCGCGGCCGCGACCTCCTTGACCAGCTCGAAGGGGGCCTGCAGCTCCTTGGCCGCGACGTAGAGCTCGTCCTCGGACATGCTGTGCAGGCGCCGCAGCTCACCGCCGATGGTGCGCATGTGGGTGACGGCGTTGGAGACGTCACCGGTGCCGGCCTCACCCTTGGAGCGGATCATCGCGGCGCCCTCGGTGATGCGGCGCAGCGCCTCGCCCAGGTTGGTCGCACCGCACACGAAGGGGACCGTGAAGGCCCACTTGTCGATGTGGTTGGTGTAGTCGGCCGGGGTGAGGACCTCGGACTCATCGATGTAGTCGACGCCGAGCGACTGGAGGACCTGCGCCTCGGCGAAGTGGCCGATGCGGGCCTTGGCCATCACGGGGATCGAGACGGCCTCGATGATGCCGTCGATCATGTCGGGGTCGCTCATCCGGGACACGCCGCCCTGGGCGCGGATGTCGGCCGGGACGCGCTCGAGCGCCATCACGGCGACGGCGCCGGCGTCCTCGGCGATCTTCGCCTGCTCGGCGGTGACGACGTCCATGATCACGCCGCCCTTGAGCATCTCCGCCATGCCGCGCTTGACGCGGCTGGTGCCGTGCTCGATGGGGGTCTCAGAGGTGTGCTCAGCCATGCCTCGATCGTAGTGCGGCCTCATCCCAAAGGATGCATCGCCACCGACGATGGTTGAGCGCTTGATCAGGCCTGCGAGGCCGCGCGTGCGAGCGCCTGCCGCCGGACGACCCAGATGCGCTGCGCGACGGTCACCGTGGCCGCGACCGCGAGCGCCCAGAGGGCCACCTCGAGCAGGATCCAGAGGTCGAGGAGGTCGGCGAAGAAGGCCGGCACGAGCATGCCGACGAGGCGGTCGGGGCGCTCGGCGACGCCCACCTTGGCGTCGTACCCGAGGTGGTCGGCCTTCGCCCGGGCGTACGACGTGACCGCGCCCATGACGAGGATGACGAGGCACAGCCAGAGGTAGAGGTGGCTCTCGCGCTGCCAGGCGAAGAAGACCGCGAGCCCGGCGAACAGCGCACCGTCGGCGACCCGGTCCAGGGTGGAGTCGAGGAAGGCGCCGAAGTCGTCCTTGCGCCCCACCTTGCGCGCCATCGCGCCGTCGACCAGGTCGCTGAAGACGAAGGCGGTGATGAAGAGGACGCCCTCCCACACCATGCCGCGGGGGAAGAAGAACAGCGCGCCGAAGCTGACGCCGAACGTGCCGACCAGCGTCACGACGTCGGGGCTGATGCCCAGGCGGATGAACAGGTTGATGAAGGGCGCGAGCACCACGCCCTGCCAGAACTGCTTGAACCGATCGAGCACGGCCGCAGGCTACCGGTCCAGCAGCGCCGCCCGGACGTCCGCCACGGCGGCGGGAGCACCGGACACGGTCCAGTCCACGCCGGCGGCGGCTACGACGTCCGACTCGCCGCCGGCGCCGCGGATGATCGCCGCGCCCGGCAGCCGGTCCCAGTCGGACACCGAGTGCTGGAAGAGCACGTCCCACTGGCCCGAGGCGATCGCCATCGTGTCCATCGTCCCGGAGCCGAACATCCGCAGCGTGCCGACCTGGCGCAGTGCGCGCGCGAAGGCCTCGCCGACCTCGCTGCCGTAGAACGGCGGGTGCAGGTAGGTCGCTGCGCAGCGTGCTTCGCGTGGGGTGTCGGGGAGCGGCGCGAGCGGCACCCCGTCGCACGTGCTGGGGAGGTCGGGGCCGCCCACCCACGTGCGCAGGCTGGCGGCGTGGTGCACGGCGCCGAGCAGGACGTCGTCCTCGTCGTGCAGGGCGATCGCGGTGCACCACCAGTCGCTGCCGCGCGAGAAGTTGTAGGTGCCGTCCACCGGGTCGATGACCCAGGTCCGGCCCGAGGTGCCGGGCCTCGACGTGCCCTCCTCCCCCACGATGGCGTCACCGGGTCGCTCGGCGGTGAGCTGCTGGACGATGAGCCGCTCGGCGGCGGTGTCGGCCTGCGTGACGATGTCGGAGCCGCTGGTCTTGCGCTCGACGTCGAGCCCCTCCTGCCGGATGCGGGCGGCCAGCAGCGCCGCCTCCCGGACCAGGTCGGCGGCGAGGGCGGCGTCGGCGGCGAGGTGGGAGGTCACTTCAGGCGTCCGCCCAGGCGCTCGCGAGCAGGTCGCGCGTGTCCTCGAGCAGCTGCGGGAGCGTCTTGGTGCCACCGACGACGGTGATGAAGTTGGCGTCGCCGGTCCACCGCGGGACCACGTGCTGGTGCAGGTGCTCGGACAGGGAACCGCCGGCCGACCGGCCGAGGTTGAGGCCGACGTTGAACGCGTGCGGGCGGCTCACCGTGCGTACGGTCCGCAGTGCCTGCTGCGTCATCGACATCAGCTCGGCCGCCTCCTCCGCGGTGAGGTCGGTCAGGTCGGCGACGTGGCGGTAGGGCAGCACCATCAGGTGGCCGGGGTTGTAGGGGTGCAGGTTGAGCACGACGTACGTCGACGCGCCGCGCGCGACGACGAGCGACTCCTCGTCGGGGTGCGAGGGGATGGCGCAGAACGGGCAGCCCTCGTCGTCGACCGCCGTGCGGACGTAGGCCATCCGGTGGGGCGTCCAGATCCGCTCGAGCGCGTCGTCACTCATGGCAGCGATCCTAGGGTGGCCGCATGACGTCGATCCGACCGGCCGAGGTCGCCGATATGGCCGCGGTCGCGGACCTCTGGCACGAGGGCTGGCACGACGGCCACGCCGGTCACGTGCCCGACGGGCTGACCGCTGCGCGCACGCTGGCCGCCTTCCACGAGCGCACCCCGCCGCGGGTCGCCGACACGGCGGTCGCGGTCGCCGGCGACGGATCGGTGCAGGGTTTCGTGATGGTGGTCGACGACGAGGTGGAGCAGGTGTTCGTCGCGCGGTCGGCCCGCGGGACGGGGCTGGCAACCGAGCTGCTGGCCGAGGGCGAGCGACGGGTGGCCGCCGCCGGGCACCCGTCGGCCTGGCTGGCGGTCGTGGTGGGGAACGCGCGGGCCCGGCGGTTCTACGAGCGGCAGGGCTGGTCGGACCGCGGCGACCTCCCCTACGAGGTCAGCGCCGACGGGCAGACGTTCGTCTCGCCGTGCCGGAAATACGTGAAGAAGGTGCGCTGAACCTCCCCTCGACCCCTGCTCCCGTTGTACGTTCCGTCGTGCAGTCCAGGCAACGGCTGCGTCGCAGGTGTGGGACCCCGGAGGGCGACATGACGTCGGACCTGTCCGAGCTGCTGCGGCGCACCGCCACGGAGATCCGAGTCGAGGCCGATTCCCTGGAGACGGTCGACGCCATCATGGCGAGGGCGGTCGACGCCGTCCGGGTCGCCGACAGCGGAAGCCTGACGATCCGGCGGGGCCGGCACGACCACCGCACGGTGGCGGCGACGTCACGAGCAGCGCGAGTGGTGGACCAGCTGCAGCTCGCCATGCAGGAAGGGCCGTGCGTGACGCTGGCGAGCACCGGCGACTGGATCCGCGCCGGGACCGTGGCTGCCGACGAGAGGTGGCCGTCGTGGGGACCGGCCGCCGCGAAGCTGGGGGTGAGGTCGCTGCTGACGGTGCCGCTCTGGGCCGCGAGCGACCGTCTCGGCGCGCTGAACCTCTACTCCGGACAGGTGAACGGGTTCACGGATCCCGAGGAGATCAGCGCGGCGTTGTTCTCCGCCGCGCACGCTGCGCACGCGCTCGTCGCGGCCGGCGTCATCGCGGCCCCCGAGGTCACCGTTGCGTCGCGGCACGTCATCGGCGTTGCCCAGGGCGTGCTGGTCGAGCGGTTCGGACTGAACCTGGACCAGGCGTTCGCCGTGCTGCGCCGAGTCGCCAGCGCCAAGGACGTCGACCTCGCCCAGGCCGCCCGCGAGGTCCTCGCCACGGGCGGGCTCAGGTGGTGACGGCATCCCGGACCCGGTCGAGCATCGCCTGCTCGCCGGCACTGACCTGCTCCGCGTGGAAGCCCATGAAGCCGCCCTCCTTCGCGGCGGCGGCCGCGGCCTCCGCGCTCGCGACGAGCCAGGCGCCGTACGCCGACGTCTCCTCGGTCGACGCCGTGGCCGCCACGATGCCCACCACCTCGCGGAGCTCGGTGACCACCTCGTCCCCGACCGCCGGGCCGGTGGGCTTGTAGCCCTTGAGCGGGTGACGGCGCTCCTGCACCATGCCCTGGACGTCGAGCGCCACGTCAGCCAGGAGCTGCTCGCGGCTCGGCGGACTGGTGGCCGACCGCATGGTCGCCATCGTCTCCTTCGCGGCCTCGATCGGCCCGCCCGGATCGGCCAGCGAGATCGCCAGCCCGGCGACGAACGGTGCCCGCACGATGCGAACCCAGTCCTCCTCGGAGAAGTCGCTCTTCGTCGTCACGACACACACCTTTCGAGCGCGGGCCGCACCCCGAGCGGGCTCGGCATCACCGTCAGTGTTCCTCGGGGTCGGCCGGGTGTCCTCCCACGCCGCGGGGGAGGTGCCGTCAGCCCTCCCCGCCCGATCCCATCTGCTCACCGATGAACCGTGCGTTCGGGTCGAGGGACTGCTGGGCGATCCGCGGGTCGGGCGCCGGGCCACGCGAGAGGAGCATGGTCTGGCCCCGCCCGCGTCTGCGCCGCTTGCGCCGCCGTCTCAGTGCGACCAGTGCTCTCGTGAGCATCGAGGTCTTCCCTCTCGACGGGCCCCGCTGTCCCCCGTCAGTGTCAGGACCGATCGTGACACCTCCGGGACTCGATGTCTCCGGTGTCGCGCAGGGCGTCAGTCCGGTTCGCAGACGCACAGCTGCAGGGCCGCATCTGGGGCGAACGGCGCACGGGACCAGTCGCCGAAGCGCTCGACCACCCTCAGACCGCCGAGCGACAGCAGCAGCGGAAGCTCCTGCGGGAAGATGCTCCGCATCTCGAGCGGAGCGACGAGGAAGTCGGCCTCGCCTTCGCCGTACGCCGTCGGCACCGGCGAGGAGGTGAATGCTCGGGTTGAACACGTCGAGGACGAGCCGCCCTCCGGGCGCCAGGTGCCTGCGCACCGCCCGGAGGCACCCCACCAGGTCGTCGGCCTCGTGCAGGTGGAGCAGCGAGTTGGCGGCGATCACCACGAGGTCGAAGGTCCGGCCCAGCTCGAACGCGCGCATGTCGCCCTGCATCCACTCCACCGTCACGCCGCACTCGTCCGACTTGCGCCGGGCCTCGGCGAGCATGTGCCGCGAGAGCTCCAGACCCACGCACTGATGGCCGTCGGCCGCGATCGGGATCAGCTTCTGCCCGGTGCCGCACCCGAGCTCCAGGACGCGGCCGCCCCCGCGAGCAGCCTCAGCCCGGTAGAAGTCGACCGCATGCTCGCTCCCGGGGAACAACCGGTCGTACAGCCGCGCATCCGAGTAGAACTCCTCGCCCATGAGGGACACCCTGCCTCGTCGGCGCCCGGGCGGGTGGTTCCCGGCACGGCCGAGTGGTCGTGAGGGACGCCCTGAAGCCGCTCTCGGGCATCGGTAGACGTCCGCTCGTGGTGCGAGTCGAGCGGGACGGGAACCCCGACACCTCCCGTCGAGGCGTGAGTCCCCCGGACCCGGCCCGGCTCGAACGGGCTGCCACCCCCACCGTGCGACGGGCAGGGCGCATCCTTACCGGGTAGATGCGCCTTGGGCGGGCTCGTGACGATCATAGGCATCGCCCCACACGAATCGCAGCGGGTTCGACATCGTGCGGCTGCCGTCGCCCTACCGGAGCCAGTCGGAAGTCCGGATCTTCCGCGACGCGTGCCTCGGGAACGCCCCTTCAACGCCGGCGGAACCAGCCGCGCCTTCGTGGCGCGTCCGGCGGCACTTCCTCGACAGGACTCCCGAACGGCTCGATCGACCCGTCCCAACCGTTCTGGCCTGATTGGGTCAGCCGACCTCCGCCGAAGGCGTAGCTCCACTCGACCCCGTCCTCGCCGGACAGGTGAACTGTGCCGTGACCGACCCATCTCGCCAGCTCGACGTAGAAGGCCGTGGCCCGGTCGGACCACTTGGGATCGCCGTCCTCGTCGGTGGCGAGCACCAGCCAGTCGCCGTCGCGCTCGACGGAGGTCGCCGCGAACGGAGCCAGGTCGGCCAAGGACGAGACCGGCCACTCGTCGTCCTCCGGATCGAACCACCCATCGTGCGCTGCCATCGCCGAGGTCAACGCCTGGAAGGCCGCGCCCTCGAGGTCAGAGGGAAGGAGCAGTCGACCCGCCGTCTCCACGAGGTAGCCCATGGCGGGAAGGGTGGCACATCGTTGCCGCGCGCCTGCTTGTTCAGGCAGCGCGTCGCTTGTAGCCCTGCGGATCTGCCCAGGCGGACGCCAGCCGACACCGGGCGTGCCGGTGGCCCCGCTACCTGGTGGGTGGCGGGGTGTGGGGCGGGGTCATGGTCGGCGAGGGCGCGGGATCCCAGGTGGATCATCGGCTGGCGACTCGATGGGGCTGGTGCCGGTGCGGTCGCGGCGGTAGGTGTGACCGTGGGGGCTGGTCCACTCGAACACCCCTGGCTCTGTCATGCGGTAGCGCCAGGCGGTGTGGGTCTTCAATCGGTGGTGGAACCTGCAGAGTGCCGCGAGGTTGTGACTGCTGGTCGGCCCCGGCTGAGGTCGACTTTCCGCCTCGGCGTCAGGGTCGTGCGGGATGACGTGGTCGATGTCGCAGCCGCGGGCGGGTCGGGTGCACCAGGGGAACACGCACGTGCGATCGCGGAGGACCACGTGCTCGCGGATCCGGTCCGGAACCTCGTAGGCCGCGGTGGCGAGGTCGGCGTTGAGGTCGATGACCGGCTTGATGGTGACCTTGGTGCGGGAGTCGCCGCACCAGTCGCGGATCTGGTCGAGCAGCATCAGCCGCTGGCCCTCCTCCAGCCGACCCGTGGCGTCGAAGACGGTCGTATCACCGGAGAAGGTGGCGTCGAAGTGGGCGTGGAGGACGATCTCCCGGGCGGCGGGCAGGTGCTCACGGTCGGCACCCGCCCCGGCCTCCTGGGTGTGGAGGTCGAGGGCGGTCTGGGTGCGGGCGAGGTCCCCGAGGGCCTTGGCCCGGCGGGCGCCGACGGACAGCGCGGACCCCAGCGCCTTCTGCACCTCGGCAGCCCGCGCGAGGGCGCGGTCGAGGTCCAGGGCGTCGGCGATGTCGACCTCGGCCTCGATCCGCATCGTGCCGGCGAAGTGCACGTCGTCGTGGATCGTGACGTGGCGCGGGTCCACCGACAGGTAGCCGTCCTCCGGGTCCGCGGCCGGATCCGCCTCGGCGAGGTCGAACCGTTTGATCGCCTCCGCGACGAGCCGATCGAGCTGCGCCGGACCGACCCTCCCCGCCACCGCGGCGACCTGCGCGTCCACGAACGCCGCCGCGTCACGAGTCAGGGCCGGAGCGGTGTGGATGGTGACCTCCGCGACCGCGCGGGCACGCCACGCCGGCACCCGGCCCGCCTGGACGAGGTCCCACAGTCGCGGGAGGCGGTGGCGCAGCTCGAGGGCGTGGCCGACGAGCTTCTTCGCCGCCGTCGTCGAGACCCCGAGCACCCCGCCGAGCTCGGCGAGGCAGAACTCCGCCACCAGCGGCGCACCCACGCCCGCGATCGGCTCCTCGTGCTCCGACCCGGGCACCACGAACGCAGCCGCGTCGTGGATCGACTCCGGCGGGTGCAGGTCAGCCCACCGAGCGGCGAGGACCAGCTGGTCGGCCGCCGCGCGCTCCTCGTCAAGACGTCGGGCCCGGATCGCACGCAGCAACCCCGAGGCGGTGAGGTCCTCGACCCCACCTGCTCCGCGGCCTGCCAGCGTCTCGATCATGTGTTCGATTCTACCGGCGACCACCGACACCGGCCGCGGCACGGGCGAGCGGGCAGCACCCACCCTGGTCGCGATTCGCTCCTACCTGGTGCGTGATCTCGACCGCGAGGCCGCGTCCTAGGCTCGGGAGCCGTGACCTTCCGCGAGCCATCAGTCTTCGCCGTCCGCGCAGCACGTCCGGGCGACGAGGCCGCGATCGCGCGGGTCTGCCGGGAGGGCTACGGCCTGTCGTCGCGTGGGCTGCTGCCACCCGAGGTCATCGAGCACCAGGCAGATCACTACTACGACGTCGACCGCGTGCGAACCGAGATCGCGGCGCACCCGCACCACCCGTCCTGGCAGGGGTACGTCGTCGCCGTGTCGCCGCTGGACGAGGTGCTCGGAGCCGCCGGCGGCGGCGTGAGCGACGGGACCGTCGGCAACGTCCTCGTGCTCTACCTGGATCCTCCACTGAGGGGTCGCGGGATCGGCACCGCGCTGCTCGACCACCTCACCCGCCAGCAGCTCGCAGCCGGCGCCGCGGAGCAGTGGGTGTCGGTCACCGAGGGCAACGAGCTGGCCCTCCCCTTCTACCGGGCGCGAGGCTTCGTCGAGCGCGGGCGGGTCCCGTACGTCGCCGCGGACGGCAGCGAACCGGTGGGCACGTCGCTCCGGATGTGCCGCCAGATCGCCCGCCCGCCGGTCCGAGCGCCTACCTCCAGGCCTTGGCCAGCCGCTCGACGATCTCGGTGAGCCGGTCGGGCGAGGTGGCGATGTTGAGCCGGACCTGGCCGGTGGTGCCGGGGGCGTAGGACTCCCCCGGGCTCACCTTGACCCGACCGCGCTCGAGCGCGACGGCCGCGGCGTCGTCGTGACCGTAGGCGGAGGCGTCGAGCCAGGCGAGGTAGGTGGCCTCGAGCGGGCGCATCCGCACCTCGGGGAGATGGTCGGCGAGGAGCTCACCGAGCAGCGCACGCTGCCGGTCGAGCCGCTCGACGAGCGAGGCGAGCCACGGGTCCCCGAGGTCGTACGCCGCTCGCGCAGCCACCACGCCGAGCGGTGACCACGAGTCGTTGCGGGACATCGGCTCCGCGTCGAGACGCGCGCGGTCATCCGGCGAGGGGACGACGAGCTGCGCGCACTTGAGCCCCGCGGTGTTGAACGCCTTCGACGCAGCGACCACCGCGACCGCGTGGTCGTGGGTGCCGTCGATCGACAGGTAGGAGACGTGCTCGGCGCCGGGAAGCACCAGCGGGGCGTGGATCTCGTCGCTGACGACCCGCGCGCCGTGGCGTACGACGACGTCGCGGATCCCCTCCAGCTCGGCGCGCGTGAAGACGCGGCCCCAGGGGTTGTGCGGCTGGGTCAGGATCAGCGTCTGCGCACCGTCGGCGAACAGGCGGTCGAGGCGGTCGAGGTCGACCTCGGCCCGGTCGGCCGCCGCAGGCACGTCGAGCCGGACCTCCTCGCGACCGGTGATGCCGGCCAGGCCGAACTGGGCGTTGTAACCCGGTGTCGGGAAGACCACGCCGCCCGGGCCGCTGAACACGTCGATCGCGACCCGCACGCCGGCGGTCACGTCGACGACCTCACGCACTGCCGTGGGGTCCGGCGCCCAGCCGAAGTGCCGCGCGGCCCACCCGGCGTACGCCTCACCCAGCGCCGCGTCCCGCTCGAGGGGGTAGCCGGTGATGCCGTCGGCGAGCGCCCGCTGCACCGCGTCCATCACGACCGGGTCGACGGCGTAGTCCATCTCGGCGACCCAGGCCGGGATCACGTCGTCGGGCACGCTCCACTTGAGCGGGAGCGTCCGGCGCGCCTGCTCCTCGGTGAGGTCGACGATCGGTCGGCGCGCGAACCCGGCCACCCGGGTCAGACCTGCTCGCGCGAGGCCACCGCCGCGGCCACCCGCTCGATCGCCTCGGCCAGCGGGACGCCGTTGTCCTGGCGGCCGTCGCGGTAGCGGAACGACACGGCGCCGGCCTCGACGTCGTTGTCGCCGGCGATCATCATGAACGGCACCTTCTGCAGCTGGGCGTTGCGGATCTTCTTCTGCATCCGGTCGTCGGAGTCGTCGACCTCGACCCGCAGCCCCTGCGCCTTCATCTGCTTCGCGATGTCGAAGAGGTAGTCGTTGTGGCGCTCGGCGATCGGGATGCCCTGCACCTGCACGGGCGCGAGCCAGGGCGGGAAGGCGCCGGCGTAGTGCTCCACGAGCACGCCGATGAACCGCTCGATCGAGCCGAACTTGGCGGAGTGGATCATGACCGGCTGCTGGCGGCTGCCGTCGGCGGCGACGTACTCGAGGTCGAAGCGGTCGACCGCGGGCTGGTTGAAGTCGTACTGGATGGTCGACATCTGCCAGGTGCGGCCGATGGCGTCCTTGGCCTGCACGGAGATCTTCGGGCCGTAGAACGCGGCGCCGCCCGGGTCGGGCACGAGGTCGACGCCGAACTTGCGTGCGGCGGACTCGAGCACCGCGGTGGCGGTCTCCCACTGGTCGTCGGAGCCGATGAACTTGTCGGGCTTCGAGTCGTCGCGGGTCGACAGCTCGAAGTAGTAGTCGTCGAGGCCGAAGTCGCGCAGCAGGCCGGTGACGAAGGTGAGGAGGTGCTCGACCTCGGCCGGCGCCTGCTCCGGGGTGACGTAGGAGTGCGAGTCGTCCTGGGTCATCGCGCGCACGCGAGTCAGGCCGTGCACGACGCCGGACTTCTCGTAGCGGTAGACCGACCCGAACTCGAACAGCCGCAGCGGCAGCTCGCGGTAGGAGCGCTGCCGCGAGCGGTAGATGAGGTTGTGCATCGGGCAGTTCATCGCCTTGAGGCGGTACTCCGCGTGCTCCATCTCCATCGGCGGGAACATGGTGTCCGCGTAGTAGGGCAGGTGCCCGGAGGTGTGGAACAGCCCGTCCTTGCTGATGTGGGGGGTGCCGACGTAGTCGAAGCCCTCCTCGAGGTGCCGGCGGCGGACGTAGTCCTCCATCTCCCGCTTGATCACGCCACCCCTGGGGTGGAAGACCGCCATGCCCGACCCGATCTCGTCGGGGAACGAGTAGAGGTCGAGCTCGCGCCCGAGCTTGCGGTGATCGCGACGCTCGGCCTCCTCGATGCGGTGGAGGTGCTCCTCGAGCGCCTCCTTCGACTCCCACGCGGTGCCGTAGATGCGCTGGAGCTGCTTGTTCTTCTCGTCACCGCGCCAGTAGGCCGCGGCGCTCCGCATCAGCTTGAAGGCCGGGATGCGCTTGGTGGTCGGCAGGTGGGGGCCGCGGCACAGGTCGGACCACTTCGCCTCGCCGTTGCGGCCGATGTTGTCGTAGATGGTCAGCTCGCCCGCCCCGACCTCGACGGAGGCGCCCTCCCCGATCGACTCGGTGTCGGAGGCACCCGCGCCGCCCTTGAGCCCGATCAGCTCGATCTTGTAGGGCTCGTCCTTGAGCTCGTCCAGCGCGTCGGCGTCGGTGGTGACCCGCCGCTCGAAGCGCTGGTTCTCCTTGATGATCTTGCGCATCGCGGACTCGATCTTGACCAGGTCGTCGGGCACGAACGGGGTCTCGACGTCGAAGTCGTAGTAGAAGCCGTTCTCCACCGGCGGGCCGATGCCGAGCTTGGCCTCGGGCCAGATCTGCTGCACCGCCTGCGCCATGACGTGCGCGGTCGAGTGCCGCAGGATGTCGCGGCCGTCGGGGCTGTCGATGGCCACGGCCTCGACCTCGTCGCCGTCGGCGAGCTCGTAGGCGAGGTCCTTCAAGGCCCCGCCGACGCGCGCGGCAACCACGTCGGCGTCGTCCCGGAACAGCTCCCAGGCCTTGGTGCCCGTCGTGACCGTGGTCTCCGCACGCTGATCGGCGTGGATGCGGACGACCTGGATGTCGGACACGAGAGCTCCTTCGGGAGGGTGTGAGGGGTCGGACGGATGTCCCCGGCGATGCTATCGGCCGGGCAGGCAGCGCCTCACCCCGGTTTGTCCGGCCAGTTTGTCGGCCGCCGCGGCGTCAGTCGCCCCGCACCCGCCGGCGGGCCAGCTCGACGACGTTGGCGCCGATGGCGACCAGCGCGTTGCCGTGACCGCCCCGCAGGCCGTTGAGCTCCTCGCGCGAGCGCAGCACGTTGCCCGGGCTGGGACTCACCTCCGCCGTCTGGTCCTGGGCGGCGAGGGAGAACAGCGGACCGACGAGGCGGTCGTAGGCCCACGGCACGGCGGTGAAGCCGAACCGGATCACGTCGTTGGCGAGACCGACCTGGCCGCCGCTGCGCCGCCCGTCGGCCACCGCCAGCGCGCGGGCGGCGATGCGCTCGGGGCTGGTGACCGGGAACGGCGGGCGTCCGGCCGCGTCGCCGTACGTCGCCGCCTGCCGGTAGATGGGCGTGTCGACGCCGCCGGGGGCGACGTACTCGATCCGCACGCCCGGGCAGTCGCGGTTGTCGACCTGCAGCTGCCGCACGAGCGCGCGGACACCCCACTTGCTGATGACGTAGGCCGCCATGTCCGGGACCGCGATGTGGCCGATCACCGAGCCGACCATCACGAGGTTGCCCGCGCCCTGGGTGCGCATGACGGGGAGCACGTGGCGCGCGAGGTTGACCGAGCCGAGCAGGTTGGTCGCCACGACCTGGTCGAACACCTCGGCCGGCACGTCCTCCACGCGGCCGTAGGCGACCACACCCGCGCTGCCGACCACGGTGTCGATCCAGCCGTGGTGCGCCATGGTGGTGGCGACGGCGGTCTCGACCTCGTCGTCCTTGCTGATGTCGGCGGCCACGACGGTCGTCGAGGCGGCCCCGAGCCGGTCGCAGTCACGGGCGACGCGGTCGAGGGCGTCGCGTCCCCGGGCGAGGAGGACGAGGTGGTCGCCGCGTCGCGCGACGCGGTGGGCGGCGGCCTCGCCGATGCCGCTCGAGGCACCGGTGACGAGGACGACGCGTGCTGGGCGGTCGTGGGTCGGCATGCCAGCCGGTACCCCCGTGCTGGCCGGATCAGACGCGAGCCGCCGCCTCGATGACGCGCTCCACCTCGGCGATCGACGTGGCGGTGTCGCGGTGCAGGACGGCGTGCCAGCCCATCGCCCGCGCGGCCAGCACGTTGGCCTGGACGTCGTCGAGGAACACGACCTCGGCGGGCGCGACGCCGAGCCGGCGGGTCGCGAGCTCGTAGGCCGCCGGGTCCGGCTTGGCGAGCCCCACCTCGTGGCTGTAGACGATGTCGTCGGTGACGTCCTCGAACCCGTGGCACCGCTCGCGCTCGCGGGCGCCGGGACCGGAGTTGGACAGGATCGCGGTGAGCCGCGCCGGGCGCTGGGCTGCGAACCAGTCGAACAGCTCCCGGTCGAGCGTGCCGACGTACCACCGCCAGAAGTCGTCCACGAGCGCGTCGACCTGGCGGTCGTCGAGGCCGAGCGCGCGCTGCCACTCCGCCCGGATCTCGTCCTCGGTCACCTCGCCCACGACGGCGTCGCCCGGCAGCCCGGCCAGCCCGCCGGCGATCGTGCCGGCGGCCAGGCCGAGGCGGCGCTCGGCGGGAGCGGGGAAGACGTCGTCGTCGATGACCTCCAGGACTCCCCCGATGTCGAGGACCACCGCGCGGATCGCCATCCGCACACCCTAGGTCCGGCTCGGGACCTTGGTCCTGCGGAGTTGGGTGCGAACGCCCCGTCCGGCCGGGGCGCCGGCTCCCTAGCGTCGGGGACGAGGCGGGAACGACCCGGTGACCGCCCTGACGGAAGGCACATCATGCGCGCGTTTCTCGACAAGCTGGTCTCCTGGACGGGAGTGGCCGTCGCCGCGGTCCTGCTCATCGCCGGCGGTCTCCTGACGTGGGCGAACTCGTTCATCGGCGACCAGGTCCACGACCAGCTGGTCATGCAGGACATCACGATGCCCGAGGGCGACGCGCTGGCCGGACTGCCGGAGGCGGACGCCGGCGCGCTCGAGAAGTACGCCGGCAGCGCACTCGACACCGGCCCGGAGGCCAAGGCGTACGCCGACCACTACATCCTGGCCCACATGGATGCCGCGAGCGACGGCCGCACCTACCAGCAGGTGAGCGGCGAGTACCTGGCGCTCGACGACGAGGCCAAGGCGAGCGAGGAGGGCCAGGCGCTGGCCGGCCTCCGCCAGACGCTCTTCATGGGCAACGCCCTGCGCGGGCTGCTCCTCTACGGCTACGCCTTCGCCACCATCGGCACCATCGCCGGCTACGCCGCGATCGCCGCGTTCCTGGGCGCGTCCGTGCTCCTGGCCATGGCCCTCCTCGGGCTGCGGCACGCGCGGCAGACCGCCCGTGCCGAGGTCGCGCCCCAGTGGGAGCCGGTCACCGCCTGACTCCCCCACCACCCCGGACCGCCCGCCCGGGACCCGGTCGCCTCACCCGGCGACCGGGTCCTGCTCTGCCACCAGTCCCGTCTGGACCCGCCAGAGGGCGGCGTAGGAACCGCCGCGATCGATCAGCTCGTCGTGCGTGCCGGCCTCGACCACCCGGCCCGCGTCGAGCACCCAGATCCGGTGGGCGTGCCGGACGGTCGAGAGGCGGTGCGCGACGACGATCGCGGTGCGTCGGGCGGTGGCCCGCTGCAGCGACCGCTGGATCGCGGCCTCGGTCTCGTTGTCGACCGCACTCGTTGCCTCGTCGAGCACCAGCACAGCGGGGTCGCGGAGGAGGGCGCGGGCCAGGGCGAGCCGCTGCCGCTGGCCACCTGACAGGGTGACGCCGCGCTCGCCGACCCACGTGTCCAGCCCGTCGGGCATGGCCTCGATGAAGTCGAGCGCGGCTGCCGCCTCTGCGGCCTCCCGCACCTGCTCGCGGGTGGCGCCGGGACGGCCGTAGGCGATGTTGTCGGCCACCGACCCGGCGAACATGAAGACGTCCTGCGCGACGAAGCCCAACGACCCGCGCAGCGAGTCCCAGTCGAGGCCCCGCACGTCCTGCCCGTCGAAGAGGACCACTCCCTCGCGGGGGTCGTCGAAGCGCAGCACCAGGCGCAGCAGCGAGGACTTCCCGGATCCGGTCGAGCCCACGATCGCGTGGGTCTCGCCCGCGGGCACGAGGAGGTCGATGCCGTGCAGGACGTCGGGGCCGTCTGCGTAGCCGGCGCGCACTCCCCGCAGCTCGACGCGCCCGGTGACCGGGCGCTCCAGCGCCGTGACGCCGGCGGGGACCGTCACCGGCACCTGGAGCAGGCCCAGGATGCGGGCCGCCGACGCCCGGCCGCGCTGGTAGAGGTCGAGGACCTCGGCGACCTCGGTCAGCGGCCAGAGCAGGCGCTGCGTCATGAAGACCAGCACCGAGTAGAGCCCGACCTCGAGGTCGCCACGCAACGTCGCCCAGCCGCCGAGCAGCAGGGTGCACGTGAAGCCGGCCAGGATCGCCATCCGGACCAGCGGCACGAACGCAGCGGAGGAACGGATCGCGTCGGTGTTGGCGCGACGGTAGGCCGAGGAGACGTCGGCGACGCGGTCGCGCTCGCGGTCCTCGGCCGTGAAGGCCTTGATGGTGGCGATGCCCGAGATGTTGGAGGAGAGCGTGCTGGACAGGTCGGCGACGGCCACGCGGACCCGGTCGTAGAGCGGCTCGAGGCGACGCTGGAAGACGAGCGACCCGATGACGATCAGCGGGATCGGCAGGAAGGCCAGCACCAGCAGCTGGCCCGACGCGGCCGCGAAGACGGCGCCCACCAGCAGCACGTTGAGCGCGGTCTGCAGGATCGCCGGCGCCCCGACGTCGAGGAACCGCTCGAGCTGGTTGACGTCGTCGTTGAGGGTGGCGAGGGTCGATCCCGCCGGGCGGCTCTCGTGCCAGCCGAGGTCGAGGTGCTGGACGTGGTCGTACGCCTCCACGCGCAGGTCGTGCTCGACGCCCTGGGCGAGACCGCGCCACAGCACGCTGGCGACGTACTCGCTCACCGACTCCACGACCCACACCACGGCGTTGATCACGGCCAGCCAGCCGAGCTGCGCGAAGCGCGACTCGACGCCGAGCACCTCGCCGACGAAGGACGCGTCGCCGCGCACCACGACGTCGACGGCCGCGCCGATCAGGAGCTCGGGGACGATGTCGGCGACCTTGTTGACCGTCGAGGCGGCGACGGCTCCCACGAACCGGGCGCGGTAGGCCCCGTAGCGACGCCAGAGGGCTCTCAGCGGCTGGACGGCGTCGGGGGTGGCAGGCTCGGGCACCCGCACAGGTTAGGTGACCCTAACCAGCCGGACATCATCGGGCGGCGTCGATGTAGGCGACCATCCGGTCGAAGAGCAGCGTCGCCCGGTAGAGGTCCTCCGACGCCCCGGGTGGGTCGGGCTGGGGCGCCAGGTCCACCGCGTCGCGCCACCCGGGGCGCAGCTCGTCGGCCAGGCCGGAGGCGATCCGACTGGCGTCGCGCACGACCTGCGGGTCGACCGACCAGACGGCCTCGAACGTGCGCCGGGTCGCCGGGTCGGAGCGCTGGCCGGGCCGCTCCACCGCCACCAGGCACGCCGGGAGGTCGGCGGCGTCGCACACGACCAGCCACTCACGGTTGAGCGGTGACTCCGGGGGGATCGCGACCTCCACCGGCGCACCCCGACGCACCGGAGCGGGATCGGTGAAGTCGGCGAAGACGATCGTGCACCGGGCCGTGCGGGCGAGCTCGCGCCAGCGGTCGTAGGACGCGCGGAGGAACCGCTCGCGCTGGAACCCGCCGAAGAGGACGGGGTCGGCGGCGCGGGCCGCGCACTCGTCCTCGATGGCGTGGCTCATCGACACGAGCGTGCGCCGGGACAGGACCTGCGGACGGAGCAGGGGGTGCAGGCGTCGGAGGTCGGCGAAGACGGACCCCGACCGCACCTGCGGGACGTCGGCGCGCTGCACGGCGGCCGCCAGGGACAGGCCGCCACGCCGGCGCGCCAGCACCTCCAGGACGGCCTCGACGTCACCCTCGCTGTAGCGGCGGTGTCCCCCGGGCTGACGACGCGGCTCGGGAAACCCGTAGCGCCTCTCCCAGCTACGGAGCGTCGAAATGGGTACTCCGGTCCTGTGGGCCAGATCCCCGATGGTGAGAGTGGCTCTGCCCAAACCTTGTCCACCCCTTCGCACTGTGCCTAGATTTGGTTGGAAGTGTTGCATAGGTTTGGCAACCAAGGAACGGTCGAGCTGCGGGAGGCACACATGATCGGCACCGCCACGGACGAGGCACTGGCACGGATCCTCGACGACGGGCGCCGACGCGCGGCCGCGGTCGACGCCCACCACGCGCTGCTGTGGGAGGCGCTCTGCACCGCCACCGAGGGGGGCAAGCGGTTCCGCCCGGCGCTGGTGGTCGCCACCCACGACGCCCTCGGCGGTGGCTCGCCCGCCGCTGCCGCCGAGGTGGGTGCGGCGGTCGAGCTCCTGCACACCGCGTTCGTCATCCACGACGACGTCATCGACGACGACCACGTGCGCCGGGGACGACCCAACGTCAGCGGCACCTTCCGCGCCCTGGCCGGCGTCGACGGCGCCGCCCCCGATGTGGCCGCCGGCTACGGCCTGACCGCCGCGATCCTGGCCGGCGACCTCGCGCTGACCGCAGCGATCCGTGCCGTCGCGATGAGCGGCGCACCGGCACCGGTCGCCGAGCGACTGCTCGACCTGTTCGACACCGCGCTGCACAGGACGGCCGCGGGCGAGCTCGCCGACGTGCGCCACTCCCTCGACCTCGCGCCCGCCACCCTCGCGCAGAGCCTGGAGATGGAGGCGCAGAAGACCAGCGCCTACTCGTTCACCCTCCCACTGCAGGCGGGAGCGGTGCTCGCCGGCGCCGACGCGACGACGACCGCCCGCCTCGGCGACGTGGGTCGGTCGATGGGCATCGCCTTCCAGCTCGCCGACGACCTCATCGGCGTGTTCGGCGACCCGGCGCGCTCCGGCAAGAGCGCCACCTGCGACCTGCGCACCCGCAAGCAGACGCCGCTCCTGGTGCACGCCCGCACGACGTCGGCCTGGCCCCAGGTCAGCGGCTACGTCGGCCGCGACCTCAGCGACATCGAGCTCGAGGAGGCGAGATCCCTGCTCGTCACGTGCGGGTCGCGGCGCTTCGTCGAGGACCTCGCCGAGCAGCACCTCGCGCAGGCGCGCACCATGCTGGACGGCCTCGGCATCCCGGTCGACCTGGTCGACGGCGTCGCGGTCCGGCCGGCCGTGCTGGCCGACGGCGACGAGGTCGCGGCATGACGCTCTTCGTGGGTCGCAGCGCCCCCCGCAGCCTCTACGACTCGGTGTCCGAGGCCAGCTCGGCCGTGGTGATCCGGGAGTACTCCAGCTCGTTCGGCCTGGCCTCGCGGCTACTCGGCGAGCCGGTGCGCACCCAGGTCCGCAACGTCTACGCCCTCGTGCGCGTCGCCGACGAGATCGTCGACAACCCGGACCCGACGCTCGACCGGTCCGCGCGCGCCACGATGCTCGACTGGCTCGAGGGCGACGTCGCCCACGCGATGCGCACGGGCTACAGCGGAAATCTCGTGGTGCACGCGTTCGCCCGCACCGCCATCGCCGTCGGCATCGAGCCCGCCATCGTGACACCGTTCTTCACCTCGATGCGCACCGACCTCGACACCCGGTCGCACACGCAGGAGAGCTTCGAGCGCTACGTGTACGGCTCGGCCGAGGTCGTGGGGCTGATGTGCCTGCGTGCCTTCCTGGCCGCACCGGACGCGCCGCCCGACCGCGAGGCGCACTACGAGCGGCTCACCCCGGGCGCGCGCAGCCTCGGCGCGGCCTTCCAGAAGCTCAACTTCGTGCGCGACCTGTCCGACGACCACGACCTCCTGCGGCGCGACTACTTCCCCGGCCTGGACGTCGAGTCCTTCTGCGAGGCGGACCGCGACCGGATCCTCGACGACGTGGACGAGGACCTGCGGGCGGCAGCCGCCGTCGTGCCCGACCTCCCGCCGAGCAGCCGCCGGGCGGTCCGGGCGGCCCACGCGACCTTCGCCGAGCTGGCCCACCGGCTGCGCGCCGCATCGCCCGAGGAGATCCGGCACACCCGGGTCCGGGTCCCGACCCCGGTGAAGCTGCGACTCGCCGCGAGCTCGCTGCGCGGAGGACGTTCGTGACCCTTCGCCTGCCCGAACGCCTCAGCCGGTTCGCGCCCACGACCCGCCGCGCCGCGGACGGCGCGACCCGTCGCGTGGTCGTGGTCGGCGGCGGCATCGCCGGCCTCGCGACCGCGGCCCTCCTCGCCTCGCGCGGGCACTCGGTCGACCTGCTGGAGAAGAACGACGACCTCGGCGGTCGCGTCGGCAGCGTCGAGCGCGACGGCTTCCGGTTCGACACCGGCGCCTCGTGGTACCTCATGCCCGAGGTCTTCGAGCACTTCTTCGAGCTGCTCGGCACCACGGCCCAGGCCGAGCTCGACCTCGAGGTGCTCGACCCGAGCTACCGGGTCTTCTTCGAGGGCCACCCGGAGCCGGTCGACCTGCGTCCCGACCGTGCGCACAACCGCGCGCTGTTCGAGTCGCTCGAGCCGGGTGCCGGGGACCGCTTCGACGCCTACCTGCGCTCGGCCGAGGACACCTACGACATGGCCCTGCGCCGTTTCCTCTACACGAGCTTCGACTCACCCTCGGCCTTCGTGCACCCCGACGTCGTACGCCGGACCCCGGCCCTCGGTCGGCTGCTGACGCGCTCGCTGGAGAGCCACGTCGCCGGGTCCTTCACCGACAACCGGCTGCGCCAGGTGCTCGGCTACCCCGCCGTCTTCCTGGGCTCCTCCCCCAGCCGCACGCCGAGCATGTACCACCTGATGAGCCGGCTCGACCTCGGCGACCGGGTGCTCTACCCGCAAGGCGGCTTCACCCGCCTGATCCGCGTCATCGCCGACCTCGCGGAGAAGCACGGCGCCCGCCTGCACACCGGTGCGGCCGTCACCCGGATCCTCACCTCCGCCCCGAGCGGCGGACGACCGGTCGTCACCGGTGTCGAGCACGAGGCCCCCGGCGGGCCGCGCACCGTCGACGCCGACGTCGTCGTCGGGGCCGCCGACCTGCACCACCTCGAGACGGCGCTGCTGCCCGCTGAGCTGCAGACCCACCCGGAGCAGGCGTGGCGCGACCGCTCCCCCGGGCCCGGTGCGGTGCTCGCGATGCTCGGCGTCGAGGGGCGGCTGCCGCAGCTGCCCCACCACTCGCTGTTCTTCACCCGCGACTGGGGGCAGAACTTCGGCGACATCTTCGGCAAGGATGCACGGGTGCCCGACCCCGCCTCCGTCTACGTCTGCAAGCCCTCCGAGACCGACCCCTCCGTCGCACCGGAGGGCTGCGAGAACCTCTTCGTGCTCGTCCCCGTGCCCGCCGACACGTCCATCGGCAGCGGCGGCGACGACGGCGCCGGGTCCGAGACCGTCGAGCGCACGGCCGACGCGGCGATCGACCAGGTCGCGTCCTGGGCGGGGGTGCCCGACCTGCGCGAGCGGATCCGGGTGCGCCACACGGTCGGCCCGGAGGACTTCGCCACCCGCTACCACTCGTGGCGGGGAGGAGCCCTGGGCCTCGAGCACACCCTGCGCCAGAGCGCGTTCCTGCGCCCCGGCAACGCGTCGGCCAAGGTCGACGGCCTGCTCTACGCCGGCGCGAGCACCGTCCCCGGCGTCGGCCTGCCGATGTGCCTGATCAGTGCCGAGCTCGTGCTCAAGCGGCTCTCCGGCGACCGGTCCAGCCTGCCGGTGCAGGCGTGAGCCGCCCATGAGCCTCCCCCACTGGGCGTACGTCGCCATGCTGGCGTTCTGCCTCGCCGGCACGCTGCCGCTGGTGCCTGCCTTCCGGCTGCAGGTGCTCCGGCAGCCGCGGCGCCTGCTGCTCACCATCGCCCTCGCCGGGACGCCGTTCCTGCTGTGGGACCTGTGGGCCACCCACGTCGGGCACTGGTGGTTCGACGAGCACCAGACCCTCCCCTGGCGCGTCGCGGGTCTGCCGCTCGAGGAGATCGGCTTCTTCGTGGTCATCCCGGTCGTGTCGGTGCTGACGCTCGAGGGCGTGCGCGCGGCCCGACGCGGCGTACGCCCGTGGTCACCGCGCACCCGCGAGGATGGCGAGGTGACCTCGCCATGACCTACACGACCATCGCCGTCCTGTGCGTGCCGCTGGCCGTCGTGCTGGACCGCTGGGTCGTCCGCACCCGGCTCACCTCGACCCGGGACTGGTGGGCCGCCTACGCGATCATCGTGTTCTTCCAGCTCCTCACCAACGGCTGGCTGACCGGCCGCGGCATCGTGCGCTACTCCGGTGACGCCATCATCGGCAGCGGGCGGATCGCGTTCCTGGGCGACGGCCGCCTGCTCTACGCACCGGTGGAGGACCTGGGGTTCGGCTTCGGGCTGGTGCTCGGCAGCTGCATCGCCTGGACGTGGCTGGGCCGCCGACGCGGCGGTTCCGTCGAGGAGGCCAGCGGATGAGCGTCGCGACCCGCCTGCAGGCCATGCAGCCGACCGACGTCGGCGTGCCCGGACCGACGTCGTGGGACATGGCCCGCGCCTTCCGCTCGGTGCGCGCCGACCCGCTCACCTTCCTCGGCGAGGTGTCGCAGCACTACGGCGACACCGTCTCCTTCCCCGTGCCCGGCGCGCCCGCGCTGCTGCTCAACGACCCCGCCGACGTCAAGCACGTGCTGCAGACCTCGGCGCGCAGCTGGGGCAAGGACACCGTCCAGTACGCCGCCCTGGCGCGCGTCACCGGCCCAGGCCTGCTCGCCTCGGCGGAGCCCAGCTGGATCGACCACCGGCGGCTCGCCGCACCGGCCTTCCACCACCAGCGCCTCGACGCGGTGGGCACCGAGGTGCGCGCGGCGGCGCGCACCGCCCTCGAGGCTCGCCTGGGCGGCGCGCACGCATCCGCGGTCGCCGAGGGAGCGGTCGTCGACGTCGCCGCGCTGACCCACACCATCGGCCTCGACGCGGTCGGCCGCGCGCTCTTCAGCACCGACCTGTCCGACCACGCCTACGACCTCCTGGCAGCCACGAGCGAGGCAGCCGACCTGGTCGTCCGGCTCGGCCGGTCGGTCCTCCCCCGCGCCGAGTGGACGCCCACGCGGACCAACCTCCGGCTCCGCTCCGCCCGCCGCCGGCTCGACGCCGGGGCAGCCGCGATCATCGCGGAACGACGGACGCGCAACGCGCGGGCGGGCGGGACGGCCCACCACGGCGACGACCTGCTCGGCCTGCTGCTCGACAGCGGCATGGGCGACGACGAGATCCGCGACGAGCTCGTCACCATGGTCATCGCCGGCCACGAGACGGTGGCCGCCGCGCTGGCGTGGACCCTCATGCTCCTCGCGGAGCACCCGGACGCGCAGGCCCGCGTGCGGTCCGAGCTCGACGCCCACCCGGACCCGGTGCCTCTCGTGGGGCACCGCGACCGCCTGCCGTGGACGCGCGCGGTCGTCGACGAGGCGCTGCGCCTCTACCCGCCGGCCTGGGCCATCTCGCGCCGCTCGCACCGCGACGACGAGGTCGGCGGGCGTCACGTCCCCGCCGGCACGCTCGCCATCATCAGTCCCTGGCTGGTCCACCGGCGTCCCGACCTCTGGCCCGAGCCCGAGGCGTTCCGTCCCGAGCGCTTCCTCGACGGCGCCACCCGCACCGGCTACCTGCCGTTCGGCCAGGGACCGCGGCTGTGCATCGGACGGGAGTTCGCGCTCGGAGAGATGGTCGTCGTGCTCGCCGAGCTGCTGCGCGAGCACCACCTCGAGGTGCCCGGCGGCCCGGACCGCTGGACGCGACCCGTCGCGGAGGCGAAGGTCGCCGTCCACCCCCGCGGCGGCATGCCGCTCGTCGTACGACGGACGGCGACCCCGTGACGACCGCCCTCCTCGTCGACCTCGCGCTCGCCCTCGTCCTCCTCGGATCCGCGGTGTGGGCGCAGCGCCTGGTGGCCGACCTCCGCACCCTGCCTCCGGCCGGCACGACCGCTGCGGAGCAGGTCGCGGTGTCGGTGGTGGTCCCGGCGCGCGACGAGGAGCAGACGCTGCCGGCGCTGCTGCGGTCGGTGGCCCAGCAGGTGCCGACGGTCCGCGAGGTGGTCGTCGTCGACGACGCGTCGCGCGACGCGACAGCCGCCGTGGCACGGGAGGGCGGGGCCCGGGTCGTGCCGGCCGGCACGCCGCCGCCCGGGTGGACCGGCAAGGCGTGGGCCTGCCACACCGGCGCAGCGGCGACGACCGGTGACCTGCTGCTCTTCCTCGATGCCGACACCGTCCTCACGCCCGGCGCCCTCGCGGGGCTGCTCGAGGCGCACGACCGGCACGGCGGCCTCGTGTCGGTGCAGCCGCACCACGACGTCGTACGCCCCTACGAGCAGCTGTCGGCCTACTTCAACGTGGTCGCCCTGATGGCCAGCGCCGCCTTCACCCGCCGCGACGCTGTCGACGCGGCCCGCACGCCGATGGCGTTCGGGCCGTGCCTGCTGACCTCGCGCGACGACTACGACCTCGCCGGCGGGCACGAGGCGGTCCGCGCCGACATCCTCGACGACGCCGCGCTCGCCGCCGCCTACCAGCGGGCGGCGCTGCCGGTCTGGTGCGCTGTCGGCGGCGACGCGGTACGCATGCGCAGCTATCCCGGCGGGCTCGGCCAGCTCGTGGCCGGGTGGACCAAGAACATCGCCTCCGGGGCGGCCGACGCCGCGCCGTCGGCGACCGCCGCCACGGTCGCGTGGATCAGCGCACACCATGCCGTCGCCGTCGGCGCCGTCCTGTCCCTCGTCGTCGCGCTGGCCGGACGGGGTGGGTCGCTCGTGGTCGGCAGCCCGCTGCTGTGGGCCGTCGGCTACGCCGCCGTGGCGCTGCAGCTGCGCTGGGTGCTGCGCCGTGCCGGGTCGTTCCGCTGGTGGGCCTGGGCGCTGTTCCCCGTGCCCCTGCTCGCCTTCGACCTCGTCTTCGCCCGCTCACTGACCCTCACGGTCATCCGCCGCTCGGTGTCGTGGCGCGGGCGCGAGGTGTCCCTCGCCGGCAGCCGTTCCGGGGAGGGGGTGGCCTGATGCTCCGACTCGTCATGCCGCAGACGGCCACCATCGTGGTCGACGTCGTCGCGTGGGGCGTCTTCCACGCCGCGACCGGCTACGCCGCCCACCGGCTGGGCGACGAGCGGCTGGCGCGCGACGGCTGGGGGCTGCGCGAGCGGTCGTTCGAGGACCATGGCCGCTGGTACCGCCGACGGTTGCGCATCCACCGCTGGAAGGACCGGCTGCCCGAGGCGGGCGCGCTGTTCGAGGGCGGGGTCAGCAAGCGCGAGCTGCCGGCGCTCGACGCCGAGGGGCTCGAGCTCTTCGTGCGCGAGACCCGCCGCGCCGAGCTGGGTCACTGGTGGGCGCTCTGGTGCGGCCCGCTGTTCGTCCTGTGGAACCCGCCCCTGGCCGCGTTCCTGCTCGGTGCCTACGGGGTGCTGGTCAACCTGCCGTTCATCGCTATCCAGCGCTACAACCGCTTCCGGACCCAGGCCCTGCTCGCGCGTGTCGCCCGCCGGCGGAGCACGACATGATGAGCCCCGCCACCTCGCGCTCCCGCGCCGGTGCCGCCCCGGCGCGGGACGGCGAGGTCGCGGGCGCCCGGGACTCCCGCCACGGACCGGTCGCGCAGCTGCTGATCGCCTGGTCGCCGCTCAGCGCGATCCTGGTGGCCTACTGGGTGGCGCAGTGGATCACCGCGCCGCTCGGCGTGGGCGACGGCGCCGACACCAACCGGCTCGGGGCGAGCCTGCACGTGCTCGGTCCGGCGCGCGCCGACGAGACGGTGTTCGGGACGGTCCCCAGCGTGTGGCTGCAGGCCCGCCTCGTCGACGGCTCCCCGCACTGGTACGACGTCGTGGCGGCGCTCGTCTACGTCACCCACTTCGTGACCATCCCGCTCATCACCGCGGTCGTGTGGTTCCGCCTGCGCGACCGGTTCGGGCAGTGGCTCACCGCGGTCCTCGCGATGTCGCTGATCGGCATCGCCGGCTACCTCGCCTACCCGGCTGCGCCGCCGTGGCTCGCCTCCCGGCGCGACGACATCGGCGCGCTCGAGCGCATCTCCCACCTCGGCTGGGAGCACCTCGGGCTCGACGCGGTCGGCCGGCTGGTGCAGCTCGGCCAGTCCGGCAGCAACCCGGTGGCCGCGATGCCGTCGTTGCACGCCGGTGCCGCGCTGCTGGCGGCGCTGTTCCTGTGGCCGTCGGTGTCGCTCGTCCCGCGCGTGCTGCTAACGGCGTACGCCCTGGCCATGGCGCTGACCCTCGTCTACACCGGCGAGCACTACGTGGTCGACGTGCTCGCCGGCTGGCTCGTCGCGGTGGCCGGCATCGGCACCTCCCTCCTGGTGGCCCGGCTCGCCCGGGAGCCGCAGGCGTCGGGTGGAGCGCCATGAGCACCCGGCCCGTCACCGGTGTGAGCGCCGGCCGCGCGCCCCACCACTCGCACGTGCGGGCGCTCGCGGGCGCCGCCCACGCCGGGCCGGCCCTCGCCGTCACCGTCCTGGCGGGCCTCCTGTCGCTCGCTCAGGGGCTGGCCCCGACCACGACCGCCGTGCTGGTGGCGGCGGTCCTCGCCGGCCAGCTCTCGATCGGGTGGAGCAACGACCTCGTCGACCGCGCGCGTGACCGCGCGGCCGGGCGGGACGACAAGCCGCTCGCCTCGGACGACGCCGCCGGGGACGGCTCGGTCGCCGTCGTCCGGGTGGCGTGCTGCGTGGCCGTCGTGGCCTGCGTCGTCCTGTCGCTCGCGCTCGGGCCCGCCGCGGGGCTCGTCCACCTGGCCTGTGTCGCCTCGGCGTGGGCCTACAACCTCGGGCTCAAGGCGACGCTGTGGTCGTGGGTCCCCTACGCCGTGTCGTTCGGCGGGCTCACCGCGGTGGTCACGCTCGCCGACGGCGAGGCGCCCCCGTGGTGGTGGCCGGTCGGGGCCGCGCTCCTCGGTGTCGGTGCGCACCTCCTCAACGTGCTGCCCGACCTCGAGGACGACGCTGCGACGGGCGTGCGGGGCCTCCCCCACCGCCTCGGCCCGCGCCGCATCGGGCCCGTCGCCGCCCTCGTGCTGGTCACAGCGACCGCGGTGGTCCTCGTCGGGTCCGCGCCGCCGCTCGCGGCCAGCGTCGTGGTCGCAGGGGTCGTGCTGGTGCTGGCCGGCGTGGTGGTCCTGGGCACGGGCCGGTGGCCCTTCGTCGCAGCGGTCGCCGTCGCCCTGGTCGACGCCCTGCTTCTGGTGGTGGCGCGATGAGCCGCGACGCGCCCACCGAGCACTGGGACCTCGTCGTCGTCGGGGCCGGCCCCGCCGGCTCCGCGACCGCGCTGGGCGCGTTGGCCGAGGACCCCGGCCTGCGCGTCCTGCTCCTCGACCGCAGCGACTTCCCCCGTGACAAGTCCTGCGGCGACGGCGTCGCCCCCCACGTCCTCGACGCCCTCGCGCCGGTCGGCGCGGCCGACGTGGTCGACGGGTGGGCACCCCTGCGCGACCTGGAGCTGGCCCACGGCGGCGTGTCCGTCGCCGGCCCGATGCGTCGCGAGGTGCACGTCGTGCCACGCCGGGTGCTGGACGCCCGGCTGGTCGAGCGGGCGGTGGCCGCCGGGGCGGTCCTGCGCACGCACCGCGCGACCTCGCTGACCCGCACGGCCACCCCGGTGGTGTCGGGAGAGCTGTCGGCCGACGTCGTGGTCGGCGCTGACGGAGCGCACTCGTTCGTCCGGACCGCGCTGCTGGGCAAGCGCCGCGAGCCGCGCGCCATCGCGATCCGCGGCTACGCGCCGACGACACCCGAGATGGCCGGACGCCAGGTCATCCGCTACGGGAGCCGCCGCCAGCCGTCCTACGCCTGGGCGTTCGACCGCGGTGACGGGCTGGCCAACGTCGGCTACGGGGAGCTGCTGCCCGGCGAGCGGCACGGTGGTGCGCCGAGCCGCCGGCTGCTGCTCGACCAGCTCGAGGAGCTCGTGCCCGGCGCCGCCAGCACCGGCGACGACTGGCGCGGCCACCACCTCCCGTTGAGCACCTGGCGGTGGGACCAGCCCGACGGCCCGGTCCTGCTCGTCGGCGACGCCGCCGGCCTGGTCAACCCGATGACCGGCGAGGGCATCTACTACGCCGTCGCGACCGGCATCGCAGCCGGACGCACGGCGGCGCGGACCGTGCGCGCCGGTCGGCCGCACGACGCGGGCGCCGAGCACCGCCGCGTCGTACGCTCGCTGCTGGGCTCCCACCTGCGGCACACGTGGGCGGCCTCGCGGCTGGCGCAGTCACCCCGCATCGTCGACGCCGGGATCCGCGCGGCCGGCCGCGACCGCCACGCCTTCGACGCACTCGTCGAGCTCGGCCTCGGCGACGGCCGCATCGACGCCCGCCTGGCGGGCGGACTCGTGCGCAGCCTGGCCCGACCGGGCCGATCCGCCCGACCCGACCCGACTTCGACCCCCACACCCCGAGGTGGCTGACATGAAGATCGTCTCCGTACGTGGCGCGCTGCCGCCCCACTCGCACCCCCAGGCCGAGATCACCGAGGCCTTCGGCGAGTTCATCTCCGAGCGCAGCCTCGACCGGTCGATGCTGCGGCGCTTCCACGCCAACGCCGGGGTCGAGCGACGCCACACCGTCCTGCCGCTGGACCAGTACGCCGGGCTCGGCGACTTCGGCCACGCCAACGACCTGTTCATCGAGCATGCCGTCGAGCTCGGCTCGCGCGCACTCGTCGACGCCCTCAAGGCCGCCGACCTCACGCCGTCCGACGTCGACCTCGTCGTCACCGCCACGGTCACCGGGCTCGCGGTGCCGTCCCTCGACGCACGCATTGCCGCCCAGGTGGGGCTCCGCGAGGACGTGCGCCGGATGCCGCTCGTCGGGCTCGGCTGCGTGGCCGGCGCGGCCGGCATCGCCCGCGTCCACGACTACCTGCTGGGCCATCCCGACCACACGGCGGTGCTGGTCGCCGTCGAGCTCTGCTCGCTGACCGTGCAGCGCGACGACGCCTCCGTGCCCAACCTCGTCGCGAGCGGCCTCTTCGGCGACGGCGCCGCAGCCGTCGTGGCGGTCGGCGAGTCCGGCCGGTCCGGTCGTCCGGGCCCGGTCGAGGTCCTCGACTCGCGCAGCAGGCTCTACCCCGACAGCGAGCGCACCATGGGCTTCGACGTCACGGGCAACGGCCTGCGCATCGTGCTCGACGCCGAGGTGCCGACCCTCGTCCGTCGGTTCGTGCGCGGCGACGTCGACGCCTTCCTCGCCGACCACGGGCTCACCCGCGCCGACATCGGGTGGTGGGTGTGCCACCCCGGCGGTCCCAAGGTCATCGAGGCGCTGGAGGATGCCCTCGAGGTGCCGCGGGAGGCGGTCCGGCTGACCTGGGAGTCGCTGGCCCGGGTGGGCAACCTGTCCTCGGTGTCGGTGCTCCACGTCCTGGAGGACACCCTGCGCGACCGTCCGCCCGCCCCGGGCACCCACGGGGTCCTGATGGCGATGGGCCCGGGCTTCTGCTCCGAGCTCGTGCTGCTGAGGGCCGCATCGTGACCGGGCTCGTCGCGTTCACCGTCCTGGTGGCGCTCGTCGGGCTGGAGCGGGTCGCCGAGCTCGTCGTCTCGACCCGCAACGCCCGGTGGAGCCGCGAGCGCGGCGGCGTCGAGCACGGGCTCGGCCACTTCCCGGCCATGGTGGTGCTGCACACCGGCCTGCTCGTCGGCGCGCTGGCCGAGGCGTGGATCCGGCAGCCGCAGGTCCCGTCCGCCCTCGCGTGGTCGATGCTCGCGCTCGTCGTGGCGTCGCAGGCCCTGCGCTGGTGGTGCATCGCCACCCTCGGGCCGCGCTGGAACACGCGCGTGATCGTGGTGCCGGGGATGCCACCCGTGACGTCGGGCCCCTACCGGTTCCTCCGCCATCCCAACTACGTGGCCGTCGTGGTCGAGGGGATCGCGCTGCCGCTGGTGCACGCCGCCTGGATCACCGCGCTGGTCTTCACGGTCCTGAACGCCGCCCTGCTCGTCGTACGCATCCGGGTGGAGGACGCGGCGCTGGCCACCCTCCCCCGTGCCGACGTCGCCGGTCCGCGGACGGAGGCCGCCGGTGCGTGACCTCCTGGTGGCCGGCGGCGGCCCGGTGGGCCTCGCCGCGGCGCTGCACGCGCACCGCGCCGGGCTGTCGGTCGTGGTGCGCGAGCCCCGCAGCGGGCCGATCGACAAGGCGTGCGGGGAGGGACTGATGCCCGGAGCGGTCGCCGAGCTGGCCGCCCTCGACGTGCACCCGCGCGGCCGCGAGCTGAGAGGCATCCGCTACCTGGACGGGAGCACCGACCGGCGCGGCGCGACGGCCAGGTTCGCGCGTGGGCCGGGACGCGGGGTGCGTCGCACCGTGCTGCACGACGCGCTTGCCGAGCAGGTCTCCGCCGCCGGGATCGAGGTCGACCCCCGGCCGGTGGCCCGTGTCGACGACGCGGGCGACCACCTGCTCGTCGACGGCGAGCCGGCCCGCCACCTCCTCGCCGCCGACGGCCTGCACTCCCCCGTGCGGCGCCTGGTCGGTCTCGACGCCCCGGTCGCCGGCCGGCGCCGGTTCGGCCTGCGCTGCCACGTGCAGCAGGCTCCGTGGTCGCCGTACGTCGAGGTGCACTGGTCGCCGCGCGCCGAGGCCTACGTGACACCGGTCGACGACGACCTCGTCGGCGTGGCCGTCCTCGGCGAGGCCGGGTCGCGCTTCGAGGAGCTGATCGACGACTTCCCGCTGCTCCAGCAGCGGCTCACGGGTCCGCGCACGCGGGTGATGGGCGCCGGACCGCTGCGGCAGCGCGCGCGCTCGCGGTCGGCCGGGCGGGTGCTGCTGGTGGGCGACGCCGCCGGCTACGTCGACGCCCTCACGGGCGAGGGCATCGCCCTCGGCCTGGCCCAGGCGCGCGTCGCCGTCGCGTGCATCGCCGAGGGCAGCACCGACCGCTACGACCGGCTCGCCGGCCGACTCGGCCTGCGGCACGAGCTCCTCACGCACGCCCTCCTGCGCGCCACCGCCCACGCCGGCGTCCGCAGGAACCTCGTCCCGGCCGCGTCCAGGCTGCCGTGGCTCTTCGACACCGCCGTCAACCAGCTCGCCCGACCCGTGGGGAGGCCCGCATGACCACGCCCGACACCACCTTCAACAGCCTGACCCAGAACGCTGCGCCCGAGCTGGTGGTGCTGCTCGACGAGGGCGGGCAGTCCGTCGGCACGGCCGACAAGGCGGGCGTCCACCACGCCGACACCCCGCTGCACCTGGCGTTCTCCTGCTACCTCTTCGACGACGCAGGCAACGTGCTGGTGACCCGCCGGGCCCTGCACAAGCGCACCTTCCCGGGGGTGTGGACCAACAGCTGCTGCGGCCACCCCGCTCCGGGCGAGCCGCTCGCGGACGCCGTGCGCCGGCGTGTCGAGCAGGAGCTCGGCACCACGGTCACCGACCTGCGGCTCGTGCTGCCGCGCTTCCGCTACCGCGCCGAGCAGGACGGCGTCGTGGAGAACGAGATGTGCCCGGTGTTCGTCGGCTCGGTCCCCGTCGGTGCCGCCGCGGACGTCTCCCCCGACCCCGACGAGGTCGACGACGCACGGTGGGAACCGTGGCAGTCGTTCCGCGCCGCGGTGCTCGACGGCAGCCGCCCGGTGTCGGTCTGGTGCCGCGAGCAGGTCGCGCAGCTGCCGGCCGACCCGGCGTCGGCGGTCCCGGCCGACGTCGCCGACCTCCCGCCCGCGGCGAGGGCCGTCGACGCCCGGCCCTGAGGTTCCGCCGTTCGGCCGCGGCAGGGCCCACGCTGTGACACGCTGTGCGCGTGCCTCGAGGACCGTGGGCCGCCGACCTGGCATGAGCTGGCATGAGAAGGACCTGTGACCGACGACGACACCCCGCCGCCGACCTCCCGGTCCGTCCTCGACGCGGAGAGCGACCGCCTCGCGTGGCGGCTCGCCGTCGACGCCGCCGGCGTGGGGGCCTTCGTCTGGGACCTGGTGACCGGCGAGCTCCGGTGGGACGAGCGGCTCCACGAGCTGTTCGGCCTCGACGAGGAGAACTTCGGCGGGACGATCGAGGCCTTCAACCGCTGCGTGCACCCCGACGACGTCGGCCGCGTCTCGGATGCCCTCCAGCGCGCCATCGCCACGTGCGGCGACTACGACGCGGAGTACCGGGTGGTCCTGCCCGACGGGACGCTGCGGTGGATCGAGGCACGTGGCCACGCGTTCGCCGACCAGCCCGACGGACCCCCCGTCCGCCTGGTCGGGGCGGCGTACGACACCACCCACGTCCGCGAGGGCGAGGCCCGCGTGGGACGCGTGCTCGAGTCGATGTCGTCGGCCTTCTTCCAGCTCGACCACGAGTGGCGCTTCACCTACGTCAACTCCGAGGCCGAGCGGCTGCTGGGCGCGACGCGCGTGCACCTCATCGGCGCCAGCATCTGGGAGGCGTTCCCCGCCGCCGTGGGCAGCGCCTTCGAGGACCACTACCGTGGCGCCGTCGCGTCGGGCGAGCCGGTGACCTTCGAGGCCTGGTACCCGCCGCCGCTCGACGCCTGGTACGAGGTGCGGGCCTGGCCGTCGCCCGAGGGCCTGGCCGTCTACTTCGTCGACATCACCTCCCGCCGCGACGCCCAGGAGGCGCTGGACCGCTCGGCCCACCGCCTCGCACTGCTGGCGTCGGTGTCGGAGGCCCTCACGGCGACGCTCGACCCCACCGAGGGCGTCAGCCGACTGGCCACCCGGTTGGTGCCCGAGCTGGCGGACTGGTGCCTGGTGACCCTCGTCGAGGACCCGCACGCGACCGACTGGCGGCGCGGGCTGCGCGACCTCGGGTGGTCGCACCGCGACCCCGAGATGGAAGGTGTCCTGCGCGACTACGCGGCCCGGCGGCTCCGCGCGATGACCGACAGCTCCTACCTCGCCCAGGCCATCCGCGAGATGACACCCGTGCTCATGGAGTCCTCTGCCGCCGAGTCGGTGGCAGCCGTCCTCGAGCCCGGCACGGCCCGTGACCTGCTCCGCCGGCTGGCGCCCTTCTCCGCCGCGGTCGTCCCGCTGCGGGCCCGCGGCCGCACGGTCGGCGTGGTCAGTGCCTTCCGCGACATCCACCGCACGCCGTTCACCACCGACGACGTCGCCCTGCTCGAGGACATCGGCGCCCGCGCGGCGCTGGCACTCGACAACGCGCGCCTCTACGAGTCGCAGCGCGACGTGTCGGAGGCGCTGCAGCGGAGCATGCTCACTGCACCGCCCGCCCGCCGGGGCCTGCAGGTCGCGACCCGCTACACGCCCGCCGGCGAGGCGGCCCGCATCGGCGGGGACTGGTACGACGCGTTCCTCCAGGGCGACGCCGCAGCCGCGACACCCGACATCGTGGTCGTCGTGGGCGACGTCGTGGGCCACGACGTCGAGGCGGCTGCTGCCATGGGACAGGTGCGCGGCCTGCTGCGCGGCATCGCCGTGCACAGCGGCGACGCCCCCGCCGCGATCCTGTCCGGCCTCGACACCGTCATGCAGTCGCTGCAGCTCGAGACCACCGCGACCGCGGTCGTGGCCCGCTTCGAGCAGGTGCACACTGCGGGCACGGGCTCGCCGCAGGTCCTGCTGCGCTGGTCGCACGCCGGCCACCCGCCGGCGTTGCTCGTCGACCACCGCGGGGTCGTCACGCGGCTCGCGGACGCCGACGCCAACGACCTGCTGCTGGGCTTCGACCCGGCCGCCGCCCGCCACGAGGGGGTCGTCGCGCTCGAGGCGGGCGCGACGCTCGTGCTCTACACCGACGGTCTCGTCGAGCGCCGTGACCGCGACATCGAGGACGGCATCGAGGCGCTGGAGCACCTCCTCGCCGAGGTCGGTCCTGCCACCCCCGACCTCGACCACCTCTGCGACCGGCTGCTGGGCGCCATGACCAGCGAGGAGCAGGAGGACGACGTCGCGCTGCTCGTCGTCAGGTGGGCTCCCGAGACTCAGGTGTTGTAGCGCAGCAGGCTGATCACGACGAAGATCGCCGCGATCAGCAGGATCATCCCGATCACCGCCAGGAACGGCGTGACCTTGGGCCGCGGCCCGGGCGCGTTGAGGGGCTGGTCGGTGGTCGGGCGCTCACGATCGTCCATGACGTGCCGTACCCCGGGGCCGGACGGCCCATGCCGCTCGATCCCCGGCACGCACCCGATCACCCCCCTCGGGGGAGGTCGACCCGGCCACACATGCCGGATGGTGCGCAGCATGAGCCAGGCGTGGCCGTCGGTCACCCGACGACAGAGGTGGTCGTTCGGCCTCCTCGTGCTCTCCCGGGTGACGCTGACGGTGTCCGTGCTGTTCGCGGCGTACTTCCTGCTGCCGGCGGGACGCTCGGACGAAGGCTCCCCGGTGTTGTGGCTGGTCCTGCAGCTGGGGGTGTTCGCCGCCGTGGTCGGGGCGCAGGTGCCCGCCATCATCCGGTCGAGGCACCCCATCCTGCGCGCGATCGAGGCCCTCGCCGTGCTGGTCCCGCTGTACCTGCTGATCTTCGCCCGGATCTACCTGGTGAACAGCCTCGACGACCCGTCAGGCTTCTCGCGCAGCCTCGACCACGTCTCCGCCCTCTACTTCACGGTCACGGTCTTCGCCACCGTCGGCTTCGGGGACATCGTGGCGAAGAGCGACGCCATGCTGCTGCTCGTGACCGCGCAGATGCTGCTCAACCTGGTGGTGCTGGGGCTGGGCATCAGGCTGCTCACCTCGGCGGCGCGACGCGGCATCGCCCGTCGCGGAGGTCGGCCCGACCTCGGGGACCGCGACCATCCCCTCGGCTGAACCACCCCCACCGACCACCGTCGCCTATCGCCCACGACGGGTGAGGGCAGTGCCGCGGACCCGCCCGTACCGTCGGCCGGGAGCCGGTGGGACGGGGCTGTGACCGGGAGGATGCTGGATGAGCGACGTGGCCACGAGCACGACCAAGGCCAGCGGGGTGCTCGCAGCCACCTGCATCTCCACCCTGGTGGTCAACGCGAACACCTCGGCGGTGAGCATCCTGCTCCCCGCGATCTCCGAGGACACCGGCATGGGTGTCGAGACGCTGCAGTGGGCCGTGACCGGCTACTCGCTCGTCGGTGCCGCGGTGATCATCACGTCCGGCTCGCTGGGTGACGTGTTCGGGCGCAAGCTGGTCTTCCAGCTCGGCCTGGCACTCTTCGTGGTCTCGTGCGTGCTGATCGCGCTGGCAGAGTCCGGCGGCATGGTGATCGCCGGGCGGGTGATCCAGGGAGCCGCCGGCTCGACGATCCTCGCCTGCGGGCTCAGCCTGCTGACGGTGGCGACGTCCGGGGACCAACGGCTCAAGTTCGTGTCGCTGTGGGGCGCCGCCGCCGCCGTCGGCGCGGCGGCCGGCCCGTTGCTCGGCGGCGTGCTCGTGGACGTCACCGGCTGGCAGGGTCTCTTCTGGATCGACGCCGGGGTCGCCGTCGTCTGCATGCTGCTGACCTTCTCGACGGTCGAGGAGTCGCGCGACGAGGCGCGGCCACGGTCGATCGACTACCTCGGCACCGTGCTGATCGCGCTCACGCTCGTGCCGCTGATCTACGGGTTCACGAAGAGCGGCGACTGGGGGTGGCTGTCCGCTGCGACGCTCGGCTGCTTCGCCGCGTCGGTCGTCGCCGGCTTCCTCTTCGTCATGACCGAGAAGCGGGTCGCGGTGCCGCTGCTCGACCTCGCGCTGCTGCGCAACCGGATCCTGGTCGGCGCGACCCTGGCGATCCTCATCGGGGCCGGCACGATCAACGGGCTGATGTACCTGCTGAGCCTCTACTTCCAGAACCCCGCGGCACTCGGCTTCAGCCCGCTCGAGGCCGGCATCGCCACCCTGCCGGCGACCGTCGGCCTGGTCGTCGTCGCCCCGCTCGTGCCCAGGCTGGCCAACCGGCTCGGCGGTCGCCAGGTGATCGGCGTGGGCTTCATCCTGATGACGGTCGGCTTCGCGTGGATCGGCCTCACCGACTCGTCGTGGGCGTACACCGCCTTCCTGCTCCCGATCCTGGCGATCGCGGTCGGCATGGGCCTCTCCAACGGGCCTGCGTCGTCCGCAGCGACCGCCTCCGTCCCGCAGGAGCAGGTCGGCGGGGCATCCGGTGTCTCCAACATGGCGCGCTACGTCGGAGCCGCCGTCGCGACCGCCCTGTGCGCCACGATCTACGCCACCGTCGACAGCAACCAGCTCGACGACGGCGCGAGCGCGGGCGACGCCCTGGCCTCGGGGCTGGGGGCCGCCTCGTGGCTGATGGCCGTGATCAGCGCGCTCGGCGTCCTCCTGGCGGTGGTCGCGATCCGGCGGCACAAGGCTGCCGAGGGCACCGCTCGCGACGCCGCCGCCTCCGCGGCCGCCCACCTGCACACCATCCCCACCACCGCTTCCGGGAGCGCGTCATGAGTGCTGTCCCCTTCACCCGGGACGACTACGCCGCCCGCATGGCGCGGGTGGTGGTCGACGGCCGGGCGGCCGGGGTCGACGGCGTGCTGGTCACGCCGGGCCCCGACCTGGTCTGGCTGACCGGCTACCAGCCGACCGCGATCACGGAGCGGCTGACGATGCTGTTCCTCACCGCCGACCGCGACCCGACGCTGCTGGTGCCGACGCTGGAGCGGCCGGACGCCGAGCGGGCCGAGGGGACCGCCGCGACGACCGTCGTCGACTGGCTCGACGGCGCCGACCCCTACGCCGCGGCCGGCGCGCTGCTGCGTCCCGACGGTCGCTACGCGATCTCGGACAACGCGTGGGCGATGCACCTGCTGGCCCTCCAGACAGCCCTGCCCCGCACGTCGTACGACGCGATGACGACGCGGCTGCCGATGCTGCGCGCGGTCAAGGACGCCAACGAGCTCGCCCGCCTCGAGGCGGCGGGCGCGGCGGCGGACGCGACGTACGAGCGGATCCTCGGCGTGCGGTTCTCGGGCCGGAAGGAGACCGACGTGGCCGCGGACCTCGCCGACCTGCTGCGCGAGCACGGTCACGAGCAGGTCGACTTCACCGTCGTGGGGTCGGGGCCCAACGGCGCCAACCCGCACCACGAGGCCGGCGACCGGACGATCGAGGTCGGCGACTGCGTGGTGCTCGACTTCGGCGGGCTCATGTCCGGCTACGGGTCGGACACCAGCCGCACGGTGTGCGTCGGTGAGCCGACCGACCTGGTCCGCGAGGTGCACGAGGTCGTGCGGCTCGCGCAGCAGGCCGGCGTGGACGCCGTACGGTCCGGCGTCGCGTGCCAGGAGGTCGACCGGGCCGCCCGCGCGGTGATCACCGATGCCGGGTACGGCGAGCAGTTCATCCACCGCACCGGCCACGGGATCGGCACCACGACGCACGAGCCGCCGTACATGATCGAGGGCGAGGAGCAGCCCATGGTCCCGGGCATGTGCTTCTCCGTGGAGCCCGGCGTCTACCTCGCCGGCCGGTTCGGCGTCCGCATCGAGGACATCGTCACGGTCACCGACACCGCGGGGCGACGGCTCAACAACACGGACCACTCCCTGCAACTGGTCGGCTGACGGCGCCTGCTCAGTGCAGGAAGAGCTTGCCCAGCACCGCGAGGACGCCCAGCGAGGCCGCGCCGGCCGACTCGAGCAGGAGCCGCCAGCCACCGATGCCCGCCCGGTGGGCGCCGAGGTAGCCGATCACGGCGAGGAAGCCCACGGAGAACCACAGCGCCCAGTAAGCCGCGCCGCTGGAGGACAGCCCGAGCACGTCGAGCAGGAGGTAGACGGCGAGGGCCGGCATGGCACCCCAGAGGATGGAGACCTCCCGGGCAGCGGCATGGGGCGTGCGGCGGAAGAGCGGGCGCCGGTCCCCCTCGAAGAGCATCTCCTGGGACTCCGTGTAGACGTGGGCCAGCCAGTAGACGGCGACTACCGCAGCGACGCTGAGCGCGACCCGGTGGGCGTGCGAGAGGTTGGCACTCACCGCGGCCAGGGAGCCCGCCGTGATCACGGCGCCGTACAGGATGCCACCCGGGTCACGGCGGGCCAGGGTGTCCGCTGCCCGGCGGCGATGACCGTAGGTCGCGTCGCTGTCGGCAGGCCCGGCGCGGGTGGACTCCGGTTCAGGCATCGACCCTCCCGCTGATGCGCGTGCTGCCAGGCGTCCGTCAGACGCTACGGCCCGCCGTCGCCGCCCGACCTCACCTTGCACGGGTGAGCCGCCGACCACGTCGCGCGCGTGGAATGGGGTGGCCGCCCGTGAACGGAAGGAACGGTGCCATGTGTCGTTGGCTCGCCTACTCGGGTTCGCCGGTGCTCATCGCGGACCTGCTCTTCGCACCGGAGAACTCCCTGGTGGTGCAGAGCATGCACTCGCGGCTCGGGGTCGAGGCCGTCAACGGCGACGGCTTCGGGGTCGGCTGGTACGGCGCCCAGGAGGAGCCCGGCATCTACCACAGCACCGAGCCCGCCTGGAGCGACCGCAACCTCCGCGAGATCTCGGGCCACGCGTCCGCGGGCCGGGTGTTCGCGCACATCCGGGCGACGACCGGCACGGCCGTGCAGCAGACCAACTGCCACCCCTTCCGGCACGGGCGCTGGCTGTGGATGCACAACGGGTCGATCGCCGACTTCGCCTCGGTCAAGCGCGACCTGACGCTGGCGGTGGAGCCCTCGCTGTTCCCCCACATCGAGGGGTCGACGGACTCGGAGCTGTTCTTCTTCCTCGCCCTCACCTTCGGGCTCGAGCAGGACCCGCCGGCGGCGGTGGCGCGGGCCGTCGGACTCATCGAGGAGACGGGACGACGGCACGGCGTGCCGCACCCGATCCAGATGACGGTGGCCACGACAAATGGCGAGGTCACGTGGGCGTTCCGCTACTCCACCGAGGGCCGGTCCCGATCGTTGTTCCACAACGCCGACGTCCGCACCCTCCGTCTCCAGCACCCGGACAACCCCACCCTCCAGCGGGTGTCGGACGACGCACGCCTGATCGTGTCCGAGCCGTTGGGCAGCCTCGAAGGCGCCTGGCGGGAGGTGCCCGAGTCGACCTGCCTCGTGATCGAGGGGGGCCGCGAGCAGCTGCACCCCTTCGCGCCGGTCCGGGCGGACGCGCCGGCGGGCTCCAGCCCGGCGGCGCTGTGAGGCGGCCGCGATGACGGCCCTGACGGTCTGGCGCTACGACACCCCCTTCGGGGCCGATGCCGGCGCCGTGCGCCTCAAGGCCCTGGCGGAGCGGAAGGTGCTCACGGTGCACGACGCCATCACGATCGCGTGGATGCCGCGGGCGGACGAGCCGGTGATCGGCCACGTGAAGCACCCGACCGCCTCGAGCGTCGGCAAGGGATCCGTCCTGGGCGGCCTGGTGGGCCTGCTCGTGCTGGCTCCGGCGGCAGGGGCCGCGATCGGGGCAGGCGTCGCGGGGGTGTCCGCGCGCCTGCGCCGGTCCGGCATCGACGAGGAGTTCGTCGAGGAGCTCGGCTCGCAGCTGACGCCCGGATCGTCCGCCCTCCTCGTGCTGTCGAGCGACGGCGACCTCGACGAGGTACGCCCCGCGATGGAGCGCGAGCTCCGGC
The DNA here is from genome assembly GCF_057656315.1 of Nocardioides sp. Soil_C_8. NCBI lineage: Bacteria > Bacillati > Actinomycetota > Actinomycetes > Propionibacteriales > Nocardioidaceae > Nocardioides > Nocardioides sp. Soil_C_8. The sequence goes on from NZ_JBDGKQ010000004.1 coordinate 216,406, forward strand.
GAGGCGACGTCGTGCTGATGCACGCCGAGCTCTCCGAGGACGCACCGGCGGCCATGGTCGAGGCGATGGACGAGCTCACGCGCAGCCGCGGGCCCACCGATTCGTGACCACGCGACGTCACCCACGCCGGGTGAACCCCCAGCACCAATGTGGTGCCAGCCTGAGCCGGACGGCACCCGGACGAGGAGGAGCACCATGACCAGCGACACCACCCGCCCGCACCGTCAGGAACCGGACGAGGCACCGGCCTCCCCGCTGTGGACCGGGATGCTGGGCTTCGCGTCCATCATGCTGCTGCTGCTGGGTGGCTTCCACGCCCTGGGGGGGTTCATCGCCCTGCTGGAGAACAGGGTCTACGAGGTGGACGCCTCCGACCTGATCCTGTTCCAGAGCTACCGGGGCTGGGGCATCGCCCACATCGCGCTCGGCGTCTTCGCCTTCCTCACCGGGGTCGCGCTCTTCTACCGCAGGCCCTGGAGCAGGCCCGCCACCATCGTGGTCGCCTCGCTCAGCGCCGTGACGAACCTGATGTTCCTCTCGGCTGCGCCCGTCTGGTACGGCCTGCTGATCCTGCTCGACGTCCTGGTGATCTACGCCGTCACCGTCCACTTCGACGACGAGCGCGACTAGCGCTCGACCGGGCGCCGGACGGTCATCCGTCCCCCAGGCTGCTGAAGTAGTGGTCGTGCTCCGCGCGCGCGACGTCGTCCAGGTGCTCGTCCTCCAGGGCCGGCGCAGCCAGGAGCTGGAGGCCGGTGAGGTCGATGCGGATCGCCCGGTCGTGGTGCCGGATCGAGGTCACCACAAGCGCCGGTACCACGCGCCGCCCCGCTCCGGTGGGGACGGCGTCGACCACCAGGTAGGCCGCCTCGGGCGAGCTGGAGGCGCGCACGACGGTGCCGAGGTGGCCGTCGGTGGCCTCGACCGCGTAGCCGACGAGGTCGCTGTCAAGGGTCCACGTGGACTCGCGGTAGTCCCAGACCGATGACCGGTAGTTCCACAGCGCGTTCATGGTGCCGCCTCGCTCAGGACCCGCGGGTCCGTCCCGCGCACACCTCCAACGCGCGAGGGCTCGCGCAGTCACGCAGGGGGGTGCCCCGGACCAGTACCCACGGGCCCGGGTTCCACGCGGCGACGCGACGAGGGGACGAGCGCACCCCGTGGTCGCGTGGGCGTCAGGCGTTGAGGATGCGGTTCTTCTGCTGCTCGAACTCGAGGTCGTTCAGCACGCCGGCCGCCTTCAGCTCCCCGAGCTCCTTCAGCTGCGCCAGCTTGTCGTCCATGCCCGGTTGGTCGGGAGCCTGGGCGGGGGGCGCGGCGTACTGCTGGGGCGGTGGGGCGGCGTACTGCTCCTGTCCGTACTGCTGCTGCTCCTGGGCCGCCCACCTGCCCGCCTGCCTGCGCGAGACGCGGTTGGACACGGCCGTGGCGGTACCGGCGACGACGGCGGTGCGTGCGACACCGCGGAGAAGACCTGGCATGACGTGTTCCTGTTCTCTCGTGGATCAGACCTGGGCGGCGGCGGCTTCGGCTGCGTCGACGGCGGCCAGCATCGCCTGCACCGGGATGCGGCCGCTGGCCACCAGCTGGCCGCCGCCCTGCCGGACGGCACGGGCGAAGGGCGCGGCCCAGACGTTCTCGTAGACGAGGATCCCGGCAGAGCTGCCCGCCTCGAGCGCGCTGCCCGCGTCGTCGAGGTCCCCTTCGTCGAGCAGCCCCGACGAGGCGCCCTCGAACACCGTCAGGTCGAGCTCGCCGTCGCCGTCGACGTCGCTGATGTCGATCGCGTGGATCGTCCCGTCCTCGTCCTTGGTGACGAAGGCGAGGTCCAGGATGCGGATGAGCCCGCGGTCGACGAGGTCGAGCAGGATCGGGAAGCCCTCCCCCGTCATCCTGCTGCCGGGGAACTCGACCACGATGTAGTCGATCGGACCCATGAGGTCGAGGTCGTCGCCGGTCTCCTGCTCGAGGTCGTTGGTCATGCTCTCCTCCTGCTGTCTGGGGACGCGACTCGGTGGGATGTCACCCGGTCCGTCGTCCTCTCGGAGCGTAGGTAGCGCCGTCGCCGAGCCGCTTCACCCACAGCGGATGAGCCCGTCAGGGGAGGGACGCCGACGACCCGATGTCCAGGACGAACGGTCGGCAGGCCGGTGCCTCGCGGGACAGCGACTCCGCGAATCGCGGACCGGCGAGGTCCATCCAGCCGCGCGGGAACCTCCCGGCGACGGGGACGTGCAGGGTCTGCCAGTGCACCGGGACCGCGGAGCGGGCAGCCACGAGCCGGCACGCAATCGCGGCCTGCTTGGGCCCCATGTGTCCCGGGGAGAGACGCGGGCCCCATCCACCGACGGGGACGACGGCCACGTCGATCGGAGAGCCCGCGAGCTCCGGGTGGCCGGCCATCCCCTGGTACAGGTCGGTGTCGCCCGCGAGCCAGACGACTCCCGACGGGCCCCGGACGAGGTGCCCGTTGGCCGCGTTGGGCCGGTGCGGCATCGGCCGGGAGTGGTGCACGGCAGGGACCAGCCGGACCTCCACGTCCTCGGCGCCACCGACGGACGCCCACTCCCCCTCCTCGAGTCCGCGTCCGACCAGGCCCTTCTTCCTCACCCAGACGGCGTTCTCCGGTGCGGTGAGCACCGGCACCTCGTCGAACAGCTTCAGCGAGGCGACCTCCGCGTGGTCGTGGTGGAGGTGCGAGAGCAGGATCGCGTCCGCGCCGGCCCACGCCCCGCCCTCCGGGGCCGCTCCTCCGCGCCGCCGCAGGACGCCGTTGTGCCGCTGCAGGAGGGGGTCGGACACGATCCGGACGCCGTCGATGTCGACCACCACGGTGGCGTGGCCGAGCCAGGTGAGGGTGATGCCCACCGGACTACGGCCAGTCGCTCCAGTCGCTCCTGGGCCAGGAGCGGGGCGTGCGCCTGCGCGCCTCGCGGGCCAGGGCGACGGACGCGCGCAGCGCCGCGCGCGCGTCCCGCACCCACCGGCGTACGGCGGGGGCGGTGAGCGTCAGCGCCGCCACGACCAGCAGCCCCGCCGCGGTCGACACCGCCACCAGACCGGCTGCGCCGACGGCCGCGAGGGTGCCCAGCGCGACGACGTCCGCGACGAGCCGCACCCGCGGGAGGTCGACCCTGCCCACGCACGCGATGAAGAGCAGCACGGCGATGGCCACGCTGGAGAGCACGACCACGCTGGGGACGACCCAGCCCCACTGCACGACCGCGAGCAGCAGCCCGATGGAGCTGCACCAGTGCAGCCACCGCCACCACGTCCTGTCCCGGCACCGGTCGATGACGCCTTGCCGGTCCTCGAGCCACAGGTCACGCGTCGTCCGTGCCATCGTCGGTGTCCTCTCACTGGAGCGCGGCGGTGAGCCGCATCGTGTTGTCGAGGTAGCGCTGCCAGGGCGACCGCTGGCGCCACTCCTCGAGGGTGAGCTCGCGCGACAGCGCCCGGTAGTCGTCCTCGACCTTGCGGAACCGCGCGACGATGTCGGCTCCGGTGAGCATCATGGAGACCTCGTGGTTGAGCGCGAAGGAGCGCAGGTCCATGTTGCTGGAGCCGATGACGGCGACGTCGTCGTCGATCGAGAAGTGCTTGGAGTGGAGCACGGCCGGGGCCGGGTAGAGATGGATGCGGACGCCCGCCTCGAGCAGCGCCTCGTAGTACGAGCACTGAGCGTGGTAGACCATGAACTGGTCGCCCTCCTCGCTGACGAAGAGCTCCACCTCCACGCCACGGCGGGCGGCCGTGGTCACGGCGTACAGCAGCGGCTCGTCGGGGACGAAGTACGGACTGGTCAGCGAGACGCGCGTCTGCGCGGAGTAGATCAGCGCCGTGAAGAGCCGCAGGTTGTTCTCGGTGACGTAGCCCGGACCGCTCGGCAGCACCTGCGCCGTCACGCCGCCGGGGTGGCTCCGCGGCCGAGCTGAGGCGACCTGGTCGGCCAGGCGCTCCTGGGTCTCGGTGAACCAGTCCTTCGCGAACACGGCACGCAGCGCGCTGACGGTCGGGCCGTCGACACGCGCGACCAGCTCGACCCACTCCCGGCCGGCGGCGTGGTTCTTCGGCTTGTTGTAGCCCGGCTCGATGAGGTTCTGCGACCCCATGAACGCCACGCGGCCGTCGACCACCAGCAGCTTGCGGTGGTTGCGCAGGTCCGGGCGCTGCAGCTGGCCCTTCAGCGGGCGGAACGGGAGCATCGGCCGCCACCGGATGTCCGTGTCGTCGAGGCGCTTCGCGAAGTCGGCGTACCCCGGGATCCCCCTGGACCCCAGGTGGTCCACGAGCAGGCGCACCTCGACTCCCCGGGCGGTGGCCTGGACGAGTGCCTCGAAGAACGGAGCGGTCACCTCGTCCCAGGCCGCGATGTAGAACTCGACCTCGATCGATGTCTCGGCCCTGGCGACCTCGGCGGTCATCGCCGCGATCGCGTCGTGGTATCCCGGGATCAGGTCCACCTGGTTCCCGCCCTGCAGGGGAAGCGCGCCGAGGTTGTAGGTGAGCGTGGCCATCGAGGGCAGGTACGCCGGCTCCGCGACCGTCCACGCAGGCAGGCTCTCCGTGGCGGCACGGATCGCCGCGTCCGCCTCGCGCTGACGCGCCAGCCTGCCCCGTCCCAGGTTCGTGCGCCCCAGGACCAGGAAGACCAGGAAGCCGGCCAGCGGGACGATCAGGATCAGGATCAGCCACGCCATGGCGGACGAGGGCTTCTTGTTGCTCGGGAGCACCCCGAGCGCCAGGAACTTGATGACGTAGTCCAGGACCACCACGGCGGCGCCCAGGACGACGAGGACGTCGCTCATCACCGCCTCCGCACGCGCCGGTGGTGCCGGATCGTCTCCACCCCGTCGAGTCTCGGGCACGAGCGGCACGCGCGTATCACCCTCCGCGTGTGAGCCGCTGCCGCGTCGCTGCGCCGGAGCATGGCGTCGTCAGGACCCGCACGGACGCGGGTCGAGGAGGCGACGAGGGCAGGTGGGCTGATGCGCCTGCTGCCGGTGGAGCGCTCGGACGAGGTCAACGCCCTGTCCCGCCGGGTCGCCGCGTCGTTCCTCGGTCAGTCGGTGCGGCGCTTCGCGCTCATGGACGGGTTCGACCGCTGCATCGTGATCTCCTCCCAGGTCCTGACGGCACTGATCCCCCTCTTCATCGTCGTGGCCAGCGCGGCCCCGGCGGGCCAGGAGGACGTGATCAGCCGGTCCATCATCCGCAGGTTCAACCTGTCGGGTGCCTCGGCAGACGCCGTGGAGCAGCTCTTCCAGGCACCCGCCGGGGCGTCGAGCAGCGTCTCCCTGTTCAGCGCCCTGCTGCTGATCTACTCCGCGATGGCGTTCAGTCGTCGGCTCCAGTCGATGTACCGCGCCGCGTGGGGGCGGACCAAGGCGGGCATGCGCAGCACGCTGTACGCCGGCATGGGCCTGGTCGCCTTCACCGTGATGGCCGGTCTCTCCTTCCTGATCAGGGAGGTCGCCAGCCGGTTCCCGCTGGAGTGGCTGTGGACGATCCCGGTCACGGCCGGTGTCGGCCTGGTGCTGTGGACGGCCATCCCGTACCTCCTGCTCGAGCGGCAGGTGCACTGGCGTCGGCTGCTGGCCACCGGAGCCGCGTCGGCGGTGGGCATGACGGTCCTCGCCATCGGCACACCCATCTACATGCCGGCGGTGATGGTGGGGGCCACCGAGGACTTCGGCCTCTTCGGGGTCACGATCACCCTGCTCGGCTGGCTCCTCGCCGCTGCCTTCATCCTCATCGCCTGCGCCGTGATGGGAGCGCAGTTCGACGCCTCCGACGCACGCTGGCTCGTGCGGATCAAGACGCGGTTCTCGCTGACCGACGGTGCGGTGGGCGCGCCCGCGGTGCCGCACTACGCCGACGGCGTTGCGACGGGTGACGGCGGCCTCACGAGCGACGACCTGCTGACCATCGTCCACGTGCTGGTGAACTGGTGCATCATGGCCGCCGCGGTGTGGGTCGCGACGCTGCTGGTCCCGGGCATCGAGGTCCACGGTGGGGTCGGCACCTACCTCGCCGTCTCCGTCCTGTTCGGGTTGGTCAACGCGATGGTCGGACCGGTGCTCCAGTGGCTCGTCGGCTCCCAGTCGTGGCTCCGGATGGGCGCCTCGGCACTCCTCGTCAATGGCGCGCTCCTCGCGGTCACGGCTGGCCTCAGCGCGAACCTCGACATCGCCGGTCCGGGCACCGCCCTGCTGGGAGCCGCGGTGATCGCCGTGACCGGGACGCTGCTCGAGCTGGTGATCAGGCCGACCAGCACGCCGACCAGCGCCTCGACCAACACCCCGGGCGACTCCCCCTGACCGGCTGGCTCACGCCTGACGGTCCGTGGGGGCCGGGTCGGGCCGGGCGGCCAGCACCTCGAGGACGAGCAGCACGAGTGCGGTGACGAGCACGAACGCGAGGGCGGTTCCTCCGGTCGGGTGGTCCTGCGCGAGGTAGAGGATCGCTGCCAACCCCACCACGCCCGCACGGATCGGGCCCCGGTAGGTCGCGAGCGCCACGCCCAGCCGGCCGGTGTCCATCCCGGCCCGGGACCGCCCGCTCCGCAGCGAGTCGACCCCCCTCGCCAACCCCGAACGCGCGGCCGCACCGGATCCGCGCGGGGCGCTCAGCCAGGCCACGAGGGCCACTGTCAGGGCGATCACCAGCACACCGCGGAGCGCCAGCCTGATGAAGGACACGAGCTGGTCGTACACCGCACCGGCGGCCGCCGGCGAGCTGCTCTCGGGCAGTGCGTCGAGGTAGAACGGCCGGATCACGTTGAGGGTCGCCCCGAGCAGCAGCATCGATGCCGCCACCGCCAGGCCCGCGGCCAGCACCGTGCGTCGCCGGTCTCGGGCGATCGCGACCGCACACCCGATCAGGGCCAGTCCGACCACCGGCAACCACCTGCTGAGGGGGTCCAGCACGCCGAGCAGGGACTGCGCCGTGGCCAGGTCGTCAGACTTGACGATCGCGAAGGAGGCGTCGACCTCCGGGATCCGGTCGGCGATCGTGAAGCCGGCGTCGACCAGCTGCTGCTTGACGGTGTTGATGAGCGTGGCGAGGTTGACGCTGACCTCTCCCCTGTCGATGACCACCGCGCCCTCGGCGTCACCCTCCAGGGCGGCGACCAGCTCGTCGTGGGCCGTCCGGTTCGCCTCCACCCACGCCTGCTTGAAGGTGTCCGACTGCACGACGGCCAGGATGCGGTCCTCGACGAAGCCGCGGATACCGGTCGAGAGCGGGCCGGAGAGGGCCGAGAGGGTCGTGCCGGCCCGGTCCGGGAACCCGCGCTGCTCGAGCGCGGTGACGACCTCGTCGACGGCCGCGTCGACGTCGATGTACGAGAAGATCACCTGCTCCAGGCGGGCGGCGATGGCCTCCTGGACGGCGGGGTCGTCCGCCAACGGGGACACGGTCGCGAGGTAGCGGTCGGTGTCCTGGATCTGACCGTTGGACCACGTCGCCAGGACCGACAGGGGCGCGAGCAGCGCGGCGAGCAGGATCAGCACGCCCGCGACCACGGGCCGCCACCAGCCGTGGCGCTCGGTCGCGGCGGTCGGGGACTGAGCGGCGGGGGGCGCGGCCCTCAGCCGGGCCAGCTCGGCACGCAGGCGCTCGATCTCCTCGGCGGCTGCTTCCGGGGTGTCGTACGTCTGGGAGGAGGCCATGCTCCACCGTGCGACCTCCACAGGGTGCATGCGTCACCCGCAGAGGGTGACGCGATCCCGCACCGTGGTGACGCACCGTAGGAGGTGCCGGCACACCCCGTCGACGAATCGAGGACTTCATGTCGAGATCGGCCTACGAGATCCGCGCCGTGGGCGACGTACCCTCCGACCTGCTGGAGGACTTCGAGGGTGCGACCGTCTCGATCGACCCGGGCGGGTTCACGATCCACGTGGAGCTCGGCGACGACGCCGAGCTGCACGGGTTGCTGGCCGCGCTGAGCCGTCAAGGGTTCGCACTTGTCGACGTGCGCCGCGAGCCGGACGTCTAGCCCGCAGGCACCGGGCCGGGAGGCCGCACACCGGCGTGGCCGTGCCGGCCCGGGACCGTCCCGGGACGGTCCGAGGACCGTCCCGGGTGCAGACGCCGGTGCGCCGGAGGCCGTATCGTCGCCCGTGGGTCGCGATCAGCTCGGGGGAGACGGGCGGGCGGGATGGGAGGCTGACCGATGAGCGCGTTCGGGTCGGAACCGCCAGTCCGTGGTGCCGTGCTCGCTCCGTCGACCGGCCACCTCTCGGACGTGAAGCTCCACGCGCCGTCACGTCGCGCGAGCTGGGTCGACAGACCACGCCTGATGGCCGCGATGGCCGATGCGATCCGGCTGCCGGTCACCCTCGTGGCGGCCCCGGCCGGCTACGGCAAGACCACAGTCGTCGCACAGGCGCTGCAGGCCGAGGAGTGCCCCGGCTCCGCCTGGGTCTCCCTCGACGCCGGGGACAACGACCCGGCTCGGTTGTGGAGCCACGTGGCGGCGGCCCTCGAGCGGGCAGGGTGCGTGCTGCCCCTGGTCGAGCCGTCGCGGGTGCTCGGCCGGGCCGTGGAAGCCCCGCCGACCCTGCTGGTGACGATCATGGCCGCACTGGCGGCCATGCCGGACGACCTGGTGCTCGTCCTCGACGACTTCCACTTCGTGCAGTCGACCGAGCGCCACGACGAGGTCGAGACCCTCATCCAGGCGCTGCCGGAGAAGGCGCACCTGGTGATCATCACCCGCTCCGACCCCGGCCTGCGGCTGGGCCGGCTGCGTGTGTCCCACGACCTCGCCGAGCTGCGGGCCGACGACCTCGCCTTCACGCCGCAGGAGGCCCACGAGATGGTCGTCCGCACCGGAGTCGACCTCGCGGACGACACCCTCGCCGAGCTGGTGGAGCGGACCGAGGGCTGGCCCGCAGCGCTCTACCTCGCCGCGCTGTCGCTGGCCGACCGACCGGATCCCGACGCATTCGTCCACCGCTTCAGCGGCAGCAACCGCTTCATCGGCGACTACCTCACCGAGGAGGTCCTCAGCCGGCACCCGGAGCGGCTGCGGGACTTCATCCTCGACGTCTCGGTGCTGGACCGGTTCTCCGCCCCGCTCTGCGACCACCTGCTCGCGCGCAGTGACAGCGCCACGATCCTCAACGACCTCGAGCGGGCCAACCTGTTCCTCGTGCCGCTCGACGCCGACCGCACGTGGTACCGGTTCCACCAGCTCTTCGCCGCCGTCGCCCGCAGCGAGCTCGAGCTGTCGCGGCCCGAGCGCGTCGAGGAGCTCCATGCCCGGGCCGCCGAGTGGTTCTCCGGCGACGGACTGGTCCCGGAGGCGATCTCGCACTGGCTCGCTGCCGGGCGGACGTCGGACGCGTCCGAGCTCGTCCACGCGCACTGGCTGGAGTTCGTCGACGCCGGCCGCGCCGGGACCGTGCAGAGGTGGCTCGACGTCCTGGCTCCCGGCGACGACACTCCCCCGGCCCACGTCACCGCGGCCTGGATGGCGTGCCTGGTCGGTGACGAGCAGGGGATGTCACGCCACCTCTGCGCCCTCGAGGGCAAGGACGACTACGGACCGCTGCCCGACGGCTCCCGTTCGGTCGAGTCAGCCACGGCCCAGCTGCGCGCGCTGTTCGGCTACGGCGGGCCCGTCGAGATGATGGCGGCCGCACGACGCGCCACGCAGCTCGAGACGGACGGTCGCTCGGCCCAGTTCGCCATCGCCCAGGCGGCGCTCGGTCATGCGCACTACGTGCAGGGCGAGCTGGACCAGGCGGTCCCGCCACTGCGAGCGGCCACCCGGGCGGATCGCGCTCCCGGGATGATCCGCATCCTCACCCTCTCGCTCGAGTGCTTCGCCGAGAGCGAGCGCGGCAACACCACGCACGCGCGCGAGTGCGCGGAGCAGGCCATGGAGGTCCTCGACAGCCGCGGGCTCGGAGCGACTCCCCAGGCCTCGTGGGCCTACGTCGCCCTGGCCCAGGCGCAGGCCGACGCCGGCAAGTCCGACGACGCGATGCGCACGTTGGAGCTGGGTCTGTCCACGCGGCGGCTCAACAACGCACAGGCGGTGTGGGGACCCATCCACCACCTGCAGGTGAGCGCCCGGATCGCCGCCCGCCTCGGCCACGCGGACCTCGCCAGGGAGCTGCTGGCGGAGCTGACCCAGCGCATGAGCCGCTTCGACGACGGGATGATGGCGATGCGCGCGCGAGCGGACGCGGTCCGGAGGATCGTCAACGACCACGATGCCCTCGGGGCTGTCGGCGAACCCCTCACCGAGCGCGAGCTCGACGTGCTGCGCCTGCTCCAGGGCTCCTTGAGCCTCCACGAGATCGCCGTGGAGCTGTACCTGTCCACCAACACCGTGAAGTCGCACGCCCGGGCGGTCTACCGCAAGCTGGGGGCCCACTCGAGGGCCGATGCGGTCCGCCTCGCGCGCCAGCGGTCACTGGTCTAGCGGTCTGGACCTCACCCGGGTGAGATCGCACGCGGGGTGATCCCGGGTCACCCCGATGGGTGGGTTATTGGTGGCGTCCGTCGTCCGACGCACCCGGGGGTCCCGACATGTCACTCCACCCGCCTGCCCGGCAGTCCCTGTCCCGGCAGACCCGCTCCCCGGCACGTGTTCCGGGCCCCGCGCTGCCACGCCCGCGGAGCACCGTCCGCGATCAGAGCCCGCCCACGTGGGGCTGGGCACTGGTGGAGATCCGAGCGGACGGGACCTGGGGCGAACCCCGCGTGATCCCGGCACCCGGGACCCTGGAGCCGCCGCTGGTCGAGGCCCTGACATCGGTCCCGTCGAGCATCACCGAGCTCAGCGAGCTCCTCCGGACCCACCTCGCCGCCGCCCAGGTCGATGACGCCGATCGCGAGGAGGTCGCCTCGCTGCTCTCGCGGGGAGCCGGCGCCGCGACGGCCGAGACCCGCAGCCGTTTCCTCGGCCCGCTGTCCCACGTGGAGGCCTTCCAGGGCGACCTGCGGCGGGCCGAGCGCCACGCCGAGCAGGTGCTCTCCGGAGCGTCCGACCCGCAGGGTGGCTCGAGCCGTGCCCACGCCCGGCTCGCCCAGGGCTGGGTCGCCCTCGAGCGGGCGGACTTCGACGGTGCCCGGCGTCACCTCGACGACCTGGACGACGTCGTGCGCGGGCACGACGCCTGGCTCGCGACGAGCCACGTGCTGCTCGACGCGAAGCTCTCGATCGCAGCGGGAGCGCCCGAGGCCGCGACGCGACTCCTCGCTGCCCGTCAGGGAGCAGCCTCGTTCGCGGCACCCACGGACTGGCTCTCCGAGCTGGTGACGGTCGCGCGGGCCGAGGCGCTGATCGCGTCGGGCGAGCCCCAGCGGGCCATGGCGTTGCTCACCCCCGTGCCGCGGCACGCCGTCGTGGAGGCCATGGTCATGGCGGCCCTTGCCCGGCGGATGATCGGGGACGTGCGCGGAGCGCTGGCCGTCCTCAGCCGCGCGGTCACCGACCTCGACCACGCGCCGCTGGCCGTGCAGGTTGAGGCCTGGTTGCTCGAGGCCAGGATGGCCGAGGACCAGCAGCGACCGGAGCGGGCCCGGCTGTTGACCGACCGAGCCCTCCGCTCGGCCACCGGGGAGGGCATGCGACGCGCCGTGATGCGCGACTGGTGCTGGCTGCGCCGGACGGTGGAACGCGACTCCGGCCTGCTGCGCAAGCACCGCGACTTCCTCGCCACGTGTCCCGGCTACGACGAGACCGCGAGACCGACGACGATCGCACCGGCGACGACGGACGCCGACCGGATCCGCCCTTCGCTGCTCACCGAGCGCGAGAGCCAGGTCCTCGAGCTGCTGGCCCAGATGAACTCCACCGAGGAGATCGCCGCGACCCTCTTCGTGTCCACCAACACGGTCAAGACCCACCTCAAGGGGATCTTCGGCAAGCTCGGGGTCAACCGCCGGGTGGACGCGGTGCGCCGCGGCCGGACCCTCGGCCTCTGCTAGGCCGGACCGGCGAGGGCCGGCGAGCGCACCCCGCCAGGAGACCCCACGCGGTGCACGCGCGCCAGACCCGCACCGCAGTCCGTGCAGGCCTGCAGGAACCGGTGGAGCTCGCCCGCCACCAGCGTCAGCCGTACGACGGTCTGCTTCTGCACGGAGTAGTGCGTGCACTTCAGGTACCGCAGGGAGGTCCCGCCCAGCTCACCGACGACCCGGACCTCGTAGAGGCCCGCGCCGGCGGGGCACGTGCCGGACCCACGGTGCTCGCCGGACCGGTCCCCGTCGGCGTCGCCGTCCTCGAGGCTCATCACCCGGTGCACGTCCGTCAGCTTCAGGCCCAGGCTGGCGATCTGGACCAGCAGGGCACTGAGCTCCTCCGGGCCCTCGACCCGCCGCCGGAGGGCGGTCTGGGGCTCGGTGACGCGCACCGTCATGTGGGGGTAGAGCTCACGGAGCGTGTCGTCGGGACGTCGCGTCAGCTGCACGTCGTACTCGAATGCCTGCTCCTCGTCCACCATCCCGCAACGGTGCTCCGCCGGGCCGTTCCCCGCGTCACCCTCGGGGGGTGAGGCCGGTCTGCTGCGCTGTCCCCATGCTGAGGGCACGAGCACCACGACAGGAAGGCACGTCGATGTCGACATCGGCCCCGGTGAGGGAGCAGGACCGCCGGACCACGGGAGGTGCGTGGTCGGGCTGGATCGTGTTCGCCAGCACCTTGATGCTGATCCTCGGGTGCTTCCACGCGATCGCCGGCTTCGTCGGGATCTTCGACGAGGACTACTACCGGGTCGGCGAGAACGGGCTCGTCGTGAGCGTCGACTACACGACCTGGGGCTGGACGCACCTGCTCCTGGGGATCCTGGTGGCCTGCGCGGGTGGTGCGCTCCTCCGGGGCGCCATGTGGGCCCGGATCGTCGCCATCGTGCTGGCGGTGGCGAGCTCCCTCGCCAACCTGGTCTTCATGGCGGCCTATCCCCTGTGGTCGCTCATCATGATCACCATCAACGTCCTGGTGATCTACGCCGTCACGGTCCACGGTGACCGCCGATCCATGGGAGCTGGGTAGACATGTCAGATGACTTCGGATTCTGGGACGTGATGGTCTCGATCTTCTGGTTCACGATCCTGCTCGCCTGGATCTCGCTCCTCATCCACATCCTCGCCGACATCTTCCGCGACGACAGCCTGAGCGGCGGCAAGAAGGCGTTGTGGACGATCTTCATCGTCCTCATCCCGTGGCTGGGAGCCCTCGTGTACATCATCTCGCGAGGCGACTCCATGAACGAGCGCAACCGCCAGGCGGCGATGGCGCGCATGGCGATCTACGACTCCCAGCGCGCGCCCGCACCCCAGGTGTCGGACGAGCTCGCCCGTCTCGCCGAGCTGCGCGACAGCGGCGTCCTGTCCCCCGCGGAGTACGACCAGGCCAAGGCGAAGGTCCTGGCCTGAGCGGACGCGCGCTCTCAGCGGCGCCAGGTGACCAGCGAGCCCAGGTCGCTCGCCCGGTAGTCGAGCTCACCGAGCGCCGTACGCACCGCGGCGTGCACCGCACGTCTTCCGACGACGTACGTCACGACTCCTCCTGCGACGACGGCCAGCGGACCCCAGGGAACTGCACCACTCGTGCTCATCAGGCACCTCCTCCCCGTCACGTGTCCGCCCATGGTCCGCCTCGTGCCGCCCCGCCCGGATCACCCGTCACGGAGGAGGTCGCGGGTGGCGCAGGGGACGACGCTCGAGCTGCCCGAGACGCCCGACACGTGGGAGGAACGATGGGATTTCGCGACCGGGACCTCGGGGGCCCCACGTTCAGGATGCGCGAGAAGCTGATCGCGATCGGGGACGACTACTGGATCGAGGACGACCGCGGACACCGGCTCTTCAAGGTCAACGGCAAGGCCGTCCGGTGGCGCGACACCTTCGTCCTGGAGGACGCGGGCGGCAACGAGCTGTGCAAGATCCAGGAGAAGAAGCTGTCCGTGCGCGACAAGATGACCATCGAGCACGGCAGCACGACCGCGACCGTGCACAAGCGGCTCGTCGGCATCCGCGACCACTACGTCATCGAGGTGGAGGACGGCGAGGACCTCAAGGCCCACGGCAACATCGTCGACCACGAGTACGAGATCGAGCGCGACGGTGACACGGTCGCGCGGGTGTCGAAGAAGTGGTTCCGGGTCCGCGACACGTACGGCGTCCAGCTGGCCGAGGGCCAGGACGTCGCGCTCATCCTCGCGATCACGGTGTGCGTCGACGCCATGGCGCGCGGCTGAAGCCGTGCTCCCTCCGGGTGGTCGGGTCACCCGTCGCGGATGATCCGGCTCCTCCGGCCGCCTGACTAGCGTCGAAGTCCGGCACTGGGCCGTTCGCTGGAGGGGTGATGAGGATGACTCGTGGTGTGGAGCCCGACTCGGAGTGGCGGGCGACGTGACCGCCTCGGAGCGGGGCCGGGACGTGGCCGCGCGTGCCGCGGTGCCGGCGACCAACTGGATCTCGTGGGTGGCCTTGGCGATGATGACCACCAGCTCGGTCGCCAGCCTCCGCGCGGCGCCGACGATGGCCGTCTACGGCTTGGCCTGCGTGTTCCTGTACCTCCTGCCGGCCCTGGTCTTCCTGCTGCCGACATCGCTGGTGTCCGCGGAGCTGGCGTCCGGATGGGAGGGCGGCATCTACAAGTGGGTCTCCGAGGGGATCTCGAAGCCGATGGGCTTCCTGGCCGTGTGGTGCCAGTTCGCGATGACGATCTTCTACTACCCGAGCCTGCTCGGGTTCGTGGCCAGCACGCTCGCGTACGTCTTCAACCCCGAGCTGGCCAGCAGTGGCGTGTGGACCGCTGCCGTCATCATCGTCGTGTACTGGTCCGGCGTGTGGGTCTCCGCGCGCGGCACCAAGGGAGTGGCCGGCCTGGCCAGCGGCGGCCTGATCATCGGGACCCTCATCCCCGGCGTCGTCCTGGTCCTGCTGGGCGTGGTCTTCCTCGGACAGGGCAACGAGTCAGCAGCGCCGATGACCGCCGACAACATCTTCCCGGTGTGGGCCGGGCTCTCGAGCCTGGTGCTGATCGTGAACAACTTCCTCTCCTACTCGGGCATGGAGATGAACGCGGTCCACGTGGGCTCGCTGAGGAACCCGGGCAAGGAGTTCCCGAAGTCGATGTTCCTGGCGATGGGCCTGGTGCTGCTGATCTTCATCCTCCCCGCGCTGGCCATCAGCTGGATCGTCCCGGCCGAGCAGCTGTCGCTGACCGCTGGTGTGATGCAGGCCTTCGACGCGGTCTTCGCGAACTTCGGCTGGCAGTGGCTGACCCCGATCGTGGGCATCATGCTCGTCGCCGCCTCGCTGGGCGGGATGCTGACCTGGCTCGCCGGCCCGTCCAAGGGCCTGCTGCTGATCTCCCGCCAGGAGGGCTACCTGCCGCCGTTCCTGCAGAAGCTCAACAAGAACGGCGTCCAGCAGAACATCCTGGTCGTCCAGGGCCTGCTCACGACGGTGATCGGCCTCGCGTACGCCCTGATCCCGGACGTCTCCAGCGCCTACTGGATCTTCTCGGTGATCACCACGCAGGTCTACCTGATCATGTACCTGCTGATGTTCGTCGCTGCGATCCAGCTGCGCCGGAAGGAGCCCGACCACCCGCGGGGCTACCGCGCACCCATGCTGATCGGGCTGTGCGGCATCGGTTTCGCGGCATCCCTGGCGGCCCTGCTCGTCGGGTTCATCCCGCCGTCGCAGTTCGCGGACGGCAACTCGGGGCTCTACTTCGTGATCGTGGGTGGGGGCGCGCTCGGGCTCGGGCTCCTGGTTCCCTTCCTCTTCTACCGCATGCGCAAGCCGAGCTGGAGGCAGCCGGAACCGCAGGAGGTGAGCGCGTCATGAGCACGCCCGCGGAGACGCAGAGCAAGAGCGAGCGCAGCTGGATCTTCATCACCGCGCTGGTCCTCCTCGCCGTGGTCACCCTGGCCGGCGTCCTCGCCTTCAGCAGAGGGGTGAACGACGCCCAGGCCCAGAACAAGGCCAACGAGCTCGTCGACAGGCTCACGGAGGTCGGGGCCCGCACTCCCGACGTGGACCAGGTGGCGCGCGTCCTGGGCGACGACGGGGGCGCCACCTGCGAGAACCCGAACGACGCCCTCAGCCGGTCCATCCTGCTGTCCCAGCTCGCCAACGGGGCCTCCGGCCCGGGCGCGCGGCCGGTGATCGCGGACAGCCGGGTCGTGCAGGGCCAGCTGCTCATCATCGAGATCTACTGCCCCGACGAGCTGGACGACTTCAAGGCGTTCGTCGACGACCTCAAGACCGACGGCGTGGCGGGCTCATGACCATGGACGTGGGGACGGACCTTCGCGCACGCGTCGCCGGGCTCATGCCGCGGGCCGCGGACGAGCTCGCCGAGCTGGTCGCCATCCGGTCGGTCGCCGACCCTCGGCAGTTCCCACCCGAGGAGTGCGACCGGGCGGCCCAGTGGGTGCTCGACCACTTCGCAGCCCTCGGCTTCACCGACGCACGGCTCGCCAGGACGTCCGACGGCAGCAACGCCGTGGTCGGGTCCCGGCCGTGCGCGGACGCCGGCGCGCCCACCGTGCTCCTGTACGCCCACTACGACGTGCAGCCGCCCCTGGACGACGACGCCTGGGAGACGCCGCCCTTCGAGCTCACCGAGAAGGGCGGGCGCTGGTACGGCCGCGGGACGGCGGACTGCAAGGGCAACATCCTCATGCACCTGCTGGCGCTACGAGCCCTGGGGGACGACGTCCCGGTCAACCTGAAGCTGGTGGTGGAGGGGTCGGAGGAGCAGGGCACGGGCGGCCTCGAGGCCTTCGTGGTCGACCACCCCGACCTGCTGCGGGCCGACGCGATCCTGGTGTGCGACACCGGCAACGCCGCCGTCGGCGAGCCCGCCGCGACGGTCAGCCTGCGCGGGATGGTCAACGTGGTCGTGACGGTGGAGGCGCTCGCGTCCGAGGTGCACTCCGGCATGTTCGGTGGCGCCGCACCGGACGCGTTGGCGGCGCTCGTCGCCATGCTCGCCTCCCTGCGCGACGCCGAGGGCAACACGACCGTCGACGGCCTGGACGGCACAGGGCGCTGGGAGGGCCAGCCCTATCCACCGGAGCAGTTCCGTGACGACGCCGGCCTCCTGGACGGCGTGCAGCTCCTCGGTGACGGGACCGTGTCGGACATGCTGTGGGCTCGGCCGGCCGTCACCGTGCTCGGCATCGACTGCCCGCCCGTGGTCGGGTCGGCCGCCGCGATCGTGCCGAGGACGGCGGCCCGGCTCAACCTCCGCATCCCGCCCGGGCTGGCCCCGGAGGTGGCGCAGGAGGCGCTCACGGCGCATCTGCTGAACGCCGCGCCGTGGGGCGTCCACGTCTCCGTCGAGATCGAGGCGACCGGCGCGCCGTTCCGGGCCACCACCGAGGGCCCGGCCTACCGGGCGATGGGTGGGGCGATGCAGGAGGCCTACGACAGGCCCATGGGGTTCCTGGGCCAAGGAGGCTCGATCCCCCTGTGCAACGTGTTCACCGACACCTACCCCGACGCCGAGATCATCCTCATGGGCGTGGAGGAGCCCCTGGCGTTGATCCACGCACCCAACGAGAGCGTCGACCCGCGGGAGATCTCCGCCATGGCCCTGACCGAGGCGCTGTTCCTCCAGCGATACGCCGCTGGATCGCCCTGACTCGTGGGCAGCACAGGCCGGGCTAGGCCGTGACCACCCGCACCCCGCCCGGCAGGAGGGAGACGTCATCGACCGAGTCGTCGAGCCACCACCCGATCGCGCCCGCGAGCTCGACCGGGTGGCTGAAGTTGACCGCGTGCGCCGCCCCGTCGACGAGGGCGACCGTCAGGTGCTCCGGGGCCTGCCCGGCCACGTCGCGGATGCGGTCGGGGGGCGGCAGGAGAGGGTCTCGGGTCCCGAGCACGGCCAGGGTCGGGACCGGCGTGTGGAGCAGCCGCTCGAGGGACGGGAAGCGGGTCAGCTCGGCGAAGAGTCGCAGCCCGTTGAGGGGCCCGAACCGCACGTAGTCCGGCAGGGCCACTGGGAACATCCTCGGGCTCTCGCGCAGGACGTCCCTCGCCAGCTGCCCGATCGCGCGTCCCAGCGGCTGGTTGTGCACTCCCCCGGCCGGCGACACCAGGACCAGCCGGCGAACCCGCCCCGGCGCCTGGTGGGCGACCTCCAGGCTGACGGCGCAGCCCATCGAGTTCCCGACCAGGACCGCCTCGTCGATGTCGAGCCGGTCGAGGACCTCGATCGCGCTCTCGGCCAGGGCAGGGATGTCGAGGACATGGTCCCGGCGCTCGCTCAGCCCGTAGCCGGGCAGGTCCGGCACCACGTTCACGCCACGGCCGGCCAGGGCCCGGGCGGTCGGCATCAGGTACGAGCCGGAGATCGCGAATCCGTGCAGGTGGACGAGCGGGACGCCGCCCTCGGCGGTGCTGCGCCGGCAGTGCACCGACGTACCGCCGACGCGGAGCCGCTCGTCCAGCCAACCGCTGCCTGGTCCTGGTCGGGCCCTCATGGGCCGAGGCTAGTGGAGGTCCACGCATGAGGGTCGAGCCCGCCGACGACTGGCGACGCGGCGATGCCGTGGACACGCCGCCCCCGACGTCACCACCCACGTTCGAGCTGGCACCGGACGACGTCCCGGGCACCCCGCTGTGGCCCGTGCAGCAGATGGTGGACGGCGCCTTCTTCGTCATCGGCACGGTGCTCGTCATGTGGCTCGGCTGGATCGTGGTCACCGTCGGCCTCGAGGACGGCTGGTACGCGATCGCCTCGGTGTTCCTGTTCTGGGTGCTGCTGGCCTACGTGGGCCTCCCACGACTCCAGGAGGTGCTCTCCAAGGTCTACGTGCCCGACTACTTCATCGGACGGTCCCTCACCGACGTAGGCGTGCTCGGTGACCCGATCAACCTGGCTCTCGACGGCAGCGAGGCCGACATCCACGCGGCGATGCGCCGAGCCGGCTGGACGCGTGCCGACGAGCTCACGGTCCGCTCCTCGTGGAGGATCGTGGTCTCGTCCGTGCTGCGCCGCCCCTACCCGGAGGCCCCGGTCTCCTCCCTGTTCCTCTTCGGCCGGCGGCAGGCCTTCGCCTACCAGCAGGAGGTCGACGGCAACCCGTCGCAACGCCACCACGTGCGGTTCTGGCCGGTCCCCGACGGCTGGAAGCTGCCCGGCGGGTTCGAGGTGCAGTGGCTGGCCGCGGCGACGTACGACAAGGCCGTCGGCATCTCCCTGTTCACGCTCCAGGTCACGCACCGGGTCGATGCCGACATCGACCTCGAGCGCGACTACGTGATCGACACCGTCCGGTACGCCGTCCCGGACGCCTCCCTGCGCGTGATCCGGGACTACTCCACCGCGTTCACCACCCGCAACGGCGGGGGCGACGTCGTCCGCACCGACGGAAGCCTGCCGATCCTCGACCTGACCGGGCTCCGTGAGACGGAGCCGGAACGGACGGAGCCGGCGACCGATGCGCTGACGCGCGCGGCGTCCCACCGCATGCCTCCGCCCACCCTGCTGGCCGCGGCCGTGATGAGCATGGCCAAGGCCACCGTCACCCTGGCCACCGTGCTCGTCGCCGTCTTCCTCAGTGACACCGCCCCGACCACGGCATCGACGCGCGAGATCGCCGTCATGGGCATCAGCGCCCTGTGCCTGATCGGCCTGTGGGTGCTCATGCTCGCCCACCACGCGTGGGCCAGGACCGCCCTGCTGGTCGTGTGCACCGCCGAGGCGGTCACCCAGCTGATCGACCTCGGCGCCGCGGACGAGGCCCACTTCCTGGTCCTGACGAGCACCGCGATCACCGTCCTGATCCTCATCGCAGTGAGCTCGGACGCGGCCCGGGGCTGGGTGGGGCTCGGGCGGCGATCGAGATGACGTACCTCGTCCTCGTGCTCGTCGTCCTGCTCGTCGGCCTCGTCGTCGAGAACGCTCTCCGCGGTCCCCTGGAGGCCACGAGGACCGGGAGCCAGGCCGGCGACGGCGGCGTCGGGGACGGCGGTGGGGGCGGCGGTGGTGGCGGCGGAGCCTAGGGGTCTCGTGGACTGAACCGCGCATGAACTGCGGCCGGGTGGTCACTGAGTGTGCAAGAGCTGCCCACGACGTCACCCAGGAGAGATCGTGTCCTTCACCCAAGCACCGCTCCGCCTCGCCACCGGCGCGTTCATCCTCAACTCGGGCATCGGCAAGCTGGGCGCCGACGAAGGCACGGCCCAGTTCCTCCACGGCGCGGCAGCGGCCACCTATCCGGCCGTGTTCAAGGACATGGAGGCGACGAAGTTCGCGCGCCTGCTCGCCGTCAGCGAGATCGGCGTGGGGACGGCCCTCCTCGCGCCCATGGTCCCCGCGACCGTGGCCGGAGCGGCGTTGACCGGTTTCGGTGCCAGCCTGATCGGCATGTACCTGAGGACGCCCGCCATGACCCTGGACGACGGCATCCGCCCGAGCCAGGAGGGAACGGCAGTGGCGAAGGACGTATGGCTGGTCGGTGCCGGACTGACCCTGCTCACCCAGGGCATCACCTCAGCAGCCAGAGCGGGCGTGAAGAGCTCGAAGCGGGCCCTGCGCAACGCCTCGCCGCTGTCTCACTGAGGGGTCGGACCATGACGTCGGTCCCGGACGTCATGGGGCTGCCGGGGCCCTGTCGCGGAGCGGTCGGGAGCGCCGCCTGGGCGGCAGGAGGTGCAGGACGCTGAGGAAGGCGAACACCAGGGTGTTGAAGCCGACCCACAGGCAGAGTGCGTGGAACCAGTCGGTGTAGAGGACCGAGGTCGGCAGGAGGATGCCCCACGGGGCGACCAGCCAGGCGAGCGCCACGAGCGTCGTCACGCTCGCGACGGGTGGCTGCTGGACGTAGTTCCAGTCGGCCTTGCGGCGCAGCATGATCTGCGCCAGCGAGGCGACGAAGCAGGCCTGGAGGAACGCGGTGTACGCCAGCTCGAGGAAGATCGGCGCCGCCACGAGGCGGGCCCGCCACCCGACCCGCCACACCGTGACCAGTCGCTCCACGACGAAGATCGCGCCGATGCACAGCCAGAACGGGGACCACCGGATGGTGTCGGCGGCGAGCAGGGACACCGTCATCAGCAGGAAGTAGGACTGCAGGGCCAGGACGCCGTAGGCCAGGCCGAGCTGCTGGCCCCAGTAGAGCGCGGTGGCCCGGGTCAGTCCGTAGTCGCTGATGTTCTCCAGCGCACCGCGGTGCCACCGCAGGCGCTGCCGCCACAGGTGCCGCCAGGACGTCATGATCTCGGTCGTCACCTGGCACTCCGGCGGCGATGTCATCCGGCCGCCCAGCGTCTTGAGCGCCAACGTGAGCTCGTTGTCCTCGGTGAGCGCGTGCGTGTCGTAGACGTTTCCCAGGGTCCCCGGAACGAGGGTTCCTCGCGCCTGGGCGACGGCGTGGAGGGCGTAGGACCGGATCACCGAGGCGGTCCCGGTCAGGACGAACACCCTGCCGAGCTTGCGGGCCACCAGCCGCTGGTAGCGGCCGTACTCGTTGCGCTGGAACTGGCCGACCAGCCGCCCACCGTCGTCGCCGTAGAACAGGCCGCCGACGGCGATCAGGCCCGGGTCGTCCTCGAGCAGCCCGAGAGCAACCTCCAGGAAGTCCTCGGAGAGGGTGGAGTCGGCGTCCATGACGAGGACCACGTCATGCCGCTCGGAGCCCGGCAGCAGGTCGGCGAGGACCTGGTTGAGCGCGCCGGCCTTCTTCTCGGTGTTGCCGACCGTCTCCACGACCTCCACGCCGTGCCGGCGCGCCACGTCCGCGGTCGCATCGGTGCAGTTGTCGGCGACCACGACGATGCGGTCCGGTCGCCTCGTCTGCAGTGCCAGTGAGACCAGCGTGTCGCCCAGGACCGCCTCCTCGTCGTGGGCCGGAACGAGCACGGTGCACCGTACGGCGACGCCGACTGCCCGTTCCTCCGGCGTCGGCAGCGCCAGAGCAGGCAGGTCCTCCCCACGCTCCACGCTGACCAGGTCGTGCTCGAGGGGTCCGAGCATCAGCCGCCGCGCTTGACGGACCGCACGGGAGGGCGGCGGCGGGATCGCCCGCTCCGGCGACAGGATCTGCATGGCGGCGGACGTCTGGAGGGCGGCGAGCCCGACGAAGGTCGCGAGCACCAGCACGGCGGCTGCCGTCAGCACTGCTCCGCCAGGATTCGCGAATCGCACGTTGAGCGGGGCGAGCGTGGGGTGCCGCCCGGGATCCCGCGCCGCCGCGAGCAGTGCCGCCGCCACGACCAGGAGCACGAGAGCAGCCGCGGCGAGGACGGCCGTGGACCATCCGTACCGCGATGCACGCGTGCGCAGGGCAGGCTGGCTCGCGCTGGACACCCGCGTGCTCCCTCCCCGGGACGACAGGAACGCGTCCACTCTCCCCCACGTCCGCCGGGGGCGGGTGACCTGCAACGGGTGAACTTCGCAGCCGTCACCTCACCCGACCATGCGTCGTTGTAGGGACATGAGACGTCCGGTGGTGGACCCTGGCGCCTGTGCCCGGTGGGCGCACGGCGGAGGTGCGCCTGAATGCCGACAGCCCCTGGACCTGCTCTTCTCGCAGGTCAGGGGCTGTCTCGGTGTCGGTGGGCGATACTGGGTTCGAACCAGTGACCTCTTCGGTGTGAACGAAGCGCGCTACCACTGCGCCAATCGCCCGAGCTCGGCAGAACCGTATCCCATGGTGGCACCCGAGCCGGAATCGGGTCAGTCAGTTGTCGGCCGCGACGGTGCGGTCCTCGGACTTGCGGCCGCGAGCCTTGATGTCGCGGCGCAGCTCGTCGGCCTCCTCGGGGTGGCCGTGGAAGCGACGGTAGCTGTAGACGATGAGGCCGACTGCGATGAGGGCGGACGCCACCTGGGTGACGCCGGTCCAGATCCCGCCGGGCAGCCACCAGGTGTCGGAGACCGGCCACCAGCCCGGGGCCGGCGGCTTCATGATCCAGAGCACACCGCACGCCGCCAGCACGACCGCGCCGAAGCAGGAGACGATCACGCGAGGCCAGGTCTCGACGCTCTCCGCTGCGCCCAGCATCGCCCGCAGCCGGACCGGCTCGACCCGCTTCTCGGCCCAGTCGTACTGCTGGGAGAGGAGCGCGAGGCCGGCGAAGATGCCGAGCAACCCGGGGCCCGGCAGGAAGATCGCCGCCACCCCGAGGACCAGCAGCGTCCATCCCAGGACCTCGAGACCGATGCGCTTGGCTGCCCCCGTCATGGGACGAACCTACCCGGCCGGGCCAGCGGTTTCGCAGCAGGCGAAACGCGGGGTTACCGTCAAGTTCGCCACGAGCCAGCTTCAAGATCCGGTCTGGACCAGCCCGGGTCATTTTTTGCCGTTCTGCATCACGAGCATCCCGGCATGCCGTCTCATGAGCACGAACCCCGGAGGACCCCTCCCTCCGGGCGACCACTAGGAGCTCTCGATGAACCTGTCCGGTAGCGGGCACACCCTGTCCGACGTCGCGTTGGACATCACCGTCGAGTGCATGGACGACCGCGGCATCCGCCACGAGATCGACACCGTGCTCAGCTATGCCGCCTCCGACCCGTTCGCGGTGGCGATGACCTTCGTCACCTCTGAGGGCAACCTCGTGTGGACCTTCGGTCGCGACCTGCTGATCCGCGGCACGGAGGCCCCCGCCGGCGACGGCGACGTGCACGTCTCCCCCGCCATCGGCCTCAGCGGCCGCGCCATGGTCTCCATCGAGCTCAGCTCTCCCGACGGCCACCTCGTGCTGCTGGCCCGCGCCTCGGACGTCCTCGACTTCATCACGCGGACCGCCGCGGTGGTCCCGCCCGGCAGCGAGTCCGACGCCTTCGACGCCGACCTGCTCATCAGCCAGCTGCTCGCCTCCTGACCGCCGCGGCCACGGGCACAGCCACGTCGCGAGCGGGCCGCCGGAGCTAGACGCGCGAGTGCTGCGCGACCCAGCTCGCGTGCAGTCCGGCGTAGATGCTGCCCGCCTGGGTGACGAGCTCGCGGTGCGGTCCGCGCTGCACCACCCGTCCCTTGTCGACCACGATCACCTCGTCCGCGCTCTCGGCGGTGGACAGCCGGTGCGCGATAGTGACCGACGTCCGCGACTGCATCAACCGCTCGAGGGCTCGACCGATCTGCATCTCGAGGGCGGGGTCGACGGCACTGGTGGCCTCGTCGAGGACCAGGAGGTCCGGGTCGGCGAGGTGCGCCCGCAGGAGCGCGACGAGCTGGCGCTCGCCGGCCGAGAGCGACTCACCGCGCTGGCCCACCTGGGTCTGGAGCCCGCGTGGGAGGCCGCGCAGCCAGTCGTCGATGCCGAGCTCGACGGCCGAGGCGCGGATGTCGTCCTCGGTGGCGTCGAGCTTGCCGTAGCGCACGTTGGCCGCGATCGAGTCGTCGAAGAGGAAGCCCTCCTGCGGCACGAGCACGACGCTGCGCCGCAACGACTGCGCCTCGATGCGGCGTACGTCGACGCCGTCGAGGAGCACGGCACCGTGCGTCGGGTCCATCAGGCGGGTGAGCAGCTTGGCGAAGGTGGACTTGCCCGAACCGGTCTCCCCCACGATCGCGACCCGGGTGCCGGCGGCGATGGCCAGGTCGACCTCGCGGAGCACCGGCGGCCCGTCGGGGTAGGCGAAGGTGACGTCGGCGAAGCGGACGTCGATCGGGCCCCGGGGCAGGACCTCGCCCTCGGCTCCCGGGTCGACGAGGTCGGCCGGGGTCTCGAGGATGCCGAGGACGCGGCGCCAGCTGGCGATCGCGTTCTGCGCGTCAGTGAGGATCTGGGTGCCCATCTGCACCGGGCCCACGAACAGGGTGACGAGGAACGCGAAGGCGAGGACCCGCCCCGGTGTCATGTCACCGGTGAAGCCGAGCAGCACGCCGATCACGATCACGCCGGCGTTGGCCAGGCCGGCGGAGAGGCCGCCGAGCGAGAACGAGGTGACGGTGTAGGTCTGCGCGTGCGTATAGGCGTCCTGCCAGTCCTGGATGGCGGTGTCGATCCGCGCCTGGGTGCGGTCCTCGACTCCGTTGGAGCGGACGACCGCGGCCCCGACGACCGGCTCGGAGATGGCGCCGAGCAGCACCCCCACCTGGTGGCGTACGACCGTGTAGGCGGCCGACAGCTTCTTCTGGAACCAGCGAATCGACAGGAACAGCGGCGCGAACGCCAGCCAGACGACCAGCGCGAGCTGCCAGCTGTAGAAGACCATCACCACCGTCGCGACCAGCACCTGCCCGATGCTGACGACGAAGATCAGACCGCCGAAGACGAGGAACTGGCTGACCTGGTCGACGTCGCTCGTCACCCGGGAGACCAGCGCGCCGCGGCGCTCGGTGTTCTGGGTGAGCAGCGGGAGGTCGTGGACGTGGCGGAAAGCCTTGGTGCGCAAGGTCGCCAGCCCACGCTCGGAGGTGGTGAAGAGCCGGTTGGTCATCATGTAGGACGCCCAGCTCGTCGCGGCGATCGCGAGGGCGGCGAGCACGCCCATCCAGGCGACGTAGTCGAGGCGGGGCCCACCGGGTGCGCCGAGCCCGCGGTCGAGGGTCTGCTGGACCGCGATCGGGACGACGATCTGGCCGCACGAGGCGATCACCGCGTAGAGGAGCGTGAGGCCGAGGCCCTCGCGCAGCTCGGGTGAGTACCTCATGCCGATGCGGATGGTGGCGATGGCGCCGATGTCCTCGCCGGTGTCCATCCGCGTGCCGGCGGTCGGAGCGGTGGTGCTCATCTCGGGGTCCCTACGGCGTTGTCGATCGGAGGAGCGAAGCGGGGGAGGTCGGGAACGTCGTGGGGTGGGTTCATGATCGGCTCCCTCCATCGGTGGCAGGCCCGGCTTCGGCATCGAGCGCGGCGTCGGCCTCGTAGGCGTTGACGAGCTGGGCGTAGGCCGGGCTCGTGGCGAGCAGCTCGGCGTGGGTGCCCCGGCCGACGATCCGGCCCTCGTCGAGGTGCACGACCTCGTCGGCGAGCGAGATCGTCGCCTTGCGGTAGGCCACCACGACGAGCGACGCGGCCGAGTCGCCACCTTCGCCATCGCCATCCCCATCGCCCGTGCCCTCGCGGTCGTCACGCAGGGAGGCGAGGATCCGTGCCTCGACCTCCGGGTCGACCGCGGACGTGGCGTCGTCGAGGATCAGCAGCCGCGGACGACGGACGAGTGCGCGGGCGAGCGACAACCTCTGGCGCTGGCCGCCGGAGAGCGAGGTGCCGCGCTCCCCCAGCCTGGTGTCGAGACCCTCGGGGAGGGCGGCGACGAAGCCGTCCGCCTGGGCGGTGCGCAGGGCGGCCCACACGTCGGCATCAGGGATGTCGGCGCCGAGCGTGACGTTGCCGCGGACGGTGTCGTCGAACATGAAGGCCGTCTGGGGCACCAGCGCCACGTCGCGCGGCAGCTCGCCCTTGCGGAGGCCCTTGAGGTCGTGGCCGTCGATGCGGATGCGACCCGAGTCGGGGTCGACCAGGCGGGTCATCAGGCTGGTCAGCGTGCTCTTGCCCGAGGCGGTGGCACCGACGAGGGCGACGGTGCGCCCGGGGCGCACGTCGAAGTCGACGCCGCGCAGCAGGGGCGCGTCGGCGTCGTAGGAGTAGTGCAGGTCCTCGACCTCGAGCAGGGCGCCCGTCGTGCGCGCGGGCAGCTCGTCGTGGCCGTAGGCCATGCTGCCGGTCGCGTCCAGCACGGCCTTGGCGCGGCGGTAGCCGACGACCGAGCGCGGGAACTCGCCGAGCAGCCACCCGATCGCCCGGATCGGGAAGGAGACGATCGTGAGCAGGTAGGCGACCGTCACCACGTCGCCGGCCTCCGTCGCGCCCGTGGTGACCCGGGAGACGCCGACGGCCAGGACGACGAGCACGCCGAGGTTGGGCAGGCTGGCCAGGGTCGGGTCGAAGATCGCGCGGAAGCGGCCGGCGCGGATGTTGACGTCGCGCAGCTCGTGGGCCTTCGCGCGGAACCGGTCGGTCTCCTCGACCTCGCGACCCAGGGTCTTGACGACCATCGCACCGTCGAAGGACTCGTGGGCGATCTCGCTCACCTCGGCCCGCAGCCCCTGGGCGCGGGTCATCAGCGGGGAGGAGAAGCGCTGGTAGAGCAGGTTGGCGACGACGACCGCCGGGAAGACGAGCAGGCCCACCAGCGCGAGCACGACGTCGGCGACGAACATCTGGACCACCGCTACGACCATCATCACGACGGTGCCCAGCGCCATCGGCAGCGGCATGATCGGCGCCCAGGCCGCCTCGACGTCGGAGTAGGCGTTGGAGAGCAGCTGACCGGTCGGGTGGCGCTGGTGCCACTCCATCGGGAGGGAGAGGTACTGCCTGGTGACGCCGCGGCGCGTGTGGGACTGCATCCGGTAGTACATGATGCCGCCGCCCAGGCGCCGCGCGACGATGCCGACGGCTCGCAGGATCGCGACGCCCATGAAGAGGGCGACCACCCAGACCAGCATGTCGGTGCCGATCTCGCCGGTCTCGAACGCCGGGATCAGGACGTGCTGGGTGGCCCAGCCCAGGACCCACGCGTCTGCCACCGTGAGCACGCCGAAGAGCACGGCTCCCGCCGTTGCGACCGTGAAGACGATCGGCTCGCGCAAGATGGCGACCCACAGGACCCGGAAGCCGTCGAGAGTGGTGCCGCCCCGAAGCTCCGTGTCGTCGCCCACAGGTGTCGCCCGCCTCCTCGTCGTCCGCTGTCTCCGCCGGTCGGTTGCCAACCGCAACCAACCAACCGGGCAAGGCTATTCCTCCGCACCGACAGCGGCCCAATCAGCCCGTCGCGACGAGCACCCTCAGGCGCGGATGCGGGACAGGAAGGCGCGGGTGCGCTCCTGCTGGGGGTCGCCGATCACCTGATCGGGCCTGCCCCGCTCGTGGATGCGGCCGTCGTGCAGGAAGCAGACCTCGTCGGCAACGTCGCGCGCGAAGCCCATCTCATGGGTGTTGAGGAGCATGGTCACGCCCTCGGCCTTGAGGTCGGTCAGCAGGTCGAGCACCTCGCCCACGAGCTCCGGGTCGAGCGCGCTCGTCACCTCGTCGAGCAGCATCAGCCGAGGGTTGGCCACCAGCGCCCGCGCGATCGCCACGCGTTGCTGCTGCCCGCCGGAGAGGTCGTCGGGGCGCGCCTCCGCCTTGGCGGACAGCCCGACCCGCTCGAGCATCGCCAGGCCGCGCGACCGGGCCTCGTCGGCACCCATCCCGTGCACCAGGCGGAGCGCCAGGGTGACGTTGCCGATCACGTCGAGGTGCGGGAAGAGGTTGTAGGCCTGGAAGACCATCCCCATGCGCGAGCGCACCTCGTCGCCGTCGACGCGGGGATCGGTGATGTCGCGGCCCTCGAACGTGATCACGCCGTCGTCGACCACCTCGAGGAGGTTGACGCACCGCAGGAGCGTCGACTTGCCCGACCCCGACGCACCGATCAGCACGACGCACTGGCCGGGCTCGATCCTCAGGTCGACCTCACGCAGCACGACGTGGTCGCCGAAGGACTTGCGCACGCCCTTCAGGGTGAGAAGCTCGGAGGGAACGGGGTCCCCGCGGCGTTGTTCGGAGGAGCGGAGCGGAGGAGAAGAACGTCGTGGGGTGTTCATAGGTGGCCTCCAGCGCCGTGGTAGCCCTTCTTGCGGGCGTAGCGGTCGGTGAGCCGGGCCATCGGGATGGTCAGGCAGCAGAACAGCACGCCGGCGACGACGTAGGGCGTGTAGTTGAAGTCGATGGCCGTCTCGATCTGGGCCGCCCGGATCGCGTCCACGACGCCGAGCACCGCGATGAGCCCGGAGTCCTTCTGGAGCGAGACCAGGTCGTTCATCAGCGGCGGGATGACCCGGCGCCAGGCCTGGGGCAGCACGACGTGGCGCAGCGTCTGTCCGTAGGTCAGCCCCAGCGACCGCCCGGCCAGGCGTTGGCTCGGGTGCACCGACTCGATGCCGGCGCGGAACACCTCGGCGACGTAGGCCGAGTAGGACAGCACCAGCGCCGCACACCCCCAGAAGAGGGCCGAGGTGGGCAGCCCGGAGAGGCTGAGCGCGGGGCCGCCGAAGCCGAGCAGGAAGATCACGAGCAGCAGCGGCAGGCCGCGGAAGACGTCGACGTACGCCGTCCCGACGAGGCGCAGCGGGAACGCGACGGGACCGCGGATGGTGCGCATCACCGCGATCGTCAGGCTCAGCGCGACGATGAGGACCGCGCACAGCAGCATCACCCGGATGTTGAGCCAGAGGCCCTCGAGCACCGCCGGGAACGACGAGACCGCCTTGTCCCAGTCGAAGTAGGTCTCCTGGACGCGCTCCCAGCCCGGCGAGCTGACCACAAGGCCGCCGACGACGCCGAGCAGCAGCAGGGTGCTGCCCGACGCGATGACGGCGCTGCGGATCGTGCGCCGCCGCCGCCACTCGTCGCGCTCGCGCTGGACCGTGGAGGGCTCCCAGGCGGTGTCCACCTGGTCAGTCATGGGTCAGCCTTCAGGACAGCTCGGGAGCGCCCTGCTGGGCGAGCCACTCCTGGCCGATCTGGTCGAGGACGCCGTCCTCGCGCAGCGTGTCGACGGCCGACGAGACGCAGTCGGTCAGCGGGCTGTCCTTCGCCAGGACAGCGCCGAACTGCTCCGGCTCACCGTCCGGCAGCGGCAGCTGCCCGACGATCACGCCGTCGTCGAGCTGCACGGCCGTCATGAAGTAGGCCGTCGGCAGGTCGACCACGATGCCGTCGATCTGGCCGTTCTTGAGGGCCTGTACGGCCTGGTCGTTGGTGTCGAAGACAGCAGGGTCCGCGGACGGCTGGACCTGGTCGGTGATCGCGGTGTAGCTGGTGGTGCCGACCTGCGCGCCGAGCTTGGCGTCCGCGAGCTCGGCGAGGCTGGTCGCGCCGTCGATCGCGCTGCCCTTGTTGGTGATGACGGTCTGGACGACGTCGTAGTAGCCGGAGGAGAAGTCCACGGCCTTGCGGCGGGCCTCGGTGATGGAGACCTGGTTGACGTCGAAGTCGAAGTCCTTCGGCCCGGGCTGGACGACCTTGTTGAACGGCACCTTCACCCAGGCGACCTGGTCCTGGGTGTAGCCGAGCTGCTCGGCGACGGCGTAGGCCACCGCGGACTCGTAGCCCTCACCGTTGGTGGGGTCGTTGTCGACGAACCACGGCTCGTAGGCGGGGTCGTCGGTCGCGATCGTGAGGGTGCCGTCGGCGACGGTCTGCATCGTGTCCGGCGTGCACTCGTCGGCGGCGGGCGACGCGGACTCCGAGTCGGAGGTCTCCGAGGAGGAGTCGCTCCCGCTGTCGGTCTCGTCGGTCGGGGCGCACGCGGAGAGAGCGATCGCAGCGGACGCGAGGGTGACGACGGCGAGGTGGCGCTTGGTCGCGCGCCGGGAGGTCTTCAGCATGGCCGAATCCTACGACCGAGCACGACGTCAGCGGATCGGATGACCCGCCGTGGACAGACCGGTCTTGACGTCGCCGATGGTCAGTGTCCCGAAGTGGAAGACCGTGGCCGCCAGCACCGCGTCGGCCCCGGCATCCACGGCTGGCGGGAAATGCTCGACCGCACCCGCTCCCCCGCTGGCGATGACCGGGATGCCCACCTCGCGGCGTACGGCACGGATCAGCTCGAGGTCGAACCCGTCGGTCGTGCCGTCGGCGTCCATCGCGTTGAGCAGGATCTCCCCCGCCCCGAGCTCGGCGGCGCGCACGGCCCACTCGACGGCGTCGAGCCCGGCGCTCCTGCGACCACCGTGGGTGGTGACCTCGAACCCGCTCTGGGTGCCCTGCGCACGGCGTGCGTCCACGCTGAGCACGAGCACCTGGTTGCCGAAGCGGTCGGCGATCTCGGCGACCAGCTCGGGTCGGTGGATCGCGGCGGTGTTGACCGCGACCTTGTCGGCGCCGGCCCGCAGCAGCCGGTCGACGTCCTGGACGCTGCCCACGCCGCCACCCACCGTGAGCGGGATGAAGACCTCCTCGGCGCACCGGCTGACCACTTCCATCGTGGTGGCGCGGCCCTCGTGCGACGCGGAGATGTCGAGGAAGGTCAGCTCGTCAGCGCCCTCGGCGTCGTACACGCGGGCGAGCTCGACCGGGTCCCCGGCGTCGCGGAGCTCCTGGAAGTTGATCCCCTTGACCACGCGACCGCCGTCGACGTCGAGACAGGGGATGACGCGGATCGCGAGGCTCATCGCTGCTCCCGGGATTCACGGGCCGCCAGGGCGACGTCGACGATGCTGACCCGGGACGCGGCGCCGAGCTCGGCGAGCGGCACCCAGGCGGCGTGGTCGGTCGAGCCGTCCACCTCGGTCGTGCCGAGCTCCCCGCCGGTGATCGTCGCCTCGAAGACGAACCGCTGGGAGCGGAACGGCCCGTCGAAGGTCCGCCCCTGACCGGTGAAGAAGTCCTCGGCGAGGAGCGCGCCGGGCTCGACGTGGTAGCCGGTCTCCTCGTAGACCTCGCGCACGAGCCCGTCGCGGATCGACTCGTCGAACTCGATGCCGCCGCCGGGCAGCGACCAGGCCGGGTCGCTGTGCCCCTCGC
Organism: Nocardioides sp. Soil_C_8; assembly: GCF_057656315.1. Classification (NCBI taxonomy): domain Bacteria; kingdom Bacillati; phylum Actinomycetota; class Actinomycetes; order Propionibacteriales; family Nocardioidaceae; genus Nocardioides; species Nocardioides sp. Soil_C_8. The sequence goes on from NZ_JBDGKQ010000004.1 coordinate 247,870, forward strand.
CGTTCCACCACGCGAGCAGGACGCACTCCTGCCCGTCGACCTCGTCGACGAGGAGCACGTAGGCGCCGAGCCGGGTGTGGTAGTCGGTGAACTCCATGGTCACGGCACCGGCTTCGTCAGCGCCAGCGCGTCCTCGAGGGTGAACCGGCCCTCGTAGAGCGCGGTGCCGGCGATGGCGCCCTCGACGCCCTCGTCGACCAGGGTCATGAGCGCGCGGATGTCGTCGAGCGTGGTGACGCCGCCGCTGGCCACCACTGGCTTGTCGGTGGCCGCGCACACCTCACGGAGCAGCTGGAGGTTGGGCCCCTGGAGCATGCCGTCCTTGTTGACGTCGGTGACGACGTAGCGGGCGCACCCCTCGGAGTCGAGGCGGGCGAGGGTCTCGTACAGGTCGCCGCCCTCGCGGGTCCACCCGCGTGCGGCCAGCGTCGTGCCACGCACGTCGAGGCCGACCGCGACCCGGTCGCCGTACGTCGCGATCGCGCGCGCGCACCACTCGGGCTGCTCGAGCGCGGCGGTGCCGATGTTGACGCGACGGCAGCCGGTCGCCATCGCGGCCCCGAGCGACTCGTCGTCGCGGATGCCGCCGCTCATCTCGACCTGGATGTCGAGCGTGCCGACGATCCGGGCCTGGAGCTCGCGGTTGTGGCCATGGCCGAAGGCCGCGTCGAGGTCGACGAGGTGGATCCACTCCGCGCCCGCCTCCTGCCAGCGCAGCGCCGCCTCGATCGGGTCACCGAACCGCTTCTCCGACCCGTCCACCCCCTGCACCAGCTGGACGGCCTGGCCGCCCTTGATGTCCACGGCGGGCAGGAGCTCGAGGTAGGGCTGCTCGGGGGTGCTGGGCATGGGTCGATCCTAGGAGCCGCGCACGCCGCTGCCCGTCGCCCGGGTGCCCGGCGAGACACTCGCCACGTCCTCGCCAGGTGCGGACGGAGGACCCGCTCCTCGAGAACTGCGGCCGGGCGACAGGGTCTCGGGCCGTGGGCTGTCGCGCGGCCGCAGTTCTCCGCTCGGCGCGGCCAGATCGAGCGCTAGCGTGGGCCCATGATCGGCGACCGCTGGGGCGTCAGCGACGCCGAGGTGCGCCGTCCCTATGGCTGCGACGTGTTCGTCCCCGCGCCGACCCTGGAGGCGTGGCGTGGCGTCACCGTGCACGCCGAGCCCGGCACCGTGTGGGCGCGTCTGCGCCAGGTGCGGGTCGCGCCCTACCCGTACGACCTCGTCGACAACCTCGGCCGACGGTCTCCGCGCGACCCTCGCGACCTGCCGGACCCCCGCGTCGGCGACCCGTTCACGCACGCCCTCGGCCGCGACCAGGGCCGGGTGGTGTCGGTCGACCCCGGCCGCGAGCTCACGGCGACGATCATGGGCGCCCACATGTCGTACGCCGTCCTGCCGTGGGATGGCGACGTACGCCTCGTGCTCGAGGTCGTCGCGCGCGCCAGCCGCTGGCTCGCGCCGGCCCTCTCGGTCGGCGACCTGGTGATGGCGCGCAAGCAGCTGCTGACCCTGAAGGATCTGGCGGAGTCGGACGAGCGGAGCAGGTGAGCACCCGAGCGGCCTAGTGACCGCCGCCCCTCCGGGTCGGCAGCTCGTAGGCGATGCCGTCCATCGGGTGGGTCGGCGTGATGCCCATCGCCCGCAGGATCGTCGGCATGACGTCGACCGACCGCACCTCGGCCCGCAGGTCCTTGTGGGAGGTGCCGGCGCCCGCGAAGACGATCGGGACCTGCTGGGCGGAGCGCTGGATGCCGCCGTGGTCGCCCAGGACGGAGTACGTCGTGTCGTCGGGCAGCGTGGCGACCAGGTCGGGACCGTAGTCGGCGGCCTGGGTGTCGACGAGCTCCTGGGCCTTGGTGGCGAACCACCGCTTCTCGGCGCCGTGCATCCGGTCCCAGCGCACCGGGGACACCCTGTCGTAGTGGTCGCCGTCGCGTTGCCACACCGCGGTCACGTCGGGCAGGTCCTCCATGATGGCCGCCGCGTCGGCGACCGCAGCGGGCGACTGGTCCTTCAGCCACACGTTGAGCGAGGAGTCGCTGTAGGAGAAGCCGACGTTGGTCTGGCCGGTGCCGTCGTCGGTGCCCTCGATGAGCGGTCGCAGCGCCTGCTGCGGGCGGAGGTACGGCACGTCGTTGGCCGGCGAGCCGTAGTACCAGTTGAAGTAGCCGTAGTCGTTCACCGGCTCGAAGTCGCCGTGGAAGTGGCCCTCGCCGGCCGCGACGGACCCGTGGTCGGCGGTGAGGACGACGAGCGTGTCGTCGAGCTGGCCGCTGTCCTCGAGCGCCTGCATGATCCGGCCGACCTGGGCGTCGGCGGTCCGGGTGGCGTACCGCATGTGCGTCATCGGGTCGTAGCCCGGTGTCGCGCCCTCGGGGTCGTTGACGCCTCCCCACATGTGCGCGGCCTTGTCGACGCCGGGGAGGCTGACGAAGATGCCGCTCCACCCGTCTGCCTCGTTCCCCATGATCTCGAGGACCGCATCGGTGGCCCAGACGTCACCGCCCTGCTGGACGGGGTCGTGGCCCACGACGTAGCGGTTGTCGGTGGCGGGGTAGAGCTGCGCCGGGTACTGGCCGGTGTCGTAGATCGTGTCGCGCCGCACCAGCCAGCGGGAGCCGCAGGCGGCGGAGAAGTACGCCGGCACGTTCCACCCCGTCGGCTGGCGGTAGCGGGTGGTCGAACCGTCGGGGTCGGTGCAGCTCGGGCCGCTCCCGAACGTGATCGTCGACGTGTTCGCCGACCCGGGGCCGCTGAGCCCCCATGCGGCGTACCCCTTCGGACTGACCGTGAAGACCTTGCCGGTGTCGTCCAGGTAGTCGGACAGGTGCGGGTAGCCGGCGGCCTCCTGGAGCGGCGCCATCTGGGCGCGGCCGAAGTTGCTGGTGAGGTAGAGGCCACCGGGAGCGCCGAGCAGCCCCTTCACGTCGCGGTAGCCCTCGGTGGTCCAGCCCATGTGCTTGGGCGACGCTCCCGTCGTGAGCACGTTGTGGGTGACGACCGTGACGGAGCCGGTGTGGCCGAGATATCCCTTCGGCGTGTCGACGCCGTCCTTCATCAGCGCCTGCACGTTGCGCATGTCGTACCGGTCGACGATCTCCTTGCTGAGCGCGTCGACGACGATGACCACGACCTTCGTCGGCTTCGCCACGGGTTGCGGTCCGTGTCCGCCACGGCCCCCGGCCTGCGCACCCGACTGGGTGCCGGCGACGGTGAGCGCGACCGCGGCGGCGGCGACGACGGTGAGCAGGCGGGCACGGCGCTGAGCCATCACGACTCCCTCCCGGCGCGGCCACGCTGCCGCGGTCCGTGAGCCGAACGTAGACCCGGCCCGCACCCCCGGCAATCCCCAGGGATGGGTAGGTCCGCGACCGGCGACGGCCGGGTGCCGTCAGCGCCAGACGGGGGCGACCTCACGGCGGTAGCGGCGCGCGACGAAGCGGGTCAGTATCGCGACCACCGGTGCGGGGATGGTCGCCCTCAGCGAGGAGAGCTCCCGCTCCCCTGCCCCGTCCTGCATCCAGGCGAGCGAGTTGGCGGCGTCGACCGGGCTGGCCGGGCGGAGCTTCTTGGTCAGTGCCTTGAACTCCTCGTCGTCCTTCAACGCGCCCATCGGACCCTCGACGTCACGCTCCTCGTGGTCGAGGTGGCCGTTGATCACCTCGCGTGCCCGGGCGACCTCGTCGGCTGCGGCCGAGGCGTTCATCGAGGACGGCGCGGCGACGACCTCGTCGAGGCTGGTCGACACCGACGCCAGCGCCTGCTTCATCGCGACGTGCTCGGACTCCATCTCCTCGAGCAGCGTGAGGTCCACGCCCCGCGACTGGAGGAACGGCCACACGTGCTCGTCCTCGGCCTCGTGGTGGTGGGTGAGCTCCCGGACCAGGTTGCGCCAGGCGGTGCGGATCTCGCGGGCGCGCGCCGTGTCACCGTCGGGCAGCGTGCGCAGTGCGTGCTCGGTCCGGCTCACGTCGCGGCGCACCGCCGCATGGATGATCTGGTTCATGCTCAGGGTCCCCGTCATGCCCGGACGTTAGCGAGCGGGCCCGGACCGCGGCGACCCGATCTCGGGGTATCTCCCGGTCAGCGAGCGCCCTGCGCCGACACCGTCAACGAGGAGACCCAGTTGTGCAGCAGCGCGGCGCCGGCGTCACCGGACTTCTCCGGGTGGAACTGGGTCGCGGAGAGCGGACCGTTCTCCACCGCTGCGACGAACCGGTCTCCCCCGTGCTCGGCCCACGTCACCAGCGGTGCGGCCGTGCGGTCGTTGGTGACGAGGTCCCACGAGCGCGCGGCGTAGGAGTGCACGAAGTAGAAGCGCTCGTCCTCGACCCCCGCGAACAGCCGCGTCCCCCCGGGCGCCTCGACGGTGTTCCAGCCCATGTGGGGCACGACGTCCGCCTCGAGGCGGGTGACCAGTCCAGGCCACTCGTCGCATCCCTCGGTCTCGACGCCGTGCTCGACGCCGCCCGCGAACAGGATCTGCATGCCGACGCAGATGCCGAGCACCGGCCGTCCGCCCGCCAGGCGCCGGCCGATGATCCGCTCGCCCTTGATCTCGCGCAGGCCCGCCATGCACGCGGCGTAGGCGCCCACGCCGGGCACCACGAGGCCGTCGGCCGCGAGCGCGGTGTCGAAGTCACCGGTCAGCGTGACCGTGGCACCGGCGCGCTCGACGGCCCGCACGACCGAGCGGAGGTTGCCCGAGCCGTAGTCGAGGACGACGACGTCCGGAACCGTCACAGGCTGCCCTTCGTCGACGGTACGCCGGTCTCGCGGGGGTCGATCGCCACGGCGTCGCGGAAGGCGCGGGCGAAGGCCTTGAACTGCGCCTCGACCACGTGGTGCGGGTCGCGACCGCCGAGCACCCGCACGTGGAGCGCGAGGTGGGCGTGGAAGGAGATCGTCTCGAAGACGTGGCGCGTCAGGGAGCCCATGTAGGTGGCGCCGGTGCCGCCGATGGCGACGTACTCCTGGCCCTCCGGCTCACCCGTGTGCACGCAGTAGGGTCGACCCGACACGTCGACGACGGCCTGGACCAGCGCCTCGTCGAGCGGCACCGTGGCGTCGCCGAAGCGGCGGATGCCTGCCTTGTCACCGAGGGCCTCGCGCAGTGCCTGGCCGAGCACGATGGCGGTGTCCTCGACCGAGTGGTGGGCATCGATGTGCGTGTCGCCGGTGGTCTGGACGACCAGGTCGACCAGCGAGTGACGGGCGAAGGCGTCGAGCATGTGGTCGTAGAACCCCACGCCTGTGGACACGTCGGAGCGGCCGGTGCCGTCGAGGTCGACCTCGACGAGGACGCCGGACTCCTTGGTGGTGCGCTCGATCTTGGAGGTGCGGCTCATGCGAGCTCCTTCGTCGTCTCGATTGTGTCCAGCAGGGCCTTCTTGAAGGCTGCCATCTCCGCGGCCGTGCCGATCGACACGCGCAGCCACCCGCCGGGACCGGTCTCGCGGATGAGCACACCGCGGTCGACCAGACCCTGCCAGACCGCGTGGCGGTCGGCGAACCGGCCGAACAGCGCGAAGTTGGCGTCGGAGTCGGCGACCTCGAGGCCCTGCTCCCGCAGCCAGGCCACCGTCGCGTCCCGCTCGGCTCGCAGGTCGTCGACCTTGCCGAGCAGCTCGGGCGCGTGCCGCAGCGCCGCCAGTGCCGTCGCCTGGGTGACGGCCGAGAGGTGGTAGGGCAGCCGCACGACGCGGATCGCGTCGCAGATCGCGGGGTCGGCCGCGAGGTAGCCGAGTCGCGCACCGGCCAGGGCGAACGCCTTGCTCATGGTGCGGGTGACGACGAGGTTGCGGTGCCGCGGCAGCAGCTCGAGCGCGCTCGGGGTCCCGGCGCGACGGAACTCGCCGTAGGCCTCGTCGACGACCACGACGCCGCCGGGCTCGTAGGACGCGGCCGCCTCGCACAGCATGGTGACCGCCTCGGGCGGCAGCGCCGTCCCGGTCGGGTTGTTGGGGCTGGGCAGGAGCACGACCGCGGGTCGGCGCTCCTCCACCAGCCGGCGCGCGGCGTCGAGGTCGAGTGAGAAGTCCTCTGCGCGGTGCCCGGCCACCCACTCGGTCATCGTGTCGCGGGCGTACTCGGGGTACATCGAGTACGTCGGGGCGAACGACAGCGCGACGCGCCCCGGCCCCCCGAAGGCCTGCAGCAGCTGCAGCATGACCTCGTTGGACCCGTTGGCCGCCCACACCATCTCGGGGGTGATGCCCGTGCCGCCCGAGCTGTCGAGGTACGCCGCCAGCGCGGTGCGCAGCTCGACGAACTCGCGGTCGGGATAGCGGTTCAGCGACACCGCCGCCGCACCGACGGCACGGGCGATGTCGGCCGCCGCCTCGGGCGAGGGACCGTAGGGGTTCTCGTTGACGTTGAGCTGCACGGGCGCCTGCTCCAGCGTGAGCTGGGGCGCACCATAGGGCTCGATCCCCCGCAGCTCCTCGCGCAGGGGTGGGAACGGCCCGGTCACGGCTGGAGCCGGTCGCTGTCGAACCGGACGCTGACCGCCTGGCCGTGGCCCGGCAGGTCCTCCGCCTCGGCCAGCGTCACCACGTGGTCGGCGACCTCGGCGAGCGCCTCGCGCGAGTAGTCGATGACGTGCACCGACTTGGTGAACGCACGCACGGAGAGCCCGCTGGAGTGGCAGGCGCAGCCGGCCGTCGGCAGCACGTGGTTGGACCCTGCGCAGTAGTCGCCGAGCGACACCGGCGACCAGGCGCCGACGAAGATCGCGCCGGCGTTGCGAACACGCGCGGCGTGTGCGGCGGCGTCGCGGGTGACGACCTCGAGGTGCTCGGCGGCGTAGGCGTCGACCACGGCGACACCCTGGTCCATGTCGTCGACCAGCACGATCGCGGACTGCCGCCCGCCCAGCGCCGTGCGGATCCGCTCGGTGTGGCGGGTGGCGAAGACCTGCTTGTCGAGCTCGGCCTCGACCGCGTCGGCGAGCTCCAGCGAGTCGGTGACCAGCACCGACGCCGCCATCGGGTCGTGCTCGGCCTGGCTGACCATGTCGGCGGCGACGAACGCGGCCTCCGCGCTGTCGTCGGCCAGGATCGCGATCTCGGTGGGCCCGGCCTCGGAGTCGATGCCGACGACGCCGCGGAGCAACCGCTTCGCGGCCGCGACGTAGATGTTGCCCGGCCCCGTCACGAGGTCGACGCGGGCGCACGGACCGGCGCCGTAGGCGAACATCGCGATCGCCTGGGCGCCGCCGACGGCGTAGACCTCGTCGACGCCGAGCAGGGCGCAGGCAGCGAGGATCGTCGGCTCCGGCAGGCCCCCGCGCTCCTTCTGCGGCGGGCTCGCGAGCGCGATCGATCGCACCCCGGCGACCTGGGCCGGGACGACGTTCATGACGACGCTGCTCACCAGCGGGGCGAGCCCGCCGGGCACGTAGAGACCGACGCGGCCGATGGGCACCTTGCGGTGGGTGACGGTCGCGCCGGGGGCGACCTGGCTCGTGACGTCGCGCTCGAGCTCGGCCTCGCAGGTGGCGCGCAGGCGACGGATCGACTCCTCGAGACCGGCCCGCACGGCCGGGTCGAGCGCCTCCAGCGCGGTCGTGAGCGCCTCGCGCGGCACCGCGATGTCGTCGCTCTGCACGCCGTCGAAACGGGCGGAGAAGTCGGTGATCGCCTCGACACCGCGGGACCGGACCGCGTCGAGGATCGGCTGCACCTGATGCGTGGCGGCCTCGACGTCGAACTCGGCGCGAGGCACGCTCGCGCGGTAGTCGACGGACGCCGTGTCGGCGCCCCGCAGGTCGATGCGACGGATCAGGGACATGCCCCCGATTCTAGGTTCCTCCGCGGGTCGACCCGAAGTCGCGGGCCAGCGGTGGACAGCGGCCACTAGTGTCGTGGGTGTGAGCGAGCCGCTACCGATGTTCCCGCTGAGCACCGTGGTGTTCCCGGGCATGAGCGTGCCGCTCCACGTGTTCGAGGACCGCTACCGGATGCTGGTGCGCCACCTCCTCGAGCAGGACGACCCCGCGCAGCGGGTCTTCGGCACCGTCGCGATCCGCGAGGGCTACGAGGTCGGCGACCACGGCGCCCAGTCGGTCTACCGCGTCGGCTGCGTGCTGCAGCTGACCGAGGTCGACCGGCGCGACGACGGCACCTTCGACATCGTCGCCGTGGCCCGCGAGCGACTGGTCCTCGAGGAGATGCAGCGGGGCGCCGACTACCCGCAGGGCCTCGCCGTCGTGCTCCCCGAGCCGGAGGTGGACGTGCCGGCCGAGGTCCTCGAGCGGGCCCGCGCGACCTTCACCGCGTTCCGCGCGGCGATGACCGAGCTGCAGGGAGACCCCTTCAGCGGCACGCTCCCCCGCGACCCCGACTACCTCGCGTGGACGCTGTCCGCCCTGGCGCCGCTGCCCATGGCGGAGCGGCAGTCGCTGCTGGAGGCGGAGGACGCCACCGAGCGGCTCACGCTGGTGACCCGGATGCTGACCGAGGAGCTCCGCGCGATCAACGTCATCCCGTCGTTGCCGGCCACCCAGGTGGCCCGCACCGCGTGGTCACCCAACTGACGGGCGGGACCACCTGATGGCGAAAAGGGCGCGCGGCGCCGGGGGTACGCCGGCCACGGTCGCGCTGTCGGCTGCCGGCATCGCCTTCGAGGTCAGGGCCTACGACCACGACCCCCGCGCCGAGTCGTACGGCGCCGAGGCGGCCGAGGCGCTCGACGTCGATCCGGCGCGCGTCTTCAAGACCCTGCTGGCCTCGCTCGACGGCTCGCTCGTCGTCGGCATCGTGCCGGTCACCGGCCAGCTCGACCTCAAGGCCCTGGCCCGCGCCCTCGGCGGCAGCAAGGCGGTGATGGCCGAGGTGGCGGCCGCCGAGCGGGCCACCGGCTACGTCGCTGGCGGCATCTCGCCGGTCGGTCAGAAACGCCGGCACCGCACGGTGCTCGACGCCTCGGCGCTCGACCACGACACGATCCTCGTCTCGGGCGGACAGCGCGGCTTCGACCTCGAGCTCGCGCCGACCGACCTGGTGGCGATCACCGGAGCGGTGACCGCCACCATCGGTCGCTGACGAGGCCGTTCAGTCGGTCGTGAGCTTCACCATGCCGTGGACGACGTCGCCGTCCACCCAGCCGCTGACACCGAAGGCTGCGAGCGGCTCGAGGTTCTTGCTGAGCTCGGGCTCGTCGCCGGTGAGCCGCACCAGCCAGTCGTCGTCGGCGTCGAAGTCGACGAAGAACACCGACTCCGCGTCGCCGTCGACCACCTTCGAGTAGGCCTCGCTGCCGCCGAGGTCGCCCTGACCCTCGAGCTTGCTGCGGTAGTCGTCCTGGAGCGCCAGCACGGCGTAGCCGTCACCCTCGGTGACCTGGAGGTACTGCTCGGCCTCGGGCCCGGCGACCTCGCTGATCTTGTCGAGCACGGCCTGGATCTCGTCGGCGTCGCCCTTGATCCTGATGCCGGCCGGGATCTCGCCCGGGCCGCCGTTGGCGATCGCGTCGGGGTCGATCCCGCCGCCGACCGAGACCGTCACGCCGTCGCCGAGGAGCGTCTCGACGTCCTCGGGGAAGGCGAGGCCGGTCTCGCTCTCGAACTGCGCGAGCTCGTCGTCGATCGTCGCGGCCTCGTCGGGCGCGAGCGTCTTGACGTAGTCGAGCATGCCCTGGGCCCAACCCTCGGAGAGCGCGAAGCCGAAGGCGGCAACGGTGTCCTCCGGCAGCCCGGAGACCATGTCGACGCCTTCCTTGCTGTCGATGAACTTCGTCAGGTCCTTCTGGTAGTCCGACATGGCGTACTCGACCTCGACCGCACCGTCGTTGAAGCGGACCGTGGCGGCGGCGCCGTCGAAGTCGTTGATCATCTGCTGGAGCTCCGGCGGGATCTCCTCCGACGAGGTGGCGTCCGAGGGGTCGGTGGACTCGCTGAAGCAGGCGTCCATCTCCTCGGGCGTGGTGGCGTCAGTGAGGCAGTCCTCGTCGAACCCCATCGGGGCGTCGTCCGACAGCCATGGACCGCCGGTCACGCCACCCAGGCCGCTCATGCCGCTCATGCCGACCGCGTCCTCGAGGTACTTCGCCGCGGACTTGGCGACGTACATCGACATGAAGCCGTCGTCGCCCGCCTCGCCCGTCCACTGGCCGAAGGCGGAGTCGGCAGCCAGCGTGCCGCCGTCGGTCGCGTCGACGACCTGCTGGGCGACCTCCTTCGTCTCGCCGACGACCATCCAGTCGCCGTCGACGACCCAGCCGCCGGCCTCGCCGTCGGTGCTGCCGCCACAGGTCTCGACCAGCTTGGCCATGCCGTCGTCGGCCTTGCCGGCGTCGCTGACCTGGATCACGCCGACCGGGGCGGGCTCGTCCTCGCCGAGGTCGACGACGGCCATCGCGGCACGGGAGCCGAGCCACGGCTTCACGTCGGAGGAGTAGTCGAGGCCCTCGCACTCGCCGGACTTCGTGACCTCCTCGAAGAGGCGCTCACGCAGGTCGTCGTCGGTGTCGAGGTCGACCTTGTCGGTGAACGCGGGGAACTTGCGCAGCGTCTTGATCGCCTCGATCTTCTGACCACCGGCGGGGTCGAGGTCCACGCTGAAGTAGGCGACCGTCGAGCTCGGCAGCGCCTCCGCGGGCTGCGCACCGGTGGAGAAGAAGCTGGTGGCCGCCCACGCGCCGCCGGCGACGACCGCCCCGCCGGCGACGATCGCGCCCACCGCGATCAGCCGCTTCTTGTTGTCGTTGTCGGGCGCCGTCTGCGACGGACCCGATCCCTCGAGGTACTCAGGCCCGTCGGCCGGACCGCCCGGTGTGATGCTCATGTCGCTCTGCTCCCCCGTTGCACGGGTCCCGACGGCGCCGGGACTGCCCACTTGCGGGCGGCGCAAGCCTACCCACGCAAGCGCCCGGCGAACCCTCTGTTCCCCAAGAGATAGGTCCCGACGAGGCCGCACATCGCGCCGACGGGCAGGGCGACCAGGGCGGTCGAGTGCCACGGCACCCGGCCTCGGTCGGGCGCGGTCAGGCCGAGGTCGCCGGGCAGCGGCGTGTAGTCGGGTCGGCCCGCTGCGAGCACCTGCGGGTCGGGGGGCCCGAGCGCGCTGCCGACGGCGTACATCACGCCCGCAGCGACCACCGCCGAGACGAGCACCCCCACCACCGTGACGGTCTCGCCGCCGCGCCACAGACCGACCAGCACCGCCAGCACCAGGCCGATCGGGAAGGCGATGAGGACGAAGAGCGCGATGCCCTCGAAGGAGAAGTCCGGCCCGGCCGGCTCGAGGTACCAGTGGCCCCGGTAGGCGACGCCGGTGGGTGCGCTCCACAACCGCTCCCAGAGCACACCGCCGGCCGCCCCGGCCGCGACGAAGAGCCCGAGCACGGAGGCGAGGCGCAGCACCAGCCGGCGCGGCGCGCCGGTCCGCGTCTCGGGCGCCACGTCCGGCCCGCCGGGCGTCACCGTCGCCTCGCTCATCCGGTGAGGCAGCCGGGCCCGAGCAGCTGCTTGAGGTCGGCGAAGAGAGCGGGGCTCGGGCTGACGCGCAGGTTGTCGTCGAGGCGCAGCACCTTGGTCGAGCTGCGGGTGAGCAGTCGCAGCTGCACCTCGGTCATCCCGGGGTGGGTGCCGAGGACGTCGCGCAGCTGGGCGACGACCGGCGGGGTGCACCGCGTGGACGGCAGGCTGATCACGACCGGGCCGGTCGGCCCCTGGGTCAGGTCGGGGGCCGTCACCTCCTGCGCGCGCAGCTCGGGCTGGTCCTTGTCGCGCGAGAGCTGGCCCTTGATCCGCACGATGTTGTCCTCGACGAGGAGGGTCGAGGCCAGCGTGTAGGAGCTCGGGAACAGCAGCACCTCGATGGCGCCGTCGAGGTCCTCGAGCGTGATCGTCGCCCACGGGTCGCCGCGCTTGGTGATCTTGCGCGAGACCGACGTGATCAGGCCGCTGACGGTGATCGTGGAGTTGTGCGGCCGGTCCTCGTCGAGCATGAGCTGGCCGATGGTGCAGTCGGTGCCCTGGGAGAGGACGTGCTCGAGCCCGAGGAGCGGGTGGTCGGAGACGTAGAGGCCGAGCATCTCGCGCTCGTGGCCGAGCAGGGTCATCTTGTCCCAGTCGTCGACGTCCGGGATCACGACCGTCGCACCGGCGGCCCCCACGTCGTCCGGCATCAACATGTCGATGAGCGAGTCCTGCCCGCTCTCGTCGTCCTTCTTCGCCTGGACGTACTTCTCGACGGCGTCCTCGTGGATGATCGAGAGCGCACGACGCCGGTGCTTCATGTCGTCGTAGGCGCCGGCCTTGATCAGCGAGTCGACGACCCGCTTGTTGCAGACCAGCGCGGGGACCTTGTCCATGAAGTCGTTGAAGTCGGTGTAGCGGCCCTTCTCCTCGCGGGCGCCGACGATCCGGTCGACGACGTTGCTTCCGACGTTGCGCACCGCGGTGAGGCCGAAGCGGATGTCGTTGCCCACCGGGGTGAAGTTGGCGTGCGACTCGTTGACGTCGGGCGGGAGGACCTGGATCTTCATGCGCCGGCACTCGTTGAGGTAGATGGCCATCTTGTCCTTGTCGTCCTTGACGGACGTCAGGAGCGCGGCCATGTATTCGGCTGGGTAGTTGGCCTTGAGGTAGGCGGTCCAGTAGGTGATGACGCCGTAGGCGGCGGAGTGCGACTTGTTGAAGGCGTAGTCGGAGAACGGGAGCAGGATCTCCCACAGCTTGTCGATCGCGACCTGCGGGAAGTTGCGCTCGAGCATGCCGGCCTGGAAGCCGGCGTACTGCTTGTCGAGCTCCTCCTTCTTCTTCTTGCCCATCGCGCGGCGGAGGTTGTCAGCGGCACCCAGGGTGAAGCCGGCGAGCACCTGGGCGATCGCCATGACCTGCTCCTGGTAGACGATCAGGCCGTAGGTCTCCCCCAGGACCGGCTCGAGCGCCTCGGCGAGGGCGGGGTGGATCGGCTCGATCGCCTCGCGGCCGTTCTTGCGGCGGGCGTACTTGTTGTGCGAGTCGGCGCCCATCGGGCCGGGGCGGTAGAGGGCGCTGACCGCCGTGATGTCGGCGAAGGCGTCGGGCTGCAGGGAGCGCAGCAGCGCCCGCATGCCCGAGCCGTCGAGCTGGAAGACGCCCAGCGTGTCGCCGCGGCCCATCAGCTCGTAGGTGGCCCGGTCGTCGAACGGCAGCTCCTCCAGCACGACGGTCTCGTCGCGGTTGGCCTGGATGTTGGCCAGCGCGTCCTCGAGGATGCGGAGGTTGGAGAGGCCGAGGAAGTCCATCTTGACGAGCCCGAGCGACTCGCACATCGGATAGTCGAACTGGGTGATGACGGCGCCGTCCTGCGGCCTCGCCATGATGGGTACGACGTCGATGATGGGCTCGCTCGACATGATCACGCCGGCGGCGTGCACGCCCCAGTTGCGGATCTGGCCCTCGAGGCCGAGCGCGGTGTGGAAGATGGTGCGCACATCGGGGTCGGAGTCGTGCAGCGCGCGGAACTCGCCGCCCTCGTTGTAGCGCTTGTGCTGGGGGTCGAAGATGTCCTTGAGCGCGACGCCCTTGCCCATCACGTCGGGGGGCAGCGCCTTGGTGATGCGGTCGGAGATCGCGAAGCCGTGGTCGAGCACGCGCGCCGCGTCCTTGATGGCGGCCTTGGACTTGAGCCGGCCGAAGGTCGCGATCTGGGCCACCCGCTCGGTGCCGTACTTCTCGGTGACGTACTTGATGACCTCGCCGCGGCGGGCGTCGTCGAAGTCGATGTCGAAGTCGGGCATCGACGGACGCTCGGGGTTGAGGAACCGCTCGAAGAACAGGCCGTGCTCGAGGGGGCACAGGTCGGTGATGCTCAGGGCGTAGGCGGCGATCGAGCCCGCACCGGAGCCTCGACCCGGGCCGACCCGGATGCCGTTGCGCTTGGACCACTGGATGAAGTCGGCGACCACGAGGTAGTAGCCGCAGTAGCCCTTCTGCGAGATGACGCCGAGCTCCATCTCGACCCGGTCCTTGACCTCCTGGGTCAGTCGCTCGCCGGGGTAGCGCGCCTCGATGCCGCGCCACACCTCCTTGCGGAACCAGGACTCCTCGGTCTCGCTCTCGGGGACGTCGGCGCGGGCCATGTAGCCGCCCGTGGACTCGACGAACTCGACGTTGCACCGCTCGGCGATCTCGAGCGTGTTGTCGCATCCCTCGGGGACGTCGGCCCACAGCTCACGCATCTCGGCGGCGGACTTGATGTAGTAGCCGCCGCCGTCGAACTTGAGCCGGTTGGTGTCGGCCAGCCGCTTGCCGGAGGCGACGCAGATGAGGGCGTCCTGGCCGTCGGCGTCCTCGGGGTTGGTGTAGTGGGTGTCGTTGGTGACGATCGTCGGCAGGCCGAGGGTCGCGGCGATCCTCTGCAGGTCCTTGCGCGTGGCCCGCTCGGCGGCGATGCCGTGGTCCATCAGCTCGAGGTAGAAGTTGTCCTTGCCGAAGATGTCCTGGAACTCCCCGGCGGCGCGGAGCGCCTCGTCGTACTGGCCGAGCGTCAGCCGGGTCTGGATCTCGCCGGACAGGCACCCGGTGCTGGCGATGATGCCCTTCGAGTAGCGCTGGAGCAGCTCTCGGTCCATGCGGGGCTTGTAGTAGTAGCCCTCGATGCTGGCCAGGCTGGCGAGCCGGAAGAGGTTGTGCATCCCCTCGGTCGTCTCGGCCCACATCGTCATGTGGGTGTAGGCGCCACCGCCGGCGACGTCCTTGCCGCCCTCCTCGGCCACGTCGCCCTGGCCCCAGCGGACCCGGCGACGCTCCCCGCGCATGGTGCCGGGGGTGAGGTAGGCCTCGATGCCGATGATCGGCTTCACGCCGTGCTGCCTGGCCTTGCGGTAGAAGTCGTAGGCGCCGTGGAGGTTGCCGTGGTCGGTCATCGCGATGGCCGGCATGCCGAGCTCGCTGGTGCGGGCGAACAGGCCGTCGAGGAGCGACGCCCCGTCGAGCATCGAGTACTCGGTGTGCACGTGGAGGTGCACGAAGTTGTCCGCGGAGCTGGTGGAGGAGCCGGACGACATGGAGGAGACTTCCGCGCCTTTCGGGGTCGCTGACGGGTCGATCGGTGGAGCGGTTGCTGACTGCGCAGCGGTGCATCCAGAAGGAGGGGGAAGAGCAGTCAGCCTACGTCAGTGTGCCCGCCCCCACCGACAGGACACTCGACCCGATCCGGACCGCCCGGGGCGCCGCGCTCACAGCCAGTCGATCGCGTGACCGTGGCCGTGGCTCCAGGCCACGGCGACGCCGTCCAGCGCGGTCACGAACCGCCCCGACGGTGCGTCCGACCCGCCCGCGACGCGGGGCAGGACCCGCCTCCCCTCGTTGCTGATCCACCGGCACCGGCCCTCGCCGACGAGGCGCGTCATCAGGTCGTGGAAGCGCGCCCGGTCGGGCTCCTCGAGGTAGGCGATGACGGCCGAGTGGAACACCACCGGCGTGCCGTGCGGGGCCGCCTCGTCGAGCAGGTCGGGCAGGTGGTCGAAGAGGTCGCCCCGGCGCAGCGCCGGTGGCTCGCGGCGGGCCACCGCGACCGCAGCCCGGAGCCTGGCCCGGCGCTCGTCCTGCTCGGGCCAGACCAGGTTCTCCAGCCACGCCATCGCGTCCGGGTCCGCGACGTCGAGCGGGTTGAGGTCGACGCCACCCCGCCACCCGACGTCCGGGTGCGAGGCGGGCACGGGCAGCGGCCCCGACGCTCGCGCGGTCAGCACGGGTCCCCCGCTCCCCCGCAGCTCGCCCGTCGGTGGCCAGGCGTAGTCGTAGCGGTCCGGGAAGAGGCACAGCCCCGCGCTGGCCCCCACCTCGATCAGGGACAGCGGCCCCTCGGCCTGTGCGACCAGTCCCAGGACGGGCGCGAGCGTCGCCAGGCGGCCGACCTCGTTGGTCTGGGTGGCCCGGGCCATGACGGTGGCGCGCACGGCCGGCTCCTGCTCCCTCAGCACCGTGCGGAGCGAGTCGTACGACGCCGGGGCCGGGGCGCCGTGCCACCGGGCGGCGGCGAAGACGAGGTTGGGCTGTCGCTTGACGGGCGGCAGCGTCCCCAGCCAGGCAAGGACCTCCTCGTCGTCCGCGACACCCAGCGCCCAGGACTCGAAGCAGGGCGAGTCGCCCGCCGCGTAGGTCGCGAAGTCGCGGTACTCCGCCACCACGTCGTCGTAGAGCAGCACCTGCTGATCATCCCTGACCACCTGCCTGGCACGCGCTCGTAGTCCGGGCGGGGGCGTTGACCTAGGTGACGTGGGTCACATAGCGTTCCACCCAGGCCATTTGTTTGGGTTCCAAACAAACAAACTCCCCCCATCCCGAGAAGGACGACTCATGAGGAAACCGCTCAGCCTGCTCACCACCGGCCTCGCCGCCGGCGCCCTGCTGCTGACGGGGGCCAGCTACGCCTCCGCCGGTGCCGAGTCCGACCCCGCCACCAGCGCCGCTGCAGCTGCCGAGCCCTACAAGGTGCTCGTCGTCGGCAAGACGCTCGGCTTCCGCCACTCCCACATCGACGACACCACCAACGCGGTGATCAAGCTGGGCCAGGAGCACGGCTTCACCGTCGACGTCTGGGACCCGCCGATCGGCCGCTCGCCCGGCCAGCCCGCGCTGTCCATGGCGACGACGCCGTTCACGAGCACCGAGGCCCTGTCGAAGTACGCCACCATCATGTTCGCCTCGCCCGTCGACGGCACGAACAGCCAGAACCCGGCCAGCCCCCGCACCCTGGACGACGCCGAGCTGGCGGCGTTCCAGGGCTACATCCGTCAGGGCGGCGGCTTCGTCGGCCTCCACGCGGCCACCGACGAGATGCATGCCGTCCCGTGGTTCAGCGAGCTGACCGGCGGCTCTGCGCGGTTCCGCAACCACCCGGCGCAGCAGCAGGCCACGATGGTCGTCGAGAGCCCGAACCACCCGTCGACGACGATGCTGCCGAAGCAGTGGTCGCGCTTCGACGAGTGGTACAACTTCACGTCCAACCCGCGCGAGGACGTGCACGTCCTGCTCACGCTCGACGAGTCGACCTACAACCCGGGCAACGGCGCGATGGGCGCCGACCACCCGATCGCCTGGTGCCACAACTTCGAGGGCGGCCGCTCCTGGTACGAGGGAGCCGGCCACGTCGACGCGGCCTACAGCGACCCGCTGTTCCTCGAGCACCTGCTCGGCGGCATCGAGTGGACCGCGGGTGTCGTCGAGGGTGGCGGCAACTGCGTGACCTTCCCGGAGGTCGAGAAGATCACGAGTGACCTCGGCGAGGCCGGCGGCAACCGCAACGCCAAGCTCAGCAGCGACGTGGCCGCCTACCTGGCGTCCGCGGAGGCGGCAGCCGACGCCGGCGACCACGCCCGGGCCGCGCACATCCTGAAGCAGGCCAAGGGCAAGGCCCACGGGCTGCAGGACGACACGATCGTCGACAAGCTCGCCGACCTGCAGGAGTGGCAGGGCGGCCTGGTCGGCTGGTGACCACCGCCCGACCACGCACCACCTGGAGCACCACCTGACGCACCACCGGTCGACGACCGGCCGCGCCCGACCCGGGCGTGGCCGGTCGTCGCGCGTGGAGGGGTGCCCGCTCAGCGGGACGCGTCGAGCGACTCGGTGATGATGAGGTCGACGATGCGGGCCACCCGCTCCACACCGAGCTCGGGCACCACCCCGGCCACCCGCTCGGCGATCTCCGCCTCACGCACAGGGTCGCGCTCGGTCGACGGCTTCACCGCCTGCACTGCCCGGGTCAGTGCCGTCCGGCGCGCCAGGACGTCACCGAGCACGAGGTCCGTCTCGTCGATCAGACCGCGCAGGAACGCCAACGGGTCGGCGCCGGGCCATGCCACACGGATGTCCGGCGCACCCTCCTCGTTGGCCGAGCCGTCGGTGCGCTCGAGCTCGAGGCACCCGTGCCGCCGGTAGAACGCCCGGGCCGGCTCGTTGGACTCGAAGACCCACAGGCAGAAGCCAGCCGGGCGCGCCGACGCGACGAGCTCGAAGAGCGCGGTCCCGACACCGTGGCCCTGGTGGTCGGGGTGGACGTAGAGGTCGTCGAGCCAGGTCGCTGTCCAGCGCGCGTAGCCGGCCGGTTCCCCGCCGCGCTCGGCCACCCAGACGTCGTACGCCGCCAGGTCCCAGCCCGCGACCCACGCACGCGCCTCGTGGTCGGGGTGCACGGACGGCGGGAAGGCGTCACCGGCCCCGCGCCGCGCGGCGAGGTGCAGCTCGGCGACGGCCGGGAGGTCGTCGATGGTGACCGGGCGGAGCGTCAGCTCAGTGCTCACGCTTCGTGACACGCGCTCCACGCGTTCCTCAGGACAAGTCACGGATCACGTCGAGCGCGTGCGCGAGGTCGTCCGGGTAGGTCGACTCGTAGGTGACGTAGTCACCCGTCTCCGGGTGGTCGAAGCCGAGGCGCATGGCGTGCAGCCACTGCCGCTCGAGACCGAGCCGCCTGGCCAGCGTGGGGTCGGCGCCGTAGGTCAGGTCGCCCACGCACGGGTGCTTGAGCGCGCTCATGTGCACGCGGATCTGGTGGGTGCGCCCCGTCTCGAGGTGCACCTCCAGCAGGCTGGCGAAGCGGTGCGCCTCGAGCGTCTCGTAGTGGGTCACGCTGTGGCGACCGTCCGCCATCACGGCGAACTTGTAGTCGTGGTGCGGGTGGCGGCCGATCGGGGCGTCGACCGTGCCGGACAGCGGGTCGGGGTGGCCCTGGACGAGCGCGTGGTAGGTCTTGTCGACCGTGCGGTGCCGGAAGGCGTTCTTCAGCACCGAGTAGGCGTGCTCGGACTTGCAGATGACCATCACGCCGCTGGTGCCGACGTCGAGGCGCTGGACGATGCCCTGCCGCTCGCTCGCGCCGCTGGTGGAGATGCGGAACCCGGCACCGGCGAGGTGGCCGACCACGGTGGGACCGGTCCAGCCCGGCGAGGGGTGCACGGCCACGCCGACCGGCTTGTCGATCACCACGATGGCGTCGTCGTCGTGGATGATCCGGATCCCCTCGACGATCTCGGGCTTCACCTCGAGCGGGTCGCGCTCGGCCGGGATGGTCACGTCGAGCATCGCCCCCGCGTCGACCCGGTCGCTCTTGCCGACGGACGCGCCGTCGACGTGCACGAGGCCCTGGGCGATGAGGTCGGCGGCCTTGGTGCGGGAGAACCCGAACATCCGCGCCATCGCGGCGTCGACGCGCTCTCCGGCCAGGCCGTCGGGGACGAGGACCGTGCGCTGCTCGGCGTGGGTGGTCACGCCGCCTCGTGCCTCGATCCGCGGTCGGAGTCGCGGCTGCCGTCGAGGGCGATGCCGCGGAACGTCTGGAGGATGATCAGGCCGGCGGCGATGTTGATGCACATGTCGGCGACGTTGAAGACCGGCCAGTTGGGGAGCATCAGGAAGTCGACGACGTGCCCGTGGAACGGCTCCGGCTCGCGCACGATGCGGTCGGTGAGGTTGCCGGCCACGCCGCCCAGCAGCAGGCCGAGCGCGAGCGCCCAGCCGGTGCTGCGGATCCGGCGGCTGAGCCACAGCACGACCACGACCGCGACCATCGCCAGGCAGGTGAACACGATGGTGAAGTCGGTGCCGGTGCTGAACGCCGCGCCCGGGTTGAACGTCAGGTGGAACGTCAACCAGTCACCGAGGACCGGGATGTCACCGTCGGCCAGCTCGGCCAGCGCCCACTGCTTGCTGGCGAGGTCGAGGCCGTAGGCCAGCAGGGCCACTGCGGCGAACACCAACCGCGCATCCACGCGGGGTCGGGACGGGACGGGGTCGGCCTGGTCGCTGGGGTTCAGCGACGCTCCTCGCGCTGCTTGCATGACATGCACAGTGTGGCATGGGGCACCGCCATCAACCGATTCTTGCCCACGGGGTTGCCGCAGGAGTCGCAGACGCCGTAGGAGCCGTCCTCGATGTGGGCCAGCGCCCGCTCGATCTGCACCAGCGTCTCCCGCTCGCGCGCCAGGACGGTCAGCTCGTGGTCGCGCTCGAAGCTGGTCGCACCGACGTCGGCCTGGTCGTGCCCGGCCCCGTCGCCGGCGTCGCGCATCAGGCCCGCCAGCTCCTGCTCGGACTCGCCCACGATGGCGGCGAGCCGGTCGCGGTGCTCCTTGAGCTCCTTCACGACCTCGTTGAGCTCACCCCTGGTCCACGGGTCCTCGCCGTCCAGCACCACGAGCGTGGAGGGGGTGGCCTTGCGTACCTTCTTCGCCGGCGCGGCCTTCTTGGCGGGCGTCGGAGCGGCCTTCGTCACGGGTGCAGCCTTCTTCGTGGGGGTCGAGGTGGTGGATGCGGACGTCGCGGCGGTCTTCTTCGTCGCGGTCTTCTTCGTCGGCGCCTTCTTGCTCGCCGCCTTCGCCGGACTCTTCTGGGCCACCTTGGCGGGAGCCGCCTTCGTGGCCGGACTCTTCGTGGCGGACGCCTTCTTCGTGGCGGACGCCTTCTTCGTGGCGGACGCCTTCTTCGTGGGAGTGGCTGCCGCGGCCTTCGTGGTCGCGGCCTTCGCGGCGGTGCTCTTCGTGGCGGCCTTCTTGGCGGTGCTCTTCGTGGCGGTGCTCTTCGTGGCCGTGCTCTTCTTGGCCGTGCTCTTCGTGGCCGTGCTCTTCTTGGCCGTGGCCTTCTTGGCGGTGGCCTTCTCGGCGGTGGCCTTCTCGGCGGTGGCCTTCTTGGCCGTGGCCTTCGTGGCCGTGCTCTTCTTCGCGGGAGCCGTGGTGGCGGACTCGTCCGGCGTCGCGGCGCGCTTGCGGCCGATCACCCGCTTCGCAGCGGCGGCGGCGGTGCCGGCCAGGGACTTGCGCGTGGTGCCAGCCATCTCCGAGGGCCTCCCGCATCCGTCAGGTGTGGTGGGAACCACACGGTGGCAGGGAGGCTAGCCGGTGCACCCTGACGAACCAACCTCGGCTCGCCGAAATGCGAGAACGACCACCCCTGGGGGGTGGTCGTCCTCGACAGTTGTGTGAGGTGCGGCGATCAGCTGTCGTCGTCACCCAGCACGGAGCGGAGGCGCTTCGGCGCGTTGCCGCTGTCGACCGGAGCCTGCGTCTCGCTGCCGCTGGCGAGTGCCTCCAGCTGCTGCGTGAAGTAGGTCTTCAGGCGGGAGCGGTACTCGCGCTCGAACTGGCGGAGGGTCTCGACGTCGCTGTTGAGCTTGTCGCGCTCCTTCTCCAGGTCACCGAACATCTGCTGGCGGCGCTCGGCGGTCTCCGAGTCGAGCATCTGCGAACGCTGGCGGGCGTCGGCCTCCATGCGGTCGGCCTTGGTCTTGGCCTCGGACTCGACGCGCTCGGCCTTGGTGCGCGCGGCACCGACGATGCGGTCGGCCTCGTTCTTGGCGTCCTCGACGAGCTCGTCGGCGTTGCGCGTCGCGATCTCGAGGAGGCGGGCGGCGGCGTTGGACGCCTCCGGCACGGTCTCCACGCGCATCGTCTGCACCGGCGCCGCGGCGGCGACGGGTGCCGGCGCGGGCCGCTGGGGCTCCGGCTCCGGCTCCGGCTCGGGCTCCGGCTCCGGAGCGGCGGGGGCGAACGACGCAGGCGCGGGAGCGGACGTCGGCGCACCGGACTGCGCGGCCGACAGCTTGGCCCGCAGGTCGTCGTTCTCCTTGGTGAGCCGGGCGAGCTCGGCCTCGACCTCGTCGAGGAACTGGTCCACCTCGCCCATGTCGTAGCCCTCACGGAGGCGGACAGGCGTAAAGCGCTTGTTGCTCACGTCCTCAGGCGTCAGCGGCATGACCTCACCCAAACTTTCACGATCGAATATCACGGTGGCTCTGCTGTCAGGAGACAATAGCGCCCGGAATGCCACCGGGCACAGTGACCCGTGTGACGGATGGTTCTAGAGGCCGAAGATGGTGGCGACCACGTTGAGCAGCAGCCATGCTCCCACCATCACCAGCAGGAAGCTCAGGTCGAGGGCGACCTGGCCGATCCGCAGCGGTGGGACGACGCGGCGCAGCGCCACGATCGGCGGGTCGGTCGCCGAGTAGACGCCCTCCAGCGCGACCAGCAGCGGCCCGCGGGGCTCCCACCGGCGCGCGAACACCTGGACCCAGTCGACGACGAAACGCACCCACAGCAGCGCGATGAAGAGCAGCAGGATGACGTAGAGGACCTGACCGAAGGCTTGCACGAGAGAAGTATGGGTCAGCTCTGGTTGAAGAACCCGTCCTCCGCCATCCGCTCCTTGTCCTCCGCCGAGATGGCGACGTTGGGCGGCGAGAGCAGGAAGACCTTGTTGGTCACGCGCTCGATGGAGCCACGGGTGGCGAAGATCAGGCCGGCGGCGAAGTCGACGAGACGCTTGGCGTCGTTGTCGTCCATCTCGCTGAGGTTCATGATCACGGGCGTGCCGTCACGGTAGTTCTCACCGATCAGGCGGGCCTCGTTGTAGTTGCGGGGGTGCAGGGTGGTGATGCGGCTCAACTCGGCCACGACTCCTGTCTGGACCGAGGCCGGACGGCGGCGCTCGGCGAGGTCGGACACAGGGGCAGGACGGCGCTCGCGCTGGACCGGGCGCTGCTCGACAGCGTCGTGGGTCGTGGTCTCGGTGTCGCCGTCGTAGTCGTCGTAGTGGCCGGTGTCCTCGAGCAGGCCGAGGTACTCGCCGATCTTGCGCATCGCGCCGCTCATGAGACTGTTCCTCCGCTAGACCTGGCACCCGGGACCGGGCGCCTGTTGACTGTTGTGGACATTACTGGACCGCGGGCCTCTCACCGAGGACCGCGGAGCCGACACGCACGTGTGTCGCACCGTGCCGGACGGCCGCCTCCAGGTCGCCGCTCATCCCGGCGGACAGCGTGGTGGCCCGGGGGTGGTCGCGGACGAAGGCCTCGCGGACCTCCGCGAGCCGGGCGAAGGCCACGTCGGGCTCCTCACCCAGCGGCGCGACGGCCATCAGGCCGCGCAGCCGGAGCATGCCGGCCTCCTCGACGCGCTGGGCGAGGTCGGCGAGGTCGCCGGGGTCCGCCCCGGACCGGTGGGTGGCGCCCGGAGGGTCGAGGCTGACCTGGAGCAGCACGTCCACGTCGTGGCCTCGCGAGTGGGCGCCTCGCGAGAGGGGCGCGACCAGCTTGGCGCGGTCGACCGACTCGACGACGTCGGCGTAGGCCGCCACCGCGGCGGCCTTGTTGGACTGGAGCCCGCCGATGAAGTGCCAGCGCAGGCCGAGGTCGGCGCACTCGGCGGCCTTCGCCTCGGCCTCCTGGTGGCGGTTCTCCCCCACGTCGGTGACCCCGAGCTCGGCGAGCACGCGGACGTCGGAGGCGGGGAAGAACTTGGTGACGACGACGAGGGACACGTCGTCCTCGGGGCGCCCCGCCTCGGCGCAGGCCGCGGCGATGCGACGTCGTACGACGTCGAGGTTGGCGGCGATCTCGTCGCGGCGCGCCGTCACCGGGACCACCGCTTCCGCTCGCGGCGGGCAGGTGTGTGCTCGATCCAGATCGCGCCGGCGAAACGGGTCGCGGCAGCGCCGTCGCGGCGGTAGGACGGCCAGCCGGGGTCCTCTCGCGTGCAGGTGTCGACAGTGCGTACGTCGTCGATGCCCGCAGCCGCGAGCTGGGCGCGCACCCCGGCACCGAGGTCGAGCGCAGGCGTGCCCCACGAGGTGGTCGAGCGCGCCTCGGGGACGATCGCGGCGACCTCGTCCTGCATCTCCGCGGGCACTTCGTAGCAGGCGCCGCACACGTGCGGCCCGATCCACGCGACGCTGGGCGCGGCGCCCTCCGCACGCATCGCGGCGATGGTGGCCGGGACCACTCCCGCCGCCAGGCCGGGTCGACCGGCGTGCGCGGCCGCCACCCACCCGGCCTCCGGGTCGGCGAGCAGCACGGGCACGCAGTCGGCGGCGCGGGCGAGCAGGGACAGGCCGGGTCGCGACGTGATGAGGGCGTCACAGGTCGGCCGCTCGGGCCACGGCACCGGCAGGTCCAGGTGCACGACGTCGGCACCGTGGACCTGGTCCATCACCGCCGTCAACGTGCCCGACACGCCGGCGATCGCGCCCAGGGCCATGCTGCGCCGGTCGTCGGGCGCCGCGTCCCCGAGATCCAGGGAGGCGTCGGTGAAGGCGACCTCGATCACGAGGTCGCCTTCGATCCGGTCGCGGTGGCGCAGGAGGCCCGTCGCGTCAGAGACGTTCACTTCAGGAAGTCGGGGACGTCCAGGTCGTCGTCGTCGAACTGGACCTGACGGGCCGGCCGCGACGGCGCCGACTGCTGGGCGGGCTGCTGCGACTGCTGCTGGGACTGCTGCGGGGACTGTGCCGGGGCCGATGGGGTCGACGGCGCGAAGGTGGTGCTCGTCTGAGCCGGAGCGGGCGCGTTCTGGGCCGGCGCCGCCTCCTTCGTCGCGATCTGCCGGGCAGCCGCACGGGTCTGCTCCTGGGTCTGGGCGGGCTGGCCCTGCCGCAGCACGTTGCCGTCGGAGCGACGCTTGGGCATGCCGCCGTCGAAGCCGGCGGCGATCACCGTCACCCTCACCTCGTCGCCCAGCGCGTCGTCGATGGTCGCTCCGAAGATGATGTTGGCCTCGGCGTGCGCCGCCTGCGAGACGAGCGCCGCCGCCTCGTTGATCTCGAACAGGCCGAGGTCGGAGCCACCGGCGATCGAGAGCAGCACGCCGTGCGCGCCCTCGATGCTCGCCTCGAGCAGCGGGCTCGAGACGGCCATCTCCGCGGCCGCGACGGCGCGGTCCTCGCCGCGGGCCGAGCCGATGCCCATGAGGGCGGAGCCGGCGTTGGCCATCACGGACTTCACGTCGGCGAAGTCGAGGTTGATCAGACCGGGGGTGGTGATCAGGTCGGTGATGCCCGAGACACCCTGCAGCAGCACCTGGTCGGCCTGCTTGAAGGCGTCGAGGATCGACACGTTGCGGTCGGTGATCGACAGCAGCCGGTCGTTGGGGATCACGATGAGGGTGTCGACCTCCTCGCGGAGCTGGCTGATGCCCTCCTCCGCAGAGTTGGCCCGACGGCGACCCTCGAACGCGAACGGACGCGTCACCACGCCGATGGTCAGGGCACCCAGCGAGCGGGCGATCCGGGCCACGACGGGCGCACCCCCCGTGCCGGTGCCGCCGCCCTCGCCGGCGGTCACGAACACCATGTCGGCGCCCTTGATGACCTCCTCGATCTCGTCGGCGTGGTCCTCGGCCGCCTTGGCGCCCACGTCGGGGTTGGCGCCGGCGCCGAGGCCGCGGGTGAGCTCGCGGCCGATGTCGAGCTTGACGTCGGCGTCGCTCATGAGGAGTGCCTGGGCGTCGGTGTTGATGGCGATGAACTCGACGCCCTTGAGGCCGACCTCGATCATCCGGTTGACGGCGTTGACGCCGCCACCACCGATGCCCACGACCTTGATGATCGCCAGGTAGTTCTGCGCTGCTGCCACGGCTCCGGGGCCTTCCTTGTGTGGGTCTGTGACGTCTGGGGATGGACGGTGGTCGACACCCTCGGTGGCTCCCGGAACCCTAACCGTGAGCCTGAGGGTTATAGTTATGTCAACCTCGCCTTTCGCCAGACACTAGGCACCGAGCACCTCGATTCCCGGGCGGACACGCCCACGCGACGCGTGTCGCCAAAGAAATTCTGCCCGCGGCGTCCGACTGCGTCAGGGCGTCGTGCGGTAGGTCGGGTTGCCCGGGACGCTGACGTCGTAGAACGGCGCCTTCTGGGCGGCCAGCAGCTTGTCGAGGACCTGCGCCTTGAGCTCCGACTCCTCAGCGCTCCCCCACAGCACCTCGCGCCGGTCCCGCATGACGAGGGAGATCTGGTCGACCGTGGCGACCTCGACGTGGTCGACGCGGGTGACCAGGTCGTCCGGCAGTGCCGAGACGACCGTGGCCGCCTCGCGCAGGGCGTCGGTGCCCGCGTTGGCGCCCGGGCGGACCCGCGGCATCCCCTTGGGGACTGCTTGGTACTCGCGGAACACCACACCCTCGGGGTCGAGGCCGCGGAGCCTCCCGGCCAGCTCGACCACCGCCACGGCGGTGCGCTCGACGACGGCGATGCGTACGGCGTCGGGCCAGGTGCGGGTGACGTCGACGGACTGCACCTCGGCGAGGGAGCCGACGCGCGCGTCCGCGCGACCGAGGTCGACGAGGGCGAGCTGCTCGCCCACCGGGACATCGGCCACCTCGCGGATCCGGCCGTCGCTGAGCAGGCTGTTGCCGACCACCTCGACGCGCTTGACCTGGAGGGTCGCGGAGAAGAACACCATGTAGACCGAGGTGCCCAGCAGGGCGAGGACCAGCAGGAACGCCAGGACGTAGCGCAGCGACAGCCAGCGCCGGGCCCACTGCCGACGGGCGAAGCGGCGGCGCGTCCGCCGCGTCGCCGCGGCCTGCTTGCCCGGCTTGTCCGCCTTGCCCGGCTTGTCCGCCTTGCCCGGCTTGTGCTCGGTGGCCGGCGTGTCGTGCCCGCCGTCGCGCGGGATGCCGGTGCTGGTGGTGCCGGACGCCTCGCGGCCGCGCTCCGGTGCCTCGCGATCCACTCAGCCCTCCTCGAGGAGGTCGAGCACCCGTGGTCCGACGCCGGTGATGTCGCCCGCCCCGAGCGTGATGACCAGGTCGCCGGGGCGCGCGCGCTCGGCGAGCGCCTGGGCGGCGGCGCCCAGGCCGTCGACGTAGGTCACGTGCTGCACCGGCAGGGGTACGGCGTCGGCGACGAGCAGTCCGGTCACCGCGGGGTCCGGGTCCTCGCGGGCGACGTAGACGTCGAGCACGACGACCTCGTCGGCCGCGCCGAGCTCGCGGCCCATCGCCTCGCCGAAGATGCGGGTCCGGGAGACCAGGTGCGGCTGGAACGCCGCGACGACACGACCGTCGCCGGCGAGGGCGCGGGCCGCCTCGAGGTCGCCGCGGATCTCGACGGGGTGGTGGGCGTAGGAGTCGTAGACCCGCACGCCCCCGACCTCGCCCTTGAGCTCCATCCGGCGGCCCGTGCCGGTGAAGCCGCCCAGGCCCTCGACCAGCGCGTCGTAGGACAACCCGAGCCGCAGACCCGTCGCGAGGGCGGCGACCGCGTCGAGGACGTAGTGGCGACCGGGAATGCGCAGCCGGAGCTCGCCGAGGTCGTCGCGGCCACGGGTCACCCGGCACGACGAGGTGGACCCGTCGAGCACGAGGTCGTGGATGCGCACGTCGGCGACCTCCGACTCCCCCACCGTCACGACGTCGAGTCCCTGCTCGCGCGCCATGCCCGCGAGGCGAGCCGCGCCGGGGTCGTCGACGACGCAGACGAGGAAGCCGTCGCGGTCGATCGTGTCGACGAAGTCCTCGAAGGCCCGGTGGTAGGCCGCCTCCGTGCCCCAGTTGTCGAGGTGGTCTGCCTCGACGTTGGTCACGATCGCCGCGTGCGGCCGGTAGTGCAGGAAGGCGCCGTCGCTCTCGTCGGCCTCGGCGACGAACAGGTCGTCGGCACCGGCGTCGGCGTTGCGACCGGTGGCGGTCAGCACGCCCCCGACGGCGTACGACGGGTCGACGCCCGCCGCAAGCAGGGCCGAGGTGAGCAGGCCCGTGGTCGTCGTCTTGCCGTGGGTGCCGGCGACCGCGAGGACGCGGGAGCCGGCCATCACCGCCGCGAGGCCGGCGGAGCGGGGCAGGACCCGCAGGCCGCGGCGTCGCGCCTCGAGGACCTCCGGGTTGTCCTCGCGCGCCGCGGTCGTCACGACCAGGGTGTCGGCGTCGCCGAGGTGGGCGGCGTCGTAGCCGAAGTGGCAGGTCACCCCGAGCTCGCGCAGGGCCGGGAGGAACGGTGTGTCGTGGTCGTCGCTGCCGGTGACCGTGAGGCCGCGCTGGGCCATGATGCGGGCGATCGCGGAGATGCCCGCGCCGCCGATGCCGACACAGTGGACGCGCCCGAGCTCGGCGGCGGGCAGCACCTCGTCGGGGACGGGGATCCTCACGCGCGCCGCCCCCCTGCGTCGAGGACGATGCGCGCCAGCTTCTCGTCGGCGTCGAGCGGGATGACGCCCGTCGCAGCGGCGCCCATGGTCGCGAGCCGCTCGGCGTCGCGGAGCAGACCGGGGACGCTGGCCGCGACCCACTCAGGCGTCAGCGCGCCGTCGGCGACGAGCAGGCCACCGCCGGCGTCGACGACCGGACGCGCGTTGAGCGCCTGCTCGCCGTTGCCGATCGGCAGCGGGACGTAGATCGCCGGCAGTCCGACGCCCGAGACCTCGGTGACGGTGTTGCTGCCCGCGCGGCACAGCACCGCGTCGGCGGCGGCGTAGGCGAGGTCCATGCGGTCGACGTAGCCGAGCACGACGTAGGGCACCTCCCCCGACGCGACCGAGAGCTCGTTCTTCGGTCCGACGACGTGCAGCACCTGCACGCCGGCGGCGGCGAGCGCGGGCGCCGCCCCGGAGACGGCCGCGTTGATGCGGGCGGCTCCCTGCGAGCCGCCGGTGACCAGGAGCGTCGGCAGGTCGTCGCGGAGGCCGAACGTCGCCAGCGCATCTGCCCGCAGAGCGCCGCGGTCCATCGTCGAGATGAGCCGGCGGATCGGCAGGCCGGTGCACACCGCCCGGGGCAGGTCCGTGTCGGGGAAGCTCGTGGCGACGTGGGTCGTCATGCGCGCGCCCAGCTTGTTGGCGATGCCGGGGATCGCGTTGCCCTCGTGCACCACGATCGGCACGCCGCGCTTGCGGGCGGCGAGGTAGGCCGGCACGGAGACGTAGCCGCCGAAGCCGACGACGACGTCGGGGCGCACCCGGTCCACCACCTCGAGCGCGGCCGCGCGGGCCGCGCGCAACCGGGTCGGCGTACGCAGCAGGTCGGGGCCGGGCCGGCGCGGGAGCGGGACGCGGGGCACGATCTCGAGGGGCAGGCCGGCCTCCGGGACCAGGCGGGCCTCGAGTCCCTCGCGGGTGCCGAGGCAGGTGACCTCGGTCGCCGGGTCGAGCCGGCGCAGGGCGTCGGCGGTGGCGAGCAGGGGCGAGGTGTGGCCGGCGGAGCCGCCGCCGGCGAGGAGTACGCGCATCGGAGGCAAATCTAGCGAGCGGGGCCTGCGGAGAGACCGGCGGAGCGGTTGCGTCGGCGTGCCGCCAGCGCGGCCGCGGCCTCCGGCTCCCGTCGCGCGAAGCCGATCACCAGGCCGAGCGCCACGAGCGAGGGCAGCAGGGCCGAGCCGCCGTAGGACACGATCGGGAGCGGGATGCCGATGACCGGGAGCAGGGCCAGCACCATGCCGACGTTGATCATCATCTGGCCGAGCAGCCACACCACGATGCCGAAGGTGGCGTAGCGGACGAAGGGGTCCTGGGTGCTGAGCGCCACCCGGACCGCGGCGTAGGCGATCGTGAAGAACAGTGCGATGACCAGCAGCGTGCCGACGAGGCCGAGCTCCTCGCCGAGGACGGCGAAGATGTAGTCGGTGTGGGCCTCGGGCAGGTCGCCCCACTTCTGCGTGGAGGCACCGATGCCCTGCCCGAACCAGCCACCGCTGGACAGCGCGTAGAGGCCGTGGGCGGGCTGCCAGCCTGCGTCGGTGTAGTCCTTGAAGGGGTCGGTGAAGTGCGTGATGCGCTTGAGCCGCTCGGCGTCCGTGGCGGCGAGCGCGACGGCGGCGACACCGAGGACCGACAGGCTGAGACCGAACAAGCGCATCGGGGCTCCGACGACCCAGAGCATCCCCAGCAGGATCGCGGCGAGGACCAGCGCGGTGCCGAGGTCGCGGCCGACGAGGACGAGGCCGATCACGGCGAAGAGCCCGGGGACGACGGGCACCAGCAGGTGGTGGAGCTCGCGGAGGCGCCGCTCCTTGTGGGCGTAGATGTTGGCGGCCCACAGCACGATCGCGAGCTTGGCGACCTCGGCCGGCTGCATCGTGAACGGGCCGATCGCCAGCCAGTTCTTGTTGCCGTTGATGTACTCGCCGAACCGTGCCACCAGCGCGAGCAGCACCAGCGCGACCAGGAAGCCGGGATAGGCGAGCCGGCGCACGTGCTTGATCGGCATGCGCGACGCCACCCACGCGCACGGCAGGCCGATCGCGACCCAGAGCAGCTGCCGCTTCACCACGGCGTAGGAGTCGTCGTAGGTGCGGTACGACGAGACGCTGGAGGCGCTGAGCACCATGATGAGCCCGATGGTGAGGAGCAGCAGCGACGCGCCGAGGAGCAGGTAGTAGGACGCCAGCGGCTTGTCGAGCGCCTCGCGGATGGAGCGCCGGCCTGCGACGAGCCCGGACCCCAGCGGCGCACGCCCGACCCGGGGCGCACCGCCGGAGCCGTCGGTCAGCGTCTCGGGCGCCGGCTCCGGACCGACGTCCAGTCCCACTCCTCCGGGGTTCGCGGTGGTCATGCGTCGCGGCTCCCCTCGGGTCGGCTGCTCAGTCGCTGTCTGGCTGGTCTGGCTGGTCTGGCTGGTCTGGCTGGTCGGGCTGGTCGGGCTGGTCGGGCTGGTCGGGCTGGTCGGGCTGGTCTGGCTGGTTCGGCTGGGTGGTGCGGGCGATGCGGGCGTGCACGGCGGCTGCGAACGCGTCACCGCGGGCGCCGTAGTTGGCGAACATGTCCATGGACGCGCACCCCGGCGCGAGCAACACCGTGTCACCGGACCTGGCGAGCCCGGCGGCCGCGTCGACCACACGCTCCATCGGAGCCCCAGTCTCGTCGGCGCCCACATCGATGACCGGCACATCGGGCGCGTGTCGCAAAAGAGCGTCTGCCACGACCTGGCGGTCCCGGCCGAGCAGGACCACGCCGCGCAGCCGGCCGCGCACCGCCTCGACGAGGTCGTCGAACCGCGCACCCTTGGCGAGACCGCCCGCGATCCACACGACGTCGTCGAAGGCGGAGAGCGACGACTGGGCGGCGTGCGGGTTGGTCGCCTTGGAGTCGTCGATCCAGGTGACGCCGTCGGCCTCCGCGACGTGGGCGATCCGGTGGCCGTCGGGACGGAACGCGCGCAGGCCGTCGCGCACCGCCTGCTGGCTGACGCCGTGCGCCCTGGCCAGCGCTGCCGCGGCGAGGGCGTTGGCGACGAAGTGCGGCGCCGGGGAGGCGAGGTCGCCCAGGGTGCAGAGCTCGGCGGCGCTGGTCGCACGCTCCTCGATGAACGCCCGGTCGACGAGGAGGTCCTCGACGACACCGAGGTTGCCGGGAGCAGGGGTGCCGAGCGTGAAGCCCACCGCTCGCGCGCCCTCCACGACGTCGGCCTCGCGGACCATGTCCTCGGTCGCGGGGTCGGCCAGGTTGTAGACGCAGGCCCGTTGCACGCCGGAGTAGACGCGTGCCTTGTCGGCGGCGTAGACCTGCATGCCCGTCCGGGCGCCGGGGTCGGTGCCCGCACCCGGCTCGTCGTCGTACCAGTCGAGGTGGTCCTCGGCGATGTTGAGGACGACGGCGGACTCGGCCGCCATCGAGCGGGTGTAGTGGAGCTGGAAGCTGGAGAGCTCGACGGCGAGCACGTCGTAGGGCTCGGGGTCCATCACGGCCTCGACGATCGGCAGGCCCACGTTGCCGACGGCGGCGGCGCGGAGCCCGGCCGCGGTGAGGATGGACTGCAGCATCTGCACCGTCGTGGTCTTGCCGTTGGTGCCGGTGACGGCCAGCCACGGGGCGGGTGCCTCGGGGTCGCGCAGGCGCCACGCCAGCTCGACCTCGCCCCACACGGGGATCCCGCGCCCGGTGGCCTGGGCCAGCAGCGGTGCGGTGGGCTTCCAGCCCGGCGAGGTGATCACGAGGTCGACGTCGTCGGGCAGCACGTCGGTCGCACCCGGCTCCAGCCGGATGGTCGCGCCGAGCGTCTCCAGGAGGCGGGCCTTCTCCGTCTTCTCGTCGCTGGTGGACTCGTCGAGCGCCGTCACCTGCGCGCCGAGGAAGAGGAGGTTGTCGGCGGCGGCGAACCCGGAGACGCCGAACCCGGCGACGACCGCTCGCACGCCGGACCAGTCGCTCGTGCGGCCCAGGGCCTCGATCGCAGTGCTATCCAACGCCGGCGACCCACTCGGCGTAGAAGATGCCGAGGCCGATGGCGACCGTCAGGCCGGTGATGATCCAGAAGCGGATGACGATGGTCACCTGCTCCCAGCCGAGCATCTCGAAGTGGTGGTGCAGGGGCGTCATCCGGAAGACCCGGTGGCCGGGCTGGACCTTGAAGATGCTCCGGAACAGCCCGCTCGCGCGGCTCACCTTGAAGACCGACACCTGGATCATGACCGACAGCGTGACCGCGACGAAGAGGCCACCGATGATGACCAGCAGCAGCTCGGTGCGGGTCATGATCGCGAAGCCCGCCATCGCGCCGCCGAGTGCGAGCGAGCCGGTGTCGCCCATGATGATCTGGGCGGGAGAGGCGTTCCACCAGAGGAAGCCGAAGCACGCGCCGGTGATCGCGGCAGCGACCACTGCGAGGTCGAGGGGGTCACGCACCTCGTAGCACTTCGGCCCGGCCTCGAGCGCGCACGACTGGCTGTTCTGCCAGATGTTGACCAGCGTGTAGGCGGCGAAGACCAGGATCGACGAGCCGGCGGCCAGGCCGTCGAGTCCGTCGGTGAGGTTGACCGCGTTGCTGAACCCGGTGACGAAGAACCAGATGAGGAGCATCGCGACCACCGTCGGCAGCGCGAAGCCCTCGTAGTCGCGGATGAACGAGATGTGGTCCGACGCGGGACGCCAGCCGCGCTCGTCCTCCAGCACAGGCGACAGGGCGAGGAAGCCGAAGACCACGGCGACGAGCGTCTGGCCGATCATCTTCGCGCGGCTGCGCAGGCCGAGGTTGTGCTGCCGGCTCACCTTGAGGAAGTCGTCGAGGAAGCCGACGGTCCCGAGGCCGACGAAGAGGAAGATCAGCAGCAGCGCCGAGGCGGTGGGCGCCGACCCGGTGATGACCTTGGCGGCGAAGTAGCCCACGACGGCGGCCAGCACGATCACCGCGCCGCCCATGGTCGGGGTGCCGCGCTTGACGTGGTGGGTCGTCGGGCCGTCGTCGCGGATCGGCTGGCCGAACCCCTGCCGCGTGAAGAAGCGGATCGCGTAACGCGTCCCGAGCAGGGAGATCAGCAGGGAGAGTCCTCCTCCGAACAGGATGGCTCTCATGTGGTGCTTCCTTCCTTGCCGCTCCCGGTCAGGAGGTCGTCGGCGATCAGTTCCAGCGCCGCCCCCCGCGATGCCTTCACCAGGACGACATCAGCAGCCGAGACATTGTGCCGCAGCCACTCGGACGCTTCGTCACGCCCCGCCGTGGTGATGCTCACTCCCCCGCTGCCGGCAGCGTCGAACCCGCTGGCGATCCCCGCGGCGTCGCCGACGGCCAGCAGCACGTCGACCCCGGCGCGGGCGGCGTAGTCCCCCACGCCGCGGTGCGCGGCGGCGGCACCCTCGCCGAGCTCGAGCATCTGGCCCAGCACGGCAACCGTACGCCGGCCGGTGCGGACGCCGATGCCGGCGAGCGTCTCGAGCGCAGCCCGCATCGACTCGGGGTTGGCGTTGTAGGAGTCGTTGAGCACGACGAGCCCGTCGGGGCGCTCGGCCAGCTCCATCCGCCAGCGACTGGCCGGGACGGCGTCGGCGAGGGAGTCGGCGACGGTGTCGAGGTCGAGCCCCGCGGCGAGCGCCATCGCGGCGGCCGCGGCGGCGTTGCGCCACTGGTACGCACCGACCTGGGCGAGGTGCACCGTGGCACCGGAGCCGCGGTGGGCCAGCTCGAACGACTGCCGGCCCAGCTCGTCGGCGGTGACCTCGCTGACGGCGACGTCGGGCGCCGGGCCGTCCGCCTCGCCGGCCACCGGGCCGCCGAAGGTCACGACCTGCGCCGCGGTGCGACCGGCCATCGCGGCCACGAGGTCGTCGTCGGCGTTGAGCACGGCGGTGCCGTCGGAGGGCAGCGCCTCGACGATCTCGCCCTTGGCCCGGGCGATCGCCTCCCGGCTGCCGAACTCGCCGATGTGGGCGGTGCCGACGTTGAGCACGGCGGCGATCCGGGGCGGCGCGATCGCGCACAGCTCGGCGATGTGCCCGACGCCGCGCGCCCCCATCTCGACGACGAGGTAGCGGGTGTCGGGGGTCGCGCGCAGAACGGTCAGCGGCACGCCCAGCTCGTTGTTGAAGTTGCCGCGCGTTGCGACGGTGGGCCCGGACTCGGACAGCACGTGGGCGAGGTAGTCCTTGGTGCCGGTCTTGCCCTGGGACCCGGTCATCGCGAGGACGACGGCGTCGGGCAGGCGGTCGACGACATGGCGCGCGAGCAGTCCGAGCGCCACGGTCACGTCGTCCACCACCACGGTCGGCAGCTCGGTCGGACGGGTGCCGAGCACCGCCGCGGCTCCGGCGTCACCGGCGGCGGTGGCGAGGTCGTGGCCGTCGACCCGCTCGCCGGCGACGGCCACGAAGAGGCCGCCCGCCTCCGGCGTCCGGGTGTCGACGAACGCTCCGCCGGTGACGGTGGCCTCGCCGTGGGCCACTCCCCCGACGGCGTCGGCGATCTGGTCGAGCGTCATCTCGATCATGCGTCGTCCCCGGTGGCGTGGGTGGCGCGCGCACGGAGCTCCTCGGCCGCGACCACCCGGTCGTCGAACGGGTGCACCACGTCCCCCACCTCCTGCCCGGTCTCGTGCCCCTTTCCGGCGACCAGGACCACGTCGCCGGGACGCGCGCGGCGTACGGCCTCACGGATGGCGAGCCGGCGGTCCCCCACCTCGAGCACCTCGGCGGGTCCCCGGGCGCCGGCGAGGACCGCAGCGCGGATCGAGGCGGGGTCCTCCGTGCGGGGGTTGTCGTCGGTGACCACCACGACGTCGGCGAGACGTGCGGCGATCTCCCCCATCACCGGACGCTTCACGGTGTCGCGATCACCGCCCGCGCCCACCACGACGACGACCTGGCCGTCGGTCAGCGGCCGCAGGGTGGCCAGCACCGCCTCGAGGGCGTCGGGCTTGTGGGCGTAGTCGACGACGACCGTGAAGTCCTGGCCGGCGGCGACCTGCTCGAGCCGGCCCGGCACGCCACCGACGCGGGCGATCCCGTCGGCGACGCGCTGCGGGTCGAGCCCGGCGAGCGCCGCCGAGGCGATGGCGGCGAGGGCGTTGGAGACGTTGAACTCGCCGGGCACGTGGATCTCCGTGCGCAGCTCGACGTCCGGACCGAGGACGGTGAAGCTCGCGCCCCCGGCGGTGAGGTCGACGTCGACCGCCCGCCAGTCGGCGTCGCCCCCGCGTGAGGAGTACGTCGACATCGGGATGCCGGCGACGTCGAGGAGGCGACGGCCGAACTCGTCGTCGAGGTTCGCAAGCCCGACGCGAGCCCGCTCCGGGGTGAAGAGACCGGCCTTGGCGGCGAAGTAGTCGTCGAGGTCGGCGTGGAAGTCGAGGTGGTCGCGGCCGAGGTTGAGGAACGTCGCGACGTCGAAGACGACGCCGTCCACCCGACCGAGGACGAGGGCGTGGCTGGAGACCTCCATCGCGCACGTGTCGACGTCGCGCTCACGCATCACCGCGAAGAGGCCGTGCAGGTCCGGCGCCTCCGGCGTCGTGAGCGCGGTCCGGACGTCCTCGCCCGCGATCCGGGTGCCGTTGGTCCCGATGACGGCCGAGGTGACGCCTGCCTCGGTGAGGCCCTGCTCGAGCACGCGGGTGGTGGTGGTCTTGCCCTGGGTGCCCGTGACGCCGATGACGCGCAGGCCGGACGCGGGATCCCCGTAGATGCGTGCGGCGAGGCGCCCCAGCACGCGGCGAGGGTCGGCCACCACGAGGGCGGGCGTGCCCGACGGCAGCCGGTCGAGGCCTGCTGCGTCGGTCAGCACGACGACCGCACCGGCCTCGACGGCCTGCGCCGCGAAGTCCGCGCCGTGGGCGCGCGCGCCCGGCAGGGCGGCGTACAGGTCGCCGGCGCGCACGCGTGCGGTGCTGAGCGAGATGCCGGACACAGCCACGTCGAGGTCGCCGTGGACGGCCACCTCCGTGATGGCCGAGAGCCAGTCGGCGAGCTCGGCAGCAGGGGTCGCCGGGGACTGCTGCGGACGCGTCGCACTCACGGGCTCGTGCACCGACCGAGCGTATCGAGTCACCACTCGACGGGCAGGCGCGACGGGGTGCCATTGGTGGGCTCGACGCCGTAGCGGCCCAGGACGTAGCCCATGATCCGGGAGAACACCGGACCGGCGATGGAACCGCCACCGCCGTCGACCTTCGGGGCGTGGACCACGACGTAGACGGTGAAGCGCGCGTCGTCGGCCGGGGCGAAGCCGCCGAAGGACACCGAGGTGCTGCCGTCGTAGCCGGTGCCGTCGCTGGCGACCCGCTGCGCGGTGCCGGTCTTGCCCGCGACGAGGTAGCCGGGCACCTGCGCCGCGGGCGCCACGCCGTCCTCGGGGTCGACCACCTTCTCCATCATGCGCGCGGTCGCGCGGGCGGCCTTCTTGCTGACGACCCGCGTGCGGGTGGCGACGTCGGTGCCGACGGTGACCCCGTCGTCGGTGACCGCGGAGCCGGCGATCAGGCTCGGCGACACCCGGACGCCGCCGTTGGCCACCGTGTTGACGGCCGCGGCCATCTGGGCGACGTTGACCGAGAGGGACTGGCCGAAGGCGACGCGGTCCTTGGTCTGCGAGCTCATCGCCTCACCGGGCGTGAGGATGCCGGGGGTCTCGCCGCGCACGCCGATGTCGGTCCGCTGGCCGAGGCCGAACTTCTGCAGGTAGGTCACCAGCTCGAGCGGGGAGAACGCGTCCGCGGCGAGCACGGTGCCGATGTTGGAGGACTTGGCGATGATGCCGGCCAGCGTGAGCCGGATGTTCCCGTGGTCGAACCAGTCACCGATCACCCGGTCCTGCCGGGCGAGGTTCGGCGGGACCTTGAAGCGCTGGCGCGGGAACGCCTTGCCGGCGTCGATGAGCGAGGCGGCGGTGAGCACCTTCTCCACCGAGCCCGGCTCGTAGGTGTCGCTCATCGCGCGCGAGCCGAGGTCGTCCTCGTCCGCCTCCGTCGGCGCGTTGGCGTCGAAGGTCGGCACGTCGGCCAGGGCGAGGAGCTCGCCGGTGCGCGTGTCCATGACCACCGCGGCCCCGCTCTCCGCGCGGTATTGGCGCACGGCCTGCGCGAGCACCTTCTGGGTGAACCACTGGAGGTCGCGGTCGATGGTCGTGCGCAGCGGCGCGCCGTCCTGCGCGGCCTTGAGCGTGCTCTCGCGCAGCGGGATCCGCACGCCCTTGCCGGAGTTGGACTGCCAGGTCGCCTCGCCGTCGACACCGGCCAGCTGCTTGTCGAAGGTGCGCTCGAAGCCGCCGAGCGGCTCGTCGGTGCCCATGTAGCCGAGCAGGTTGGCGGCGACGTCGCCGGAGGGGTACGAGCGGATCGGGTCGTCCTGGAGGCTGATGCCGGTGAACCCGGCCTCGTCGAGCTCCGCGAGGGTGTCGCCGGCAAGGGTGCTCGGCACCCGTCGGGCGACGTACTCGTAGCGACTTCCCTCCTTGCGTCCGCGCAGTGCGGTGAGGGTCTTGAAGTAGTCGATCGAGAGCCGGTCGGAGAGCAGCCGGGCGAGCTCGGGCGCGCGGTCGGCCGTCAGGTCGGGGTCGGCGATGACCATCTTGCCCTTGACCGAGTCGGCGAGGGGTACGCCGTTGCGGTCGAGGATGTCGCCCCGCTCGGCCACGAGCGGCAGACGCACCGCGCCCTCGGCGGCTGCGCGGACCGCGTAGGAGCGCGGATCGACGCCCTGGAGCTGCACGAGCCGGGCACCGAAGAAGGACAGGACGATCGCGATGAGGACGAACCCGATGCGCAGTCGCAGCATCGGCGCGCCGCGCGAGGCGCCACGCCTGGTGCGGGTGCTCGGCACTTGTCTCCCTCGTTTCCCGGTCGGATCCCGACTGGATCCGGCCTGCTCGACAATCTAGGTCCGTGGCGCCGCCGAACGGCGCGACCGCGCCGTCAGCGGTTGCGGTTCTTCCGCGGCTTGGCGTTCGCCGCCCCGGGGTCCGTCGTGGCCTGCTCCTCGACGGTCGGCGCGGCGGGCACCTCGACGTAGGTCGGTTCGGGCGCGAGGATCGCCGGCTTGATCGGGGCCGGCGGCAGCAGCTGGATGGCGTTCTCCCGGGTGGCGGGCGTGCGCTCGCCGGTGGTCTTCCCGGTCTCGAGGTCGAGGAACACCGGGGCCGACGGGATCACCATGCCCATCGCCTGCGCCTCGGTCGCCACGCGCTGCGGGTTGCGGAGCTCGTCGAGCTCCATCCGCAGCGTCTGCTCGCGGGCGGCCAGGGTGTCGGCCTCGGACTCGAGCGCGGAGGCGGTGAACGACGCCTGCTGCATCGAGGTGTTGAAGAGGAGCAGCCCCACGATGCCACCGACGAGGACGAGGCTCACCAGCGTCATGAACGGAACCCGGGGGGCACGGGTCCGCACCCGCGGCACCACGGTGAGTCGGGCCTTGTCGACCGCCTCCTGGGCGATCCTGGTGACCCGGGTCCTGGGCTGGAGGGCGGGACTGCTCATCGGGCGACTCCTGGGGAAGAGGGAGAGGACGCGGACGGAAGGACGCGCTCGACGGCGCGCAGGCGGACGGAGGCTGCTCGGGGGTTCTCGGCGATCTCGTGCTCGTCGGCCTGCTCGGCCCCGCGGGTGACGAGCCGCAGGGCCGGCTCGGCGCCGTCCGGCACGAACGGCAGGTCCGGGGGCACGTCGAGCCGGGTGGCATCGGCGAAGGCGCGCTTGACGAGACGGTCCTCGAGCGAGTGGTAGGACTCCACCACCACGCGGCCGCCGACGCCGATGGCCTCGATCGACGCCGGGATGGCACGTCGGAGCACGGCGAGCTCGTCGTTGACGGCCATGCGCAGCGCCTGGAAGGTGCGCTTGGCCGGGTGGCCACCCGTACGCCGTGCCGGGGCGGGGATCGTCGCGTAGAGCAGCTCGACGAGGTCGGCGCTCGTGGTGAAGGGAGTCGCCTCGCGCCGGCGGACGACCTCGCGGGCGATCCTGCTGGCGAACTTCTCCTCGCCGTACTCCCGGAGGATGCGGGTCAGCTCCTGGGCCGTGGCCGTGTTGAGCAGGTCGGCCGCGGTGCGGCCGGTCGTCGGGTCCATCCGCATGTCGAGCGGCGCGTCCTCGGCGTAGGCGAAGCCACGGTCGCGGACGTCGAGCTGCATCGAGGAGACCCCGAGGTCGAAGAAGACGGCGTCGACGTGGTCGAGCCCGAGCGAGCCGATCACCTCCGGCAGCTCGTCGTACACCGCGTGCACGGCGGTGAAGCGGTCACCGTGGGCCGCGAGCCGCTCGGTCGACATCTGTAGGGCGGTGGGGTCGCGGTCGATGCCGATGACCCGGGCGTTCGGGAGGCGCTCCAGGACCGCCTCGCTGTGGCCGCCGAGGCCGAGCGTGCAGTCCACGTAGACCGAGCCGGGTGCCTCGAGCGCAGGCGCCAGCAGGGCGACGACCCGGTCGAGGAGCACCGGGGCGTGGCGAGGAGTGGTCATCGGCTCAGCCCTGGGAGCCCAGGTGGGTCAGCAGGAGCAGGGCCAGCGCCAGGCCGCACGCCGTGGCGGCCGAGAACGCGATCAGGGCAGCCGCCTCGCGCGCCTGGTCGCGCACCCGCAGCGGCGGTGCCGCTGCCGTGCGTCCCACGGGCTGGGTGGTGCTCATGGTCTCGACCCCACTGGTGTGCTGCGGATGTGCTGGCTGGGTGCTGCTGGCTGGTGCTGCTGGGTGCTGCTGGGTGCTGCTGGGTTCTTCTGGGTTCTTCTGGGTTGGCGGTGCGGCTGACACTCCCCGCCGTGTGGCACGGGGCGAGCCGCCGCACCAGGTCCCTGCCCGCTCCCCTGCGAAGGGGAAAAGCCCTCTGGTGCCGGGGAAGTGCCCCAGATGGCCACGCGAGGAGCGGGCTCGAGACCTGGTGATACGGGTCGCGATGTCAGCTGTGGAGTTGTCGGTGCTGCTGCGCCTGGTCCTGCGGGTGGTGCTGGCTCAGATGCCGGGGAA
This sequence comes from Nocardioides sp. Soil_C_8, assembly GCF_057656315.1. Taxonomy (NCBI): domain Bacteria; kingdom Bacillati; phylum Actinomycetota; class Actinomycetes; order Propionibacteriales; family Nocardioidaceae; genus Nocardioides; species Nocardioides sp. Soil_C_8. Next base: position 287,726 of record NZ_JBDGKQ010000004.1, read on the forward strand.
GACCTCGTCGCTCAGCTCGGAGAACTTCTGCTCCTGCTCCTCGGAGTAGGTCGCCCAGGCGGTCGGGTCCCAGATCTCGATCCGGTTCATCGACCCGATGACCACGCACTCCTTGCGGAGCGAGGCGTACTCCCGCAGGGGTGCGGGGATGTTGATGCGTCCCTGCTTGTCCGGCACCTCCTGGCTGGCGGCGGCGAACAGCATGCGGACGTAGTCACGGGTGTTCTTCTGCGTGACCGGTGCCTCGCGGAGCCGGTCGGTGAGCTTCTCGAAGTCGGCCATGGACCAGACGGTGAGGCAGCGCTCCTGACCCCTGGTCACCACGAGTCCCTCCGTCAGCTCGTCCCTGAACTTCGCCGGGAGGAAGAGCCGGCCCTTCTCGTCGAGCTTGGGCGTGTAGGTGCCGAAGAACATCCGGCACCTCCCCTGCTCGGCGGGCAGATCGACCCTGTCCCCCACTTCGCCCCACAGTACTCCACTTCACTCCACCGTCAACCAGAACGAGCGTGTTTCACGCACGAATTTCGAGCGCGCCGCGGGATCGCTCCACCGCCCGCGTCGGTCCCGGGCGCGCCGATCCACGCTCGCGACGAGCGTGATCCACGCTCAGGAGGGCCTGGGTGGAGCGCCGGTGGGGAGGATCGACCACGGGCTGTGGAGCTAAGTGGGGGAAGGCGGGTCCCCCGGGTGGGGGACGCCCACCGCGGGGAGCCGCAGGCGCCGCGTCGGGCAGGTATGTTGCGCGCACCACATACCGTGGTGACGAGCACGGACGAGGGGACGGACAACGTGACGACGACTGGCGTATCCGGGCAGGCGCCCGACCTGGACACCGTGCGGCGGGTCACCGGCGCCGTACGCCAGAACATCGAGCGGGTCATCGCGGGCAAGCCCGACGTCGTCAACGCCGCCCTGGTCGTCCTGCTGGCCGAGGGTCACCTGCTCATCGAGGACGTGCCCGGCGTCGGGAAGACCCAGCTCAGCAAGGCGCTGGCCCGGAGCATCGACTCGTCCGTGCGCCGCATCCAGTTCACCCCGGACCTGCTGCCGTCGGACGTCACCGGCGTCTCGATCTTCAACCAGAACACCCGCGAGTTCGAGTTCCGCCCCGGCGGCGTCTTCGCGAACATCGTCGTCGGCGACGAGATCAACCGCGCGTCCCCGAAGACGCAGTCGGCGCTGCTCGAGTGCATGGAGGAGCGCCAGGTCACCGTCGACAACGCGACCTACCAGCTCGAGAAGCCGTTCATGGTCATCGCGACCCAGAACCCCATCGAGATGGAGGGCACCTACGCCCTGCCGGAGGCCCAGCGCGACCGCTTCATGGCGCGTGTCTCGGTGGGCTACCCAGTGGAGTCGGCGGAGATCGCGATGCTCGAGGGGCACACCGCCCACAACCCGCTCGACGACCTCGAGCCGGTCACCGACGCGGGCGAGATCCGCAAGGTCATCGAGATCGTCGGCCGGGTGCACGTGTCGTCCGCCGTGCAGCGCTACGCCGTCGCCCTCACCACCGCGACCCGCGCCAGCAACGACCTGCACCTCGGCGCGTCACCGCGGGCGACGCTCCACCTCGTGCGGGCGGCCAAGGCGGTCGCCGCCACGCAGGGACGTGACTACGTCCTCCCGGACGACCTCCTCGGCATCACGTCGCCCGTCCTCGCCCACCGGCTGCTCCCCAACGTCGAGGCGACGATGAGCGGACGCACCACCGCCGCGATCCTCGCCGGGATCGTGGAGTCGGTCCCCGTCCCCTCGGCGCCCGACTCCACGTCGCCACGTGGCAGCCGTGCGTGAGGCACTCGCAGCGCTGACCGTCCGCGGACGGGCGTTCCTCGCGGCCGGGATCACCACTGTCGTGGCCGCGATCGTGGTCGGGCACTCCTCCGTGGTGCGCATCGGCGTGCTGGTCGCCGTGCTGCCACTGCTCACCGCCTGGTGGGTCGGGCGCTCCCGCTACCGCCTCTCGCTGGTGCGCACGGTCTCGCCCCAGCTCGTCGTCGCCGGCCAACCCGCGACCGTGGAGCTCACGGTCTCCAACGAGTCGCGCACGCCCACGGGCGTGCTGCTGCTGGAGGAGCGCCTGCCCTACGTCCTCGGCACCCGCCCACGCTTCGTCCTGGAGGGCCTAGGCCACGGGTGGCGCCGCCACGCGACCTACCAGGTGCGCTCGGAGCTGCGGGGGCAGTTCGACATCGGCCCGATGTCGGTACGGGTGACCGACCCGTTCGGCTTCGTCGAGCTCGGTCGCACCTTCCACGCCACGACCCGCCTCACGGTCACGCCGCGCACCACTCCCCTGCCCAGCATCCCGCTCGGCGGGGCGTGGACCGGGTCAGGCGACAACCGGCCGCGCGCGTTCGCCACCGGCAGCGCCGAGGACGTGACCGTCCGTGAGTACCGCCGCGGGGACGACCTGCGGCGCGTCCACTGGCGCAGCTCGGCCCGCGTCGGCGAGCTGATGGTGCGCCGCGAGGAGCAGCCGTGGCAGTCCCGCGCGACCGTGTTCCTCGACAACCGGGCGCTGGCCCACCGCGGCCAGGGCGCCGCCAGCTCGCTGGAGGGCGCGGTGTCCGCTGCCGCGTCGATCGCCATCCACCTCGCGCACCACGGTTACACCGTCCGTCTCCTCACCGCCTCCGGCGACAGCCGCGAGACCGAGTGGCATTCCCACACCGCCGAGGCCAGCACGATCCCGCTGCTGGAGGCGCTCGCCGTGGTCCAGCTCGACAGCTCTCCCACGCCCGACACGCAGTGGTTGGCCGAGCCGGGGCACGGCGGTCTGACGATCGGCATCTTCGGCGGACTGGGCGAGACCGACCTGCCGTTCCTGCGCCGCCTGCAGCACCACGCGTCGTCGAGCCTCGCGATCGCGCTCGACGTGGACGCGTGGGCTCCCCACCTGCCGGCCCAGCCCGGCATCGGTGCGGCCGCCCACCTCACCTCGACCGGTTGGCGCTCGATCACCCTCGGCCCGCGCGACCGCCTCGACACTGCGTGGCAGGAGCTCGGCCTGATGCAGAGCCGAGCCACCGCGTCGGCAGGAGCCGCCCGATGAGGTCGTCCTGGAGCACGCTGCCCCACCAGCTGCGCATCGCCGGCGTCGCGCTGCTCGCGGCCTGGGCGACCGTGCTGTCGTGGCGCGTGCTGACCGAGGGCTTCGGCGAGGTCGCGATCCCCCTGCTCCTCATCGGTGTGGTCGTCTGCGGCGCGGGAGCGGTGGCGCGGTGGGGCCGCGTCCCGGCGCTCGCGATCGTCGCCGGCCAGCTCGTCCTCGGCGCCCTGCTCGTGCTGGGCACCACGACCGGGTCGCCCGTCCCGACCCCGGCCAACGTCGACGCCTTCACGGCCGCACTGACAGACGCGTTGGAGACCTCGCGCGCCTACGCAGCTCCCGTGCAGTCCGGCGTCCCGCCCGTCCACCCCCTGCTGCTCATCGGCGGCGCCCTCGTCGTGCTGCTGGTCGACGTGATCGCCTGCACGCTCCGCCGCGCCCCCGTGGCCGGCCTCGTGCTGCTCGCCGCCTACACCCTCCCCGTCGCGGTCACCGGCAACTCCGTCTCGTGGTGGCTCTTCGCCGTGGTCGCGGGCCTCTTCCTCACCCTGGTCTTCATCCAGCACAGCGACCACGTCACCAGCTGGGGCCGTGCACCCGAGGGCGAGAAGGGCTCGTTCTCGGTCCGCACCGGGGCGATCGGCAACACCGCCCTCGCGCTCGGCGCGACCGCGATCGCGCTCGCGGTCGTCGTACCCGTCGCCGTTCCCACGATGAGCATGAGCGTCTTCGACGGCAACGGGCCCGGCACCCGCGAGGTCGAGGTGCAGGACCCCATGGTCGACCTCCGCCGCGACCTGCGCCGCGGCGAGGACGTCCCGCTCCTGTGGGTCACGACGCTCGGACCGAAGCCGACCTACCTTCGCATCTCGGTCCTGTCCCGCTTCAGCGGGTCGCAGTGGACGCCGGGCGATCGCGAGATCCCCGAGTCCCAGTCCGCGACGGGGGCGCTGCCCGCGCTCGACGGCGTCGGCGTCGACGTGCCCCGTCGGGAGTTCAAGTACGACGTGCGCGTCGGGCCCGACTTCGCCTCGACGTGGCTGCCCACCGCCGAGCAGACGACGCGGATCGCCGCCGGCAACGACTGGCGCTACGACCTCGACACCCGCGACGTGATCGCGGCCCGCGAGGGGGTCACGACGGCCGACAGCACCTACGACTTCACCGGCGTGCAGCTCACCTACGACGCCGACCGGATGAACTCCGCGGTGTCCGGCGCCGGGTCGGTGGCCGGGATCTTCACCGAGGTGCCCAGCACGCTCAACAACGAGATCCGGCGGCTCGCGGCGAGCATCACCGCGACCGCCCCCACGCGCTTCCAGAAGGCGCAGGTGCTGCAGCAGTGGTTCCGCGAGGACGGCGGCTTCCGCTACGACCTCAGCGAGGTCCCGTCCGCGGGCGACGGCAGCGCCGACCTCCTCGCGTTCCTCAACGACCGGGTCGGCTACTGCGAGCAGTTCGCCGCGTCGATGGCGATCATGGCGCGCATCATCGGCATCCCGAGCCGGGTGGCGGTCGGCTTTCTCGAGCCCGAGCGCGCCACCAACGGCTCGTGGGAGTTCTCCTCGCGCGACCTGCACGCGTGGCCCGAGCTCTACTTCCCGGGCTCGGGCTGGGTGCGCTTCGAGCCCACGCCCCAGACGCGCACCAGCCAGCCGCCCGACTACACCGAGGCCCAGTTCGCCGAGGTGCCCGAGACACCGACCCCGAGCGCCGCGCGTCCCACCGAGGACCTGCCGCAGCGCGGTGCGGAGGCCGACGCGGCCACGACCACCGACGACAGCAGCGCCTCCTCGATCCCGTGGGTGCCGATCCTCGCCGGCGTCCTCGCCCTGGCGCTGGTGACCCTCCTGCTGCTGACCCCGCGCCTGGTCCGCGCGGCTCGGCGCCGGCGCCGCCTCGACGGCGACGTCGAGGACCTGTGGCTCGAGCTGCGCGACATGGCGGTCGACCTTGGCCACGCCTGGCCCGCGGGCCGCTCACCCCGGCGCGCCGGCGAGTGGCTCGGCCACCTGCTCGCGACTCCCGTCCACGACGGGTCGCGACCCGACCGCCCGCGCCGAGGTCGCGACCAGGCCCCGGAGGCGGCGTACGCCCTCGACCGACTCGTCGCGGTCCTCGAGCGCAGCCGCTACGCCCGCGACCCGGAGAGCTTCGCTGCCAGCGACCTCGCCGACGACCTCGCCCTGGTGGAGGAGTCCCTCAGCGCCGGGGTGACCGCGCGGGACGAGCGCCGCGCCCAGTGGTGGCCCGCGTCCGTCGTGGGACGACGGCGGTCGTGGCGCCCCCGCACCCGCGCCGGCCGCGCCGCGACCGCGACGCCGGACCACGAGACCACCCGGACGGTCGACGAGCTGGTCGGCTGACCCGCCCGGCCCCCGGCCGGACACGACCGGTCCTCCACTGCGTACGACGTCATGGCAGGCGGTCGTCCCGGCGACCGGCGCCCATGACGTCTGCGAAGGTGGGCGGACGCACGAACGCCCGGTCCGAGGACCGGGCGATGGGGTGCGATCAGGCTGCGATCAGGTCAGAGGCCGCGCTCGCGTCGACGGCGCCACCGCTCCTCCATGCGCTCCATGAAGGGGCTCCCGGAGCGCTGGCGGCCGGGGCGGTGCTGACGACCGCCGTCGACGACGCCGAAGCCGGTCCGGCCGGAGGCACGCACCTTGGGCGTCGCCCGGCCGGGGCTGCGCGCGGACGTGAGGGCCAGGATCGCGCCGGCGAGCATCACGACGAAGCCGAGGACACCGGTGATGGTCTGGAGGACGGCGGTGAGGTCGAGCAGCACGGCGACGATCAGGAGGCCGATGCCGACGAGGAGGATCGCCCCGCCCAGGACCATCCGGCGACGTGCGGCGCGCTGGAAGGAGGTGCCGCGCAAGGTCGAGGCGAGCTTGGGGTCCTCTTCGACGAGGGCGCGCTCCATCTGCTCGAGCATTCGAAGTTCTTCTTCGGAGAGCTCCACGTTTCCTCCTCACCTCTGGTCCAAGTCTAGGCACCCGCCACCACCTACGGTAGGCGTCCCCGGAAAATTCACCCCCGCGCAGGGGGTGGACCTCAGACCAGGCTCGCCGGACGGACGGCCGCGGCTCCGAACCGCCGGGTCGCGCGGTCCACCGCGCGGTCGGCCTCGGCCCACCCGTGCTCGGGCTCGCCGAGCACCAGCTGCCGGTGGACGGTCGCCCGCGGCACGAGCCCCTCCACGCGTACGCCGACCAGCCGCAGGCGTGCCCGCTGGAGCCCGAGCGCGTCGTAGAGGCGCGTCGCCGTGCGGTGCACCTCGACGGTGACGTCGGTGGCCTCCGGCATCGTGCGGGAGCGGGTGATCGTGGTGAAGTCGGCGAAGCGCACCTTCAGCGTGATCGTGCGACCCGCGACCCCGGCCGCGCGCATGCGCCCGGCCACCCGGGCCGAGAGGCGCAGCAGCTCGCGCACGATCACGTCGCGGTCGTCGGTGTCGCGTGCGAAGGTCTCGTCGGCTCCCATCGACCGCTCCGGCTCGTGCGGTCCGGCCGTCGGCGTCAGGTCGCTGCGGTCGGTGCCCCAGGCCAGGTGGTGGAGCTGGCGACCGAGGTGGTCACCGACCGCGCGCTGGAGGGTCTGGAGGGGAGTGTGGGCGACGTCGCCGACCGTGAGCAGGCCGAAGCGGTGCAGGAGCGCCTGCGTCTTCTCCCCCACGCCGTAGAGCTCGCCGACGTCGAGGGGGTGCAGGAACGACGTGACCTCGCTCGGCGGCACGACCACCACACCGTCGGGCTTGGCGCGTCGGCTCGCCACCTTCGCCACCGAGACCGACGCCGCCACCCCGACCGAGCAGGTGATGCCCTGCTCGTCGTGGATGGTCGCCCGCAGCCGCTCGGCGATCTCGCCGGGGTCGCCGAGACGTCGGGTCGCCCCTCGCACGTCGAGGAACGCCTCGTCGAGCGACATGGCCTCGACCACGGGAGTGACGTCGCGGAAGGTCTCCATCACCGAGGCGGAGACGCTGGTGAACGTCGAGTAGTCGGGCGGCAGCACCACGACGTGCGGGCAGAGCCGGCGGGCGCGGGTCATCGGCAACGCCGACCGGATGCCGTAGCGCCGGGCGACGTAGTTGGCGGCGAGCACGACGCCCCGACCGCTGCCGCCCACCACGACCGGCTGGTCGACCAGGTCCGGGCGCTCGCGGAGCGCGACGGAGGCGTAGAACGCGTCCATGTCGACGTGGAGCAGCGGGGTATCGGTCACCGCACGCCCCCGTCGGGGCGGGGGTCAGCGCCGCGCGATGACGTGGAGCTGGGTGGCGAGAGGGAGGTACTCCGGGCGGGTGGCCACTGCCTTCTCGAGCTCGACGAGCGCCGCTGTCGCGCCGGGCTCGAGGTCGAGGAGGCTGCCGGGCACCAGGTCGGCGAAGACCCGGACGGCGTGGACCGACTCGGCGTGCAGGGCAGCACCGTCGAGGAGGTCGACGACCTCGTCGTGGGTGAAGCGGCGCCCCCCGCGCCCGATCGGACCGCTGGGGCCGTCGGCCGGGCCGGACGATCCGTGGGGCGGGTCGTCGAGGAGCTCGCGGGCAGCCTGGAAGTGACCGGCCATGGCGCGCGCCACCACCGCCGCGTGGCGCTGGGCGACCAGCAGGCTGAGGTGGCCGCCCGAGCGCAGCACGTCGGCGATCGAGGCGAGGGAGGTCGCCGGGTCGTCGACCATCTCGAGGACGCCGTGGCAGAGGACCAGGTCGGCCTCGTCGGCCAGGTCGGGCAGGTCGGAGAGGTCGCCCTGCTGGCCCGTGACGCGGTCGGCGACGCCGGCCTCGCGGGCGCGCCGGTCGAGGGAGGCGAGGGCGTCGGGGCTGGGGTCGATGACCTGGACGGTGTGCCCCAGCTCGGCGAGCGGGACGGCGAACCCGCCGGTGCCCCCGCCGATGTCGACGATGCGGGCCTGCCGCCCGTCGGCCGTGTCGCCGGACCCCAGGAGGCGGCGTACGCCCTCCCAGACCACACCGGTGCGGACGGACTGGCGGCGCTCGCTGGCAGAGGAGCTCGCGGTCGGCTGGGCCATGGGCGCCACCCTAGTGGCTCGGTGAGTGGCGCCTCGCCGTGCCCACAGGCGCCACGACGGCTGCTGCTCATGCCGGTCGGGGCGGTCGTGGCACTCATCCGGGGCTCCCGGGACTGCGGTGCCACAGCGTGCGGGACGGGGGCGGTTCGCCGACCCGCGGATCCGCGCCGGCGGCACCGAGCTTGCGCCCGACGTCCCGGGTCGGGTCGCCGGCCGGCGCCACGTCGGCGTAGGGCGAGAGCCGGAACCCGCTGGAGTGGACGAGGGCCCGCCTCACGGCCGGCTCGTCCGCGTCGTGCGGGAGGGTCTCGGGCCGTCGCGCGAGCTCGGCACGCACCCGGTCGAGTGCCTCGTCGGTGGTGCCGGCCCGTTGCCAGAGGGCGTGCAGGTCGGTCAGGTCCCACGCACCGGTGGCCCGCAACGACACCCCTCGGCGACCTGTGCGCCGCAGCTCACCGCGCACGAGCAGCAGCCAGGACGAGAACACGGTCGCGGCACAGTGGCCCTGGGCGTCCTCGAAGAAGGTCGCGTCGACCGGGCCGGTGCCGTCGTCGAGGGTCAGGAACACCACCCGTCGCCCCGACCTGATCGGCGGGGTCTGGGTCGCGACCTTGACCCCGCCGACGAGCAGCTCGGACCTGCTTCGGCGACGCAGCAGGTCGCGGCTGCGCGTCACCCCGAGCGCGTCGAGGAGCGAGGCGTAGGGCGTGACGGCGTGCTGGCTGACGTCGAGGCCCAGGATCTCGAGCTCGGCGCGCATCCGCTCCGGCGTGGTCATCTCCGGCAACCCGCTCGGCCGCTCCCCCGGCCGGCCCGGCTCGTCGCCCAGCGTCAGCGTGAGCTGGACCGACTCGGCCCCGACCACCGGCCGTGCCGATCGCGACTGGGCGGAGGCGCGCGCCCAGACGCCGGCGTCGGCCAGCGCGTGCCGCTCGGTGGGGCCCGACCCGGCGCGCACCGTGGGGTCGGTGCTGTTGCGGGCAGCGGCGTCGGATGCGGCGGAGGCCGACGGCGAGGCGGCACCCCGCCTGCTCGGACCGCGACCCCGCGCTCGCGACCCCCGGTCCACCAGGCGCGCGTGCAGGTCGAGCTCGGCCGCCTGCAGCAGGAGGTCGCGACGCGTGACGCGACCGCGCCGATCGAGGGCCTGCTCGCCCGTCGCGATGCCGTAGACACTGTCGAAGCCACCCGCCAGCACCAGCCGTTCGAGCGTCGGCCGGGAGACCCGCGCACGGTGGAAGAAGTCGGACAGCGAGACGTAGCGGCCGCCCTCGCGCGCCTCGACGATGCGGGCCACCTCGGCAGCGCTGATCCCCTTCACGTCGGCCAGCGAGAGCCTGATCGCGTGCGCCGGGCGACCGTCTCCGACGTCGTCGGCGCGCTCCACGACGTAGGTGGAGGCGCTGGCGTTGACGTCGAGCCCCCGCACGCCGACGCCGACCTGCCGGGCGTCGTCGAGGATCAGGCGCTTGGGATACATGCCCGGGTCGTGGGTCAGCACGCCGGCGAGGAAGTGGGCCGGCCAGTGCGCCTTGAGCCACGCCGACTGGTAGGTCGGCAGGGCGAACGCTGCCGCATGGGCCTTGCAGAAGCCGAAGGCGGCGAAGGCCGAGAGGACCGCCCAGATGCGCTCGACCAGCCGTAGGTCGTAGCCCCGGCCCAGCGCCCGTGGGACGAACCAGGCCCGCGTCGCGGACATCCCGTCGGCGCTCCCCAGCGCACGCCGCTTCTCGTCGGCCTCGGCGTTGGAGACGCCGGCGAACCTCGCGATGATCTCGATCACCTGCTCGTGGAAGACCACCACGCCACGGGTGCCCTCGAGGATCGGGCGCAGGTCGTCGTGGAGGTAGTGGACCTCGCGCCACCCGTGCTTGGCCTCGAGGTAGGGCGTGATCATGTCGCTCTTGACGGGACCGGGCCGGAACAGCGAGATGTCGGTGACGATGTCGTCGAAGGTCTCGATGCCGGACTTGCCGACGAGCTCGCGCTGGCCCGGCGACTCGATCTGGAAGACGCCCAGCGTCCGGGCGCTGCTGATGAGGTCGTAGGTCGTGGCGTCGTCGAACGGCACCTGCGCCTCGTCGTCGAGGTCGACGTGCACCCCGTCGACGCGCCGCACCTCCGCGACCGCGTGGGCCATCGCCGACTGCATCCGGATGCCGAGCACGTCGAGCTTGAGCAGGCCGAGCTCCTCGACGTCGTCCTTGTCGAACTGGCTCATCGGGAAGCCTGCGTGGGACGCCTCGACAGGAGTGCGGTCGAGCAGCGTCAGGTCGGACAGCAGCACCCCGCAGGGATGCATCGCGATGTGGCGCGGCAGCCCGTCGAGCCGCTCGACGAGCCCGAAGAAGCGGTCGAGCCCTCCGTCGCCGAGCCCGCTGGCCCGCAGCTCGGGCAGGTCGCGGAGCGCCGCCCGGGCGTCGCGCGCGCGGACGTGGGGGAACGCCTTGGCGATCGCGTCGACCTCCCCGGGCGGCATGCCGAGGGCGGCGCCGACGTCGCGCACGGCGTGACGCACGCGGTAGGTGTCCATCATCGAGACGGTCACGCACCGCTCGCCGCCGAAGCGGTCGAGGATCGCGCGGTAGACCTCTTCCCGCCGCGCTGACTCGACGTCGACGTCGATGTCGGGCAGCGAGGCGCGCAGCGGCGACAGGAACCGCTCCATCAGCAGGTCGTGGCGGATCGGGTCGACGCCGGAGACGCCGAGCAGGTAGTTGACGATGCTGCCGGCGCCGGACCCGCGCGCGGCGCGACGTACGCCCATCGCGCCGATCAGGTCGGTGACGTCGGCGACGGTCAGGAAGTAGGACGCGTAGCCCAGCGACCGGATCGTCTCGAGCTCGTCGTCGAGCCGCTTCCAGACCCGTATCCTCGGACCCGTGCCGTAGCGCCGGCCGATCGCCGCCTCGCACCGCGCCCGCAGCAGGTGGTCGGCCGTGCGGTCCGACCCCGCACCGCGGAGGTCGAGCTCGGGGAAGTGCACCTCGCCGATGCCCAGGTCGGTGCGCGGGTCGAGCGCGCACCGGTCGGCCAACGCCCTCGTGCGGGCGAGCAGCCGCCGCGCCTCCAGCTCGGCGTCGCCCAGCCCGGCCAGGCGGCAGATCTCCTCGGCCACCTCGTGCATCTGCTTGCCGGACTTGAGGAACCCCTCGGCGTTGCCGCGGCTGCCGTGGGGGCCGACGTCGCGGAGCCCGGGCGAGCCCAGCGGCACCAGTCGCCGGGCTGCGTCGAGGACGTCGACGGTCGGCGCGTCGAGCCGGTCGGTGTAGCGCACCGCGTTGGTGAGCACCGTGGCGAGCCCGGCGCGGCGTGCGAGGCCCGCCATCCGGGCGGCGTGGGCGGACGTGCCCGGACCCCAGGCACCGCCGCGCCCACCGAGCCGGTGGGACACCAGCTCGACGACCAGGTTGGGTCGCGGGACGACCTCGAGCCACGGCGCGAGCGCTGCCGGGCCGAGGTCGTCCCGTCGCCGGGTGGCGACCGCGCCCAGCTCCGAGGACGGACCGAGGAGCACGAGCACGTCGCCTCCCGCGAGGTGGGGCGCGAGCAGGTCGAGCGTCGCGACGGGCCTGCCGCGTTCTCCCGACAGGTGGACCGAGGACACCATCCGGCACATCGCCGCCCACCCGGCCCGGCCCATCGCCAGGAACGTGACGCGCGCGCTGCCGCCCTGCTGCAGGGACGGGTCGCGCGCCACGCCACCGCGGACGGGGGTACGACGGGGGGCCGGGCGTGCGCCGCGGACGGGTCGGTCCCCGAGCGCCGCACCGGTGGTCGGGGCGACGGCGAGGTCGACCCCGAGCACCGGCCGGATGCCGGCCCGGCCGGCGGCGCCCACGAACTTCACCGCGCCGTAGGTGCCGTCCCGGTCGGTGAGCGCGAGGGTGTCCATGCCGTGCTCGGCCGCGCGCTCGACGAGCACGTGGGGGTGGGACGCGCCGTGGAGCAGCGAGAACCCGGAGGCGACGTGGAGGTGGACGAACGGGTCAGGCGACACCTCGCCCCGCCCTCAGGCGACGCTGGCATGCGGGACCAGGCCGAGCGCCTGCTCGACCACGGCCAGGAACCGGTCGGCGTCACGCACCAGGTCGTCGGCCTCCCGCTCGGTGACGGCCCGGGTCGACCCGGCCTCGGCAGCGGCGCGCTTGCCGGCTCCGGCGGCGAAGAAGCTCGCCCACTCGGACAGCTCGGGAGCCACCTCGGCGAGCAGGACCCAGGCGTTCTTCTGCCTCCGGCCACGCGGAGCCGGGCGGGCCTTGGCCGCGAGCAGGGCGGCCGCCGCACAGAGCGCTGCGACGTGGGCGCAGGCGTATCGGGTCGGCACGTCGCGCGCGGTGATCGCGTCCCGCAGGGACGTGGCGGAACGCTCGAGGTAGGAGTGGGCGGTGGCAGGGAGCAGGTGGGGCCCGGCACCGGGCCCGCTCACCGATCGGCGACTGGTCGTCGTGGTCATCGTCGGCCCCCTCAGTCCAGGCACCCGACGAGCTGCCAGCGCCCGTCGGTCCAGTCGAAGGAGAGGTCGAACACGCCGTAGGACTGCTGGTCGCCGGACTGCTGTCGTCCGCCCGGCATGCCGCGGCCGGCCTCCACCCGCCACAGCTCGCGCTCGGCGACGAGGTCGGCCGCGCCCCGCTGCGCGCCCTCGGCCCCGCCCTGCCACCAGGCACCGGTCTCCACCCAGTGCGCGACCACCGCGCGCACCTTCCACAACCTGCCCCGCCACAGGAACTGGTCAGGGTCCTCCGCCTCGCCCCGTCGCACCTCGACGGGGTCGTCGTACTGCCTCATCGCGCCTCCTCGCACATCCGTCGACCCCGGGGCCGACCCGGGAACGGTGGGGGTCGAGGTCACCGCCACCGGGTCGCATCGAACATCTGTTCGAACACCCAGAACGGTACTCCCTCCCACCGACAGCCCGTCAAGGCCCGCGCCCGAGCTCGGGACGAAGGACGCGTCCGGCGGGAGGAGGCGTCAGACCCTGCGCAGGTAGTCGGTCGTCTCGCGCTGCCACAGGAAGAACGAGAGCACCAGGCCCTCGGCGATCACGAGGGCCGACAGCACCACGAAGATGATCGGCAGGTGGCTGTCGAGGCAGACGATGCCGACCAGGACGCCGACACCGGCGGTGGCGGTGAGCACGGGACGCGTCCAGCCGTAGCCGCCGACGAAGAACCAGCCGAGCACGAGCACCAGCGCCGCGAAGCCGACGAAGGCGACGATCGACAGGGCCACGAAGCCGGGCACGATCGGGCTCTCCCGCAGCAGCTCGATGCCGCCCTGGGCGAGGAGCTCCTGCGCCGACGGGTTGCCCTCGGCCCACCCGAGGATGACGTCGTCGCGCATCAGCCAGATCAGCAGCGTGATCACGCCGGCCGTGGCCACGATCAGCCCGAGCACTCGCATGCTGTTGACCACGGATCCGGGCAGGTCGCGCGCCATCGTGGAGTACCCCTCAGCTGTCGTCGTTCGTGGCTAGGCTCGCATCATGTCGACCGAGCACGCATCGATCACCTCATTTCGAGGCGACCTCGCCCGGCGCGGTGGCGCCGGTGACGTGGTCATCCTGCCCGACAGCGCCCACACTGCGGCACTCGCCGCGGCGGCACTCGGGTGCGAGGTCGGCGCCATCGCCAACAGCCTTCTCTTCGATGCTGACGGCGAGCCCGTCCTGGTCCTGACCTCCGGTGCCCACCGCGTCGACACCGCGGCGGTCGCCGACCGCATCGGCGTCACGCGCCTCGAGCGCGCCGACCCCGACTTCGTGCGCCGCCACACGGGCCAGGTCATCGGTGGCGTCTCCCCCATCGACCACCCGGCGCCGATCCGCACCTGGATCGACCCGTGGCTGCGTCGCCACGAGGTCGTGTGGGCGGCGGCCGGCCACCCGGCCGCGGTGTTCTCGACGTCCTACGACGAGCTCGTGAGGATGACCGGCGCCGTCGAGGTCGAGGTGGACTGATGGGGGCGCGCTGATGGACAGCCTCGCGCTGGCCTTCTCGAGCGGTTGGGCGAGCGGCATCAACGCCTACCTCGTCGTGCTGGTGCTGGGCATCTCCGACCGACTCGGCTCCTTCGCCGACATCCCCGACGTGCTGGGGCGAGGGGACGTCCTGGCCGTCGCCGGCTTCCTGTTCGCGATGGAGTTCGTCGCCGACAAGATCCCCTACCTCGACTCGACCTGGGACGCCGTCTCCACCGCGATCCGGCCGACCGTCGGCGCGGTCATCGGTGTGCTCCTCGCCGGCGACGCCACCTCGCTGGAGCAGGCCGTGCTCGGCGTGGTCGGCGGCGGCACGGCCCTGCTGAGCCACCTGGCGAAGGCCGGCAGCCGGCTGGCCATCAACTCCTCCCCCGAACCGGTGACCAACGTCGGGGCCAGCCTCACCGAGGACGCGGCCGTGCTGGGCGTGGTGTGGTTCTCCATCGAGCACCCTCAGGCGGCCGCCGCGATCGCCGGCGTCCTGCTCCTGAGCGGCCTGGGACTGCTGCTCGTGCTCGGTCGGGCGGTGCGCCGCGGTTGGCGACGCTGGCGCGACAAGGAGCCCGTCCGTCGGGCCACCTAGTGGACCCCTAGGGTTCCACCGTGGCACGTGTGGTGGTGGTCGGCGGCGGCTTCGGCGGCATGGCGGCCGCTGCCCGTCTCGCCCGGCTCCGCCACGAGGTGACGCTCGTCGAGCGCGCCGAGCAGCTGGGCGGTGCGCTGACCACCGTCGAGCAGGACGACTTCGCGTGGGACGCCGGGCCGACCACCACGCTCCTGCCCGCGGTCGTGCGCGACCTGTTCCGCAAGTCGGGGCGCCCGCTGGAGCGCGAGCTCGACCTCCAGCCACTCGACCTGGTCCGCGAGCACCGCTTCGCCGACGGCTCGTCCCTACGCCTGCCCGGCGGCTCGCGCGCAGCACAGCTGGCGGCCGTCGAGTCCCTCGGCGCCGGTCTCGGTCGGCAGTGGGTCGACCACGTGGCGTCGTACGGCGAGCCCTGGGAGGTGCTGCGCAAGGAGTGGTACGAGCGGCCGTTCGACCCCGACGTCGCGCCCCCCGAGCTCACCGCGCTCATCGACCGACGCGAGTCGCTGCACAAGCGGCTGCGCAAGGCGCTCACCGACGAGCGGCTGAGGCTGGTCGCCGGCCACCGGGTCGTCATGGACGGCCACGAGCTCCGCCGCGCGCCCGTGCTCGCCGGCGTCGACGTCTACCTCGAGCAGCGGTTCGGGACGTGGACGGTCCCGGGTGGGCTCGCCGCCCTCGGTGTGGCGATGGCCGACCGTCTCGCGCTGCGCGGCGTCACCGTGCTGACCGGCACGCCGGCGACCGACCTCGTCGTGCGCGACGGCCGGGTCGCAGCGGTGCGGACGTCGGGCGGCGAGCTCGACGCCGACGTCGTGGTCGTCGCGGTCGACCCGCGACGCCTGCCCGCCCTGGCGACCCACGTCCGGCGCACGATGCCTGCCTTCCCACCGGTCGTGTGCCACGTGGGGCTGGAGGGCGACGTTCCCGACCTCCCGCACGAGGTGGTGCTGCACGGCGACCCGCTGCTGGTGGTGCGCACGGGTGGCCGCGCGCCGCACGGAGCCACTGCCTGGACGGTGCTGGCCCGCGGCCACATCGCGGAGGACGTCCTGACGGCCGTGGCGCGCCACGGTCTCGACGTCCGTGGACAGGTCGTCACCCGTGTCGACCGCAGCCCTCGCGACCTCGTCGAGGCCTGGGGCGGCTCACCGCACGGCGTGCAGTGGCACGATCCGCGCACGGCCCGCGCGCGCCTCGGTCCACGCACGCCGATCGCCGGCGTGCTGGCCGCCGGAGCCCACGCCACGACCGGGTCGGGCCTGCCGTTCGCCGGCCTCAGCGCCGCCCTGGTGGCCGAGATGGTCGGCCGGGCACCACGTCAGTAGACGAGCTCCCACACGACGGTGACGGTCGTGGTCACCGAGGTCTCGCCCGGCTCGATCCCTCCCGCGGACGCGCGGGCCAGGGCCACCTTGGGCATCGGCGACGGACCCCGGTCGGCATCGCCCTCGACGATCGTCTGCACGGCCCCCAGACCTGCACCCGCCATCCGGGCGAGCTGGGCAGCGCGCTCCCGGGCGTCCTCGAAGGCCGCCTCGCGCGCCCGGTCACCGGTTCCGTGGGCCTCGGTGACCTCGAGCGTCACCCCGTCGACCACGAGCGAGTCGCCGAGCTCGCCTGCAAGGTCTCGCAGCAGGGCGCCGGCTGCCGCCAGGTCGGGGCAGGCGACGGCGAACGAGTGATGGGCCTCGTGGCCGGCCTCGCGTCCCGCGTGGTCACGGGCCGGCCACACGGAGACCCCGGACGAGGCGACGCGGCGCTCCTCAGTGTGGCGGTGTGCGACCTCGACGACGGTTGCGGCCGCCGCCGCCATCGCCTCGTACGCCTCGGCCACGCCGCTCCCCCGCGCCACGGCCGCGAGCCGCACCACCGCGCTGTCCGGGACGACGGGCACGACTCCGGTGCCGGTGACGGTGACGGTCTGCACGGGCGTCAGACGGTGATCTGCAGGTTGGCGAAGATCTCGCGCGTCGCCTTGGACCGGTTGAGCGTGTAGAAGTGCAGGCCCGGCGCGCCGGCGTCGAGCAGCGTCTCGCACAGCTCGGTCGCGATCGCGATGCCCTCTGCCCGCAGCTGGGCCGGGTCGTCGGCGTACGGCGTGAGGCGGGCGGTGATCTCCTCGGGCAGCTGGCGGCGGGAGAGCTCCACCATCCGCTCCATCGACCGGAGGTTCAGGATCGGCATGATGCCCGGGATGATCGGCAGGTCGGCACCGACGGCGCGGGCACGCTCGACGAGCGCCACGTAGTCCGAGGCGCGCAGCACCATCTCGGTCACCGCGAACTCGGCGCCGGCGTCGTGCTTGGCCTTGAGCACCCGCGCGTCGTGGTCGAGGTCCGGGGCGTCGACGTGGCCCTCGGGGAAGGCAGCGACGCCGATACGCATGTCGGTGCGCCGCCGGATCAGCGCGACCAGCTCGTTGGCGTAGGTGAGCCCGCCCTCCGTCGGGGTCCACGGCGTGCCGGGTCCCCCGGGCGGGTCACCGCGCAGCGCCATCACGTGCTCGACGCCCGCACGGCCGAGGTCGTCGAGGATCGCGGCGATCTCCTCAGTGGTGTGGCCGACGCAGGTCAGGTGGGCGACCGGGAGCAGGCTGGTCTCGCGCGCGATGCGCTCGGTGATCGCCACGGTGCGGTCACGGGTGGTGCCGCCGGCGCCGTAGGTCACCGACACGAAGGTCGGCCCGTAGGGCTCGAGATCGGTGATCGCCTGCCACAGCTGCTGCTCGCCGACCTCGTCCTTGGGCGGGAAGAACTCGAAGGAGAACGACTTGTCGCCACGCGCCAGCAGCTCTCGCATGCTCTGTCCCGGTCCGTGCGTCATGCGCAACAGCCTACGGAGGACCGCGCCGTCGGACGTGACGTGTCCAGTGACTAGTCTGAATTGGTGACGACCTGGGACCCCGCCGACTTCCGCGACCGGGTCCAGCAGGTGCTGGATTCCTTCCTCGACGAACGGGAGGCCGAGCTCGCCCCCCTCGGCCCGGACGCCGGCCGGCTGATCGCCGAGGCTCGTACCGCGGTCAGCGGCGGCAAGCGGTTCCGGGCGGCGTTCTGCCACTGGGGCCACCGGGCGATCCGGCCGTCGGTGGACGACGACGCGGCACTGGCCCGGGCGTGCGCGTCGCTGGAGGTGCTGCACGCGAGCGCGCTCGTCCACGACGACTACATGGACGCCTCCGACACTCGACGTGGCCGACCCGCGACCCACCGTGCCTTCGAGGCCGAGCACCGGGACGCGGGGTGGCGCGGCGACCCCGAGCAGTACGGCGCCGCTGCCGCGATCCTGCTCGGCGACCTCCTGCTCGGCTGGGCCGAGGACATGCTGCGGCGCAGCGGCTTCCCCGCCGAGGAGGTCGCGCCCGGCCTGGCCATCTTCGAGCGGTGCCGCAACGAGGTCATCGCCGGCCAGTTCCTCGACGTGTCCGTCCAGGCGCGCGGGCGCGCCGACGTCGACACCGCGATGACGGTGCTGCGCTACAAGTCAGCCAAGTACTCGATCGAGCGGCCGATCCACATCGGTGCCGCCCTCGCCGGAGCAGCTCCCGAGCAGCTCGACCAGCTCGGGCGCTTCGGCCTGCCGCTCGGTGAGGCGTTCCAGCTGCGTGACGACCTCCTCGGAGTGTTCGGCGACCCGGAGGAGACGGGCAAGCCTGCCGGGGACGACCTCGTCGAGGGCAAGCGCACGGTGCTCGTCGCCCTCGCCCTCGACGCCGCGCCCCGCGCCGCGGCCGAGCGCCTCGACGCCGCGCTCGGCACCCCGCTCACCAGCACCGACGTCGACGAGCTGCGCGGCATCATCGACGACTCCGGGGCGCGCGCCCAGGTCGAGGCGGTCATCGGCCAGCTCTCCGACCACGCGGTCGAGGCGCTCCGGGCGGCCGACATCGACCCCCACGCGCGTGACGTGCTCGTCGAGCTGGCCGCGGCAGCCACCCAGCGCTCGGTCTAGTCGAGGCTGGTGATCCCGGGCACGACCGGACCCTCGCCGCGCAGCAGCACGGTGAACGGCACGCCCCGGTCGTCGTCGACCCGCGAGCCCAGCACGCTGAGCGCGATGCTGAAGGCCTTCTCGTCCGCGCGGGCGAGCGTCGCCCAGCCGTCCCACAGCAGGACGACGCCACCGCGGCCGATCCCGATGTCGTGGAGGCAGTCGGCGAGGGCGTCGAAGTTCTGGCCGTAGTGGTCCGGGAAGTCGAGCGCCTCGCCCACCGCTGCCAGGAAGCCGGGCTTCGTGTCGGCGCCGGTCCAGCCGTCCACCCAGCCGAAGGCCCACCCGGCGTGCTCGACGGAGTGGCGGACGTCGACGACGTCGAACGCGCCGTGCCACAGGTGGATCCCGGGGGGCTCGTGCCCCGACAGCACCGCTGCGAGTCCGCTCACGTGTTCACCTCCTGATGCGCGAGAACGAGCTGTAGTGGTCGGCGGTCCAGTAGAGCTCCTCGCCGTCGCCCGCCACGATGCGACGCGCACCGCGGTCGTCGGAGCCGGGGGTCGGGACCGTGTACTCCCGGTAGTAGCCCAGCGGGCGGTCGGGCAGCAGCTCCTCCCGGTTGCCGAACGTGCCGCCGTCGTGGTCGGGCTCGGGGAACGGACCGCCCGCGTCGATCAGCTCCACCGTCTGCTCAGCCTCGGGCGGGAGGTCGGCGAGGAGCACCACGGGCAGGCCGGTCGCCGGGTCGGTCGCGGGGTCCTCGTCACCGCCGCCGGCGACCAGCCAGGCGACGAGCATCACGGCCGCGGCCAGGACGAGCAGCCAGCGGTAGCGCTGCCTGCCCGTGGACGCGGCCGGGGCCATCAGTACTCCAGCACCTGGGCGCGGCGCTTGACCTCGCTGCCGCGGTTCTCCCGGAGGG
Source organism: Nocardioides sp. Soil_C_8 (assembly GCF_057656315.1). Lineage (NCBI taxonomy): Bacteria > Bacillati > Actinomycetota > Actinomycetes > Propionibacteriales > Nocardioidaceae > Nocardioides > Nocardioides sp. Soil_C_8. The sequence goes on from NZ_JBDGKQ010000004.1 coordinate 307,248, forward strand.
CGTCGATCGGGCGGCCCGGCAGGTCGTCGTCGGTGAAGAGCCAGGCGATGCACTCGCGGTCGTCGAAGCGGTGGTCGTGCAGCAGGGTCAGCAGGCCGGGCAGGCCCTTGACCACCAGGCCGTCCTGGATGAAGTCGGCCGGCACCTGCGGGCCGGTGCCCGGCTCCGGCACGGCGGCGGCCAGCTCGTGCTCGCGGATCATCGTGCGCACCTTGCCCGGCGTCACGCCGAGCAGCTCGGCGACCTGGTCCCAGTCGAGCCACTCGGGGACGAGGGCGGCCAGGTCACGGTCGGCGAGAGGCACGTCAGTCATGTCATCAGCCTAGGAGAGCAGCGGCCCAGCGGCGAAGTCGTCCGGGGCCGCCGGAGTTGTCACCCCGGCGGGTGATCCGTAGCGTGCCCTGGATGCACCCCCTCAAGTCTGCGGTCGCCGCTGCCCTCGTGGGCCTGCTGGCGCTCACGCTCTCCCCGGTCGTCTCCCCCGCCTCGGCCGACCACTACGACGGCGCTCCCGGCCCGATCCACGCGGGCAACACCTTCGGCTGGTACCAGCACGGGGTGTTCCGCCAGGAGTTCATCGGCCCCAAGCCCGGCTTCTGGAAGAAGAAGGGCCGCGGCGTCGTCCGCACCCAGAACGGCATGCTCACGCTGATGAGCACCAAGCGCGGCAGCGTGTCGGCCACGCTCGACCTCAAGGGCCACTCCTACGGGCGCTGGGAGATCCGGATGCGGGCCCGCACCATGGCGAAGGTCAAGGGCGGCAAGCCGTTCAAGGTCGTCACCGAGCTCGTCCCCGGCGGCACCCGAGACCAGCACTGCGGCGGCCGCGACATCGGCATGCAGAACTTCACGCTCGGCACCAACACCGTGAAGTCCTACGTCCACACGCTGCCGAACAGCTCCTACCGCGGGTTCCTCGGCCGCCACCTGCGCAACGACCGCTGGCACACCTACGCCGTCGAGGTCGCCAAGGACCACATCTCGTGGTTCGTCGACGCGCACGTGATCCACACCGAGCGCCGCGACGAGGCGCTCGACCCGGTGCCGCGTCAGCTGAAGTTCGAGCTGCGCGCGAAGAAGGGCAAGAAGATGGACCCGGCCCGGATGCAGATGGACTGGATGCGCTACTGGTCGATGCGCGCCCCCAACGAGAAGTCGATCAAGGCCCCCCAGTTCGAGCTCAGCACCTACAACGGAGCCTGCTGACCGGCAGGCGACCAGCGACCCACGAGCGGCGGCCGTGGCCGGGCGACACGCCCGACCCGGCCGCCGTTCGCGTCCCGCCACCGGCAGTGGCTAGCGTCGACTGCTCGTTCGCGCGCTTCCCTCCCGCGGGCCTCGGACCCCGGGCGCAGCGGACGTGACGAGGAGCAGCTCCGTGCCCCCACACCCCCGACCAGCCCGACCAGCCGGCTCGTGGCGCCGGCTCGCCCAGTGCGCAGCCGGTCTCGTGCTCACGGCGACCATGCTGTCCAGCGTCGCGGTCCCGGCCCACGCGGACCACGACCGGAACCCGGCCGGCCGCACGCTGGTGTCGTACGTCGTCGAGCCCGGTGACACCGTCTCGGGCCTCGCCGTGCGGTTCCACGCGTGGACGGCCGAGATCGTCTCGCACAACCACCTCGACCGGTTCGGCGCGCTGCAGGTCGGCCAGCGCATCGAGATCCCCGTCGTCGGCAGGGCCGGCGGCTCGCAGGCCACCATGTGGCAGCACCCCGACCCCGACCGCGAGAAGGTCTGCCGGGTCATCGCCGGCGCCGCCCGCAGGCACGGCGTCGACCCGCAGCTCGCGCTCGCCGTGTCGTGGCAGGAGTCCGGGTGGCAGATGGGCGTCGTCTCGCACGCCGACGCCATCGGGGCGATGCAGGTGCTGCGCCCGACGGGACGCTGGATGGAGCACTACGCAGGCCGTCCGCTCGACCTGGAGAAGCTCGGCGACAACGCCACGGCCGGGGTGCTGCTGCTGGACGTGCTGTCGCGGCACACCCATCGTCGTACGCACAAGATCGGCGCCTACTACCAGGGCCTCGGCGCGGTGCGGCGGCACGGGTTGTACGACGAGACCCGTGCCTACGTCGCCGACGTCGAGGCGATCAAGCGACGCCTCGAGGCCGGTCGGGCGCCGTCGTGACGAGTGCGTGACGGCCCGCAGTCGCGGGCGCGCCGGTGGGGTGCCGCCACGCCGGGACCACGCCTGAGCGTGCGCGCAGGCGCCGTTTCCGTACGATGGGCGCGCCGGATCCTTCCCCGTCTCGTCCTGGTCCGGCACCTGGAGGTCGACCAGTGGAGCCACCCGAGCACGCCCGCGCAACCGCGCCCGGGGCTGCTGGCGACCCCCTGGTCGGACGGCTGCTGGACGGTCGCTACCGCATCCTCGCCCGGGTGGCGCGCGGTGGCATGGCCAGCGTCTACGAGGCCACCGACACCCGGCTCGACCGCACCGTCGCGGTCAAGGTCATGCACCCGGGTCTGGGCGACGACCAGGAGTTCGCGCAGCGCTTCGTGCGCGAGGCCCGCGCGGCCGCCCGCCTCAACCACCCCCACGTGGTGGGCGTCTACGACCAGGGCGACGACACCTCGGACGGCACCGACACGATCTTCCTGGTGATGGAGTACGTCCCGGGCCACACGCTGCGCGACGTCCTGCGCAAGGAGTCCCCGATGCCGCCCGCGCGGGCGCTCGCCCTGCTGGAGCCGGTCATCTCCGCGCTCGCTGCCGCGCACCGGGCGGGGCTGATCCACCGCGACGTGAAGCCGGAGAACGTCCTCATCGCCGACGAGGCCCACGGCGGCACCGTGAAGGTCGCCGACTTCGGTCTCGCGAAGGCGGTCAGCGCCGACACCCAGCACACCGCGACCGGGGGCGTGCTCATCGGCACCGTCTCCTACCTCGCCCCCGAGCTGGTCGTCGACGGCCGCTCCGACGCCCGGGCCGACGTCTACGCGGCCGGCGTCGTGCTCTACGAGCTGCTGACCGGCGCGAAGCCCCACGAGGGCGAGTCGCCGATCCAGGTGGCCTACCGCCACGTCCACCACGACGTGCCGATGCCGTCCCTGGTCGAGCCCGGCATCCCCGACTACGTCGACGCGCTCGTGGCGCGCGCGACGTCCCGCGACCGCGACCAGCGCCCCGCCGACGCCACGGTGCTGCTGCACCACCTCCACCGGGTCGTGCAGGCCCTGCGCGAGGGGCTCGACTCCGACCCAGAGCTCGCCGCCGACCTGCTCCCCCGGCGCGCGGCCGAGGCGGTGGCCGAGCCGGTCTCGCCCGACGACACCACCCCGGAGCCCTTCGACGCCCGTGCCCTCGCGCTGCTGACCGAGGTCGACCCGAGTGACTCCGGGCTCGTCGACGACGGCAGCCCCGACCGCACCACGGCTCTCGAACGCCGCCCCGTTCCCGCCGGGCCTCCCACCACCGACGGGCCGCCCGGCGGGCCCGTGACCGAGCCGATGCGCACCACGGTCCCCGCGGCTGGGACCGCGACCACCACCCTCCCGGCCGCTCCGACCAGCGCGCGGCCCACCCCCGGCCGCGCGCCGACCCGGGTGGGCCCGGTCGAGACGACCGCGCGCCGCCGCTCGAGGAAGGGCCCCCTGCTCCTCCTGCTCTCGCTCCTGCTGGTCGGCGGCGTCGCCGCCGGCGCGTGGTGGTTCGGCTGGGAGCGCTACACCACCACGCCGGGCGTCCTCGGCCTCGACGAGGCGGCTGCCACCGCCGAGCTGGAGGACTCCGGCCTGGAGGCGGAGGCAGGCGAGCCGGCCTACAGCGAGAACGTCACCGCCGGACTGGTCATCGCCACCGACCCCGGACCGGGCGGCAAGGTGCTCGACGGCGGCACCGTGACCCTGACGCTGTCGCTGGGACCCGAGCGCTACGACCTCCCCGACCTCGCCGGGCAGACCGAGGACCAGGCCCAGGACGCGCTCGCCGCGACCAACCTCGCGTTCGGCAAGAGCAAGGGCCGGTGGAGCGAGACCGTGCCCGAGGGGCAGGTCATCCGCACCTCGCCGAAGGCGGGCACCACCCTCAAGCCGGGCGCGACCGTCGACCTCGTGCTCAGCCGCGGCCGCAAGCCGATCGAGGTGAAGGACTGGACCGGCGAGTCGTTCGACGACGCCTCCGCCGCCCTCGAGAAGCGTGGCCTGCAGGTCAGCGTGACCAGCGAGGAGCACAGCGACACCGTCGCGGAGGGCGACGTCATCTCGCAGGACCCGCCCGAGGCCACGCTCTTCCGTGGCGACACGGTGTCGTTCGTGGTCTCCCTCGGCCCCGAGCTCGTCGAGGTGCCGCGGGTGCAGGCCATGGGCGTCGAGGCGGCCACCGAGCTGCTCGAGGGCCTCGGCTTCGAGGTCGAGACCAAGGAGTCCGACACCTACCTCGGCCTCGGCTTCGTCGCCAGCTCCGACCCCGGGGCCGGCGACGAGGTCCCGAAGGGCTCGACGATCACGCTGTTCCTCGTCTGAGCACCTAGATTTCGTCCGTGCACGCCGAGCAGAACCGTCGTACGTCCCTGCTCGCAGCGGCGGCCCTGCTCGCCCTGGCGGCGTGCTGGGGCTCGACGTTCTTCATGATCAAGGACCTCCTCGAGCGGGTGCCGACGCTCGACTTCGTGGCGCTGAGGTTCGCGATCGCCTCGCTCGCCCTGCTCGTGGTGGCGCCCAAGGCCCTGGGCCGGCTCTCCCCCGTCGTGCGTCGCCACGCCGTGGTCCTCGGCCTCCTCTACGGCGTCGCCCAGATCCTCCAGACCGCCGGCCTGGCGCACACCCCGGCCAGCATCAGCGGGTTCGTGACGGGGCTGTACGTCGTCTGCACGCCGCTGCTCGCCGCTGCCATCCTCCGCACCCGGATCCCGCCGATCACCTGGGCGGCCGTCGTGCTCGCGACCGTGGGGCTCGGCGTGCTCGCGCTCAACGGCTTCAGCATCGGCTACGGCGAGCTGATCACCCTGGCGTCCGCAGTGCTCTACGCCCTCCACATCGTCGGGCTGGGGGCGTGGTCGAGCGCCCAGGACGCGGTCGGCCTGACGATCCTCCAGGTGATGGTGATCGCCCTCGTGTGCACGATGGCGACCGCGCACGACGGCATCGTCCTGCCCGACCGGACCGCCGACTGGTGGGCGGTGCTCTACATGGCCGTGGTGGTCGGCGCGCTCGGCCTGCTCGGCCAGACCTGGGCGCAGGCGCACCTCCCGCCGACGCGCAGCGCGCTCATCATGAGCATGGAGCCGGTGTTCGCCTCGATCTTCGCGGTCTGGCTCGGAGGTGAGGACGTCACGGCCCGGCTGCTCATCGGCGGTTCGATGGTGCTGGCGGCCATGCTGATCGTCGAGCTCGCGCCGCGGCGGGCCGTCGAGGGCGAGGTCCCGCACATCGCCGTCTGAGCTTCTCCCGTCCCATGGGTGAGGACCCGACGTGGGTCCGTCCCCCTATCGTGGGCCCGTGGACACGTGCGTGGCGTGCGGCGCCGAGCTGGGGGTGGGGCGGTTCTGCCTCAACTGTGGGCACCGCATCGGTGCGCCCGCACCGGTCCGCCGCGAGCCGGACGCGGCTCCACAGCCGGCGACGGTGACCGCCACCGCTCCCCCGTCCGACCGCCCGGCCCCGTCCGACCGCCCGGCCCCGTCCGACCGCCCGGCCCCGTCCGACGAGGAGCGCTCCCCGGCGCCCGTCGCGCCACCCGTCCAGGCGGCCGACCCCACCCCCGTCCCGCCGACCAGCCCGCCCGACGTCACGCCCGAGGTCACGCCCGAGGTCGTGCCCACCGAGCGGGGTGCCCCGCCCCCCTCACGACGACCGACGTGGGACCCCCGCGAGGAGCTGCTGCCCTACGAGGAGGTCGACGACGTCGACGGCGACCTGCCCGTGCGCGGCAAGGCGTGGATCGGCTGGGTCATCGGCGCTGCGCTGCTGGTCGCCCTGGCCTTCCTCCTGCTCCGGGTCTTCGACACCGAGGGCGACGAGGTGGCCACGGACCCGGCTGCCGGCGAGACGGCGAGCTCACAGGCGCCCGAGTCCAGCAGCGACCCGACGGAGCCCAGCGCCGAGCCGACGGAGACCAGCGACGCGCCCGCCGGCGTCGGCAAGCCGCTCGACCTGGCCCGCGGCGCGACCTTCGAGGTCCCCGGCACCGCGCCGCCGACCACCGACTTCGACGGCAACCTGGTGGCCTACGAAGCCAGCCAGATGGGGGACGGCAACCCGGCCACGGCGTGGCGCACAGCGGGTGACGCGACCGGCGGGACGATCACGGTGACGCTGACCGAGCCCGGGGTGGTCAGCCGGGTCGGGCTCGTCAACGGCTACGCCAAGCAGGTCGCCGGGGTCGACTGGTACCCCAACAACCGCCGCATCCTCGCCGTCACCTGGGTTTTCGACGACGGGTCGTCCGTCGAGCAGACCCTCGCCGAGCAACCGACCATGCAGCGGCTCAAGGTGCCGCCGGTCGAGACCGCCACGGTCACCATCACGATCACCACCGTGACACCCCCGGGCGCCGGCAGCCTGGGTCGCGACTACACCGCGATCAGCGAGGTCAGCGTCACGGGGCGGCGAGCCGGCTGAGCACCGCTGCCGCACGCTCGGCGTCCGTGCGCGAGACGTCGAGGTGGGTCACGAGGCGTACGGTGCGCGGCCCCACGGCGGCGATGCGCACGCCCTCGGCCGCCGCACGCTCGACGAAGGACGCCGCGTCCGGGCGCTCGACGACGACGATGTTGGTGTCGACGGCCTCCGGGTCGAGCCCCAGCGCCTCGCCGAGCAGCCGCGCGTGGGCGTGGTCGTCGGCCAGCCGCTCGACGTGGTGGTCGAGGGCGTACGCCCCCGCCGCGGCGAGCACGCCCACCTGGCGCATCCCGCCGCCCATCCGCTTGCGCCGCACCCGCGCCTCGGCGACCGCGTCCGCCGAGCCGACCATCAGCGACCCGATCGGTGCGCCGAGGCCTTTGGAGAGGCACACCGCGAGCACGTCGACGACGCGGCCGTAGTCGGCCAGCGGCGTCCCGGTCGCGACGTGCGCGTTCCAGAGCCGCGCGCCGTCGAGGTGGACCTTGGTGTCGTTGGCCTCGGACCACGAGCGCAGCGCCCGCAGGTCCTCGATCGGGAGCACCGCGCCGCCGGCGAAGTTGTGGGTGTTCTCGACCGACACCGCGGCCGTGCGCACGAAGAACGGACCCATGTCCGGGGCGTGCATCGCCTCGATCGCCGGTAGGTCGACCTGGCCGCGCGCCTGCGTCCAGGTGCGCATCGTGAGGCCCGTGATGGCGCCGTGGGCACCGAGCTCGGCACGCGCGATGTGGGCTGACGACTCGCACAGCACCTCCTGGCCGGGCGACACGACGCTCGCCACGGCGAGCACGTTGGCCATCGAGCCGGTCGGGGTGAACAGCGCGGCCTCGTGGCCGAACATCCCGGCGACCCGCTCCTCCAGCGCCGTGACCGTGGGGTCCTCGTTGTAGACGTCGTCGCCCACCTCCGCGCGAGCCATCACCTCGCGCATCGCGTCGGTCGGCCGGGTCAGGGTGTCGGAGCGCAGGTCGATCACGCGCCGAACCTATCGGGCACCGCTGGACCGTCCTCGAGCGGTGCGTGAGACATGTTCTGGAACCCGAGAAGGTGTCCTGCTCACCGCTCGTACGACCAGCCGCGCGCTGGCGGTGCGTGAGACATGTTCCGGAGCCCGGAAAGGTGTCTCACCCACCGCCCGCCGGCGACCGCCGTACGCCGCCAGCGGTCAGCCGCGGACTGGACGCACGCCGTTGACGCCTGACGCACGCCACGGCGTGCGTCGAGCGGACACTGGTCCGCTCGAGTCGCGGCGGGGACGCGGTGTCCTGTCTGGACGCACGGCGTGGACGCCTGACGCACGCCATGGCGTGCGTCGAGCGGACACTGGTCCGCTCGACCCACCCCGCGCCGGGGTCGGTCGCTCAGCCACCGCACAAAACGGCCGCCTCAGGCCTTGCGCAGCATCTCCGCGACGAGGAAGGCGAGCTCAAGGGACTGGACCCGGTTGAGGCGGGGGTCGCAGACGGACTCGTAGCGGTGGGCCAGGCCGACCTCGTCGATCTCCTCGCCACCGCCGACGCACTCGGTGACGTCGTCACCGGTCAGCTCGACGTGGATGCCGCCCGGCCAGGTGCCGAGGCCGCGGTGCACGTCGAAGAAGCCCTGGACCTCGTCGATGACGTCGTCGAAGCGGCGGGTCTTGTAGCCCGAGGACGCCTCGAAGGTGTTGCCGTGCATCGGGTCGCAGACCCAGGCGACGTTGAGGCCCTCGGCGGTGACCTTCTCCACGAGGGCGGGCAGCCCGTCGCGGATCTTGCCGGCGCCGAAGCGGGTGATGAAGGTCAGCCGCCCCGGCGTGTTCTCCGGGTTGAGCCGCGCGGCGTAGGCGAGCGCGTCGTCGGGCGACGTGGTCGGGCCGAGCTTGATGCCGATCGGGTTCTTGATCTTCGACAGCAGCTCGACGTGGGCGCCGTCGAGCTGGCGCGTGCGCTCACCGATCCACACGAAGTGCGCCGACACGTTGTAGGGGTCGTCGGTGCGCGAGTCGATGCGGGTGAGGGACTGCTCGTACTCCAGCAGCAGCGCCTCGTGGCTGGAGTGGAAGTCGACGCGGTGGAACTCGTCGGGGTCGGCGCCGATCGCCTTCATGAACGTCAGCGCGCGCTCGATCTCGTCGGCCATCGCCTCGTAGCGCTGCCCGAATGGCGACGTCTGGACGAAGTCGGTGTTCCAGGTGTGGACCTGGCGGAGGTCGGCGTAGCCGCCGGTCACGAACGCACGGACCAGGTTGAGCGTGGCGGCGGAGGAGTTGTAGACCTCGACGAGCCGCTGGGGGTCGGGGATGCGCGCCTCGGACGTGAAGTCGTAGCCGTTGACCGCGTCGCCGCGGTACGCCGGCAGGGTCACGCCGTCGCGGGTCTCCTCGTCGGAGCTGCGCGGCTTGGCGTACTGGCCGGCGAGGCGGCCGAGCTTCACGACGGGCACGGAGGCGGCGTAGGTCAGCACGACCGCCATCTGCAGCAGCACGCGCAGCTTGTTGCGGACGTTGTCGGCGGTGACGCCGGCGAAGGTCTCGGCGCAGTCGCCGCCCTGGAGCAGGAACGCCTCGCCACGGGTGACCGCGGCGATCTTGTCGGTGAGGTCGTCGCACTCACCCGCGAAGACGAGCGGCGGCGCGGTCCTCAGTCGGGCGACCGCAGCATCGACCGCCCCGGAGTCGGGATAGGTCGGCTGCTGCTTGGGACCCAGGGCGTGCAGCTGCTCGAGGGTGGGGATGGCACTCACCCCACAAGGGTACGGCGGCCGGGCCGCCGCCCCCGAACCGTGACCGCCCGCTGAACGCGTGACTCCGCGCACGCCGCGCGGGCACCTCAGCCTTGCGGTGCGAGCACTCCCTCGGCGTCGTCGACCCGCAGGCCCCCCGAGCGGGTGCGGCTGGCCTCGAGGGTGCCGGTGACGACGGACGGGTCGGGATAGCTGATGTGACCGGGTGCGCCCTGGCGCGAGGTGGTCCACAGCCGGTCCTCGAACCCGATCTCCCCGCGGAACTGGTGGTTCTCCAGCACCAGCCGGTCGGGGGTGGCCTGGCCGAGGACGTACGACGCCTCGCCGCGGTAGAGGAGCGAGCCGTGGGACACCTGGAGGATGCCGTCGCGCACGTGAGCGGTCTGGTCGTGCACCTCGCCGCTCAGGTAGACGTCGACGCCGCCGTCGACCATTGCCTTCCACAGGGCCGAGCGTGCGCCCTTCTCGTAGACGAGGTTGCTGGAGTTGCGGACGCGCATCTTGGACGTCATCGGGACGTGCCCCTGGACCATCACCCACGGCACGTCGTCCTTGCGGGCCTGCCGGAGCACCCGCTCGAGCCACCGCAGCTGAGCGGGGTCGACGGACATGTGCACGTCGCCGCCGCGGCGCTGGAACACGTCGAGCGTGACGAGCAGGACGTCCGCGTCGAGGCGTACGGCGTAGGCGGTGCGGCGGGCCTGCCCGGTGGGGCGGTCGGGGAACCGGGGCCGGCCGTCCTGGCCGGTCAGCATGTGGTCGGCGTAGATCCGCTTGAACTCCGGCACGTGGCGGCGCTTGAAGTCGATCCAGGCGTTGCGCTTGCGGGTCCGCCACGGGTCGTCACCGATCTCGTGGTCGCCGAGGGCGGGATAGGTCGTGAGCCCGCGGTCCTCGAACCGCTCGCGCCAGGCCGGGTAGTAGACGTCGGCGGCACGGCGCCAGGCCCGCAGCCGCTGGGACTGGGTCCGCACCGGCCCGAACACCCCGGTGCGTGCGTCGTCGCGACCCCAGCGCCCCTCGACGAGGTCACCCGCGACGAGGACGTCGTCGGCGTCGTGCGACGCCATCTCGTCCATCACGTGGTCCAGCGCCGCGTCGTAGTCGGCGTTGATGGAGTTGGCGACCTCACCCGTGCGCCTGTCGACGAACTGCTTGCGGCCGTCGGCCGTGAGGTCGGCAACGTCCTGGTTGAGGAAGTCGGGCGCGGAGACGAACCGGTAGGCCCCGGGCAGCTCCGGTGCCGCCGCCACCGCCGGCCGGTCGCGCGGTCCGCGCTCGGCCGCGGGTGTGCCCGGACGGACCTCGGGAGAGGTGGCGGTGGTCGGGTCGACCGGCGGCGCGGTGAACGTCCGCGCCGGCGGGTCCGAGTCAGGTACGGCGCTCGCGGAGGGCGAGGGCGGCGTGACCGTCGAGCAGCCGATCGCACCGGCCAGCAGCATCGCCAGCACGGGCCCCACAGGTCGTTTGGTCACCCGCCCCACCGTAGACGCCGCGGCCCACGTCCGCGTGCGGAACCCCTCCGTGTCGGCCGGCTCACTCCTCGAGGTGGTCGATGTCGCGGAAGCCCGTCTTCTTGGCGCGCACGCCGCGGTTGGTGAGCCAGGTCAGCGCCCAGAGCACCACACCGATGGCGAGCAGCCCGGCTGCGATCTTGTACTGGATCATGTCGGCCTCGAGCCGCGCCCAGGGGCCGAGGAGGTAGCCGCAGCAGATGGCACCGACGACCGGGAGCGCCGAGGGTGCGCGGAACGCCCCGTCCGGGGTGGGGTCGCGCCGCAGGATCAGGCAGGCGATGTTGACGATGGTGAACACTGCCAGCAGCAGGAGGGCCGTGGTGCCCGACAGCGCCCCGACCACCGACGACTCCGAGTCGAGCGTGACGACGGTGATCAGGCCGAGCGCGAGGAGGGTGGTGAACAGGATCGCGGTCCACGGCGAGCGACGACCCGGCAGCACCTTTCCGAGGGAGCGCGGCAGCACGTCCTGCTGCGCCATCCCGTAGATCAGCCGGCTCGCCATCAGCATGTTGATCAGGGCCGTGTTGGCGACCGCGAAGACCGTGAGGAACGGGAAGATGTCGTCGATCGGCAGGTCGGGCGCACCGATCTTGACCACGTCGAGCAGGATCCCGGCCTCGGCGTTGGTGGGCTCGGCGATCTGCCCGGCGGGGATCACGGCGACCACCGAGATCGCGACCAGCATGTAGATCACCACGGCGATGCCCAGGCCGGTCAGCATGGTGCGGGGGAAGATGCGCAGCGGGTCCTTGGTCTCCTCGACCATGTTGACCGAGTCCTCGAAGCCCACCATCGAGAAGAAGGCGATGGCCGTGGCGATCGTGACCGCCATGAAGAGGCCCTTGTCGTCCGGGCTCTCGAAGACCGTGATGCGGCCCAGGTCGGCGTCGCCGCGCGCCATCACCCAGAAGCCGATGCCGATGACGATCGCGAGCGCGAGCATCTCGACCAGGGTGAGCAGGACGTTGAACTTCACGCTCTCGCCCACGCCGCGCAGGTTGATCGCCGCCAGCACCAGCATGAACGCCAGGGCCGTCAGGAGCGTGGCGCTCGAGCCGGGGTCGTCGTTGCCGAAGCCGATGAGCAGGTTGGCGGCGAGCAGGTTGGACGACGTCGAGGCGCTGGTGATGCCCGAGCAGACCACGGTGAACGCGACCAGGAACGTCACGAAGTGGATGCCGAACGCCTTGTGCGTGTAGAGCGCGGCACCGGCGGCCTGCGGGTACTTGGTCACGAGCTCGAGGTAGCTGAAGGCGGTGACGGTCGCCACCGCGAACGCCACCAGGAACGGCAACCACGCGATGCCGCCGACCTGGCCGGCGAGCTTGCCGGTGACGGCGTACACACCGGCGCCGAGGATGTCACCGACGATGAAGAGCAGCAGCAGCTTGGGTCCGAGCACCCGCTTGAGATCGGCGTCCTCGGGGCCGTTGACGTCCTGTTGCCTGGCTTCGGTCGCGCTCATCGAGACTCCCATCATCGGACCGCGCAGCGCACGGCTTCCCTCACAATGACCTTGCTGAGGGGGTGTGGCAACCACCCCCGCCCCGGCACAACGGCGTGTCGGCCTCCGGGTCACGCCGAGGCAGCCCGGCGCCCCCGCAACGGTGGGGGGACGTACTTCCGGGCTTGTATCGTTCCAACTACGCTGCTCACCATGCCGAAGCGTGTTGCCATCCTGACCGCGGGCGGGTACGCCCCCTGCCTCTCGTCCGCAGTCGGTGCGCTGATCGAGACGTACGACGCCGTCGACCCGGACATCGAGCTGATCGCGTACCGGCACGGCTACCACGGCCTGCTGACCGGCAACAGCATCACCATCGGTCCCGAGGAGCGCGCGGGCGCCAAGCTGCTCCACCGCTACGGCGGGAGCCCGATCGGCAACAGCCGGGTGAAGCTGACCAACGACGACGACTGCCGCCGGCGAGGACTGATCGGCCACAGCGACATCGCCCTCGAGGTGGCCGCGGCGGGGCTGCAGGCCGACCGGATCGACGTCCTGCACACCATCGGCGGGGACGACACCAACACCGCGGCGGCCGACCTGGCGGCGTACCTCGAGACCCAGGGGTCCGAGCTCACGGTCGTCGGGCTCCCCAAGACCATCGACAACGACATCGTGCCGATCCGGCAGAGCCTCGGCGCGCTGACGGCGGCCCAGCAGGCCTCCCGGTTCGCCCAGAACGTGCTGGCCGAGCACGGCTCCAACCCGCGGATGCTCATCGTCCACGAGGTGATGGGGCGGGCGAGCGGCTGGCTGACCGCAGCGGCAGCGCGCGACTACATGGCGTGGCACGCCGACCAGGAGTGGCTCCCCGGCATCGGGCTCGACGGGCGGAAGTGGGCGATCCACGCGGTCTACGTGCCCGAGCTGCCGATCGACCTCGCCGCCGAGGCCGACCGCCTGCGGGGGGTCATGGACGAGATCGGCTGCGTCAACATCTTCCTGGCCGAGGGGGCCGGCGTCGACGACATCGTCTCCCACCTCGAGGCGCTGGGCGAGACCGTGAAGCGCGACCCGTTCGGGCACGTCCAGATCGACACGATCAACCCCGGCCGCTACTTCGCCGACCGCTTCGCCGAGGCCATCGGCGCCGAGAAGAAGATGGTGCAGAAGTCCGGCTACTTCTCCCGCTCGGCTCCCGCCAACGACACCGACCTCGCCCTCATCCGCGAGATGGCCGAGCTGGCCGTCGCCTGTGCCCTCGACGGCACGCCCGGGGTGATCGGCCACGACGAGGACCGCGACGGCGAGCTGCGGGCCATCGAGTTCGAGCGCATCGCCGGGCACAAGCCGTTCGACGCCGAGCAGCAGTGGTTCACCGACCTGCTCGCGCAGATCGGCCAGGCCTGAGCGACATCAGACGGGGTCGGCTGCGGCTTCCTCCTCGACGCGGTTGGTCACCCGCCGGCCCGCTGCCGGCAGGACGCCCGGGAGCCGCTGGAGGTACGCCGCGCTGGCGAGCGCGACCAGCGCCAGCACCCACCACAGCGTCGTCTGCCCGTGGGCGAGGAGCCACGTGAACGCCACCGGCGTCACCGCTCCCCCGACGCCCCAGCTGAGCTGGAACAGGCCGAGGTAGCGACCGCGGAGGTGGTCGGGTGCGGCCTCGGCCGCAGTGGCGCTGAAGACGGGACCACCGGTCAGCTCACCGGCGGTGTAGACCGCCGCGCCGACCAGCATCACCACGACCGCCAGCCAGACCGGGAGCCAGCCGGCGAGCACGAACAGGGCGTAGGCGACGACGAACGTCAGCTGCGCCAGCCCCATCATCCGGGCACGCACGCGCCCGGTCATGCGTCGTACGACGAGTCCCTGGCCGAGGCCGACCATCGCGGTGTTGAGCGTGAAGATCGCGCCGACCACCCACCCCGGCAGGTCGATCGTCTCGGCGACGTAGACCGGGAGCGCGAAGTTGAGGACCATCATCCCGGCCACGAATCCGAGCTGGCCGAGCACGAGCCGCAGGTAGGCGGTGTCCCGCAGCACGACGCCCCAGCCCTCGACCGGCGCGTCCGCGGGGTGCGCGACGCGGTGGTCGGGCACGTCGAGCAGCAGGACGAACGCGAGGACGAACGTGACCGCGTTGACGACCACCACCGACTGGTAGGCGACGTCGGTGCCGACCTGCAGGGCGAGCCCGGCGAGCAGCCCGCCGACCGAGTAGCCGAGGTTGCGCACGGCCTGCAGGAAGCCGAACCACATCTCCCGCTCGCCCGGGGCCGAGATCGCTGTCACGACGTTGCCGAAGGAGCCCCAGAAGGACTGGCGCCCGAGGTTGAGGAGGGCCGTCCACAGGGCGACGGCGAGCAGAGAGTCGGCCCAGAGGTAGGCCACCATCCCGGCGGCCTGCACCAGGTTGCCGACGAGCATCATCTTCCGCGGACCGAAGCGGTCGACGAGGGTCCCGATGACGAACGCACCCGGCATCGTCAGCAGGGCCGACAATGACAGCGCAGACCCCACCTGCACCAAGGACAGGTCGGTCATCGCGAGGAAGTAGAGCAGCGTGATCGGCATGAACAGCCCGCTGCCGACGGTGTCGGCGACGATCGCCACGACGAAGCGGCGGTGCTCCCCCACGCGGGGGAAGCCGAGACGAGTCAGCACGGGCTCAGACTAGGGTCGAGGTATGACGTTCTCGATCGTGGCCCGCTCCGACGACGGCGAGTCGTGGGGCGTCGCCGTCGCCTCCAAGTTCCTGGCCGTCGGGTCCGCCGTCCCGGCAGCTGCGGCCGGGGTCGGCGCCATCGCCACGCAGGCCGACGCCAACCTCTCGTTCAAGTACCTCGGGCTGGCCCACCTCGACGACGGTGCGACCGCCCAGGTCGCCCTCGACCGGCTGGTCGAGGAGGACGACGAGCGCGAGCACCGGCAGGTGGGCGTCGTCGACTCCGACGGCAACGCCGCGACCTGGACCGGCTCCGACTGCTTCGCCTGGGCGGGCGGGACGACCGGGCGCAGCGGCGAGCGCGGTGGCTACGCCATCCAGGGCAACATCCTGACCGGCCCCGAGGTGGTGGAGGCGATGGAGCGTGCGTGGATCGCCGCGGTCGACCAGTCGCTCGAGCGGCGGCTGCTCGCGGCCCTGACTGCCGGCGACGAGGCGGGAGGCGACAGCCGCGGCCGGCAGTCCGCGGCTCTGCTCGTCGTGCGAGACGGTGCCGGCTACGGCGGTCACGACGACGTCGCCGTCGACCTCCGCGTCGACGACCACGCCGACCCCGTGGTGGAGCTGGCCCGGCTCGTCGACCTCAACAAGCTCTACCTGACCGCCTCGACCCCCGAGGAGCAGGTGCCGGTCGACGACGCGCTGATGATCGAGCTGGAGTCGCTGGCCAAGGCCGAGGGCAAGGACAGCTTCCACATGTGGGTCGGCTCGGAGAACTACGAGATGCGGGTCGCGCCCGGACTCCGCCCGGCGTGGATCGACCGTCGGATCCTCGACATCATCCGCGGGGGCGCGAAGTGAGCATCCTGGCCATCGATGCCGGCACCACCGGCGTGACGGCGGTCGTCGTCAGGCCCGACGGGCGGATCCAGGCCAAGGGCTACCAGGAGTTCCGCCAGCACTTCCCGCAGCCCGGCTGGGTCGAGCACTCCGCCGAGGAGATCTGGCAGGCCACGCTGGAGGCCACGCGCGAGGTCCTGACCAAGGTCGACCAGTCCGACCTCACGGCGGTCGGCATCACCAACCAGCGCGAGACCGTCGTGCTGTGGGACCGCGAGACGCTCGGCTCGCCGCGGCGCGCCATCGTGTGGCAGGACCGCCGCACCGCCGACATCTGCGACCGGCTGCGCGCGGACGGCCACGAGGACCGCGTCACCGAGCTGACCGGCCTGCGCCTCGACCCCTACTTCTCCGGCACCAAGCTGACGTGGCTGGCCGAGAACGAGCCGCACACGTGGGCGCTGGTGGAGTCCGGACGATACGCCGTCGGCACCGTCGACTCCTACCTCATCGCGCGGATGACGCGCGGCACCTGGCACGTCACCGACGTGTCCAACGCCTGCCGCACCCTGCTGCTCGACCTCGAGTCGGGCGACTGGTCGGACGAGCTGTGCGAGCTCTTCGGCGTACCCCGTGACGCACTCCCCGAGCTGGTCCCCAACTGGGGCGAGATCGCGCCGACCGACCCGACCGTCTTCCTCGGGCTGTCCCTGCCGATCGCCGGCGTGGCCGGCGACCAGCAGTCCGCGCTCTTCGGGCAGACCTGCTTCGAGGAGGGCGAGTCCAAGTGCACCTACGGCACGGGCTCGTTCATCCTCACCAACACCGGCACCCGCGTGGTGCGCAGCGACGCCGGCCTGCTGTCGACCGCCGCCTGGCGCTCCCCTGACGGCGACCTGACCTATGCCCTCGAGGGCGCCATCTTCGTGACCGGTGCTGCGGTCCAGTGGCTGCGCGACGGGCTGCAGATCGTCGGCAACGCCGCCGAGACCGCGGCGATCGCCGCGACCGTCGACGACACCGACGGGGTGGTGTTCGTACCGGCGCTGACCGGTCTCGGCGCACCCCACTGGGACCCCCACGCGCGTGGGACCATCCTCGGCATCACCCGCGGCACCACGCGCGCCCACCTCGTCCGGGCCACGCTCGAGGGGATCGCCTTCGAGGTCCGCGACGTGCTGGAGACGCTCCCCGAGCTCACCACCCTCCGCGTCGACGGCGGGGCAGCCGAGAACGACTTCCTCTGCCAGCTCCAGGCCGACCAGGTCGGTCGGACGGTGGAGCGTCCGGAGATCGTCGAGACGACGGCGCTCGGCGCAGCCTTCCTCGCCGGGCTCGGCACGGGGGTGTGGGGGTCGACCGACGACCTGCGGGAGACCTGGGCCCTCGACCGGCGCTTCGAGCCCGGTGGCGACCGGGACGCGCTCGACGCGTCGTACGCCCGTTGGACCGACGCGGTCGAGCGGTCGAAGGGCTGGACCGGGTGACGGGCCGAGGGTCCTAGAGGCGTTCGCGCGCCTCGCGGGCGGCGTCGACCTCCGACCGCGCCTCCTCGACGGCCTCCTCCACCTCGGCCTGCGCGGCCTCCGCCTCGGCGAGCTCCTCGTCGACCTCCTCGAGCGTGTCCTCGAGCTCCGCGATCCGGCTGCGGAGCTCATCGACCTCGGACTGGACCTGCAGGGTCCGTGCCTGCAGCTTCTCCACCGACCGACGGGCGGCCCGGTGCTCCTTCTCCTGCTCCTTGAGCGCGGCACGGGCGTCGGCGAGCCGCTCGTCGGCGGCCGCCCTGGCCTTCACGTCGGCGTCCGGGTCGGGTACGACGTGGAGCTGGGGCCGCTGCGTGGGGTCGGGGCCCGGAGCGGGACGGGCCTTCGCGCTGAACCCGAGCGCCTCGGGCACCGCCACGGCACCGCTGAGGTCGAGGTCGCCGAGCCCGGTCGCGGACAGCGACGTCACGAGCAGCCCGCTGCGCACCGCTCGTGCGGCGTCCGGCTCCAGCATCGCTGCGGTGAGCGTCGCCTCGACCTGCTCGCCGACGGACTCGGTGGTCCGGACGCCCTCCTCGCGCGCCATCCGCCGGGCGGCCGTGGTCACCGAGGCGGTCAGCTGCCGGCGCTGCTTGGTGAACTCGCGCAGCTGGGTGGCGTCGAGGTTGTCCTGCGCCTCCCGCAGCGCCTCGCCCACCGCCAGCACCTGGTCCACCTGGTCGGGGTCGCGCCGGACGAGCAGGTTGACCACCCAGGCCGCCACCGACGCCTTGCGCAGCGCCTTGATCGAGGCGGCGAGCGCCTTGTCGGCCTTGTGCTCCTTGACCAGCGCGTCACGGGCAGGAGTGAAGTCCGCGAGCGGCAGGGCATAGAGGTCGTCGGCGATGTCCAGCAGCGGGTCGGCGTCCGGCATGCCCCGATCCTAGGGAGCGGTGTACTCCACCTCGGTGGGGTACGGCGGCCAGGGGCATTCCTGGGTGGTCCCGCTGGGCGTCCAGCCCAGCGACTCGTAGACCCCTCGGGCCCGCCCGTTCGCCTCCAGCACCCACAGGCGTCGCGCACCCGCTGCCTCGGCGCGACGGAACGCCTCCCGCCCGAGACCCGCGCTCCAGTGGTCGGGTCGGACGGCCAGGTGCCGCAGCGTGGTGCCGTCGTGGGCCGCGAGCGCGACGAGCCCGCGCTCGTCCTCGACCACCTCGACGACCACGCCCGGGTCGTCGAGCAGGAGCGCCCAGCGCGCCAGCACGTCGTCGTCGGGGTAGGGCAGGTCGCCGAACACGTGCGCCAGCCCGGTCTGGCTCGCGATGCGCTCGAGGTCGCGCAGTGCGGCCGCGTCCTCCGCCGTCGCGCGACGCCAGGTGGTCGTCCCCCGGTCGCTCATGGCCGCCCCGCCTCGTCCCATGCCCGGTGGGAGGCCTGCGCGCGGGTCCACAGCGCCGACCACTCGTCGTCGGTGACGTCGTCGACCGGCACCAGCAGGTCGTCCACCAGCGCGCCGCGCCAGTCGTCGTACGACGTCAGGTCCTGCTGCTCCGTCGAGGTCGGCGTCATGGCCTGGTGCACCAGCCCGCGGACCGTGCGCTGCCGCCGCCCCTCGATGCGCTGGGCGACGACGACCCGCCGGAACGGCGACGCCGCGCCCCCGCCCAGCGTCGCGTGGGCGAGCGCGATCGCATCGTCGCCGTGGTCACGCGAGGTGACCACGATCCCGCGCAGCACGCCGCCGGGCAGGTGCCGGTAGGTCCAGGCCGCGGGGCCGGTCGGCCGCCCCGCCGCCTGGGCGCCGTAGCCCGCCCCGATGCCGAACGTCCACCCCTCCACGAGGTGGTCGCCGCGCACCAGCGGCAGGGGCTCGGCGAACCCCTCCCCGAGCCCGGCGTCGACCCACCAGTGACCACCCGGGTTGCCCTCGGCGGGCAGCCCCGAGACGACGAGCACGAGGTGGTTCAACGACGTGGCCAGCTCGTCCTCAGGACGTGCCCAGACATGGCCGTGGCGTCGGCTGACGGCGAACCCGAGCTCCTCGAGCAGCCAGCCGAGGGCGCCGTTCTGCTGGAAGCAGTAGCCCAACCGGCCCCCACCGGCGGCGCGGGCGGCACACGTGGCCGGGTCGACCGGGTCGGGCCGCTCCAGCATGATGGACAGGTTGTCGTACGGGATGCGCGCGACGTGGGCCCGCTGCAGCACGCGCAGGCCCTCGGTCGTGGCCTCGACGGGTGCATCCAGCCCGAGGCGGGCGAGGTAGCCCTGGACCGTCAGGTCGACGTCCCTGCCGCTGTATTCCGTCCTGCGCACGACCCCGGTCTCCACGGCTCAACCCTAAGGGTGTCCGACCGGTCGGACGTACCCGATATCGGGGTTGAGGCGCTGGGCGCCGAGGTGTTCAGGTGAGGTCCGGCGTCCCGATCGGGACGACGTCGTAGTGGGGCCATGGGGGTGTGGTCGGGATGCGTCGACTCTCTGCAGTGCTGGCGGCCGTGTGCCTGCCTCTTCTGACCGGCGCACCGGCCGGGGCCGACGCCCCGGCGCCGCAGCCGGCCAACGTCAACGTCGTGCAGGCGGTCCCCGGGGCCACCGTCGAGGTCTCCGTGGACGGCCGCCGGGTCGCCGCGGGCGCGGCGGTCGGCGACGTGCTCGGGCCGTTCGAGCTCGATCCCGGCAGCCACGAGATCTCGTTCCGCGGCAAGGGCGTCAAGGTCGACTCGACCCTCGACGTCGGGGCCGGCGACACCAGCGACGTCGTGCTGCACCTGCCCGCGGACGTCGGGGGCGACCCGGTCGTCCACTCCTACGCCGCACCGGCCGGCCCGATCGGGCCCGGCAAGGCCAGGGTCCTGCTCGCCCACACGGCGACCGTCGCACCCGCCGACGTCGAGGTCGACGGCCAGACGGTGTTCACCAACATCGCCAACGGCGAGTTCGCCGACGCCGACGTCCCGGAGGGCTCGATCGAGGTGGCGCTGCTGCCGTCGGGCGAGGATGGCGCCGACCCCATCCTCGGCCCGCTCGACGTGGCCCTGGAGGGCCGCACCCTCTCGATGATCTACGCCTACGGCAACCCGCGCGACAGCTCGATGAACGTCATCGCCCACACCGTGGACCTCGCAGCCGACGGCAGCGTCCGCCCGTCCCGCATCGAGACCGGGTCGGCGGGACTGGCTCGCGGCCGGGTCACGACCTTCACCGCTCCCATGACTGCGGGCGACCGGGACCTGCCGCCGGCGGTCCGAGCGCTGGGGGTGGCGGCCCTGGTGGCACTGGGCGCTGCGGGCCTGCGGTGGCGCCGCACGCGCGCCGTTCCCCCGCCCGGATGAGCGTCCGCACGCGTGCGCTCATGACCTCCGCCTGCCTCGTCGTCGCCGCCGGATGTGCCGGCAGCACCGACGCCGCCCGCCCGGCCGACCCCGGGACCCGCTCGTCGTCCCCCACGACATCCGCCTCCTCTCCCCCGTCGGCCGAGCCGGTCTCCCCGGCGCGGCGAGCCCGGTCCGTCGTCACGCCCCGCCGGCCCGACCGGGCCACGCTGCCGAGCGGGCGCGTCGTACCCGTGAGCCCTGCCGGCACCACCGGCAGCGGTGTGCTCGACGTGCCCGACGACGTGGACGTCGCGGGGTGGTGGCGCGGCGGCTCGCGCCTCGGCGACCCCTTCGGGTCGATCCTCGTCGCCGCCCACGTCGACAGCGACTCCGAGGGGCTCGGCCCCTTCGCCGAGCTCCTGGCGGTCCGCCCGGGAGCGAAGGTCCGCCTCGAGGCCGACGGGCTGCGCCAGGACTTCGGGGTGCGGTCGCGCCGGCTCGTGCCGCAGGGCAGCCTCGTCGACGACGCGTGGATCTACGACGCCGGAGGCCGGCTGCGGCTCACCCTGGTCACGTGCGCACCGCCGTACGACGCCTCCCGCGGTGGCTACCAGAACCTCGCCGTGGTCACCGCCGTCCCCCTCGGACCGCCGGAGGCGTCGTGAGCCCGAAGAAGCCGTACCAGAAACGGCTCCCGACCGTCCTGCCCCCGGCCCCGCGTCGTGCCCCGGCCCAGGAGGCCGTCCGGCCGCGACCTGCTCCCCCACGCGCCCGCCGGGCGCCCCGGACACCCCCTCCCGTGACGCCGTCCGTGACGCCGTCCGCGACGCCGTCCGCCCGGCCTGCGCCTGCCCCGGCCCCCGCGGCGGAGCCCGACGTCGCCGAGGCCCCGCCCGCCGCGGGTCCGGCCGAGCAGGACGCGGTCGTCGCACCGCCGGCCGAGCCGACTGCCCCACCCGCAGCCCCACCCGCAGCCCCACCCGCAGCCCCGCCCGCACCCCCGCTCGCTCCGCCCCCGGTCGCACCACCGGCGCCGCGGACCGGACCGGCCAACCGTCGGGTGCTCGCCCTCGTGGCAGCCGCGCTGATGGGCGTGCTCGCCGGCGGTGTCGTCGCCTGGCAGGTGCTCGGCGGCCCCGATGACCCGTCCGCGTCTCCGGCCGCGTCGCTGCCCATCGACGGGTGGCCGGCCGCCGGGGAGTCACGCGCGGTCACCGAAGTGCTGCCCGGTGGGGAGCTGGAGGTCACCCACTGGATACACGCCGACGACCCGGTCGGCGAGCTCGGCCTCGCACTGCCGGACCTCGACGGCGCGGACCTCGCGGCGACCGCGGTGGAGGTGACCGCCGACGGCCGTCCCGGGACGGGCCCCACGACCGTCACCCGAAGCGGGGCGACGTACACCTTCGACGACGCGAACCGCATCCAGGTCCGCTACCGGATGTCAGGGGCGGTCGAGCTCAGCTCGTCCGCCGACGGCCGCGGCCTCGCCTCCGCGACCTCGCTCGTCGTCACCGCGCCGCAGGCACGCGACGTCCGCGTGGTGCGGTCGCAGGAGGTGCTGTCGCTCGCGTGCGCCCAGCCGGACCAGCAGCCCGTCCCGTGCGGGAGGTCCGAGGGCGACGACCAGTGGCGGGTGGAGCTCACCGGGACCGACGCCGGGAGCCGCGTGATGGCCGTCGTGACGGTCCCGTCCTGAGCCGGCGGCTCAGGCGTCGCCGTCGAGCCCGTGCTCGATGGCCCAGCGGGTCAGCTGCACGCGGTTGTTCATCTGCAACTTCCGCAGGGTGTTCTGGACGTGGTTCTGCACGGTGCGGTGCGACAGCACCAGCCGCGCGGCGATCTGCTTGTAGCTCATGCCTGTCGCCACCATCTTCAGGATCTCGGTCTCACGCTCCGTGAGCTGGTCGCGCGGGTCGTCGGCCGGCCCGTCCGCGATGCGGCGGAACTCCCCCAGCACCAGACCGGCGAGGCCCGGCGTGAAGACGGTGTCGCCGTCGGCCACGCGCGTCACCGCGTCGATGAGCTCGGCGCTCGAGGCCGACTTCACCAGGTAGCCCGTGGCACCGGCCTTGATCGCCTCGAGCACGTCCTCCTGCTCGCCACTGGCCGACAGGATCAGCACGCGTGCGGTCGGGTCGTGCGCGAGCATCATGCTCGTGACCTGGACCCCGCTGCTGTCGGGCAGCTGGAGGTCCAGCACGACGACCTGCGGCGCTGCCGCCGGGAACCGCGCCATCGCCTCGCGCCCGTTGGACGCCACCGCCACGACCTCGTGGCCGGCCGCCTGCAGGTCACGCTCGACCGCGTCGCGCCACATCGGGTGGTCGTCGACCACCATCACCCTCACCATGGGTCCCCCTCCCGGTTGGACCGCAGCGTAGACCGCTCAGCCGCCCGGCGGGACGTAACGCCCCCGACGGTGCACGAGCGGCGCGGGATCGTCGCCGACCACCACCTCGTCCAGCGTGCACGTCACCAACCGCGACCACCCGACGTCCGTCGCCGTCTCCACTCCCAACAGCGCCCAGGTGCCGGCTGACGCGAGCCGCGGGCCGTACCCGCTGTCCGTCCAGTCCGCCAGCCGCCACGGGCCGCCGGGCGCCGGGGTGGTGCCGGCGAAGGCGTCCGCCAGGCCGCGGTCGTCCCACGACAGCAGCTGTACGACGCCGCGCCCGGTGTCGAGCAGCAGCTCGGTCAGGTCCGCGTCGGGGTCGAGCAGCGCCAGGACCCGCCCGGGGTCGCCGCCCGCCACGAGCCACGAGGTGACGGTCAGGCCCGCTCGTCCGGTGTCGTCCCCCGCGGTCCAGAGGGACACCGTCCCGCCGAGGCGCCCGCGCAGGCGTCGTACGGGGTCGTCGGGGGTCGGGAACGGGTGGCCGGCGTGGATGGTCACCCGGTCACGCTAGCGGCACCGACAGCACCCACTCGGTGCCCCACTCGCCGCTCTCGAGGGTGGCGGTGCCGCCGAGTCCCTCGATGCGGCCGCGGATCGACGACGCGACGCCGAGACGCCCCTCGGCGGCCGCCTCCTCCGCCCGGCCCGGCGTCATGCCGGGACCGTCGTCGCGCACGGAGACGGTGATCGCACCGGGTGCGGCCTCGGCCAGGATCCACGCCGACGCCCCCGGTCCTGCGTGGGACAGGACGTTGTCGAGGCACGCCTTGACCGCGGCCACGGTCTCGGTGGCGACGTGGTGGTCGACCAGCATCGCGCCGCCCGGGGTGGCGACCTCCACCCGCACCGGGTGCGCGGTGGCCATCGCCTCGAGAGCCCCCGCGAGGTCCGACCGTCCGTGGGCCCGGGTCGGCACCGTGTCCTGCTGCCGGATGAGCGAGCGCAGCCCGCGCTCCTGCTCGCCCGCCAGCCGCCCGAGCTCGGCCCACTGGCCGCCCGCCGCCGCGCCCTGGCGCTGCACCATCGCCAGCACCTGCAGCACGCCGTCGTGCACCGCGCGAGCGAGGCGGGTGCGTTCCTCGGCGGCCGCCGCGGCGTGCTCGGCGGCGTCCCGCTCCTCCGCCATGCGCTGCAGCGACTCGCACATGTAGCCGACGATCGGTCCGCCGATGAGGACGAGGAAGACGTTGCCGTAGTTGCCCTGGTCGATCTCCTGGCGCGGCAGCAGGTCGGCCAGCGACAGGGCGACCGCGGCGACGAGCCCACCCTTCCAGTGCCAGTGGATGGCCCACGCCAGGAGCGCGCCCATCACCCAGAAGCCGGGCAGGGTCGCGTTGAAGCTCTCCGTCTTCAGCCACGGGGTGACGGCGATCGCGGCCACGGCGATCAGCAGGTCGGCGACGAGCAGGGCGGGCGTGCGAGTGGATCGCCGGCCGTAGAGCCAGGTCGCCACCCCGGTCCACACCACCAGCGCAATCACCACGACGAGGGCGAGGTCCGGGTGGGAGAAGCTGTCACGCCGGTAGGCGTTGAGGGCCACCATGTTGACGGTGACCACCACCCGGACGAGCGCGAGCGCGGAGTAGAGCCGGTCCTCGACCGCGAGGGCGGAGTCGGCCCGCGGGTGGTGGACCTGCGGGCGGAGATCGGCGTTCAGGACGCCTTCTGCTCAGGCCCGTCCACGGCCTGCTCGCGGGCCGCGCTCTCCCGCTCGGCCTTCTCCCGCTCGGCCTTCTCCCGCTCGGCCTTCTCGCGCTCGGCCTGCCTGGCCTTCTCCTTGTCGAGCTCCTTCGCCTTGCTGGCGTAGAGGTCGACGTACTCCTGCCCGGAGAGCCGCATGATCTCGTACATGATCTCGTCGGTGATCGACCGCAGGATGTAGCGGTCGTTCTCCATGCCGGCGTAGCGGGAGAAGTCGAGCGGCTTCCCGAAGCGCACGACCGGGCGCGTCCACGTGCCGTAGACCTTGCCGGTCGGGGCCACCACGTCGGTGCCGACGACGGCGCAGGGGATGACCGGGGCACCGCTCTCGAGCGCGAGCCGGGCCACGCCGGTCTTGCCGCGGTAGAGCTTGCCGTCGTGCGACCGGGTGCCCTCGGGGTAGATCCCGAACAGCTCGCCCTCGGCGAGGATCTTCATGGCCGACTTCATGGCGCCCTCGGCGGCGTTGGCACCCGACCGGTCGATCGGGACCTGACCGGCACCGGTGAAGAACTTCTTCTGGAACCAGCCCTTGATCCCCGGGGTGGTGAAGTACTCGGCCTTGGCGACGAAGGTGACCCGGCGGGTGAGCGTGAGCGGCATGAACAGCCAGTCGGCGTACGACAGGTGGTTGCTGGCGAGGATCGCGGGACCCACCTCCGGCACGTGGTCGATGCCGTAGGCCTTGGGCCGGAAGACGAGTCGCAGGACGGGCCCGAGGGCGATCCACTTCAGGAACCAATAGAGCACGGGTCGAGACTATCCCTGCTGCTGGCCGGTGACCCGCTCGATGAACTCCGCGGACTCGGCGAAGATCCTCGGGGCGTCGTGGTCGAGGGTCGCCACGTGGTAGCTGTCCTCCAGCACCCGCTCCTCGAAGTCCTTGGACGACAGGCCGGCGTGCAGGGCCTTCGACGACGACAGGTCGGCGACGTGGTCCTCCTCCGAGCGGAAGTAGAGCACCGGGATCGTGATCCTCGGCAGGTCGCGGCGGAGCTCGGCCCAGCCGCGAGACATCTCGTGGGCGGCCTTCAGCGGCATGACGGGATAGGCGATCTCGTCCATCCCGGGCTTCTTGATGTCGTTGCGGATGCCGGGGAACGCGGGCACGAACCGCTGCAGCACCGGCAGCAGCACGGCGTCCTTGCGCAGCGTGTCGACGGCGACGTTGACGACCACGAGCCCGGCGAGCTCCTCGCCGCGGTCCGCCGCGAGCCGCAGCGCGAGCGCGCCGCCCATCGACAGGCCCACGGCGAGGACGGCGTCGTTCTCGGCGGCGAGCCGGTCGAAGGCACCCTCGACCGTCGCGACCCAGTCGGACCAGGTGGCCTTGTTGCAGTCCTGCCAACGCGTGCCGTGTCCGGGCAGCAGCGGCATCTCGACGGCGTACCCACGCGCCGCGAGGTCCTCGGCCCAGGGCCGCATGGAGGCGGGGCTGCCGGTGAAGCCGTGCACGACCAGCACACCGACGCGCCGGCCGCCGGTCAGCTCGGGCTCCGCCGGGGTGGACATCGGCGCGACCAGGGTGGGGTCGAGGGGCGCGGACGGGGCGCGGAAGGGGATCCTCACCGGCACAGTGTGCACCAGGACCCGGGACACCGCTGGTCGACGGCGGCCCCCACTCACCCGGGGGTCGAGGAAGGCGCCCGGCGCCCGTCACGAGACTGCGTTCACCTCCTACGGCTACCGTGGTCCGCGTGAGTCGCCCGGAGGACGAGAGCCGCACCGAGCTCGCGTGGCGCGAGATCGTCGAGAACTACGGCGAGCGCGCTGTCCTGGACGACCCCGCGACCCCCTCGGACGAGGCGGCACCCACCTCTGAGCGTCCGTCGTCCGCGGACTCTTCGGCCTCGTCCCCGACCGACCTGCCCGACCACCTGCGCGACGACGACGAGGTCGAGCAGCGTGAGCGGGCCATCGCCGAGTCCGAGCGCTTCCGGCCGCCGCCGGCGCCCCCGTTCCCGGTCCCCCGCACCTGGCAGCGCGGCCTGGCGTGGGCCGGCATCTTCGTGGCTCCCCTGATCGCGCTCGTCATCGGGCTGCTCTCGATCTACGTCAACCCACTGGTCGGCTGGGTGCTGGTCGGGTGGTTCGTCGGCGGCTTCGCCTACCTCGTCCTCGTCATGCCCAAGGCGCCCCGCGACCCCTGGGACGACGGCTCCCGCATCTGAGCCGCACGACCGGCCTCCCTCAGGCGTAGGGTCTGCCGCGTGGGGGCGCGCGAGACGGTCGAGGTCACGGGACACCTCATGGACAGCGGCATCCTGTCGCGCGTCCTCGACGACATCCGCGAGTACGGCGGCGACTTCGTCATCGAGGAGTTCGACGTCGGCCACGAGGCGCACGACCCGAGCAGCGCCCGCATCACCGTCGAGGCCCCGGACGACGAGTCGCTCCAGCGCCTGCTCATGCGGCTGCAGACCCGCGGGGTCAACCAGGTCGCCCACGGTGACGCCTCCGTCAGCACCGCCGATCAGGACGGGGTGCTGCCCGACGGCTTCTACGCCACGACCAACCTCGAGACGCGCGTGCGTCTCGGCGGCCGGTGGTACGACGTCGAGAACCCCGAGATGGACTGCGGCCTGGTCGTCGACGAGTCCATACCCGACCACGTGCGGGTGCGGACGGTGCCCATGTCGGACGTCGCCCGCGGCATGCGGATCGTGGTGGGCGCGACCGGCATCCAGGTGGCCGTGCCGGGTCACGACCCCGGCGCCGACCCCGTCGCCTCGTTCGACATGGATCCCGGGACCGACCGACCGCAGACGGTCCTCGTGCGACAGGTGGCCGACGGGATGAGGCACGCGCGGGCAGCCGGGAAGCGACTCCTCTGGGTCGCCGGCCCGGGGCTCGTGCACGCCGGCGGCGTACCTGCCATGACCGCCCTCGTGCGGGCAGGGTGGGTCGACGTCCTCTTCGCGGGCAACGCCGTGGCCGCCCTCGACATCGAGACCGCCCTCTTCGGTCCCACCCCCGAGACCAGTGCCCAGCCCGGCCACGAGCACGGCCACGAGCACCGCGTCCGTGCGGTCAACACCATCCGCCGGGCCGGGTCGATCGAGCGCGCGGTGCGGGACGGTGTCCTGCCCAGCGGCGTGATGCACGCGATCGTCACCGCCGGGAAGCGGTTCGTCCTGGTCGGGTCCGTCCGCGACGACGGACCCCTCCCCGAGGTCCACACCGACGTGGTCGAGGGCCAGCGGGCCATGCGGGCCGAGATCCACGACATCGGCTACTGCCTGATGATGGCGACCCAGCTGTACGCCGTCGCGACCGGCAGCCTCCTGCCCGCGTCGGTCCCGCTGGTCTGCGTCGACATCAACCCGGCCATGGTCACCCGGCTCGCCGACCGCGGCACCGGCCAGGGGCGCGGCATCGTGACCGACGTCGGGCTCTTCCTGGAGCAGCTCGCCCTCGAGCTGGTCGCCGACTACCGCCGCGGCTGATCCCCGGCGACCAGGAGCCCGGCCCCGATCATCCCCGCCTGCGGCCCGAGCTCGGCCGCGAGCAGGTCGGGAACCCGGCGATGTGCTGCGCCGACCAACGTGCGGCGGAGCGCGTCCCGGGCGGGCTCCAGCAGCCGGTCGCCCGCGGCTGAGACGCCACCGCCGACGACCACGACCTCGGGGTCGAGGGCCGCGACCAGGTTCGCCACGCCCACGCCGAGCCAGTGCCCCACAGAGGCGAAGGCACGGTGCGCGACGAGGTCGCCCTGCTCGGCCGCACTGGTCACCATCGGTCCGGTCACCCGATCGGGGTTGCCGTCGGTCATCTCCCCCAGCACCGAGGGCTGCTCGACCATCAGGGCGCGGGCGTTGCGGACGAGAGCATTGCCGGACGAGTACTGCTCCCAGCACCCCCGCCGGCCGCACTCGCAGGGCTGGCCGTCGGGCACGACCTGCATGTGCCCGAACTCCCCCGCCATCCCGTTGGCGCCGCGCACCACACGCCCCTCGAGCAGGACGGAGCCCCCGATGCCGGTGCCCATCGTCACCATCAGCGCGGACGCGGCGCCACGGGCGGCGCCGTAGCGGGCCTCCGCGCGCGCCGCACAGTTGGCGTCGTTGTCCAGGCCCACCGGGCAGCCGAGGCGCTCCTCCAGCAGCTCCTTGAGCGGCTCGCCCTGCCACGGCAGGTGCGGCGCGAACATGACCCGCTCCCCCGCGGAGTCGACGAATCCGGCGGCGGCCACCCCGGCACCCACGAGCGGCGCGCCGGCGGCAGCATCGACGATGGCATCGACCAGCGCGTCCTCGACCCAGCTGGTCACCACACGGCGCCCGGGCGTCGTACGAAGTGCTGTGCGGGCGACGCGCCCCTCGTCGTCGACGACGCCCGCCAGCACCTTGGTGCCACCGATGTCGACCCCGACCACCACGCCCTCGTCCACGGGCCACATCTTGGCGTACGACGCACCGCATGGCCCGATCGGATGGTCTCAGTAGTCACTTCTAGCCATCTCGCGTCACGGAGGCTCACGAGTGTCGTCAAACCAGCGACACCCGAGACCGACACCTCCTACGGTGGCGGGCGAACATCTCGGGGAAAGGGGATCTCATGCGCTGGCGCCCACGCCTCGACGACCGCACCGATCGCGGTGCGTCGGCCGTCGAGTTCGCGATCGTCGTCGTCCCCTTGCTCATGATCATCGCGGGCATCGTGAACTTCGGCTTCGTCTTCGCCCAGCAGCTGGCACTCGACAACTCCGTGCGGGCGGGTGCACGCGCGGGTGTCGTGGATCGGGGCACTACGGCCCCGACTCCCATCACCGTGGCGACCGACCAGTGGAACTCCACCGCGACGGCGCGCTCACTGACCGATCCCATCAGCGTCGTCTACGACGGCGGAGTCGGATCGACGTGCAAGGGGAGCGCCTACGGCGGCCGGATGATCGTCAAGGGCACGGTCAGGTCGAAGTTCATGATCCCGTGGCCCCTGCCGTCGTCCGTCATCCCCGGTTCGGTAACGCTCACCAGCAAGGCGGAGTTCCAGTGCGAGTACCAGTGATGCCTGCGCGCCAGGACGAGGACGGCGCAGTGGCCGTGCTCGTCGGGATCCTCGCGGTCTTCCTCATCGGCCTGTCGGCCTTCACCATCGACCTGGGCTCGGCCTACGTCAGCAACCGCAACCTGCAGAAGGCGGCAGACGCCGGAGCACTGGCTGGTGCCCAGTCGCTGGTCAAGACGCCCGGCTCGTGCAACAGCATCCGGAGCAACTCCGTCGCCGTCGCCGCGGCGAAGGCGGTGGCCGTCGACGTCGCGAAGAAGAACTACCCCGACGCCAGCTGGAGCGAGACGACGTGGGAGGTGAAGTGCGACGCGACGAGCAAGTCGCTCCAGGTCAGGCTCGGCAACGCAGGAACCACTCCGGCACGGTTCGCGGGGGTGTTCGGGGGCCAGTCCCAGGTGACGACGAGCCGAGCGGCGACCGCCACCCTGGAGGTCGGCCCCTACACCAACACCCGCATGCGTCCTCTCGCCATGTGCTCGACACAGCTCACGGCCGGCCCGTTCGTGCGACTCGACTACCCCAAGGACGCACCTCCGTCGTGTGGCAACGCCTCTGGCGCGTGGTGGACGGTCGACTGCCCGGGTGCCTCGAACAACTCCACCAGCCAGATGGTCATCGACGTTCGTGACGGCTGTGCGAAGGGCGCCTCGGTGGTGACAGCGCAGTCGGAGTCGCAGACCGCCCAGCAGCTGACCACCACCCTCGAGGCTGCCTGCCTCGGCGGCGCCACCCCGGACGGATCCTGCCTCGAGTCCAACCCGGGCAACCTCGATTCCGGCCAGGTGGCGTCCTCGTGGAAGTACCTGGTGGACAACAGCGTGGCAGCCGTCTTCCCCGTCTTCTGCGCTCCCCCGCAGTGCGCCGACAGCACCATCCAGGGAAGCGGGAACAACGCCACCTTCCCGATCTACAAGCTCCTCGGGGCCGTGATCTGTGGCTACCACTTCAGCAAGAACGAGAAGTACCACTCCACCAGCGGCGAGTGCTCCGGCCTGCCGTCGAACATGTACGCAGGGGACGACGACTCCGGGAACTCGGTCAACTACCTGATCATCAAGTACGTCCAGATCAGCGCTTCCGGCTCCAACATCGAGGCCGAGTGCAGCCTG
The DNA here is from genome assembly GCF_057656315.1 of Nocardioides sp. Soil_C_8. Lineage (NCBI taxonomy): Bacteria > Bacillati > Actinomycetota > Actinomycetes > Propionibacteriales > Nocardioidaceae > Nocardioides > Nocardioides sp. Soil_C_8. The sequence goes on from NZ_JBDGKQ010000004.1 coordinate 338,012, forward strand.
GGCAACACCAACTGTGACGGCGGGCTCCGACGCACGCGACTCGTGGAGTAGCCGGCTCGCGGATCACGTCAGTCGTCCGGCCAGTCGTCCGTGAGGTCGACGCGCTCGACGTCGTGCGTGGCGCCGGGTGTGCGCGGGGCCGTCGCCAGGAACGCCGCGGCCGCCTGGGCGAGGGAGCTCATCGCAGCTGACAGGTGGGTCGACACCTCGGGACTCACCTGACGCACCGCGCTGATGGTGCGGCAGACGGGACACACCGTGCACTCGGCCGCACCGGTCGCGAGGTGGTCGTCGAGCTCGTGCGCGGAGGCTGCTGCCTGCGAGGCGATGCCGGACAGTCCGTCGCCTGCCTGAGCCGACTGCTCCCGGGCCCACCCGGAGAGGGCGCCGAGGAGCTTGGCGGCCTCCTCCCCCAGCGACCCGACGTCGTCGCGCTCGGCGCCGGTCACAGGGCCTCCTCGGACAGATGGGTCGGGACAGCGGGCTCGCTGAACCTGACCTGCAGCCGGCCGTCTCGCACGCGGGCGCCGCCCACCCGGTGCCGCCCGAGCCCGGAGGGCAGGGTCAGCAGGCGCCGGTAGGAGCCAACCGACACGATGAGCTCGTCGCCCTTGCGCACGAGCCCGACGTCGTCCTGCGCAGCAAGGGGAAGCGGAAGCGACAGCACCAGCCCGGCGGGCGTGGTGCGGACGGACATGGGTGGGACGGCCGGGCCCGGGGCGATCGGGTCAGCACCGTCGTACGTCGATGCCGCCAGGTCGAGCAGCTCGTCCCGGCCCACGGGTTCGGTCCCGCGGTAGACCGACGTGCGGAGCTCGAGCCCGGCGAACGAGTCGGCGGCGTCCGCCAGCCGGCGCTGCTGCGCCGCCACCCAGCCGCGGCGCCACTCGTCCGCACCGTCCTCGGGAAAGACCCGGTTCACGATCGCCGTGTCGACGCGGTAGCCGAAGAGGGTCAGGAACGTGTACGCCCTGCGGGCCTCGGCGAGCACCACCGACTCGGGTGTCAGGACGAGGCGGACCGACGTCTGCGGCCCGGTCAGCACGGTGCGTACGTCGTCGAGGTCGGCGTGCAGCCGCTCGATGGCGTCGAAGACCGAGTCCTCGGGCATCGGCACGCCCGCGGCCTTGGTCAGGACGGGCTTGAGCGCCTTGACGACGCGTCGCTCGACGGGGAGGACGCGGGTCATGTACCACCCGAGCGCCTCCGGGAGCGCGAGGAGCCGCAGGGTCTCGGCGGTCGGCGCGCAGTCGACGACCAGCACGTCCCACTCCCCCGACCTCGCCTGCGCCCGCACCTCGAGCAGTGCGAGCACCTCCTCGGCGCCCGGGATCACCGTGAGCTCCTCCGCTGCGACGGGATCCACGCCCGCCACGTCGAGCACGCTGAGCAGGTAGCCCTGGATGTCGGCCCAGGACCGCTCGAAGCGCTGCTGCGCGTCCACGTGCTGGACCCACAGGTTCGGGGCGGCCTCGGAGGGCTCCGACGTGGCAGGGACGTCCAACGCGTCGGCCAGCGAGTGCGCGGCGTCCGTCGACAGCACGAGCGTCCTGTGGCCGGCCGCCGCGCTCGCACACCCGGTCGCGGCGGCCAGGGTCGACTTGCCCACCCCGCCCTTGCCGGTGAACAGCAGGATCCGCATGTCCGGACCGCTGGTCAGCGCGACTCGACGCGCTTCTTGAGACCCTTCAGCGCCGCGTCGATGAGGATCTTCTCGCCCTTGCGCTTGAGCATGCCGATGAGCGGGATGGTGACGTCGAGCGCGAGGCGGTAGGTGACCTCGGTGCTGCCGTCGCCGCGGTCGACGAGCGTGTAGGCCCCGTCGAGCGCGCGCAGCATGTTGCCCTCGACGAGGGTCCAGGTGACCTCGCGGTCGCCGTCCCAGTCGTAGGCCAGGGTGTACTCGTCCTTGATGGGCGAGACGTCGAGCGCGAAGTAGACCTGCTCGGCCAGGTCGCCGTCGCCGGGCACCGTCACCTCGGCCTTCTGGACGCCCTTGGCCCACTCCGGGTAGGACTCGAAGTCGGCGATGACGGCCATCACGTCGGCCGGAGGAGCGTCGACGACGATCGACGAGGAGGTCTGTTCGGCCATGGCCGGAGCCTACGACATGTAGGCCCAACCTCTTGCCGCAAGCGGCAGCGAGGCTCGGGCTGCTCGCCCGGCAAGCCGGGTGAGATCCCTCAGGCGATAGCCTGCGGACCGCAGTCCACCACCCTTCAGGAGGTTCCACCGTGCGGGAGTTCTCGACGCCGCTCAGCACCACCATCCCGACCACCGGGAACCTCACCGACGACGTCGTCACCAACGGGCTCGAGTTCGCCGACACCGTGGTGTTCAGCCGCCGTACGGACGACGGGTGGGACGACGTCACGGCGGCGACCTTCCTCGACGAGGTGCGCTCCGTCGCCAAGGGCCTGGTCGCGGCGGGCGTCGAGGTCGGCGACCGGGTCGCGCTGCTGTCCAAGACGCGCTACGAGTGGACGCTCCTCGACTACGCCATCTGGTTCGCCGGCGCGGTCACCGTGCCGATATACGAGACGTCCTCCGCCGAGCAGATCGGCTGGATCCTCCAGGACTCCGGTGCCCGCGCCATCGTGGCGGAGGGCTCGGACCACCTGGCCCGTGTCCGCGAGGCCCGTCGGTCCGGCGAACTCGCCGAGCTCCAGCACGTGTGGTCGCTCCAGGACAACGCGGTCGACGTCCTCGGACGACTCGGCTCCGACATCTCCGACGACCTCCTCGAGCAGCGTCGTACCACGGCGACGCCCCAGGACGTCGCGACGCTGATCTACACCAGCGGCACGACCGGCAAGCCCAAGGGCTGCATGCTGACGCACGGCAACTTCATGTTCGAGCTCGGCGTGGCCGTCGACGAGCTCGCCGACCTCTTCGACACCGACGACGCGTCGACGCTGCTGTTCCTCCCGCTCGCCCACGTCTTCGCCCGCATCATCCAGGTCGGCTGCGTGAAGAGCCGGGCCAAGATGGGCCACAGCGCCGACATCAAGAATTTGGTGACCGACCTCGGCGAGTTCAGGCCCACCTTCATCCTCGCCGTGCCGCGCGTGTTCGAGAAGGTCTTCAACAGCGCCTCGCAGCGCGCCACCGCCGACGGTCGGGGCAAGATCTTCGACCGCGCCGCCGACGTGGCGATCGCCTGGTCGCGCGCGTCGGACGGCAAGCGGGTGCCGGTGCGCCTCCGGGCCCAGCACGCGCTCTTCGACCGGCTCGTCTACGGCAAGCTGCGCCAGGCATTGGGCGGCAGCTGCGCGTACGCCATCTCCGGTGGTGCGCCGCTCGGCGACCGGCTCGGCCACTTCTACCGCGGCATCGGCCTCACCGTGCTCGAGGGCTACGGCCTCACCGAGACGACGGCCGCCCTGTCCGCGAACCTCCCGGACGCCACCAAGATCGGCACCGTCGGGCGCCCCCTGCCCGGCACGAGCGTGCGCGTCGCCGACGACGGCGAGCTCCTCTTCCGCGGCGGCCAGGTCTTCGCCGGCTACTGGGGCAACGACGAGGCGACCGCTGAGGCGGTCGACCACGACGGGTGGTTCCACACCGGCGACGTCGGCGAGGTCGACGACGAGGGCTTCGTCCGCATCACCGGGCGCAAGAAGGAGATCCTCGTGACGGCCGGCGGCAAGAACGTCGCACCGGCCGTCCTCGAGGACCGGCTCCGGGCCCACGCCCTGGTCGACCAGTGCCTCGTCGTCGGCGACGGGCAGCCGTTCATCGGTGCTCTCGTGACGATCGACCGGGAGACCTTCCCGGCGTGGGCCGAGCAGCACGGCAAGTCCGCCGACCTCGCCTCCGTGGTCGACGACCCCGACCTGGTCGCTGCCATCCAGGACGCCGTCGACGAGGCCAACAAGGCGGTCTCCAAGGCCGAGTCGATCCGCAAGTTCACGATCCTGACGGGCGAGTGGACCGAGGAGGGCGGCCAGCTCACGCCAAGCCTCAAGCTCAAGCGTCGCGTCGTGATGCGGGAGTCCCGCGAGGAGATCGAGGCGCTCTACCTCGGGTGAGTGACCTCCTCGGGTCGGGCGGGACCGACAGCACAGGCTAGACCTCGACTACGTCGACCTAGTCACAACGGACTACGCCCGGACCATGATCGGGTGGTTTGCGAGGTTTAGCCCTCGGGCTCAGCGAGCGCGCCCTAGATTCATCGCGCTGGGATGGCTTCGGGGCCGTCAACCGCTTGATCCCCCGGACCCTCCTGCGCGCCCGGGACCCCGCCGTGGGGCTCCCACTACTCGCGAAGGACCGCACCATGGCTCGTCGATCCGTACTTCTTCTCGTCGCCGTTCTCATCGCACTCGCCGGCACGGTGATGATCGTGCTCTACGTCCAGGGGATCGATGCGCGCGCCACGAAGGACCAGGAGCTCGTCGAGGTCCTCGTGGCAGCGGAGACCATCGATACCGGCGAGACGGTGAGCGATGCCCAGGAAGCCGGCAAGATCGAGAAGGCCGAGGTGCGGCGCGCCGACCTCGTCGACGGCGCACTCTCCTCCACGTCGTCCATCTCGGACCTCGTGGCCATCGGCAGCATCTACCCGGGCGAGCAGCTGATCGCCAAGAAGTTCGGCAGCCTGGGCGACACGCAGGGCGGCCTGGTGATCCCGGACGGCAAGATGGCCGTCTCGATCGAGCTCACTGACTTCGAGCGGGTCGCCGGCTTCGTCAACCCGGGCAACGAGGTCGCGGTGTTCGCCACCGCCCTCGAACCGGTCGCACTCCTCCCGGACAACAAGGAGCAGAAGCTCGGCAGCCTGACCCGCATCGTCCTCACCCGGGTGCCTGTCCTCGGTGTCGGTACGACATCCGTCAGCTCCAGGACCACCGAGGGCGAGGACGGCGCCACGACCGAAGAGGTGGCACGCACCATCCTGACGGTCGCCGTGACGCAGGACGAGGCGGAGAAGCTGTTCCAGGCCGACCGCACCTCCGAGCTCAACTTCGCCCTCCTCACCGAGGACACCAAGATCTCCGATCAGCCCGGTGCCCGGCTCGGCGACGTCTTCCCCGAGCTCAACCTCGGCAGGCAGCCGTGACCGCCGTCCTCGAGCCCGACGGCGCACAACGGTCCGTCCTGCAGGCGATGCTCCACGGGTCGCAGGCGTTCGCCGACCTCGAGAGCCTCGAGCAGCACATCCGTACCGCCGAGACCGAGTTCGCCGTCGTCATCGGTCCGTCCGTCCCCGGCGAGGCAGCCGCAGAGCTTGCCCAGTGGGCCCGGATCCACCGTCCGGACCTCGGCGTGATCCTGCTGCGTCACGACGTCGACAGCAACACCCTCGCGCTCGCCCTGCGCAGCGGGATGCGCGAGGTGGTGACCGCACGTGACCTGGCAGGCATCACCACCGCCGTGCAGCGCGCGCGCAGCGTGGCCAACGCGATCGGCCAGACGCTCTCCGACGAGGTGCAGGCGGCTGCCGAGACGGCACGCGCCCAGGTGGCCGCCGAGGTGGCCAAGGCCGCGGCGGACGCCCAGGCCGAGGCAGACGCACCTCGCGGCAAGGTCGTGACGGTGTTCTCCACCAAGGGCGGGGTCGGCAAGAGCCTGGTCGCGACCAACATGGGGGTCGCGCTCGCCGGTCAGGGCCACAACGTGTGCCTGGTCGACCTCGACGTCAACAGCGGCGACGTCGCGATCATGCTGCAGCTCACGCCGCACCGCACCATCAACGACCTCGTGGGCTTCAACGGAGTCATCGATGCCGAAGGCATCGGGTCGATCCTCACGCACCACTCGGACAACCTGTCCGTCGTCGCCGCCCCGGTGCGTCTGGACTCTCCCGACCAGGCCTCTGTGGACGACATCGGCAAGCTGCTCGACGTCCTCCGCCGGATGGTCGACTTCGTCGTCGTCGACACCTCCGGCGTGTTCGACGACCACGCCCTGTGCGCTCTCGACCGGTCCGACCTCATCGTCCTGGTCGGCACCCTCGACATCCCGTCGCTCAAGGCGCTCAAGCTCGCGACGAGCACGCTGGAGATGCTCAACTTCTCGAAGTCGACCTGGAAGTTCGTCCTCAACAGGGCCGACGGCAAGGTCGGCCTCACGGCGGAGGAGTACGAGAAGACCCTCGCGCTGAAGGCCGACTGCTCCCTGGTGTCGAGCCGTGAGGTCCTCGCCGCGGTCAACCGCGGCGAGGCGCTGGTCAGCGCATACCCCGGACACCAGAACAGCAAGGCCCTCGTCTCGTTCGCCAAGTCCGTGGCGACCATCGCCGGCGAGACCGCCGATGACGACAACCCGTCGAGCCGGAAGTCGAGCGGCTCCCGGCTCCGCCTGAGGAGGAGCTGACGTGAGCCTGACAGACCGACTGGCCGCGGCGCGCGGTCGCGGCGCGGAGACGAACGACGCGCCCGTGCCGAACGCCCCGGGCGCAGCAAGCACCGCGGGTGGCGCCAGCAGCGTCCCGGCAGCAGTCACCACCGCACCCAAGCGCGCGACCGCCGCACCCAAGGGCGACCCGTTCCAGGACCTCAAGCGGGTCGTCCACCAGCGACTCGTCGAGTCCCTGGGCCCGAAGCTCTACGACGCGCACATGACGCAGTCCGAGCTGGAGCAGCAGGTGCGTCTCGCCCTCCAGACGGCGATCGCCGACGCCGACATCCCGATGTCGTCGGCCGACCGCACGCGGGTGTCGCAGGAGATCGCGGACGACATCCTCGGCTACGGTCCCATCGAGCCGCTGCTGCGCGACCCCAACCTCTCCGAGGTGATGGTCAACTCCTTCCAGGACATCTACGTGGAGCGCAGCGGCAAGCTGGTCAAGGTCCCCACGTCGTTCACCGACGAGGCGCACCTCCGCCGCACCATCGACAAGATCGTGAGCAAGATCGGTCGCCGGGTCGACGAGACCAGTCCGATGTGTGACGCGCGTCTTCCGGACGGCAGCCGTGTCAACGCCATCATCCCCCCGCTCGCGCTCGACGGCTCGAAGCTGACCATCCGGAAGTTCTCGGAGGACCCGTACACCGTCGAGGACCTGATCGGCTTCGGCACGCTCACGCGACCGGCGGCCAACCTGCTGGAGGGCTGCGTCCGGGGCCGCCTCAACATCCTCGTCTCGGGTGGAACGGGCGCCGGCAAGACGACGACCCTGAACGTGCTGTCGTCCTTCATCCCCGACGACGAGCGGATCGTCACCATCGAGGACGCCGCCGAGCTCCGACTGGTCCAGGACCACGTCCTGCGACTCGAGTCCCGCCCCCCGAACATCGAGGGCAAGGGCGCGGTCACCATCCGCGACCTGGTCAAGAACTCGCTGCGCATGCGTCCTGATCGCGTCGTCGTCGGTGAGATCCGTGACGCCGCGGCCCTCGACATGCTGCAGGCGATGAACACCGGTCACGACGGCTCGATCTCGACCCTGCACGCCAACACCCCTCGCGACGCCCTCGCGCGTCTGGAGACGATGGTGCTGATGGCGGGCATGGACCTGCCCGTGCGCGCCATCCGCGAGCAGGTCGCGAGCGCTGTCGACCTGATCATCCAGCAGACCCGCCTCAAGGACGGCACCCGTCGCATCACGGCGATCACCGAGATCGTCGGCATGGAGGGCGACATCATCACCACGCAGGACGTCTTCCTCTTCGACTACGCGGCCGGGCTCGACGAGAACGGCAAGTTCAAGGGCGGGCTGAAGTCGATGGGGCTCCGTCCCCGGTTCCTCGAGCGGCTCACCGACCACGGCGTCCACGTCGACCCCGCCATCTTCGCCACCGGGGGAACCCTGCGATGAAGCGCTCGTACGCCCGACGTGCCGTCCGGGTCACGGCAGCCGTCGCCGCCGGCGGCGTCCTCGCCCTGACGGCTGCGAGTCCGGCAAGCGCCGCGGACGCGGTGAGCATCGACCACATCGAGACCGAGGACGGCACCGTGTCCCTCGTGCTCGGCGTCGACGGCGTTCCTCCGGGAGCGGCTGCGGACCCCGCCTCGGTGGAGGTCGACGTCGACGGCCGGACCGTGGACTCCACGGCCAAGGTGATCTCGGCGGGAGACGTCGAGCGCACCACGGTGCTCGTGCTCGACGCCAGCAACAGCATGCTCCAGCGCGACAAGTTCGCCTCGGCCACCACCGCTGTCGACACCTTCCTGTCGGCGGCTCCGACCGACGTCCGGATCGGACTCGTCGCATTTGCCGGTGACCTCGGCGAGGTCATCGAGCCCACGACCGACCACGATGCCGTGCGCGCGGCACTGGCCGACATCACCCTGCGCAAGGGCACTGCGGTCTACGACGCGATGGCTGAGGGGCTCCGACAGGTGGGCACCGAGGGATCGCGGTCGCTCCTCGTGCTGTCCGACGGCGGCGACACGAGCAGCTCGACCACGCTCGACGTGGTGACGAAGGACGCCACGGACGCCGGCGTCGTCGTCGACGTGGTCTCGCTGGCCAACCCCAAGAACGCCGACACCATGTCGGCGGTGGCCGAAGCCACCGGTGGCCAGGTGATCCCGGCCGAGCAGAGCGCCCTCCAGGACGTCTTCTCCGCCCAGGCCGACGCGCTCGCGCAACAGCTGGTCGTCACCTTCACGCGGCCGCAGGACGCCTCCGACGAGGTGAACCTCACGGTCAGCGTGGACGCCGGCGGGACGCCGTACACCGACTCGGCTTTCGTCTCGATCGGCGCCGCCGCGAGCACTCCGGACATCGTCAGCTCCGGCAAGTCGCTGGTCAGCACCCCCGGCATGCTGCTCGGGGCCGCAGCCCTGGCACTCGGTCTCGCCGGCGTGCTCTCGGTCGCCCTGTCGGGGCCGAACAAGTCGTCGGCCGACAGGCGTCTCGACGCCTACTTCGGCGAGAGCAAGTCGGGCAAGCGCAAGTCGGACACGACCGCCGACATCAAGGGCTCCGCCGTGGCGCTCGCGGACAAGGTGGTCACCGCCGACCTCGAGACCCGGATCTCGCAGCGGCTCGCCGGGGCCGGTTCTGCGCTCACTGCGTCCGAGTGGCTGCTGCTCCACGCCGGCATCGCCGTCGGTGCCGCCGTGGCCGGCTTCGTGCTCGGGGGCGCGGGCCTCGCCGTGCTGGGTCTTGCCCTGGGAGCCGTTGGCCCGTGGCTCTACCTCAAGTTCCGCCACTCGCGCCGGCTCAACCGGTTCAACGGCCAGCTCGCCGAGACCCTGGGCCTGATGGCCGGTGGCCTCCAGGCAGGTCTCTCGCTCCCCCAGGCGGTCGACACCGTCGTGCGCGAGGGCAACGAGCCCATGGCGGGCGAGCTCAGGCGTGCGCTCGTGGAGCAGCGCCTCGGGGTCGACATCACGGACGCGCTCGAGGGCGTGGGCCAGCGGATGGAGAGCGAGGACTTCGGCTGGATCGTCATGGCCATCCGGATCCAGCGCGAGGTGGGTGGCAACCTGGCCGAGATCCTCACGACGGTCGCGGACACCCTGCGCGAGCGCGAGTACCTCCGCCGCCAGGTGAAGGCACTGAGCGCCGAGGGTCGGCTGTCCGGCTACATCCTCGGCGGCATGCCGCCGGCCCTGTTCATCTACATGTTCTTCGCCAACAACGAGTACATCCGGGTGCTCTACACCACGTTCATCGGTTTCATCCTGATGGCCGCGGCGGTCGTGCTGCTCACCATCGGTGGGTTCTTCATGTTCAAGCTCGCGAAGGTCGAGGTCTGAGATGTCGCTGCTCATGCTGGGCGCCGTGTTGATGTTCGCCGCGCTGACCCTCAGCCTCTCGGTCATCGGCGTCGTCAACCAGGAGCGTCGCGGAGTGGCCCGGTCCGTGGCCGCGATCCAGGCGCTCGACAGCGCCCCGGCAGCACTCAAGTCCGAGATCGAGCAGCCCTTCGCCGAGCGGGTCCTCGGTCCGCTCGGCGACCGCCTCGTCAACCTCGGCCGTCGCCTGGTGCGGGCCGACACGGCCCAGAAGCTGCAGTACCGGCTGAACATCGCGGGCAACCCGCCTGCCTGGGACGTCAACCGCATCATCGGCCTCAAGGTGCTCGGTCTCGCGGTCTTCGGCGTGCTCGGCTTCCTCTACCTGCTGGGACAGGACTGGCCGTTCTACCGTGTCGTCCTGGCCACTGGTGCGGTGGCGGCCTTCGGCTACGTGCTCCCCAACGTGCTGCTGTACAACGCGGGCACGAAGCGCGAGACGCAGATGCGCAATGCCCTCCCCGACGCGATGGACCTCCTCACCGTCTCGGTGGAAGCCGGCCTCGGCTTCGACGCCGCGGTCAGCCGGGTGGCGAAGAACGGCGACGGCCCCCTCAACCAGGAGTTCGCGCGACTGCTCCAGGAGATGCAGCTCGGCGTCGGGCGCGTCGACGCCATGCGCCTCATGGCCGAGCGCACCTCGCTGCCCGACCTCAAGTCCTTCTGCAGTGCCATGGTGCAGGCCGACAGCCTCGGCATCCCGATCGCCCGGGTGCTCCGCATCCAGAGCCAGGAGATGCGCACGAAGCGCCGCCAGCGGGCCGAGGAGAAGGCCCAGCAGGTGCCCGTCCGCATCATGATCCCGCTGGTGCTGTTCATCCTGCCGTGCATCTTCATCGTGATCCTCGGACCCGCGGGGGTCTCGATCGCGACGACCTTCAGCGAGTAGAACAGTAGTCATGCTTCGTTCCTCGGGGATCGATTCGACGGCAGCCGGGCCCGTGCCGCTGCGCACCTGGCGCGCGACCACGGCCGTACGGGTCTTCGCGCTCGCCCTCGTGACGGGCACCCTGCTCAGCAAGGGCCAGCTCGAGGAAGCCGGCCCGCTCCTGGGTGCCCTGGTGATCATCGCGGGTGCCTGCTCGGCGCTGGAGTGGAGATCCCTCGACCGCCGCGTGCCGCTCATCCCGGTGTGCGAGACCGCCCTGGTCGCGCTCATCCTGACCAGCGCGCCTCCCCCCGGCAGCCTGATCGCCTACGTCGCGGTCCCGACGGTCGTCGCAGGCATCCAGCACGGGTTCGTCACGACCCTCAATGCGGCCCTCGTCGGAGCGGTGACCACGATCGCGGTCCTGGCAGCCTCGTCGGACCCGGACCGTGCCGCCCGGCTCGCCACGGTGACCCCGTGGCTGCTCGCCGGGCTCGGCACCGGGCTGCTGGCCAGCTGGCAGTCGCGCTCCATCCGCAGCCTCGCGGCCCGGCAGGCACCGCACGCGGTCGCCCACCAGCTGATGGCACGCGTGCACCAGCTCGCGAGCTCAGGCTCCCTCGGCCTCAACAGCGCGGCGCTGGCCGAGGACCTGGACGCCGCCATGCGAGAGGCGACCGGCTGCGCCCGCACCACCGTCTTCGTCGTCGACGCCGACTCCGACGCCGACGACCCGCTGCGCGCACTCAACGGTGCGGAGGACGTCGAGCGGCTGGCCGCGGAGATCGCGATCGGCGACCGTGACCGCACCCCGGGCGCAGCTGTCGTTCCGTTGCGAGGCGCGGCGCAGACGTTGGGGTACTGCGTCCTGGTCGGAGTTCCGCGATGGACCCGAGAGCTCGACGAACGGGCCCAGCTGGTGGCCGACGACTTCGCCGTCCGCCTCGACACCGCCGTGCTGTTCGACGACGTGCGTGCCCTCGCGACCGCGGAGGAGCGCAACCGCATCGCGCGCGAGATGCACGACGGTGTGGCACAGGAGATCGTCGGCCTCGGCTACCTCGTCGACGAGATCGAGTCGATCAGCGACCACATGCAGACTCGCGAGCTCGCCTCCACGCTCCGGGCGGAGATCACGCGGCTGGTCTCCGAGATCCGGTTCTCCATCTTCGACCTGCGTCACGAGGTCACCGACGGACGCCTGGCAGCGTCCTTGGCCGACTACGCCCGTGAGTTGAGCCACGCGACCGGTCTCCGGGTCCACCTGTCGCTGGCGGAGTCCGGTCCGTCCCTGCCGCCCCGCGCCGCAACCGAGGTGCTGCGCGTGGCGCAAGAGGCCATCAGCAACGTCCGCAAGCACGCCCGAGCCAGCAACCTGTGGGTCACCCTCGACTCCGACGGCACGACCCTGCGCCTCTCGATCGAGGACGACGGGGTCGGCAACGCTGGACCGCGCGAGCACCACTGGGGGCTCCAGACAATGCGAGAACGCGCCGAGGCAGTCGGTGCCCGGCTCGAGGTGTCCCCCCGATCCGACGGCGGAACCGTCGTCGTCCTCCGGTCGCTGATGACAGCAGACCCACAGAGAGAGAAGGCCCATGGGCACCAGCGTGCTACTGGTTGACGACCACGAGCTCATCCGCCAGGGCCTCGCCCGCGCCTTCGAGCGGGACGAGGACATGACCGTCGTCGGTCAGGCCGGCAGCGTCGCCGACGGCATCGCCGCCTACGACGCGTTGAAGCCGGACGTCGTCGTCACTGACCTCCAGCTGCCCGACGGGCACGGGCTGGACGTCGTCCGAGCCGTGCGCGAGCGGAGCGACACGACCGGCCTGGTGGTGCTCACGATGCACGCCGGGGACGACCAGATCTTCGCGGCCATGGAGGCCGGCGCGTCCGGGTTCGTGGGCAAGGACAGCAAGGCCGCCGAGGTCGTCAGCGCCGCCAAGCACGCCGCCGTCGCTCCCCGCACCTTCCTCTGCGCCGGTCTGAGCGGCGCCATGATGCGCCGGGCGACCGCTCCCAGCACACCTCGGCTGTCCGGCCGGGAGGAAGAGGTCCTGGCGCTGCTGGCGGACGGACTCGGCACGGGCGAGATCGCCGGCCGGCTCTACATGAGCGAGTCGACGGCGAAGACCCACATCACCCACATCTACCAGAAGCTCGGCGCGGCCAACCGCGCCCAGGCACTCGTCACGGCCATGCGCCTGGGCATGCTCGACCACCTGGCGCCGCAACGGTTCTGAGCCTGGGCGGCGGCGCCACCTCCCCTGCGACCACGGCGGTCGCTCGGCCTCGGCCGTGCGGCCGCCGTGGTGCGTGGTTACCACGATCGGGCACGCCTCGCAGCGCTTCCGGCAAGGCGCGTCCGGAGTGCTAGTCGGCGGGGCTCGTGGGTGCAGCGCGGATAGTCAGAAGGGACTACCCACCTGCGGCCGATCACCCGATCCGCGGAGGACGGTGCTCGGGAAGACTTCTCTTCGTCGGGTCCGAGCGGGCTCGGACACCGCATCTCACAAACTTCCGACAAGGGGAACACAATGCAGCTCATCGAGAACTTCCTGAACCTCATGCTCGCCAAGCGCGACGAGAAGGGCGCCACCGCCGTCGAGTACGGCCTCATGGTCGCCCTCATCGCGGTCGCCATCATCGCCATGGTCTCCGCCCTCGGCGGCAAGCTCGGCGGCCTCTTCACCCAGATCGCCACCGCGATCTGATCCCCCTCGACCCCTCGGGGGTCGACCTCGTCTAGTGCAGAAAGGCATGAGAACCATGCAGCTCCTCGAGAACTTCCTGAACCTCATGATCGCCAAGCGCGACGAGAAGGGCGCCACCGCCGTCGAGTACGGCCTGATGGTCGCACTGATCGCGGTCGCGATCATCGCCATGGTCTCCGCCCTCGGCGGCAAGCTCGGCGGCCTCTTCACCGAGATCGCTGCCGCGATCTGAGCGCGGCGGCAATGGGGCCGGCGTCTGCGGACGTCCGGCCCCATTGCCATTCCCCCCAGTCGAGAGGAACGCCCATGAGCGTCTCACCCCGTGAGCACGACGATCGCGGCGCCACGGCCGTCGAGTACGGGCTGATGGTCGCCTTCATCGCCATCGCGATCATCGGCGGCGTCACCGCCTTCGGCATCAGCGTCGCAAAGCTCTTCACCATCCCGGCTGGAGTCCTGGGCCCCTGACCGCCCCGGACTGCACCGCCGCTGGTGGTGTACGTCGACACCGCCGCACCACGTTCCGCTGCTGGAGGCGACCGGGTCACCGGTCGCCTTCAGTGCGTTGTCGCAGTCATCCGGCAGCGGTCGTCAGGCGCTCGCGCCACACCCGTGCCAACACTGCTTCCGGCAGCCCGGCACGATCGAGCGCCTCTGCGAGCGACCGCCCCCGCGCGGCGGCACGGTAGACGTTCTCCAGCGCGCGCTCCCCCAGTCGCTCGGCGACGATGCGACAGGCCAGCCATGCCTCCTCGTAGCGGGCCTGGAGGTTCCGTCCTCTGGTCTCGAAGTCGGCTGACGTCGGCAACGCACCAGGTACGCCGTCCCGCCTCGCCGACGCGATCGCGCGCCCCAGGGTCACGCGGTCCGGCAGGCGCGTGTCGCGCAGCGCCACATAGTCCGCGAAGCCCTCGAGCAACCAGGGCTCGACCGGCCGCCGCACCGCATCTGTCGCCACGTGGACCAGCTCGTGGCTCATCACCACCTGCGCACCCGCCCGACGCAGGCCGTCCGTGACCTCCGGGTTCACGAACACGTGGACGGGGCCGGCGATGTCCGACGGATCGCCCGCTGGAGCGGTGACCGCCGCGATGCCGGCGTACGTCCCCCGCGGGGCGCCGAGCGTCGCGTCGAGGTCGGCGGCGGTGGCCGGCACCTCCACCACCACGGGTCCGCCCCACTCCGGGAGCACCCGTCGTACGACGCCGATCCCGCGCGTCGCGCGGCCGGAGACTCCGGCAGCCTCGTCCTTCGACCCGTCGACCATCACGAGGACGTCGTCCGACCGCGCCACCGACAACCGGGCGCGGAGCCAGAGAGGAAGGCGCGCGCCCGCCGAGTCGGCCTCCTCGAACGCCGCGATGCCGAGGCCGTCGCCGCTCGGAGCGAACCTCACCAGGACGTCGCTGCGTGCCGGCTCCTCGTCGAAGCCGGCCAGCTGCCACGTGAGCGCCACGACCCCGCTCCACGAGCCGTCCTGCGCGACGGCGCCCGCCTGGTCGACGTAGCGGGCGCTGACCTCCGTCAGGTCGAGCGTGCGGACGTTCGTCGAGATGTCCGACATGAGCGCGCCGGCCGCGGGCAGGTCCGGGGGTGCGAGCCGTGCGAGCGCGTGCGCGTCACGCACGTCGACGGCCTCGACGAATGCTGAGAGCGCGGCTGCCGCTTGTGCCGGACTTGCACGCACGGCCTCGGTGGGCTCGGCGGGCGCGACCTCGTGCCGTCCGTCCCGGGTGAGGACGACGACCAGGGCGGCGACCACCAGGAACAGCGAAAGGCCGGCCGCCCACAGGAGTGGGCGACCGGCCTTCGAGGATCGTGCGTCAGCCAGGACGGACCGCGCCGACGTAGGGCATCGAGTAGAGGCCCGAGACGGCGACACCGGTGCCGGGGTTGGCGGCGTGGACGATCATGCCGTTGCCGATGTACATGCCGACGTGGCTGATCGGGCTGTAGTAGAACACCAGGTCGCCCGGCTGCAGGTCGCTGGCGGCGATGCGCGGACCGGAGCTGAACTGGGCGCTGGAGGAGTGCGGCAGGGAGACGCCGGCCTGTGCCCACGCGCGCATGGTGAGGCCGCTGCAGTCGAACGCGTTCTCGCCCATCGCGCCGTAGACGTAGGCGTCACCGACCTGCGCCATCGCGTACTGGACGGCCGCGGCGGCGCGGCCCGAGGCCGGGACCGAGGCGGCAGCCGGCGCGCGGGTCGTCGTGCCGCGGGAGGCGAGCACGCGCTCGCGCTCCTCGGCCTCGAGGTCGGCCAGCAGGTCCTTGGCCTCGGCGAGCTTCTCGTCGACCGTGTCCTTCTCCGCACTCAGCTGCTCGGTGAGCTTCGCGATCTCCTTGGTGCGGTCCGCAGTGGCCTCACGTCGGATGTCGAGAGCCTGGAGCTCGGTGTCGTAGTCGGAGAGCAGGGAGGCCTGCAGGTCGTTGAAGGAAGACATCGTCGAGAGCGAGTCGAGGAACGCCCCGGGGTCGTCGGAGACGACGATCTGACCGACGGTCGCGATGCCCTCTCCCTCGAGCTGTCGGACGACCGCGTCGGACACCTGGTCGCGGACGGCTCCGAGCCGCTCGTCCTGGCGCTCCTGGTCGGCCTTGAGGCCGTCGAGGTCGCTGCGGAGGTCGGCGAGGTCGAGCTTGGCGTCGTGGAGGCGCTCCTGCGCCGCCTCGGCCTCGTGGTAGAGGCGGTCGACGCGAACCTTGACGTCCTTGATGTCGGGGTCGGCCTGCGCGGGGGTCGCGGGCACGAATGCGATGGCAGCGATCGCGGAGAGACCAAGAACGGTCGCGCCAACTCGCTTGCGGGTGTGAGCCACGAGCGGGGGAACTCCTCGGGGTGTCGTACGCCTACCAGGTGAGCTGACGGGTTCGGCACGACGTGGCCTACTCCTGCTCCTCGTGCCGCTCGCGCAGCACGCCTCACAGGCGATTCACCCCAGGGGGAAGTGTGGTTCCCCGGCTCGTCGACCACGGGTGATGCGGGGGGTGTGGTCCACGACTCGGCGCGACGCCCGCGCGGGCCGGGTGACCCACTGCCACGGACGTCAGCCCACACCCTAGACCGCTCGTGGAGCCGTCGCCAATCTTCGGGTCAACTCGTGGGAGATCGTGTCGTGCGGCACCGAGGTCAGGCCGACTCGATGACCGGGCCGCTCACCGGCTCGACGAGCCGTAGGGGCGGCACGAGGCCACCTGAGGCCAGGACGTCGAGCGCGGCCATCTCGTCGTCGTCGATGGTGAGCTCGGGCGGTGGGCCGAGGAGCACCGTCACCACGCAGTCGTGGCAGTGCAGCCCGCGCACCACACAGGTGTCGCAGTCGATCCGTGTCGTCATGTCCCGAACGGTGACAGGGACCACCGACATCGCGGCCGGCGCGATGCCGGACGAGGGCGGCGGCCGGTCTCAGCGTCTGACGTAGCAGGTCCAGGTCGGCCCGCAGCCGCGTGGTTCGAAGGCCGGGTCGCCGGACATGAGGTCGGCCTGCGCCGAGCCCTCCTGTGCCACCACCACGTCCGAGCCGGCGATGGCGATCGCCGCGCCGTCGTCGCCGTCGAGGAAGTCGAGGTAGGCGGCCTGCACCGGATGACTGAAGGCGTCGAGCGGGTTCCCCGCCCAGAGCATCACGTCCTCGACCGCCAGGGACTCCGACAGCGGGGCTGGAGCCAGGACCACACCGTCTCCCGCCACCCGGGCAACCTCGTCGACGACCTCGGCTCGTGCGCCGAGCACGGCGTCGCCACGAGCGACGACCACAGGGAGCGCCACCACCAGTGGGATGCCGACGACGGCGAGTGCCGCAAGCCCTGCCGAGCGGCGGCTCGCGCGGAGGCCAGCGGTGCGTCCCCCCGCGTCACGGGCGCTCCCCGCGAGGACCACGAGGAGCATGAGCAGCCAGGTCCCGTGGCGCGCCGCACTCGCCGTGGCCACGCACAGACCCAGCACCGCGACGTACTCCCAGGGCCGTCGACGAGACCGCAGGAACAACGCCAGGAGGACGACGCCGGACACCACCATGACCACGTCGAAGGGCATGTCCGGGCTCGGCCGGGCCCACAACCCCTCGCCCCGCTGGGCCGACACGTTGTCGAACACCTCGGCGTAGTAGGCAGGCGTACGCCACAGCTCCGGCGTCGCGCACAGCGCGAGCAGGCTGGACACGCCGACGGACACGCTCAACCACAAGTCCCGGCGGAGGCGTTCGACGAGCAGGTAGGCGCCGAGCACGCACACGCCGAGCAGTGCCGCCCCGTGCAGGTTGGCCCACACGGCGATGAGCGGGATCGCCCACCACACGCGACGGTCCGGCTGACGGACCTGGCTCGTGATGAGGGCGAGCAACAGCGCGAAGGGAAGCAGGGACAGGGTCTGCGCTCGTACGACGCCCAGGGTCGCGAGCGCCCCGGCGCCCAGCGCGAGCAACGCGCCCGCGGTGTAGCGGTCAGTCGCACCACCGGCCCGTGCCGTGCGGGCCAGCACGAACAAGGTGACGACCACGACGACCACGTGCATGAGCACGGTCGCCTGCGGTCCGAGGTCATGGATGACCGAAGCGACGAGCTGGGCGAGCACCGGCACGTTGTGCCAACCCGCCGTGTCGCTGGCGGCGAAGGGCACTCCGTCCGGGACCTCCATCGAGGCCCGGATGTGGTCACCGAGGGCGACCAACCAGTCCCAGTCACCGCCGACGCGGACGAATGCGGCGAAGAACGCGGCGACCAGCGCCATCGACGCGATGGTCCACCGCCACGAGGCGACAGAGGCTGCGGTCGTGCTCATCCGATCACGCCCTCGAGCACCGCACCCGGCACGACCCGCGCTCCGTCGCGTGCCACGTCGCGTGCCACCGCCCGGTCGCTGGTCACCACCACGACCACCCGTCCTCGAGGTTCCGCGGCCACCAGCTGGCGGATGACGTCGTCAGCGATCACGCCCTCGGGGCTGAACACGACGCGCACGCCACGCGGTGCCGGCATCGCCGTACGCACGGTGGACTCCGCGGCGTCGAACACCACGGTGGTCTCCGCGCCGGTCCGTGCGACCAGCGGACCGAGCGCAGCGACCAGTCGGCTCCGCTGCGCCTCGAGGCTGGCGCTCGGCCACCGCTGCTTGGTGACGTTGTAGCCGTCGATGACGAGCCTGGCGCGTGGGAGCGCCAGGGTCTGCTCGAGCAACGCCGGTGTGGCCGGTGCGCTGGAGGAGGGCGCGGCATCGACGCTGGCCAGGGATGCCTCGACGGCGTCGCCCGGAGCGCCGGTGACGGCGGGCAGCGCGAGCTCGCGGCGGAGCCCCGTCGCCGCGTCCACGACGGCGTCGAGCAGGAGCCGGGCCCGGATGCTCGCTGCGTCCCGGTCGGACCGTGTCTCCCTGCGTTGCGCCGCGAGGCCGGCCTCGGCCTCGTCGAGCTGCGCGCGCAGGCGTCGTACGTCCGCCTCGGCATTGCGGGTCGCGGCCTCGGCCGCCGCGACGGCCTGGTCCCGGGTGGTGTACGCCTCGTCGCGGGCATCCTCCGCCGCACGCAGCACACCGCGCGCCTCGCCGAGCCTCTGGCGCAGCACCTTGTGGTCGGCCTTCGCACGCTCGAGCTCCTCGCGGTGCTCGGCACGCACGGCGCTGAGCTCGGCCTGGAGGGCTGCGACCTGCGCAGCCAGTCGGGCCTGCTCGGCGTGCGACTGCTCGTCGCGCGCCTCGTCCTGCTCCAGCGAGCCGGCGACCTCGGCGACGACCAGCTCCCACCCCTCGTCCCTCACGAGCCACGCGCGCGCCGCGGCGTCCACCTGGTCGTCGGAAGAGGCCGGCAGGGCCTGGACCTGCACCGCGGCGTGCTCGCGGAACGTGTCGTCCTCGAGCGCGGTCCAGATCGCAGCACCACCGAGCCGGGCGCGGCGCGCCGGCGCGAAGCCGGCGACCTTGCGCAGGGAGGGCGGCACCGGGGTGACCGACGGCAGCACCGCCGAGACCAGGGCGACCACCCGCAGGCGCAGCCGCTCGGGCAGGGCTGCTGGGTGGGTCACGGACGTCCCGTCATCCGGCGGCCGGGTCCGCGGAGGTGTCGGCCGAGGCGCGGTCCACGACCTCGATCGCGTCGCTGCGTCCGCACCAGCGGCAGGAGACCGACTCGACGGCCTCCGAGCGCACCGTCTCCTCCTCGACCTGGTGGTCACCGGCGAGGTCGAAGTGCCAGTACTCCGTCGTACGACGCGTGCGGGTGACGTCGAAGCGCGTGAGGTTGCCGCAACCGCCACAACGCCACCGCTCGCCGTCACCGGGAATGCGGAGGTCGTTGATCTGCTCGGGCACGGAGTCTCCTCTGGTCGTCGGTCGTCCCTGGGGTCAGGCGCGGTCAGCGTAGTCCGCGCGCCGCGGCCCCGATGTCGGATCCCACGTCTAGCGTCGTCGGACATGAGCACCACCGCCCACCGCCCCACGCGGGAGAGGTCCCGCTGGGAGGCACAGCGCAGCTTCGACGAGCTGGGGCGTCCGCTGCGGGACCTCACCTACTGCGTGGTCGACCTCGAGACCACGGGCGGCTCCGCCGAGGCCGGGTCGATGATCACCGAGATCGGCGCGGTGAAGGTGCGGGGCGGCGAGGTGCTCGGCGAGTTCCAGACGCTGGTCAACCCCCACACGGAGATCCCGGCGTTCATCGCCGTGCTGACGGGCATCAGCAACTCGATGGTCCACGACGCGCCGCCCATCGAGGCGGCGCTGCCCGCCTTCCTGGACTTCGCCGCCGGGTGCGTCCTCGTCGCGCACAACGCACCGTTCGACGTCGGGTTCCTCCAGCACTTCGCGCGCCGTCAGGGACGCCCCTGGCCGAAGTTCGAGGTGCTCGACACGGCCAAGCTGGCGCGCCGCGTCATCACCCGTGACGACGCCCCCAACTGCAAGCTGTCGTCGCTGGCCAAGGTCTTCAACTCGACCACGACGCCCAACCACCGGGCGCTGTCCGACGCACGGGCCACGGTCGACGTGCTCCACGGCCTGATGGAGCGGCTCGGAGGCCTCGGCGTCCACACCCTCGAGGAGCTCCAGACGTTCTCCTCCCGGGTCAGCACGGCCCAGCGCCGCAAGCGCCACCTGGCCGAGGGGTTGCCCCACTCCCCCGGCGTCTACCTCTTCCGCGACGACCGCGCGCGCGTCCTCTACGTCGGGACGTCCAAGGACCTCCGCACCCGGGTCCGGACCTACTTCACCTCGTCGGAGACCCGCACCCGGATGGGAGAGATGGTCGGCCTCGCCGAGTCGGTCACCGGCATCGAGTGCGCCACGCCGCTCGAGGCCGAGGTCCGCGAGCTGCGCCTGATCGCCGAGCACAAGCCCAAGTACAACCGCCGCTCGAGGTTCCCCGAGAAGGTGCACTTCCTCAAGCTCACCCGCGAGGCGTGGCCGCGCCTGTCCCTCGTGCGCAAGGTGCTCGACGACGACGCCGACTACCTCGGCCCGTTCTCCTCGAGGAAGACGGCCGAGAAGTGCCTGGCCGCCCTCCACGAGACCTTCCCCGTCCGACAGTGCAGCGGACGGCTCCCCCTGGCTCCGTCCCGGTCGGCCTGCGTGCTGGCGGAGATGGGGCGGTGCCTGTCCCCGTGCGACGGCTCCACCGACGCCTCGACCTACGGCGCGGTCGTCCGACAGCTGCGCGACACGCTGATGCGCAGCCCGCACGAGGTGGTGGAGGCGATCAACCGGCGCATGACCGCGCTGGCCGAACGCGAGAGGTTCGAGGAGGCCGGCGTCCACCGCGACCGGCTCGCCACCTTCGTCCGGGCCGCGGCCCGCACCCAGCGGCTCTCGGCCCTCGCCCGCTGTCCCGAGGTCGTCGCCGCGCGCCGGGAGGACAACGGCCGCTGGTCGGTGCACGTCGTGCGCCACGGCCGGCTCGCCGCGGCCGGGCTGATCCCGCCCGGCGCCGACGCCCACCAGTACGTCCGCGAGCTGACGGCCAGTGCCGAGACGGTCAGCGACGCCCCCGGACCGGTGCCGGCCGCGACGGCCGAGGAGACGGAGAAGATCCTGCGCTGGCTGGAGTCACCGGGGGTGCGCCTCGTCGACGTCGACGGCGAGTGGGTGTGCCCGCTGGGCGGAGCGGCGCGGCACCTCGCCGTCTACGACGCGGCCAACCAGTCGCGACTGTCGCTGGTGCCCTTCGACGAGCAGCTCCTCCCTTCGCCAGTGCACCGGCCGGTTCGATAGGCGGTGGTCGAGGAGGGCGCCCAGCGCCCGTCACGAGACCTCAGTCGAGCCCGATGCTGAACGCCGACTCCAGGTCGTGCTTCGAGTAGGTCCGGAACGCGATGTGCGTCTCCGTCTCGGTGACACCCTCGACCTTGTTGAGCCTGTCGGCGACGACGGACGCGACGTCCTCGTGCTCCCGCACCCGCACCAGCGCGATGAGGTCGATCGTGCCGGTCACCGAGTAGACCTCGCTCACCCCGTCGAGCGACGCGATCTCCTCGGCGACCTCGGGGATGCGCGCGACGTCGGCCTTCACGAAGACGATGGCGGTGATCATGGGTTCACCGTAGCGGCACGCCGGCGTCCACGCCGCGGCGCTCCGACCGGTCATGATCTCTAGTCATTTGTGACTAGGGGACATCCATTCACCCCCCTGGCCACGATCCCCGGTCCTACGTTGTGGCGGTCTTTCATGTCGCCCGACGAGGGGAAGTTTTCGGGATGTCCGGATCCACTGCACGACGCACTCAGAGAGTCCGGGTGGGTGCTGTCGCGCTCATCGGCCTCGCGGCTTCCCTCCTCGCCCCGCTCGACGCGGCTGTCGCGGGCGTGCCACCGGCCATCCCCGGCTCGCTGACGGCCCAGAACCCCAACGACAGCACCACGGTGCTCACGTGGGAGCACGTTCCGGGCGCGACCCGGTACGACGTGCAGATCGACGACAGCCAGTCCGGCTTCAGCGGCGTCCCGGACGTGTCTGTGAGCACGGTGAGCAACTCCTACGTGCCGACGATGAACCTGAAGGCCGGTACGCAGTACTGGCGCGTCCAGGCCTACAACGCGACCGGCGACCCCTCGGGATGGGCGGACGCGTCCTTCACCAAGGCACCGGTCCAGGTGCCCGTCCTCGTCTCGCCGTCGGAGGCAGCCACGCTGCAGCAGCCCGGCAACCCGCCGGTGCTCACGTGGGAGCCGTCGCCGGGTGCGATCAGCTACCTGGTCGAGGTGGACGGCGACAGCGACTTCGTCGGCTCGACCACCTACGAGACGAAGAGCACCTCGCTCGTCGTCCCCAACCCGCTCGGTGCGGGCGACTGGTTCTGGCGCGTCGTCGCGGCCAAGGACAACAACCTCAAGTCCGAGCCCAGCGCGGCGCGCTCGTTCGTGATCAAGCCGATCCCGGCGCCCGCGATCACGTCCCCGCCCGACAACGCCGACTTCGAGCTCACCGACGTGATCCTCGACTGGGAGCCGGTGCCCGGCGCCGTGTCGTACGAGGTCGAGGTGGCCACCAACACGGACTTCAGCCAGGGCTCGCTGATCGAGCGTCGCACGGGCATCCGCGGAACCCGCTACTCCCCGCCGACCACCTACGACAACAACCAGTACTACTGGCGGGTCCGCGCCATCGACACCGCCAACCTGCCGACGCCGTGGTCCGAGGCGCGCTACAACTTCAACCGCACGTGGCCGGAGAGGCCGAGCCCGGTCTACCCGGCGACCCCCGGGACCGAGGAAGTCCCCGCCCCGCTGTACTTCCAGTGGACCCCGGTGGCGCACGCCTCCGAGTACGAGTTCCAGATCGGCACGCAGGAGAACTTCAGCGTCGGCACGTTCGCGTCGTGCCGGGTGGCGGGGACGACGTACACGCCCAACATGTTCGCCATCAACACCACCGGCATCCCGACCGAGTTCCGCGAGAACGAGGACTGCTGGCCGGTCACCGGCGAGATCAACTACTGGCGCGTCCGCGCCCTGGACCGCCCGTTCAGCAAGAGCGGTGACATCCCGGGCGTGCAGGGCATCTTCTCGCAGACGCAGGACTTCATCTACGCGCCCGACGCCATCACCGACATGTCGCCGAGCGGCGGCGAGACGGTCGATGTCCCGACGTTGAGCTGGAAGCCGCGCGTGGGCGCCCAGACCTACACCGTGACGATCAAGCGCAACGACGGCGCCGTCGTCGACCAGGCCACGACCTACTCCACGTCGTACACACCCAAGGGCAACGTGGTGCTCGACCCGGCCCGCAACCCCTACACGTGGACCGTCAGCAGCAAGTCCACCAAGGGCTCGGGGTCACTCCTCTACACCAACTCCTTCCGGGTGTCGGGCAACGCCGCGACGAGCGCGCAGCCCGCCCTCACGCCGCTCACGCCGACGTCCGGGGCGGGTGACATCACGAACGCGCCCGCGATGACGTGGGCGCCGCTGACCGGCGCCGCCTACTACCGGGTCCAGATCGGCAACGCCATGGACTCCAACCAGGTCTGGTTCTCCAACGAGTACAACAACCTGATCGACTCCCCGGTCCCCTACCCCGCGATGACCGAGATCTCGGCGCGCCTCCAGCTCGCCCAGTCCTACGACTGGCGGGTCAGGGCCTACGACAGCAACAACAACCTGCTCGCCACCGGGCCGGAGTCGCGCTTCACGGTCCAGCCCATCGCGACGGTCACCGGGCACGCGGTCGCACTCGGCGGCCAGCAGCTCGACGACAACTACACCGGGCCGAAGAACCCGTGCACCCAGTCCACGGGCGGCTGCTCGGTACCGGCGACGCCAGTGCTGAAGTGGAAGGCCGACCCGCGGGTGGCCTACTACATGGTCTACGTCAGCGAGGACGCGTCCTTCACGAACCTGCTGGAGCCCAGCAACGCGATCCCGGCCACCACCAACTCGATGTACGCGCCCGCGCTCGACAACGACGACTGGACCTATGGCGACAACCAGGCCGGTCGTGCCTACTACTGGGCCATCCGCCCCTGCCGTGCACCGCTCAACTGTGGCCCCGACCCGGTGTCGGCGACCGACAAGTCGCAGGGCACGTTCACCAAGCGCTCGCCCGCTGTCACCGGCCTGACCAGCAGCGACCCGGCCGGCAACGAGATCACCTTCAGCTGGGACGACTACTTCGAGACGAACCAGGACTACGCCTGGCCGCAGACCGGTGAGCTGAGCTACCAGTCGGCGAAGCAGTACCGCATCGAGGTCTCGTTCCAGGGCAACGTCATCGACCGCCAGGTGGTCGACCAGGCCAGCTACACGGCGTTCGACAAGCTGTATCCCGAGGGCACCCTCGAGTGGCGCGTCCAGGCCATCGACTCCGACGACAACGGCCTGACCTGGTCGGACACCAAGCAGCTGGTCAAGAAGAGCCCTCAGGTCACGCTCAGCGCACCCGTGGGCAACACCACGGTGGTCGGCACCGCGCCCCTGCGCTGGTCCTCGCAGGCCTTCGCGTCGTCCTACGACGTCGAGATCAACCGCAACGACGACACGACGTTCGCGGCCGGCACCCGGGTGGTGTCCGCCAACGACGTCCGCACCTCGGCGTTCAGCCCGTCCGTCCCGCTCCCCGCCAGCACCTCTGCCTACGTGTGGCGGGTACGTCGCACCGACGCGTCGGGGAACAAGGGACCGTGGTCGGCCCCCGGCCGCTTCTTCGTCGGCTCCGGCAACGTCACGATGCTGGCCCCGACCGCGGGCTCGTCGGTGTCCCCCAACGGCCCGGTTCTCCAGTGGCAGCCGGTCACCGGCGCCGCGACCTACAGCGTCTCCGGTGCCCCGACCGGCGGCTCCGGCGCCCAGATCAACGCCGTGACCGCCGCGACCGCGTACGCTCCGCCGGCCTACCTCACGATGGGTGGTTACCAGTGGACGGTCATCGCCCGCGACGGCAACGGCAGCGAGATCGCGCGCGCCACCTCGACCTTCGCCGTCGACTCCCAGATCCAGGCCGTCCAGGCACCGGAGATCCAGTCCCCCGCGGGGACGGGGGTCGGCAAGACCCTCACCAGCCGCGCGGTCACGTGGAACATGAGTGGAGTCGACACGACCTACCAGTGGTTGCGGGACGGCAGCGCGATCTTCGGCGCCACGGGCACGTCGTACACGCTGACGACCGATGACTTCGGGAAGGTGATCTCGCTGCGCGCCACCGGCAAGAAGGCCGGCTACCTCGACGGCGTCTCGACGAGCACCCCCGTCTCCACGACCTCGGGTGACGCGGTCAACAACATCACCCCGCCGACGATCAGCGGCAACCCGACCGTGGGCAGCTACCTGACCGGCAACCCCGGTACGTGGTCCGGCGGCTGGTCGACCTCCACCAGCATGGTGTGGCTGCGCGACGGCGTCCAGATCCCCGGCGCCACGTCGGGCCTGTACCAGGTCACCCCGGAGGACGGGGGGCACGCGATCTCGATCCGGGTCACCGCCAAGCAGACCGGCTTCGCCGACGGCGTGATGGTCTCGCAGCCGACGGTGATCCAGACACTCCAGGCGACGTCCCCGGTCACCATCTCGGCGCCCAGCGGCACAGGAGTGGGAGCGACCCTCCTCGTCGCGGCACCGTCCTGGAACCAGGCACCTGTCGACACCACCTACCAGTGGCTGCGAGACGGCCAGACCCTCTGGGGTGCCACCGGGGCGAGCTACACGATCGGCGTCGACGACATCGGCAAGACGATCTCGGTGCGGGCGATCGGCCGCAAGGCCGGGTTCCCCGACGGGACGTCGGTCAGCAACGGCATCGCCGCGACCCGCGGCAGCGCCCCCCAGGTGCTCACCGCACCGGGGATCAAGGGCACGGCGGCCGTCGGCTCGATGCTCACCGCCGATCCCGGCACGTGGACCCACAGCCCGACCTACACCTATGTGTGGCTGCGCAACGGTGTCCCGATCGCCGGGGCGACCCAGGGCACCTACTGGGTGACCGCTTCCGACGCGGCGTCGCAGATCAGCCTCCAGGTGAGCGCCACCTCGGCCGGTCGCGATCCGGGGCAGGCCGTCACGGCCCCGCTCGCGATCGCGAAGCTGAAGTCGACGACGTCGCTGGCGGTCACGCCCTACGCGGTCACGCGCAAGGTTCGCGCCAAGCTCGCGATCACCGTCTCGGCGCCGGGCCAGCCCGCACCGACCGGGACGTTGGTGATCAAGGACGGCAAGAAGACGATCAAGAAGCTGTCACTCACAGCGGCCAAGAAGGGCGCGATCACCTTCAAGATGCCCAAGCTGGCGGCGCGCAAGCACAAGCTGACGGTGACCTACTCGGGCTCGGCCACCGTGACGGGCTCGAAGGCCAAGCTCGTCCTCAAGGTGAAGCGGTAGTGGAGAACCGTGCAGCCGGGTCACGGCGGAAGTAGTCTCCCGCCGTGACCTGGCTCGCGGACCACTGGCTCGACATCGTCGGGTGGGGTGGCAGTGCGCTGCTCGTCTACTCGCTCCTCCAGACGAGCGTGCTGCGCCTCCGGGTGCTCAACCTGGTCGCGTGCCTCATCCTCGTCGTGTTCAACGCGCTGCTCGGCGTGTGGCCGATGGCCGCGATGAACGCTGCGCTCGCCGTGATCAACCTCTGGTTCATCCTCCCGATGGTGCGTCAGCGCCATGACCAGTCGGCCTTCGAGGTGCTCGAGGTCGGGCCTGCCGACGAGTACCTGCGCTACGTGCTGCGCGTGCACGGCGCCGACATCCTCCGGTTCAACCCGGACTTCGTGCACGACCCCGGCGCCACGGACCAAGCCTCGTTCCTGGTGCAGAAGGGAGACGAGACCGTGGGAGTGGTGCTCCTGCGCCGCGAGCGCGAGACGGCGCACGTCCTGCTGGACTACGTGACCCCCCGGTTTCGCGACTTCTCCCCCGGAGAGTTCGTCTGGCGCCGCAGTGGGTTGCTGACCGACCGCGGGATACGGCGGGTCGTGACGCACCCGGGCATGGTCAACCCCTACTACGACCGGGTCGGCTTCCGGCGCTCGGGTGACACCTGGATGCTGGAGCTGTGAGGTGACCGGAGCGCGTCGACGACCGACGCCCTTCTGGGGTGCCCTGCTCGCCATCGCCCTGATGCAGGTTGCGTGGGCGCTGGCCCTCCCCGCATGGTCGGGTCCGGACGAGATCGAGCACGTCAAACGTGCCTCTGCCGTCGCAGGCGGCGGGGTGGTCTCCTCGTCGGCCACCAACGAGACCGGTCACGCGTACGTCTCCGTCGAGCGGGACGTCGCAGCGGCGCTCCGCTCCACCTGCGCCGACCTGCACCAGGACCTCCAGCCCGAGTCCTGCGAGGCTGCGGGCGCTGATGGACCGGACCGGGTGCTCATGCCGGCCACGACTGCGGGCTACAACCCCGCCTACTACCTGCTCGTCGCGCCGGCCTCCTGGCTTCTCGAGGGGGACGCGACCCTCTGGGGCATCCGCGGCATCGGCGCGTGCGTCTCGGCGCTCCTGCTCGCGTGGGCGTGGGCCGTTAGCGCGCGAACAGCGACGACCACGTGGCAGGGGGTGGGGATGATGCTGTGCCTGACGCCCGCCGTCACGTTCGCGAGCGTCGTCGGTGCTCCCAACGGGATCCAGCTCGCGGCCGCGTTGCTCATGTGGACCAGCCTCGTCTCCCGCGGGCGAGAGCCGTGCGACGGATCGGATCGGGGCCGGGGCACCGCGCTCGGCGTCGCCGTGGCGCTCATGGTGCTCACCCATGCGCTCGGCGTGCTGTGGCTCGCCTGCACGGCCGTGGTCCTGTGGCTCTGGCAGGGGTTCCCCGGCGTCCGCACTCTGCTCGGTGACCTGCGCGCCGCACGACTGGCCACCCTCACAGCAGCCGCGGCGACCGCCTCAGTCGTCCTCTGGAGCCTCCTCGTCGGCACCAACGACACCAGCGTCAGCGACCCGCTGGCCTCCAGCACCAAGGAGATCCCCGCCTTCGCGCACGCCATCGTGTGGGTCTTCCAGGTCGTCGGGACGATGCCCTACCGCTTCGGCCTCGTGTGGCCCGTGGTGTACGCGCTCTGGATCGCCGCCGTCGTCGCGCTGGTGTGGAGCGCACTGAGGTCGCGCGACACCAGGGCGACCCTGGCGATCCTCGGCGCACTTGCTGCTGCCAGCGTCATTCCCGTGGGGGTCACGGTGCTCACCTACGACGCACTGGGCTTCGCGTGGCAGGGGCGCTACGAGCTGCCCCTGCTGTTCGCTGTGCCCCTGCTCGCCGCAGAGGTCACCCGCGGGTTCCTTCCCCGGATCCGGTACGCCACTGACGCGGTGGTGGGCACAGCGGGTCTGGCCCTGTCGCTGGCGGTGGCCTGCCTCGCACTGCGCGAGGACGTCGCCACGGCTTCCACGACCGTGGCCGTCGTGGCCGCCGCGACCGGATGGTCCGGGGCGTGGTGGGTGCTGCGCTCCTCCGTCGCTCCGGACGGACGCGCCGGTCCCGTCGGCTCCGCCGGGGCCGACTCGGCTCGGACGCCCGCGGACCCCGCGGCGAGGCCCTAGGCCGACGTCGCCGCCACCCAGCGCCCGAGCGCAGCCTCGGCCGCGCCCGAGTCGATCGCCTCGGCGGCCTTGGCCACGCCAGCAGCGAGGGCCGCGTCGACCTCGGAGTCCGGGGAGTCGTGGACCGCGAGCGCAGCGCCGGCGTTGAGCACCACCGCGTCCCGGACGGGGCCCTGCTCCCCCGCCAGGAGACGGCGTACGACGTCGGCGTTGTGCGCGGCGTCGCCACCGCGGAGGTCCTCGGTCGTCGCCGGGGCGAGGCCGAGGGACGCGGGGTCGACCGAGCTCTCGGTGACCTGGCCGTCGTGCACACGCCAGAGGGTCGAGGTGGTCGTGGTGGTCAGCTCGTCGAGGCCGTCGTCCCCGCGGAAGACCCACGCGTCGACTCCGCGACCAGCGAGCACACCTGCCATCACCGGCGCCATCCGGACGTCGGCGCAGCCGATGGCCTGTGCCTGCGGGCGGGCCGGGTTGGTCAGCGGGCCGAGGATGTTGAACGTCGTGGCGATACCGAGCTCCCGACGCGGCACCGCAGCGTGCCGCATCGCCGGGTGGAAGGCGGCGGAGAAGCAGAAGGTGATGCCGGCCTCCTCCGCGACCTCGGCGACCCGCGCCGGGGCGAGGTCGAGACGGATGCCGAGTGCCTCGAGGACGTCGGCCGACCCGGACTTCGACGACGCCGAGCGGTTGCCGTGCTTGACCACCCGCGCCCCGGCGCCGGCAGCGACGATCGCGGACATGGTGGAGATGTTGACCGACATCGACCGGTCGCCGCCGGTGCCGACGATGTCGAGCAGCCGACCAGGCACCGAGATCGGGTTGGCCGCGGCGAGCATCGCGTCTGCGATGCCGGTGACCTCGTCCACCGTTTCGCCCTTGGCGCGCAGCGCCACGACGAACCCGGTCAGCTGGACGGGGGTCGCCGCACCGGCGAAGACCTCGTCCATGGCCCATCGCGCCTGCTCGGTCGTCAGGTCGTCACCGGCGACCAGCGTGGAGAGGACGTCGGGCCAGGTGTGGGACATGGGATCAGGCTAGTGGCGCCGCGACCCCGCGCCCGAGGGGTGTCAGGACGTGGCCGGGACCGACGGCCGGAGCAGGCCGATGACGGCCTCGGCGAGCTGGATCGGGTCGATCGGGTGCGGGACGGCGGCCTCGGCGCGCGACCAGGTCGCGAGCCAGGCGTCCTGGGGGCGGCCGGTCAGCACCACGACGGGCGGGCACTGGTAGATCTCGTCCTTGAGCTGCTTGGCGATGCCCATGCCGCCCGCGGGTACGGCCTCACCGTCGAGGATCGCGAGGGCGATGTCGCCGCGGTCCATGTTCTGCAGGACGACCGGCTCGGTGGCGACCTCGACGTACTCCAGCTCCGGGAGGTCGGGGTGCGGACGGCGGCCCAGGGCGAGGATGACCTGCTGGCGGGTGTTCACGTCGTCGCTGTAGACGAGGACCTTCAGGGCGCGGTCTGCGGCGGCATCAGTCACGAGAGGCATCGTAACCACCGCCACGCGCCCCTGGCGCCGAGGCATGCGTCACAGGCAGGTCTCGACACGCCCGCTCGTTCCTCGCGGACTACTCGACCACCGAATGGCGCGCACGCCGCTCCTCGAGGTCGAGGCGACGGTCCTCGCGGGCGGCCTCCTTCATCGACGAGCGCACCCACTGGGTGAACAGCACCCCGAAGAACAGGACACCGATGAGGTCGCCGCTGGCCCAGAGGATGCCGCCGGCAAGGTGCTGGTCCTCGAGCATCGGCGGGAGCCAGGCGCCCATCGGACCCTCCCGCAGCGCGAGGTAGTGCTGCTCGCCGATGATCCTCGTCTGGCCCATGATCGTGACGCCCAGGAACGCGTGGAACGGCAGCGTCATGAGCGTGAGGAGCACACGGAACGGGTGGGTGAGCCGGCCGGGCACCGGGTCGACGCCCACCAGCGGCCAGAAGAACAGCGTGCCGACCAGCACCAGGTGGATGTGCATCATCTGGTGGACGAAGGACGAGCTGAGACTGGCGTCGTACCAGGGGCTGAAGTAGAGCGCCCACGGGGAGGCGACGTAGAGCACGAAGGTGAGCGGCGGGAACGCCAGCACCTTGGCCACCCGGGAGTGGAGCACCGCGAGCAGCCACCGCCGGGGCGTCGCCGGGAGGGTGCGCAGCGCGAGCGTCACCGGGGCGCCGAGCGCCAGGGCGAGCGGCACCACCATCGACAGGATCATGTGCTGCACCATGTGGACGCTCAGGAGCGTGGTGTCGTAGATGCCCAGTCCCGACATCGTGGCGAAGGCGAACGAGCCCATCCCGAGCCCCACGAACGCCAGCGTCCGGCCGACCGGCCAGCGGTCGCCGCGGCGACGCAGCGTGGCCACCCCGAGGGTGTACAGACCGACGGCCCAGACCGTCACCACGAAGGGGATCGGGTCGATCCCCCAGTCCGTGAGGACACGTCCGAGCGTGAATCTCGGGAGGACCTCGGCGGCGTCCGCGGAGAGGGCGAGGTGGGCGTTGAGCACGTTGTGAACTTTATGACGGGACAACACAGGGGGTCGGGGTGCCCCTCGTCCCCAGCAACGGCCATAATGACTTCCGTGGCGACAGCAACTGCGACGATTCCGGCCTCCCGCCTGCACGGGCACCACGACCGACCCAGCATGGTCAGCGTGGGCACCATCATCTGGCTCTCGAGCGAGCTGATGTTCTTCGCGGCGCTGTTCGCGTCCTACTTCACCATCCGTGCGGTGAGCCCAGAGCTCTGGGCGCAGGAGACCGCCAAGCTCAACGTCCCGTTCTCCACGGCCAACACCGCGATCCTGGTCGCGTCGTCGTTCGCCTGCCAGTGGGGCGTCTTCGCCGCCGAGCGCGGCCAGGTCGGCCGCACCGGGGGCCTGCTCAACTTCACCAAGTGGGGCCTGCGCGAGTGGTTCATCCTCACCTACGTCATGGGCGCCATCTTCATCGGCGGCCAGGCCCTGGAGTACGCCGAGCTGATCGAGCACGGCGTGACCATCCCGAGCTCCGCCTACGGCTCGATGTTCTACCTGACCACCGGCTTCCACGGCATCCACGTGGCCGGCGGGCTGATCGCCTTCCTGTTCGTCCTGGGCCGCACCTACCTGGCCCGACGCTTCACCCACGAGCAAGCCGTCACCGCGATCGTCGTGTCCTACTACTGGCACTTCGTCGACGTGGTCTGGATCGGCCTGTTCTTCACGATCTACGTCATCCAGTAAGCACCCCCAGACAGCCAACACCGTCGCAACTGGCAAGGACTCAAAAGTGCGATTGCTCAACCGAACCGCTGGACGCCTCTCCCGGCATCGTCGGGGACCGCTTGCGGGTCTCGCCGTGCTGCTGCTGGGACTGTTGATCAGCGGCTCCCTCTACACGGTCCTCTCCCCCGCCCAGGCTGACTCGCAGCCGAGCGAGACCGAGCAGGTCGCGAAGGGCAAGGAGCTCTTCCTCGCCAGCTGCTCGTTCTGCCACGGCCAGAACGGCGAGGGCGTGCCGACCGTCCGCGAGGGCTACCAGCTCGGCCCCTCGCTCGTGGGCGTGGGCGCGGCCGCCGTCGACTTCCAGGTCGGCACCGGTCGCATGCCGATGGCGAGCCCGGGCCAGCAGGCGCCGCGCAAGCCGGTCGTGTTCGACGACGAGGAGGTCGCGGCCCTCGCGGCCTACGTCGCCTCGCTCGGCCCCGGCCCCGCGATCCCCAACGAGGCCGACTACTCGATCGACGACCTGTCCGACGAGGAGCGCGAGGAGGCGATCTCCCGCGGCGGCCAGATCTTCCTCACCAACTGCACCGCCTGCCACAACTTCAACGGCGCCGGCGGCGCGATGCCCCGCGGTGGCTACGCCCCCACGCTCCACGGTGTCGAGCCCAAGTACATCTTCGAGGCGATGCTCACCGGCCCCCAGCAGATGCCCAACTTCAGCAACGGCAACCTCACCCCCGAGGAGAAGCGCGACGTCATCGCCTACCTCGGCAGCCTCGAGGAGACCCCGGAGTACGCCGGCTTCACGCTGGGCGGCCTCGGCCCCGTCTCCGAGGGCCTCTTCGCGTGGGTGATCGGCATCGGCGGACTCGTGGGCGCGGCGGTCTGGATCGCCTCGCACACCACCCGCACCAAGAAGAACAAGGTGAACGCGTGAGCAACGACAACTCCTCCACGCCGGAGCACCCCGTCAACGCACCGGACGGCACGCCGGTGCCGTACGACACGCACGTGCCCACGCACCGCGAGGCCGAGCCGATCGCCGACCCCGGCCTGCCTGCCCACACGTGGCGGCCGACCGACGTCGACCCCAAGGCCGAGAAGCGTGCCGAGCGCCAGATCGCGGGCATGTTCATCGCCGCGATGGTCTTCGCCGTCCTCTTCGTGGTCGCCTACTTCTCCTTCGAGGTCGGCGACAACTGGGACACCTTCGCCGGACTCGGTGCCTCCACCATCACCCTCGGCCTGACGCTGGGGCTCAGCCTGCTGCTCATCGGCACCGCCATCATCCACCTGGCCCGCAAGCTGATGGCGGACCACGAGATCATCGAGATGCGCCACCCGGCCTCCTCCCCGCAGGAGGACCGCGACGCCACGATCCAGGCGCTCAACGACGGCCTCGACGAGGCCGGCATCGGCCGCCGCCCGCTCGTGCGCAACACCATGCTCGGCGCCGTCGCGGTGCTCGGGCTGCCCGCGGTCGTGCTGCTGCGCGACCTCGCGCCCGGCAACGCCCTCGACGTCGACAAGCTCGGCAACACCGTCTGGGAGCCGGGCATGCGCCTGGTGCGCGACGTCGTCGGCACGCCGATCCTGGCCAGCGAGATCGAGATGGGCGACCTCATCAACGGCACCGCCGAGGCGATGTTCCCGACCGAGGAGAACGGCTACCCCGAGCTCCACGGCGCCGAGGAGCAGGCAGAGAAGGCCAAGGCCGCCATCATCATCGTGCGGATGGACCCCGAGGACATCACTCCGGCCCCCGGCCGGGAGAAGTGGTCCGTGGACGGCGTCCTCTGCTACTCCAAGATCTGCACCCACGTCGGATGCCCGATCTCCCTCTACGAGCGCACCACGCACCACGTGCTGTGCCCGTGCCACCAGTCGACCTTCGACCTCGCGGACCACGCGAAGGTCGTCTTCGGTCCGGCTGCCCGCCCCCTCCCCCAGCTGCCCATCGCGGTGGATGACGAGGGATACCTGGTCGCCCAGAGCGACTTCACCGAGCCCATCGGGGCAAGCTTTTGGGAGCGTGAGAAGCTGTGAGCGTCGACACCAGCAAGGTCGCGACGAGCAACCGCACGAACGCCGCAACCGCGTCGAAGCCCGGCCCCGCCGGCTCGCTGGCCTCCTGGGCCGACGACCGCCTCGGCCTCGCCACGGCGATGAAGAAGAACCTGCGCAAGGTCTTCCCCGACCACTGGTCGTTCATGCTGGGCGAGATCGCCCTGTGGAGCTTCGTGGTCCTGCTGCTCACGGGCGTCTTCCTGACCCTGTGGTTCAACCCCTCGATGGGTCACATCACCTACGAGGGCTCCTACGACCAGCTGCGCGGCGTGGGCATGTCGGAGTCGATGGCCTCGACCCTGCACATCTCGTTCGACGTGCGCGGCGGCCTGCTGATGCGCCAGATGCACCACTGGGCGGCGGCGATCTTCATCGCCTCGATGATGGTGCACCTGCTGCGCGTCGCCTTCACCGGCGCCTACCGCAAGCCGCGTGAGCTCAACTGGGTCATCGGCTGCCTGCTGCTGCTGCTCGGCACCCTCGAGGGCTTCACCGGCTACTCGCTCCCCGACGACCTGCTCTCGGGCACCGGCGTCCGCGCGGCCGACGGCTTCCTCAAGGCGACCCCGGTCGCCGGCAGCTACATGTCGTTCCTGCTCTTCGGTGGCGAGTTCCCGGGTGAGTCGATCATCCCGCGCCTCTACATCATCCATGTGCTCCTGATCCCGGGCATCCTGCTGGCGCTGATCGCGGCCCACATGCTGCTGCTCGTCTACCACAAGCACACGCAGTGGCCCGGCCCCGGCCGCACCGAGCAGAACGTCGTCGGCTTCCCGATGCTCCCGGTGTACGCCGCCAAGGCCGGTGGCTTCTTCTTCATGGTCTTCGGCGTCATCGCCATCATGGGCGGCCTGATGTCGATCAACCCGGTGTGGAAGTTCGGCCCCTACGACCCGACCAAGGTGACGGCCGGCTCGCAGCCCGACTGGTACATGGGCTGGCCCGACGGCCTCCTGCGCATCATCCCGACCGGCTGGGAGTCGGTGATCTTCGGCTACACGATCTCCTGGAACGTGATGCTGCCGATCCTCATCGTGCCCCCGATGATGCTCGTCATCCTGATGCTGCTGCCCTTCATCGAGGGCTGGATCACCGGCGACAAGCGCGACCACCACCTGCTCCAGCGGCCGCGCAACGCGCCGACGCGCACGGCGGTCATGGTGTCACTGATGACCTTCTACGGCCTCGCCTGGGCCGCGGGCGGCAACGACATCATCGCCATCAAGCTGCACCTCAGCATCAACCAGATCACCTACTTCATGCGGGTCGCGATCTTCGTCGGTCCCGCCCTGGCGTTCTGGATCACCCGCCGCTGGTGCATCTCGCTGCAGCGTGCCGACAACGAGAAGCTGCTCCACGGCTACGAGACGGGCATCATCACCCGCTCGCCCGAGGGCCAGTACGCCGAGCGGCACCTGCCGATCAACGAGACGAAGGCCTACACCCTCACCGCGCGCGAGCGCGACGAGGTGTTCACGGTCGGGAGCGACACCGACGCCTCCGGCGTGGCCGCCCCCAACTCGCGCTCGGAGAAGCTGCGGGCCCGGCTCTCGTCGTGGATGTACAGCCACAACGTGCAGAAGCCCAC
This sequence comes from Nocardioides sp. Soil_C_8, assembly GCF_057656315.1. Classification (NCBI taxonomy): domain Bacteria; kingdom Bacillati; phylum Actinomycetota; class Actinomycetes; order Propionibacteriales; family Nocardioidaceae; genus Nocardioides; species Nocardioides sp. Soil_C_8. Next base: position 373,591 of record NZ_JBDGKQ010000004.1, read on the forward strand.
GCGGGCCGAGCTCGAGGAGGCGCACCACCACGCCGAGCACGAGGCCGAGCTGCAGTCGGGCCTCGACCACCCGGTCGACGGTCACCAGTTCGACGACCACCGCCTGCGCGACACGGACGACGTACCTCTCCGCGACAAGTGAGCACCCGCACGAGGGCCCGCCGGCATGTTCCCGGCGGGCCCTCTGCCGTTCCTCACGCGCAACCGGTCGCTCAGTCGCCCTTCACGTTGACCAGCTGCCGCAGCACGTGGCGCACCTCCACCAGATCGGCCGCGTCGGCCATCACCCGGTCGATGTCCTTGTAGGCCGCCGGGATCTCGTCGATGAACGCGTCGGTGTCGCGGTACTCGATCCCCGCCATCGCCGCCCGCAGGTCGTCGGCCGTGAAGGTCTTCCGAGCCCGGGTCCGGGAGTACTCCCGGCCGGCCCCGTGGGGTGCGGAGCTGAGCGACACCGGGTCGCCCTTGCCGACGACGACGTAGGACGCCGTGCCCATCGAGCCCGGGATCAGGCCGGGGCGGCCCGCCTCGGCGTTGATCGCGCCCTTCCGGGACAACCACACGTCGCGCCCGTAGTGGTGCTCACGCTCGGTGTAGTTGTGGTGGCAGTTGATCTCCTCCACCCGCTCGACGTCTCCGTCCACCCACTCGGCGAACTGCCGCACGACCCGGTCCATCATCTCCTCACGGTTGAGCAGCGCGTAGGTCTGCGCCCACCGCATCTCGCGGATGTAGGCGTCGAACTCGTCCGTGCCCTCGGTGAGGTAGGCCAGGTCGCGGTCCGGCAGGTCCTCGCCGGCGCACAGCTCGCGGGCGACCGCGATGTGCTTCTGCGCGATCCGGTTGCCGACGCCGCGCGACCCGGAGTGGAGGAACAGCCACACCCCCCCGGTCTCGTCCGCGGTGACCTCGATGAAGTGGTTGCCCGACCCGAGGGTCCCCAGCTGCAGGTCCCACCGCTTGGCGTACGACGCGGGGTCGAAGCGCGCCGCGGCCGCCAGCTCGCGCAGCTGCTCGAGCCGCCGCTCGGTGTGCTCGCGGCTGACCGTGCGGTTCGCCGCGCCGGCGTTGAGCGGGACGGCGCGCTCGATCGCCTGCCGCACCGGCTTGCGGTCGGCGGGCAGCTCGCCCACGGCGTACTGGGTGCGCACGGCGATCATGCCGCAGCCGATGTCCACGCCCACGGCGGCCGGGATGATCGCACCGAGGGTCGGGATGACCGATCCCACGGTGGCGCCCAGGCCGAGGTGTGCGTCGGGCATCAGCGCGACGTGCGGGTGGATGAACGGCATCGTGGCCGTCTGCTCCGCCTGCGCGCGCGTGTTGTCCTCGAGGATCGACGCCCAGCTGATGAGCGTCGGGGTCAGGTTCTCCATCGTCCTTCCTTCTCTGGGAGGGCCCGCCGGGATGCGGACCGACCCAGGACCCTACGTACCCGGAAACGGCTTGCACCGCCCATTTCCGCTGTCGTAGGAGGACGAGGACGCGTCAGCTGAGCGCGGAGCCCTGCTTCCACGCGGCCGGGGGGAGGTTCCAGTCGCCGTAGCCGTTCTCGAGGGTCATCGGCCGGTCGGTGCCGGTGTACTCCACGACGTCGCCTCGCCGGCTCATCGCGTAGAGCCAGCCGGCGTCGGCAGTCGACATGCCCGTGCAGCCGTGGGAGACGTTGGCGTGGCCCTGCGAGCCCACCGACCACGGCGCTGCGTGGATGAACTCGCCGGAGTAGGTGACCCGCATGGCCCACTGCACGTCGTCGATGTCGTAGGCCTCGGGGCTGTTGCGGTTGATGCCGACCGTCTCGGAGTTCATCCGCCGCTCCTCGAACTTCTCCATGATCACCTTGACGCCGGAGCGGGTGGTGAAGCCCGGCTTCCCGGTGGTGATCGGCAGCGTGCGGAGCAGCTGGCCGTTGCTGAAGACCTGCATCTGGTGCGTCTGGGCGTTGACCTTGTAGACGTGGGCGTCCCCGACGTGGAAGGACAGCTGGCGGTCCTCCTGGCCGTAGATGCCGTTGCCCGCGGGCAGGCTGTTGAGGTCGAGGTCGACCGAGACGTCGCTCCCGGCCTTCCAGTAGTGCGCGGGGCGGAAGTGCGCCTCGCGGTCGCTCAGCCAGTACCACGAGCCCTTCTGGGCGGGCGTGCTGGTGACGGTCATGTGCTTCTCGAAGAGCGCCCGGTCGGCGACCGGGAGGTCGAAGGTCACCACCACGGGCATGCCGACGCCCACCGTCTCCCCCTCGAGGGGCGCGATCGAGGGGTAGGTCTGCTCGTCGAGGGTCAGGTCGACGGTGTGGAAGGCACGCGTGCGCTCGACGGCCTCGCCGTCGGACCGGGTGGCTGCGGCGGTGATCCGGTAGTCGGTGCCGGGCTCGAGCCGCGACACCGAGGTCCACGTGCCACCCTCGACGCGGCCCTCGACGGGGCCGGCGGCGGACGTCACGCGTACGTCGGACAGCTCACCCCCGTCGGCCGACACGGTCACCGGGGAGTCGATCGGCACGGACGCCGGGTCCTTGAAGCTCGTGGTCAGGCGGACCGGGTCGACCTGGGCGGCCTGCGAGGCGTCCGGACCACCGTCGGGAGCGTCCTGGGTGGTGTCACCGGCCGGCGCGCCGCCGCTGCTGCACGCAGCGAGGCCGGCAGAGAGCATCAGCAGCGCCGCCGCGGCCGTCGTACGACGGCGTGCGGGACGCGTGGACCTGGGCGCGCGTGTGCGCATGCGACGTGACCCCCTGGAGAGCCCGCCCGGACGGGCGGTGGAACGGAAGAACCCGTCCAGCGTACGTCGCGGACGGGTTCTTCCTGAATTCCCATGCAGGGGCGCGGCTCAGTGGGCGTGCTCACCCCGGTAGTACTCGAAGACGAACCCACAGGTGACGACCGCACCGGCGGTGAAGCCGATGATGACCAGCCACCAGGCCGACATCGCGACGCCGTAGACCATCACGCCGAGGGCGAGGGCGCACCACAGTGGCCACCAGGAGTAGGGCGGGAAGAAGCCCAGCTCGCCGGCGCCGTCGGCGATCTCGCCCTCCTTGCGGTCCTCCGGCCGCGGGTCCATCCGCGAGGCGTGGAACCCGAGGTAGAGGGTGATCATCGCGGTGAGGAGCGCGGTCATCACCAGCGCGGAGGTGCCGGTCCAGTCCCCGGAGAGGAACCAGTAGCCGGGGGCCACCACTGCCACGAAGACGGTGGTGATCCCGAAGATCCATGCCTCGGCCTTCATCGATTCTCCTCCTCGGTCGGCGTGCTCGTGTCGGCACGGTCGCGCAGCATCTCCTCGCGGCCGTGGACCTCGGGCGCGTCGGCCACGTCGCCGTTGCTCTCAGCCGGGTTGTCGGACAGCTCGAGCAGCGCCACCTCCGGGTGGTGCAGGTCGAAGGCAGGCGACTCGGAGCGGATGCGCGGCAGCGTGTGGAAGTTGTGGCGCGGCGGCGGGCAGCTGGTCGCCCACTCGAGCGAGCGGCCCCAGCCCCACGGGTCGTCCACGAGCACCTTCGGCGCCTTGGCCGAGAGGTAGACGTTGAGCAGGAACGGCAGCGTCGAGGCGGCCAGGAGGAACGAGCCCACCGTCGAGATCTGGTTGAGCGTGGTGAAGCCGTCCTCGGGCAGGTAGTCGGCGTAGCGACGCGGCATGCCCTCGACACCCAGCCAGTGCTGGACGAGGAACGTGGTGTGGAAGCCGACGAACAGGATCCAGAAGTGCACCTTGCCCAGGCGCTCGTCGAGCATCCGGCCGGTCATCTTGGGCCACCAGAAGTAGAACCCGGCGAACATCGCGAACACCACGGTGCCGAAGACGACGTAGTGGAAGTGCGCCACCACGAAGTAGGAGTCGGACACGTGGAAGTCCAGCGGCGGGCTGGCCAGGATGACACCGGTGAGGCCGCCGAAGAGGAACGTCACGAGGAAGCCGATCGACCACAGCATCGGGGTGTCGAACGACACCGATCCGCCCCACATCGTTCCGATCCAGTTGAAGAACTTCACGCCTGTCGGCACGGCGATGAGGAAGGTCATGCCGGAGAAGAACGGCAGGTCCACCGCGCCGGTGACGAACATGTGGTGCGCCCACACGGCGACCGACAGCATCGCGATGCCGAGGGTCGCGGCGACCAGGCCGACGTAGCCGAAGATCGGCTTGCGGCTGAAGACCGGCAGGACCTCCGACACGATGCCGAAGAACGGCAGCGCGATGATGTAGACCTCCGGGTGGCCGAAGAACCAGAACAGGTGCTGCCACAGGATCGGTCCGCCGTGCGACGGGTCGAACACGTGCGCCCCGAGGATCCGGTCGGCCTCCAGCGAGAGCAGGGCACCCGCGAGGATCGGGAACACCATGATCACGAGCATGCTGGTGATCAGCGTGTTCCACACGAAGATCGGCATCCGGAACATCGTCATGCCGGGTGCGCGCATGCAGATGATGGTGGTGATGAAGTTGACGCCACCGAGGATCGAGCCGAGACCGGCCATCCAGAGGCCCATGATCCAGAGGTCGCCACCCACGCCCGGGCTGCGGACGGCGTCGGAGAGCGGCGTGTAGGCGAACCAGCCGAAGTCGGCCGCACCCGAGGGCGTCAGGAAGCCGGACGCGGCGATCAGGCCGCCGAACAGGAACAGCCAGTAGCTGAACATGTTGAGGCGCGGGAACGCCACGTCGGGAGCGCCGATCTGCAGCGGCATGATCACGTTGGCGAAGCCGAAGAACAGCGGCGTCGCGAACAGCAGCAGCATGATCGTGCCGTGCATCGTGAACAGCTGGTTGTAGAGCTGGTCGTTGACGATCTGCTGGCCGGGGAAGGCCAGCTCGGAGCGGATCAGCATGGCCATCAGGCCGGCGACCAGGAACCACCCGAACGAGGTGATCAGGTACATCTTGCCGATCAGCTTGTGGTCGGTCGTGGTCAGGATCCGAACCGCCTGCTCGCCGAGCTGCTTCTTGCGCTCCGGCGGAGGTGCCGCTGCGTGCGGGGTGGCTGTGGTTGCAGCGCTCACTCGCTGTGTCCTTCCGAGTCGTCGTCGAGACCCGCTTGCTCGCGGACGTAGTCGCCACCGAGCACGGGCAGCTCGGCGGTGTTGCCGGCGTCTGCCAGCTCGCCGAGGTAGGCGTCGTACTCCTCCTGGCTGACGACCTCGACGTTGAAGAGCATCCGCGAGTGGGAGACACCGCAGAGCTCGTAGCACTTGCCGGCGTAGGTGCCCTCGACGGTCGGGGTGACCTGGAGCCGGTTGACCCGGCCCGGGATGACGTCCATCTTCACGAGGAAGGAGGGCACGCCGAAGTCGTGGATCACGTCGGGCGAGTGGAGGTTGAACTGGATGGTCTGGTCGACCGGCAGGACGAGCGTCGGGATCTGCGCGCCGGTGCCGGACGTGTAGACGTAGGAGTCGTAGGCGAAGTCGTCGCCCTCACCCGCCGCGGACGGGTCCTGCTCGCCCACACCGTGGTTGAAGGTCCACGACCACTGCTGGCCGAGCACCTCGACGGTCATGTCGGGCTCGGGGTCGAGGTTGAGCACCTCGTCCTGCACCCGCACGGTGTGGAAGAAGAACACGACGCACATCAGGACCGGGGCGATCGTGTAGAACACCTCGAGCGGCAGGTTGTAGCGCGTCTGCCGCGGCACCTCGTCGTCGCTGCGGCGACGGAACTTCACCACGGCGTAGAAGATCAGGCCCCAGACGATGACGCCGGTCACCATGGCGGCGACCCAGGCCCACTTCCAGAGCTCGTAGGTGTAGGGACCTTCGGCGCTGGCCCGATCGGGCATCGCGAGGTTGCGGATCTGGTGCGTGTCGGCCTCGGAACATCCGGCCAGCACCAGCATCGTCACGCCCAGCAGCGCGACCTTCAGGGTGCGCCTCAGGGGCGCGCCTGAAAGGTTGGGGACTTGCAGACCCACTGACGAGCCTCTCTCTCGGTCCTTCTCGACACAGAGAGGGTATCCCCATCTGACCGCGCCGTGCGGGGCAGGGTCGGGTGTCGCCCGATCTGCGCAGGTCAGGGTCCGTCCGCCCGCGTCGGCGGCCCTCGGTGTGGCATAAGTTGCCCTTGTGACTGCCTCTCCGGCCCGGTCCGCGGACCTCGACAGCGCGTCCTCGGCGCCGCTGCACCCGGCCGCGCGCGAGGTGCTCCTCGCCGCCCTCGACAGGGGGTACGCCGACCCGCGCCGGCTGCACCGCGCAGGCCGGGAGGCGCGGCTGCTGCTCGACAACGCGCGGGAGGCCACGGCCGGCGCGCTGGGCGTGCGGCCCGACGAGGTCACCTTCACCCCCAGCGGCACCCACGCCGTCCACCTCGGGCTGCTGGGGCTGCTGCGGGGCTCGCGGCGCGGCACCCAGGTCGTGCACTCCCCCGTCGAGCACTCAGCCGTGCGGCACGCGGTGGCGTGGGGAGCCGATGGCGGCCCGGAGGTGCCGGTCGACCGGTCGGGCCGCGTCGACCTCGACGGGCTCGTCGGGGGCGCCCGCTCCCCCGACGTCGGCGTCGTCGCCCTGCAGACCGCCAACCACGAGGTGGGCACCCTCCAGCCGGTGGGCGGGATCGACCTGCCCGACGACGTCCCGCTCTTCACCGACGCGTGCGCCTCCATGGGCCGGCTGCCGCTGCCCGACGGCTGGGCCGCAGCCGCCGGCTCCGCCCACAAGTGGGGTGGTCCCGCGGGCGTCGGGATCCTGCTCGTCCGCAAGCGGGCCCGGTGGCGCAACCCGTTCCCCGGCGACGACCGCGTCGACGAGCGCTCGACCGGCTTCGAGAACGTCCCCGCGGTCCTCGCGGCGGCGGCCTCGCTGCAGGCGGTGGTGGCCGAGCGCGACGAGGTCAACGCGCGCCAGCACGAGCTCGTGGACGTCGTACGGCAGCGGGTGGCGGCGGAGGTGCCCGACGTCGAGGTCGTCGGCGACCCCGACCACCGGCTGCCGCACCTGGTGACGTTCTCGTGCCTCTACGTCGACGGCGAGGCGCTGGTGACCGAGCTGGACCGGCGCGGCTTCTTCATCGCCAGCGGGTCGGCGTGCACCGCCTCGACCCTGACCCCGAGCCACGTGCTCGAGGCGATGGGCGTGCTGACCCACGGCAACGTCCGGTTCTCGGTGCAGCGCGACGCGACGCGCGCCGACGTCGACGCCTTCTGCGACGCCCTGCCCGGCGTGGTCGCCGAGATCCGTTCGCGGGTGGGCCTGTGACGCCTCCCGCTGGACGCCCCGACGTCGTGCTCGAGCTCGACTGCCGTGAGGTGCCGTGCCCGATGCCGGTCATCGAGCTGGCCCGGCACCTCGGCGACGTGGAGGTAGGCGAGCTGCTCGCCGTGGTCGCCCACGACCCCGCGGCAGCGGTCGACGTACCGGCGTGGTGCCGGATGAAGGGCCAGGAGCTCGTCAGGACCGACGCCGCGGACGACGGCGCGCCGCGCTACGTCGTACGACGGCTCACCTGACGCTCGCCGGTCACGGCCGGATGGTGCGCAGGTGCGGCTCGAAGTCGGCGGCGGCCGCGTCGCCGTAGGTCGCCGCGCAGCGCTCGAGGAAGGCGGCGCGGGAGATCTCGTACTCCTGGGTGCCGACCTTCTCCACCACGTGGACGGCGAGCAGGCAGCCGAGCTGGGCGGCCCGCTCGTGGTCGAGGTCCCAGGTGAGGGCGGCGAGGAAGCCGGCGCGGAAGGCGTCGCCCACCCCGGTCGGCTCGACCTTCTCGATCTCCGGGACAGCCGCGACGACGACGGACTCCTCGCCCCTGCGGTCGATGCGGACGCCGTCCGCGCCCAGGGTGACCACCCAGGTGCCGACGCGCGAGAGGACCTCGTCGCGGCTCCACCCGGTCTTCTGGGTGATGAGGCTGGCCTCGTACTCGTTGGAGAACAGGATGTCCGCGCCGTCGATGAGCGGCCGGATCAGGTCGCCGTCGCCGAACGCCAGCTGCTGGGAGGGGTCGGCCAGGAACCGGTAGCCGCGCTGGCGGCACTCCTCGGTGTGGCGGAGCATCCCCTCCGGGTCGTCCGGGCCGATGATCACGTAGTCGGGGGCGCCGACCCGGTCGACGATCGGCTTGAGCTCGATCTCGCGGGACTCGCTCATCGCGCCGGCGTAGAAGCTGGCGATCTGCGCGTGCGCGCTGTCGTTGGTGCACACGAAGCGCGCGGTGTGACGGGTCTCGGAGACGTGCACCGAGTCGCAGTCGACGTTGTGGCGCTCGAGCCACGAGCGGTACTCGGCGAAGTCCTCGCCGACCGCCCCGACGAGCACGGGGCGCAGGCCCAGGTTGCCCAGGCCGAAGCAGATGTTGGCGGCGCAGCCGCCGCGGCGTACCTCCAGGTCCTCGACGAGGAAGGACACCGAGAGCTTGTCGAGCTGGTCCACCACCAGGCTGTCGGCGAACCTGCCCGGGAACGACATCAGGTGGTCGGTCGCGATGGATCCGGCTACGAGGAGGGACACGCGGCGAGACACTACCCCGCGGTACTGCTCGGGATACGCATCAGTAGCCAATAGCGTCGACTCCATGACGACGTCCCGCCGCCCCTCACCCCTCTTCAGCGACGAGCTGGGCACCCCTGCCGAGATGGCTGCCGACGGCCGGGAGACCAGCCGCAACCTCGGCCTGCAGAGCCGGCTCGAGCGCGCCGCCCGGGCCGCCGTGGCCCCCGCGCCCAGCCTGCGCTTCGACGACTACCCGCCCGAGGTCGGCAAGCGGGAGATCCGGGTCTCCGACGCCGCCGCCCGCATCGCCAACGCGCTCCACCTGCACCTGGACTGACCCGGAGGGCCGAGAAGCAGCCTCAGGCACGACGAAGGGCCCCAGCCGGTCGGCTGGGGCCCTTCGTCTGTGTCAGATCAGTGGAACGAGTCGCCGCACGCGCAGGAGCCGGTGGCGTTGGGGTTGTCGATCGTGAACCCCTGCTTCTCGATGGTGTCGACGAAGTCGATCTCGGCACCGTTGAGGTAGGGGACGCTCATCCGGTCGACGACCACGGTCACGCCGTCGAAGTCGGTGGTCACGTCGCCGTCGAGGGTGCGCTCGTCGAAGAAGAGCTGGTAGCGGAGGCCCGAGCAGCCACCCGGCTGCACGGAGATCCGCAGGGCGAGGTCGTCACGACCCTCCTGCTCGAGGAGGCTCTTCACCTTGCCGGCGGCGACAGCGGAGAGGTTGATCTGGTCGGTGCGGCGCTCAGTGGTCTCGACCTGCTCGGTCATCTCATCACTCCAGGAGTCTCGGGTACTGCTTGCCTCAATGGTCGCACACCGCGGGTTATTCCCCGGTCTCGCGGGGTTCGGGCGGACCGAGGGTGGTGGCGGACGACATTCAGCGCACCCAGTTCGATGTCGCTAGCCGCCACCGACGCCGCCGCCTACCCGGCGGAGGAAGGCTGCCTGACCCGCGGGAGTGAACAGCGAGTCGCGAAGATGACTGGTCCAGATGCGGATGCGCGACGGGTCGTGTGGCCGGCCGATCGCACGATCGGCGTCTTCGAGGATCGTGACCGGGCGGTGCAGCAGGTCTCCCGACGTGAATCCGCGGCGGACCAACCCTGCTCTGTCCAGCTTGCGGTCGCGGCGGCGGTCCTTGACCCTCCGCGGCACCTTCTCGTGCTCGTCGCCGTCGTACTCGTGCACGGAGTCGGTGCCGACCAGCCAGAGGTCGACGCGCGCGACCAGGACGCCGTCGACGTCGACGACCTCGCGCTGCGGCATGACCTCGACCTCGCACCAGACATGGAGCAGCCTGAGGAGGGTCTCGAAGACGGACTCGGATCTTTCGTCGGCCATCGCCAGCGCCTCCCGCAACCCGCGCGCGCCAGGTCGTCGCGGGCGGATCACCTCCTCGATCTCGTCCCTCGTGGCGAGTTCGAGGTGCAGCACGCAGTCGACCAGCACCACCATGTCGAGCAGGCTGAGCCAGCGCCCACAGGCCAGCAGGGTCTCTGCGACGTCGGCGCAACGGAGGTCGTTGATCTCCTCAAAGCCGATCATCCTCGTGTGACGGCTCGTGAGGACACCGGACCGCATAGGACGCGGGTCGTCGAGGCCCATGGCCATGAAGACCGGTACGCCAACGGGGATCGGCGGTAGCCACCAGCCCCGCACGCGGGCGGACGTCAGCGCTGTGAAGCAGTTGTGGTCGGACATCAGCAGCTGCCAGGCATGCAACGCGCCGACACCGTCGTCCAGCTCGGCCAGCCGGTGCGCACCGCGCGTCTCCCTGACGTACGCCGTGAGCCGCGGTTGGCCGCGGACTGCCTTCGGCCGCGTGCCGGGGAAAGGATGGTTGTGTGCACCGGAGGTCATCGGTGGAGCGTGGAGCGGATCGATCGTCCGTCGCCGAGCGACTACCTTCTCGCTGTGGACGACGCGTGCTGCGAGTGACTTGTGGACGCGTAGAGGACCGGTCGCAAGTCGCCGCGACCCTGGCGGCGTACGACAGCTGCCGCAGGCCGATCGATGTCTCTAGCCGCCACTCTCGACGGGCGGTGCCGCCACAATGGCGGCGTACGACAGCTGCCGCAGGTCGATCGATGTCGCTAGCCGCCACCCTGAAGGGACGGGGGCCGGGAAGGGGCCAGACCCTCAGCGCGACCAGGTGCGCGCGACGCGGGCGGCGAGGTCGGCGAGCGCGTCGGCGGGGGCGGCGAAGGCGCGCTCCTCCCCCACGAGGTCGACGAGGGAGTACGCCGACTCGATTCCGAGGGCGCGCATCTCGCGCGATCCGACGAGCACCTGCCCGGCGAGGGCGATGCAGGGGCGGAGGGCCTCGGAGGCGACGGCGGCGACGCCGTAGGGCACCTTGCCGGCGCGGCTCGAGAAGTCGAAGGCGCCCTCGCCCGTCACGACCAGGTCGGCTGCGCGGGCCCGGTCGGCGAGCGAGACCGCTGACGCGACCAGTCCGATGCCCGGCTCCCGCCGGGCGCCGAGGACGAGGAGGGCGTAGCCGATCCCGCCGGCGGCCCCGGCCCCCTTCTCCAGGGACGTACGCCGGTCGGTGGCGGCGGCGAAGGCCTCCAGCCACCCGTCGACCTCGGCGATCCGGTCCTCTGCGACGCCCTTCTGGGGGCCGAAGGTCTTCGTGGCCCCGAAGAGCCCCGTCAGGGGGTTGTCCACGTCGCTCGCCGCGACGAGCGTGACGCCCTCCAGCCGCTCGCGGGCCGCCGAGAGGTCGACGTCGGTGACGGACGCCAGCGGCGCGGCGCCGCCGTCGAGCACGCCGTCGCCCTGCGCCCCGAGCGCAGCCAGGACGCCCGCGCCCCCGTCGTTGGTGCCGGTCCCGCCCAGCCCGACGACAACGGTCGTCGCGCCGCCGGCCACCGCGGCCAGGACGAGCTCGCCCACGCCCGCGCTCGAGGCGGTCTCGACGGGACCGGAGACCAGGTGCAGGCCGGCGGCCTGGGCGCTCTCGACGTACGCCGTCGTGCCCACCCGCAGCACCACGGCGGGAACGGGATCGCCGTGCGGCCCGCTGACCGTCACGGCGTCGAGCGAGCCTCCGAGCGCCGCGTGCAGGACGTCGACGAAGCCGGGGCCGCCGTCGGCCATCGGCGCGAGGTCGAGCACGTCGTCCGGTGCGTGCCGTCGCCACCCGCTCGCCACCGCCTCCGCGGCCTGCACCGCGGTCAGGGTGCCGGCGAACTTGTCCGGGGCGATCAGCACGCGCATGGCAGCATCCTTGCAGCGGGTGCGTCAGGCATGCTGGGCGCATGAGTATCGAGCCCATCACCGCCGAGATCACGGTCCCGGTGACCCCGACCGAGGCCTTCGTCGGCTTCACCGCGCAGATGGGCGAGTGGTGGGACCCGATGCTCAGCCCCGACCCGCCGACCTTCAACGGCATCGCCATCGACCCGAACGGCCCGGTCGCCTCGGTGCACGGCGACGAGCAGTACGTCTGGGGCCGAGTCACGAAGTGGGACCCGATCGGCCACTACACGCAGGAGTTCTGGCTCGGCCACGCCGAGGAGGAGCCGACCCGCCTGGACGTGAGGTTCACCGACGCGGACGGCGGCGGCACGCTGGTGCACCTCGAGCACGGCGGCTGGGCCGACGGCAGCGAGGACGTCCGCGCGAAGTACACCCACTGGGACGACCTGCTCCGGCGCTACGCCGCACACGTGTCGTGACCGCGCCGGTCGTCCGGCCGATGCGCGTGGAGGACCTCGAGGCGTTCGCCGAGATCACCGCGACCTCCTACCACGAGGTCGACACCCGCACCCACCAGCGCGCCTGGCCCGATCCCGTACGCCGTCCCGCTACCCGCAACGCGCACTGGATCCGTCGGACCGGCCGGGCGCTGGTCACCGACCCGGGCGGCTGCTGGGTCGCCGAGGTCGACGGCGAGGTCGTCGGCGGGGCCGTGTCCCGGGTCCGCGAGCTGATGTGGATCCTGGCGTCGTTCGCCGTCCGGCCGGAGCACCAGGGCCGCGGCATCGGCACCGAGCTGATGGCGGCGGCCCTGCACCACGGCCGGGGGTGCCTGCGGGGCATGTTCGCCGCGAGCGCCGACCCGGGTGCCGTACGTCGCTACCGGCTCGCCGGCTTCGACCTGCACCCGCAGATGATGCTCACGGGAGTGGTCGACCGCAGGGCGATCCCGGTGGTCGACCGCGTCCGCGAGGGGACGGCCGGTGACGCGGACCTGATGAACTCCGTCGACCGGCGCACGCGCGGCGCGGCCCACCTCGGCGACCACGACCTGCTGCTCGCGCAGTTCAGGCTGGTCGTCACCGACCACTCGACCGGGTCCGGCTACGCCTACGTCGACGACGACGGCTCACCGGTGCTCGTGGCCGCCACCAACCGGCGTACGGCGTCGGGGCTGATGTGGGAGGCGCTGGCGTCGTCGTCGCCGGGCGCGCAGGTGTCGGTGCACCACATCACCTCCGCGAACGCCTGGGCGCTCGACGTGGGGCTCGCGGCGCGGATGGCGATCTACACCAACGGCTACCTGTGCCTGCGCCGGATGAAGCCCCCGACGCCGTACCTCCACCACGGCTCGCTGCTGTAGCGCGAGCCTGGGGCGTCAGGTCGCCGAGCCCGGCTCCAGGCGCGCGCCGGCCGCGACGACGCCCGAGACGCGGGAGTCGCGACCGACCAGCACGAGGTCGTCGTCGTGGGCCACGCGCCGCGACGGCTCCGCGCCCACCCGGGCCTTCGCGAGCACCTCCGACCGCTCGTCGACGACGGCCGTGCGCACCACTGACCCCGCCCGGATGACGCAGTCCTCCATCACCACGCTGTCGTGCACCTCCGCGCCCTTCTCCACGACGACGCCCGGTCCCAGCACGCTGCCGACGACGAGCCCGGCGACGTCCGCGCCGGGCGACATCAGCGAGTCGCGGCACTCCCCCGTCGCCCGCACGCGGGCGGCGGGCCGGTCGGGCCAGTGCGAGATGACCGGCCGGCCGGGGTGGTCGAAGACGTCGACACGGCCGGCGAGCAGGTCGCGGTGGGACTGGAGGTAGAGCCCCGGCTGCCCGACGTCGCGCCAGTAGCCGGTCAGCGGGACCGCGACAGCCTTGCCGGTGTCCACCAGGCGCGGCAGGAGGTGCTCGCCGAAGTCGCCGATGCCGCTGTCGTCGTCGTCCGCCTCCGCCGAGAGCTCGCGACGGAGGTCGCGGAGGGCACCGAGAAGCGCCTCGGTGTCGTAGAGGAACACCTCGGTCGCCACGGTGCCGGCCGACGGCCGGGAGGGCTTGTTCTCGACGCCGGTGATCGTGCCGTCGCGACCGGCGAGGACCACGACGTTGTCCGAGGCGTCCTTCTTGGTGACCTCGCTGGTCAGCACCGTGGCCACGCGACCGGCAGCCACGTGCTCCTCGATCACGGGGGCGAGGTCCATGTTGAAGACGTGGTCGGCGCTGCACACCGCGAGCGTGCGCGCCCCGAACGACTCGATGTCGGCCGACATCCGCAGCAGCAGGTCGCCGTTGCCGTGGGCGAAGCCGCTCTCCGTCGCCGGGCCGGTGCCCGTCTGGGGGACGATGCGACGGAAGCCCCCGCGGTTGCGGTCCAGGCTCCACGGGCGACCACCGGAGAGGTAGTCGTCGATCGACGTCACCTGGTACTCGAGCGACACCCACACGTCGGCCAGGTCGGCGTGCACGAGCCCCGACAGGGCGAAGTCGATCAGCCGGTGCACCCCGCCGTAGGGCAGCGCGGGCTTGGCGCGCTCCCGCGTCAGCACGTCCATCCGGGACCCCTGGCCCCCGGCCTGCACCAGGGCCAGCACCTCACCGCGTCGTGGCATGGGCAGAGCATGGCACCCCCGAGGGGCCGGTGCGCCCACCCCGTCGGGTCGTCCGCGTGCGGTGAGCGGCTGCTGGGCGCCCCGGGACCCGCCATAGGATCGCCTGCATGAGCCTCGTCGACCTGCCGCTCCTCCCTCTCGGCAAGGGCCGCGACCTCGACGCCGAGCGTGGCGTGGAGTGCCCCGGTGACCTGCCTGCGGCGTCCGACCCCGACCTGGTGGAGAGGGCGCGTGCCGCCAAGGAGGCGCTGGGCGAGCGGGTCTTCGTGCTGGGACACCACTACCAGCGCGACGAGGTCATCCAGTTCGCCGACGTCACCGGCGACTCCTTCAAGCTGGCCCGCGACGCGGCGGCCCGACCCGACGCCGAGTTCATCGTCTTCTGCGGCGTCCACTTCATGGCGGAGTCCGCCGACATCCTCACCTCGCCCGACCAGCAGGTGGTCCTCCCCGACCTGGCCGCCGGCTGCTCGATGGCCGACATGGCCCGGCTGCGCCAGGTCGAGGACGCGTGGGACGCGATGGCCGACGCGGGCGTCCAGGACGCCGTGGTGCCGGTGACCTACATGAACTCCAGCGCCGACATCAAGGCGTTCTGCGGGCGCAACGGGGGCGTCGTCTGCACCTCGTCCAACGCGGACGTCGCTCTCGACTGGGCGTTCCAGCAGAAGGCCCACCTCGAGGACGGCGCCAAGGTGCTCTTCCTCCCCGACCAGCACCTCGGCCGCAACACCGCGGTGCTCCAGATGGGCATCGGCCTCGACGAGTGCGTCGTGTGGGACCCGCTGCAGCCCGGCGGCGGCCTGACGGCCGAGGAGCTGCAGCGGGCGCGGATGATCCTGTGGAAGGGCCACTGCTCCGTGCACGGCCGCTTCTCCGAGGACGTGGTCGACGAGCTGCGCGCCCAGCACCCCGGCATCAACGTGCTGGTCCACCCCGAGTGCAAGCACGAGGTGGTGCTCAAGGCCGACCTGGTCGGCTCCACCGAGTTCATCATCAAGACCATCGAGGCCGCCGAGCCCGGCACGGTGTGGGCCATCGGCACCGAGCTGAACCTGGTCAAGCGCCTCGCGGACGCCCACCCCGACAAGACGATCGTCTTCCTCGACCGCAACGTCTGCTACTGCTCGACGATGAACCGCATCGACCTCCCGCATTTCGTGTGGGCGCTCGAGAGCCTCGTCGCCGGCACGGTCGTCAACCGGGTCACCGTCGACCCCGACACGGAGTCCGACGCGCTGGTGGCGCTCCAGCGGATGCTCGACCTGCCCGGCAAGTCGCACCGCGACTGACGACCGGCCGGGGGACGACGATGGCACGACGACGGGTCACCGACTCCGAGCGGCGCGCCCGGATCGCCGTACGCCACGCGCTGGCACCCGGGCACCGGCTGGCCGACGTCGCCGCGGTGACCCGTGCGATGACGGTCCTGCACGCGACCGAGGCGGCCACCGTCCACCTCGCGGTCGCCGCCCGCGCCGAGGGCCTGAAGCCCGAGGACGTCGACGCGGAGCTGTACGACGCCCGCTCGGTGGTGAAGCAGCTCGCGATGCGACGGACCCTGTTCGTCTTCCCCCGCGACCTGCTGCCCGCGGCCTGGGGCAGCGCTTCGGCCCGGGTCGCGACCTCGGAGCGCAAGCGCGTCGCCAAGGCGATCGCGGGCGCCGGGATCGCCGCCGACGGGGAGGCCTGGCTCGACGCCGCCCGCGACGCGACGCTCGCGCGCCTGGCCGCGGGACCGGCCACCACCGCCGAGCTGCGCGCCGAGGTCCCCGAGCTGGCCGGGACCGTTGGCGGCACCACCGACAAGCCGTGGGACCGCCCCGTCCCGGTCGCGCCGTGGGTGCTCACCCACCTCGGCCTCGAGGGAAAGGTGGTCCGGGGGCGCAACGCCGGGCACTGGCGGCGCAACGCGCCGACCTGGACGACCGCCGAGGACTGGCTCGGCGAGGTGGCCGAGCCGCTCGCGGAGGACGCCGGCTACGCGGCGTTGGTGCACCAGTGGCTGCTCACCTTCGGACCCGGGACGGCCGCCGACATCCAGTGGTGGCTGGGGTCGACGAAGACCGCCGTCACCCGCGCGCTCGCCGACGTCGGCGCCGTCGAGGTCGATCTCGACGACGGGACGACCGGCTGGGTCCACCCCTCCGACGAGGACACCGGGCCGGTCGAGCCGTGGGCGGCCCTGCTGCCGACCCTCGACCCGACCGTGATGGGCTGGAGGGCGCGCGGCTTCTACCTCGCCCCCGAGCACGTCCCCTACCTCTTCGACACCAACGGCAACGCCGGGACCACGGCCTGGTGGGACGGTCGCATCGTTGGCTGCTGGGTGCAGGACGAGGAGGGCGTGGTGCGGCTGTCCCTGCTCGAGGACGTGGGACCCGACGGGCTCGCCGCGCTGGAGGCCGAGGCCCAGCGGCTCACCACGTGGCTCGACGGCACGGTGGTCGGCAACGTCTACGCCTCGCGGCAGATGAAGCAGGCCAGGCTCCCCTGAGCGCCCGGCCGAGCCGGCGAGCCGTTCAGGCGTCCGCGCGCGGCAGCTCGAACCAGAACACTGCTCCGCCGCCCTCGCGGTCGTCGACGCCCATCCGGCCGCCGTGGGCCTCGACGATCCGCCGACACGTCGCCAGACCGATGCCGGAACCCTCCACGGTCTTGTCGAGGCGGGCCAGCGGCGCGAACACCCGCTCGCGCTTGTCCTCGGGGATCCCGCGGCCCCGGTCGCGCACCTCGACGCGGTGGTGCCCGTCGATCGGCACGGAGTCGACCTCGACGTCGGGCTGCTCCCCCGGGACGGTGAACTTCGCCGCGTTGTCGACGAGGTTCATCAGCACCGACCGCAGCTGGCCGGCGTCGCCACGCACGAGCGGCAGGTCCCCCACGTCCACCTGCTCGCCGGGGATCCGACCGGCGAGGTCGTCGAGCGCCGACCGCATCTCCACGGCGAGGTCGACGACCTCCTCCCCCGGCGCCTCGCCCTGCTGGGCGAACTCCAGCAGGTTGTTGATCAGGTCGGTCATCCGGTCGACGCCGCGGCGGGCCCGGGCCAGGGTGTCGAGCAGGTCAGGGTCCTCGATGTCGAGCTCGAGCGTCTCCAGCGACAGCGAGATCGAGGTCAGCGGGTTCTTGAGGTCGTGGCTGACCTGGCCGGCGAAGTGCGCGAGGCGCTCGTTGGAGGTGCTGAGCCGGGCGTTGGCCTCGCCGAGGCGGCGCGAGGTGAGCTCGAGCTCGAGCACGTCCACCACGCGGTCGGCGAGCTGGGCCAGGCCGCGGGCCGCCTGAGGGGTCACCACGTGGGACCGCTCGTCGAAGACGCAGAGGGTGCCGATGGTGACGCCGGCGGGCGTCGTGAGCGGGTGGGAGCCGTAGTACTTCACGTCGCCGATCTCGCCCGTCGTCCACGGGTTCTCCGCGAAGCGCACGTCACTGCCGGCGTCCTCAAGCATGATCGGCTTGCCGCTCTCCACCACGAGCCGGCACATCGAGTGGTCGACCGGCGAGTCCGCGCCCTCGAACCCGGCTGTCGCGACCTGGTGCTGCGAGTGCGAGCTCAGCAGGTTGACGGCGGCGAAGGGCACGCCCGCCACCTGGGCGGCCAGCTCCACGAGGGAGTCCAGCTCGCGGCGCGCCCCTCCTCCGACGACGTCGTACGCCGCGATCGAGCGGTCGCGTGCCTCGGGGTCCTTCACAGCCCCGGAGCCTTCCAGACCGCCAGCCAGCGCTGGAGGTCGGGCTCCATCGGGAGCTCCGCGCCCAGCAGGTCACGCACCGACAGCTCCAGCAGCGTGTCGCGCGTCTGCTCGCCCGTGGGTGCGAACGGGTAGAACGTGCCCTGCTTGTAGAGGTAGGTGAGCCCGAAGCGCTGGCCCGACGCGTTGGCGAACGGCACCATCGAGCACAGCAACCCCGAGGCGAAGCCGTTGAGCTCGAGCGTGGTGTTCACGGCGTGGAGGTCGGTGCACAACCCGGCGACGTCGTCCTGGGCGCCGGCCACGACGAGCCAGGTGAAGCCGAAGTCGTCCTGGGTGACCTCGACGTCGGGGGCCTCGGCGTCGTCGCGGACGAGGGCCAGCACGTCGGCCTGCGTCTGGGCGAACGCCGCCCCGGCCGCCGAGCGGTAGCAGACCGACCCGGTGCCGGTGGGCTCGAACCCCAGCGCGGTCTGGAGCGTGATCGCGGCGCTCGGCACGTGGAACAGCGCGTCGAGGTTGTTGCGCTTGGGCTGGGTCCGCCCGCGCATCGCCTCCCAGAGACCCATCGCCGCCCCTCAGCCGGTCGGCCGGCCGAGCTCGGCCTGGATCCGGGCGAGCTGCTCGAGCCGCTGCTGGAGGGGCGGGTGGGTGGCCATCAGGCCGCTCAGGCCGCCGGCGAAGGCCGGGACGATGCACAGGGCGCTCGCGGCGTTGGCGGTGCGCAGGTCCTTCGTCGGGGTGGCGGCGGCCGACTCCCCGCTGATCTTCTGCAGGGCCGAGGCGAGCGCGGCCGGCTTCATCGTCAGGTAGGCGCCGGACCGGTCCGCGCAGAGCTCGCGGTAGCGCGAGAGCACCCGCAGCATCACGAAGCTGACGGCGTAGACGAGCAGGCTGACGATGAGCACCACGAGGGCGACGGGCAGGGCACTGTTGTTGTTGCTGCGGGAGCGCCCCATCCCACCGAACTGGGTGAAGCGCATCAGCAGGCCGGCCGCGATGCCGGCCGACGAGGCGATCGTCATCACCAGCACGTCGCGGTGGGCGACGTGGCTCAGCTCGTGGGCCAGGACGGCCTCGAGCTCCTCGGCGTCGAGGGTCTGCAGGATCCCCGTCGTCACGCAGACCACCGACCGCTGGGGCGAGCGGCCGGTCGCGAACGCGTTGGACACGGGCAGGTCGGAGACGCCGACCCGCGGCTTGGGCATGTCGGCTAGGGCGCAGAGCCGGTCGATCATGCCGTGCAGCTCGGGCGCCTCCTCCGGGCTCACCTCGCGGGCGCGCATCGCACGCATCGCCACCTTGTCGGAGTTCCACCACTGCCAGAAGGCGATGCCGATCGCGATGGCTGCGACCGCGACGGCCCCGCCGGCACTGTTGACGTACGCGATGACCAGCGAGACGAGGCCGACGAACATCGCCCCGAGCAGGAACATGGTGAGGGTCATCCGGGCGGTGAGACCGGAGTCCTTGATGAAACGGGAGGTGGCCATGGGGAAGGTGTGGCCCGCCTCAGCCAGGGATGAGGCCGTCGTCGCCCAGGAGCTCGCGGACCTCGTCGATCGTCGCGTCGGGCGGCGGCAGGATCAGGTCGGACTCGTCGAGCGAGTCGAGCTCGTGGTGCGATCCGCTCGCGCGCACGGCGGACAGCAGCCCGTGCAGGGCCGTGCGGAACATCGCCTCGTCGCCGGAGTCGATGGCCTGCTCGATCTGGTTGTCGAGGCCGTTGAGGGCGTCGAGGGCATGGTCGTCGAGGTCGTACTGACCCTCGCCGAGGATGCGGACGATCATGCCCGACCGCCCTCGTTGGTCTCGCCCTCGGCGCGGACGGTCTCGGGCTCGTCGGCCAGGATGTCGCCGCCGGTGTCGGAGGACTCGATGGCCTGCGGGGAGCTCGCGGCCTTGAGCCGGGCCAGCTCGGCCTCCACGTCGGAGCCGGAGCTGAGCGCGTCGAGCTCGCGGGAGATGTCGTCGCCGGCGTTGAGCTGAGAGGCGTCGTCGAGGGCGCCGGACGCGATCAGCTCGTCGATCGCCTGCCCGCGGGCCTGCATCTGGGCCGTCTTGTCCTCGGCACGCTGGATGGCGAGGCCGACGTCGCCCATCTCCTCGCCGATGCCCGACATCGCCTCGCCGATGCGCGTCTGTGCCTCGGCCGCGGTGTAGGTGGCCTTGATGGTCTCCTTGCGGGTGCGGAACGCCTCGACCTTGGCCTGCAGCCGCTGCTGCGCGAGGACGAGCTTCTCCTCCTCGCCCTGGAGCGTCGCCTGCTGCTCCTTGAGGGCGGTGATCTGCGAGGAGAGACCGGACTTGCGGGTCAGGGCCTCGCGGGCGAGGTCCTCCCGGCCGGCACCGATCGCCTTCTCGGCCTGTCCCTGCAGCTTCGCCGCCTGCTGCTCGAGCTGGTTGACCTGGAGCTCGACGCGCTTGCGGCTGGTCGCCACGTCGGCGACACCGCGGCGCACCTTGGAGAGGAGCTCGAGCTGCCGCTGGTAGCTGTAGTCGAGGGTCTCTCGGGGGTCCTCCGCCTTGTCCAGGGCCTTGTTGGCCTTGGAGCGGAAGATCAGGCTGATGCGCTTCATGAGACTCATCGGGGTGGAGACCCTCTCTTGGGCATGCGGGGGTGGTGGCTGGGACAACTGGACTGACGTCCTCACCCTAGAACCAAACCCAAGGCGGAGGTAGGGCATCCCGCGACGCCGTGCCCGGCGGGTCGCGGCGATAGGCTGGTCCCCACCACCAGATCCGCCCGTCCATCCGTTTCGTCGCCATGTGAAGGCAGCACGCGTGTTCCGTCGTACCAGCTCCGAGCCGGAGACCCCCACCACCGACCCGAAGGTGGGTGGCAAGGGCCGGCCCACCCCGACGCGCAAGGAGGCCGAGGCAGCCGCCCGGGCCCGCGCCAAGGTCCCGCGCACGCGCAAGGAGCAGGCCGCCGCCCAGCGGGCCGCTCGCGGCGACACGTCCCGCAAGATGCGCGAGGCGATGAAGACCGGCGACGAGAAGTACCTGCCGGCCCGCGACCGCGGTCCCGTGCGCCGCTTCATCCGCGACTTCGTGGACTCGCGCTTCTCCTTCATCGAGCTGATGGTCCCGCTGCTGATCGTGTCGATGGTGCTGGGCTACTCCGGCAACCAGACGATGGTCCAGCTCGGCAACACGGTCCTGTTCACCACCTTGCTGGTCATCGTCTTCGACATCGTGATGCTCCGCTTCCGGCTGCGTCGCGAGCTCGCCCGCCGCTTCCCCGGCGAGCCGACCAAGGGCACCACCCTCTACGCCGCGATGCGCTCGCTGCAGATGAAGTTCCTGCGCCTGCCCAAGGCGCAGGTCAAGATCGGCGAGAAGCTCCCCGAGACCTACCGATGAGCCTGCGCTGATGTCGCACGACCACTCCCCCGCCGGCGGGGCGCCGAGCGCCGACGTGTCCGTGCGCGTCGCCTGGGCCGACGACGCGACGGCGATCGCCGCGGTGCAGGTCCGCGCGTGGCCGGAGCTCTACGCCGGCCTGCTGCCGGCCGAGGTCCTGCCGACCGACGTCGAGGCGGTGGCCGGCCAGTGGCGCCAGGCGCTCGCCCGGCCCGCCGACGCCCGCAACCGGGTGCTCGTCGCCCTCGAGCGCAACCGGGTGGTGGGCTTCGCCCTGACCTCGCCGGCCGCCGACCCCGACTGCGACCCGGTCGCCGACGGCGAGCTGGCCGAGGTGACCCTCGACCCCGAGGAGCGCGCGAAGGGCCACGGCTCGCGGCTGCTGCAGGCGGCGGTCGACACCCTCGCCGCCGACCGGTTCACGCGGGCCGTCACCTGGGTCAACGCCGGTGACGACGCCCTGCGGACGTTCCTGACGGAGGCGGGCTGGGCCCCCGACACCGCCCACCGCGAGCTCGACCTGGACGGGACCGGCGCGACGACGGTCAAGCAGGTGCGTCTCCACACGGCCATCGCCTGACCTCGTCGCCGCAGCGTGACCCGATCGGGGTAAATCACCCCTTGCGGCACTTGTTTTTCGTGTGACGCCCGTCACCATGGAGTGACCGGCCATCTCGCCGGTCCACCACGGGGGTCCAGATGCTAGGTCCGCTTCCCGCTCTGCACAGGTACCTGCTCATCGTCTCGGCGCTCGTCGTGTGCGTCGGCATCGGCCTCTGGTTCGGTGCCGTGCCGGAGCTCCCGATGAACCTGCGCGTGGGGCTCGTCACCGGCACCGTAGCCGGGGCCGCGGCGGCGTTCGTGCTGGTCCACGACTTCCACCAGCGCCACGGGCGCGCCGCACGCGTACGCCGACGGAGTTGACCGAGCGGACCCGAGCGGCGGACCTGAGACGGACCGACGGACCGGTCCGGCGGATGACCTAGCCTCGGGTCGTGTCCGATGCTGCCCTCAGTCCCGCTGAGCGCTCGGCGATCGTCCGCGACAGCCTCGCCGTCGGCGTGGCGACCGGGGCGTACGGCTTCGGGTTCGGCGCCGTGTCGGTCGCCTCGGGCCTGAGCATCGCCCAGACGTGCGTGCTGTCGCTGCTGATGTTCACCGGAGCCAGCCAGTTCGCCCTCGTCGGCGTCGTGGCCGCAGGCGGCGCACCCGTGTCGGGAGCGGCCACGGCCCTGCTGCTGGGCACCCGCAACACCCTCTACGGCCTGCGGATGGCGCCGCTGCTGCGCTGGCGCGGCTGGCGACGGTTCGCGGCCGCCCACGTGCTGATCGACGAGTCGACGGCGATGGGGGTCACCCGCGACACGACCGAGGGCACCCGCCTCGGCTTCCTCACCACCGGCGTCTCGGTCTTCGTCCTGTGGAACCTCGCCACCGCCGTCGGAGCGGTCGCAGGCGACGCGGTCGGCGACCCCCGCACCTTCGGCCTGGACGCCGCCGTCGGCGCGGCGTTCCTCGCCCTGCTGTGGCCGCGGCTGCGCGACCGGCGCAACGTGCTCGTCGCCGTGCTCGCCGCGGCCGTCGCGCTCGCGGCGGTGCCGGTCACCCCCGCCGGCGTACCGGTCCTCGCCGCGGGTGGCGTGGCCCTGCTCGTCGGGGTGCTCGGCAAGCGGCAGGACCCCACCGAGATCCCGGGGCGCGACGACGTGGCGGGGAGGCACCACTGATGTGGACCGCCGTGCTGCTCGCCGGGGTCGGGTGCTACCTGCTCAAGCTGGCGGGCCTGTCGCTGCCGGAGCGGGTGCTCGCGCACCCCACGGTCGAGCGTGTCGCCGACCTCATCCCGGTGGCGCTCCTGGCGGCGCTGGTCGCCGTGCAGGTGTTCTCCTCGGGCCCGGAGCTGCGGGTCGACGCACGCGTCCTCGGGCTGGGCTTCGCGGTGGTGGCCCTGCTGCTCCGGATGCCGTTCCTCGTCGTGGTGGTGGGGGCGGCGGTCGTGGCGGCCCTGGCTCGCCTCGTCTGATCCCTCGCCGGACCGACGGGCACCTGGGGAACTGCGGCCGTACGACAGCCGAGCGTCGCGCCCGGGCGTCGTACGGCCGCAGTTCCTTCCAGTGACGACCGTCGTCAGCCGACCGAGACGGCGCTCCAGGCGGCGGCCACGGCGCCCTGCTGGGCCGAGCCGGCGCCGTACAGGTCCCGCGCCGCGTTCATCGTCGCGGTGCGCGCGCCGGCGTAGTTCGTGCCGGAGGTCATGTAGACCGTCAGCGCGCGGTACCAGATCTGCGCGGCCGCGTCGCGGCCGATGCCGGTGACCGACGACCCGTTGCAGGTCGTGGAGCTGTGGGTCACGCCGCCGATCGTCTTGGTGCCGCTGCCCTCGGCGAGCAGGTAGAAGAAGTGGTTGCCGATGCCGGAGGAGTAGTGGACGTCGACGTCCTTGGCGGTGCTGCTCCAGCAGTCGAGCGAGCTGCCGTCGGAGGACGGGCGGTCCATCCGGCGGAACCCGGCGTGCTCCTTCAGGTCGAACTCCTCGCCGATGAGGTAGTCGGCCGGGTCGTTGGCGTTGGCCGCGTGGAACTCCACGAGGGTGCCGAAGATGTCCGAGGTCGCCTCGTTGAGGCCGCCGGACTCCCCGGAGTAGGTCAGGTTCGCGGAGTTCTCCGTCACGCCGTGGGTCATCTCGTGGCCGGCCACGTCGAGGGAGACGAGCGGACCGAAGTCGACGCCGTCACCGTCGCCGTACGTCATCTTGCTGCCGTCCCAGAACGCGTTGACGTAGCCGTTGCCGTAGTGGACCCGGTTGTAGGAGCCGCGGCCGTCGTTCCAGATGCCGTTGCGCCCGTGCACCGCCTTGAAGTAGTCCCACGTGACGTTGAAGCCGTACTGCGCGTCGGCACCGGCGCTGGACCGGTTGCTGGTCTGGCCGTTGCCGAAGGTCGTCGACGTGGAGGTGAACGTCGTCCCCGTCGAGCAGCCGGTGCCGAAGATCTGGCAGAAGATCGAGTCCTCGGCGTTCTTCATGTCGGTCGTGTAGGTGCCGCCACGCGTGGCGTCCTTCAGCGTGTACGACGTCCCCGATCCGCTGACCTGCAACGGGACCGTGCCGCTGTAGAGCGTCTGGCCCTGGCCGTCGACGTTGACGACCTGCTGCTCGCTGCGGATGACCGTGCCGGTCCTCGCGTCGACGTAGGTCGCGAGCCGGGACGGGGTGCCGTCGGCCTGGGCACCTCCGGTGACGACCTCCCACGCGAGGCGGGGCGCGGCCCCGGTGGCGTCCACGACGAGCTCGCGAGCCTCGGCCCGGTCGTCGCTGCGGACGGCTGACGTCCGGGCGTTACGGGTCAGGACCGTCCGGGTGGCAACGGCCTCCGCGACCGTGGCGTCGGTGCCGACGTCCAGCGGGGTGGCCAGCGTCTGGCTGACGCCGTCCCAGCCGCCGGGGGCGTCGCGGTGGACGACCAGGTCGCCGCCGACGACCCGGAGGCCGTCCAGGGTGCGGTCGAACCGCACGTGCGTGCTCCCGTCGGGGTCGACGAGGGTGGTGCCGGCGACGAAGGCCTGGCCGTCGGTGCTGCGCGCGGCGCCCGGGTGGCGCTGGAGGGCGGCGAGGGCATCCTGGACGGCGTCCGCCCTGCCCGCGGCAGGGGCCCCCTGGGCCGTCGAGGCGGTGGTCAGCGGCAGCGCCGCCGCGGTGGCGGCGGCGAGTGCGAGCGCGGCGAGTCCTGCGGTTCTGCGCATGGTGGAGCCTTCCGAGAGGTGAGCCGGGCACCCGAGCGGTCCCGACACCTCGCCAACGAGCGGTCGCGACGCCGGGTTACGCCGCGGCACTCCCGGGGAGGACCTCGTCGACCGTCCTCATCCGATGTCGAGGAAGGCGTCGAGCCCGACGGTCAGGCCCGGGTGCTCGCCGATCGCGCGGATGCCCGCGAGCACGCCCGGGGTGAAGGAGACCCGGTCGAGCGAGTCGTGGCGGATCGTCAGCGTCTCCCCCGCCGTGCCCAGGACGACCTCCTGGTGCGCGACGAGGCCGCGCACGCGCAGGCTGTGGACCCGGACGCCGTCGACGTCGGCGCCCCGCGCGCCCTCCAGACCCGTCGACGTCGCGTCGGGCATCGGGGCGCTGCCGGCCTCGCGCCGCGCCGCGGCGATCAGGTCCGCCGTGCGACCCGCGGTGCCGGACGGGGCGTCGGCCTTGTCGGGGTGGTGCAGCTCGACGACCTCGACCGACTCGAAGAACGGCGCCGCCTGGGCGGCGAAGCGCATCATCAGGATCGCGCCGATGGAGAAGTTGGGGGCGATCAGCACGCCGACCCCCGGGGCGTCGGCGAGCCAGGCCTCGAGCTGGTCGAGGCGGGGCTGGTCGAAGCCGGTCGTGCCGACGACGGCGTGGATGCCGTGCTCGATGCAGAAGCGCAGGTTGTCCATGACCACGTCGGGGTGGGTGAAGTCCACGACCACCTCGGCGCCCGCCCGGGCGAGCTCCTCGACGTCGTCGCCGGCGTCGACCGAGGCCACCAGCTCGGTGTCCGGGGCCGCCTCGACGGCGCGACAGACCTCCGAGCCCACCTTGCCGCGGGCGCCCAGCACGCCCACCCGGACCTGGGCCCGCACCTGCGTCCGGCCCTGTGCCTCGTCTCCTGTGCTCACGCGGTCAACCGTATCGGCCGGAACGATCGGCGAGTGGCGGTGGCTGACTCGCGAACAGGCGTCTGGCAGGCTGTGGGCCATGCCTGCCCCGACCATCCCGCCGCGCATCAAGTGGGCCGTCGACCTCATGGACGTCCAACCGGCCGACCAGGTCCTCGAGATCGGTTGTGGCCCCGGTGCCGGCGCCGAGGCGATCTGCGCCAAGCTGGAGACCGGAAAGCTGTTCGCGATCGACCGATCCGAGTCGGGCGTGGACCGCACCAAGCGCCGCAACCAGAAGTACGTCGACGCCGGCCGGCTCGTCGTACGCCAGATCGACCTCGCGACGCTGCGCGTCCCGGTCAAGCGCCTCAACAAGGTCTTCGCCTTCAACGTCAACTTGTTCTGGGTGCGCGCCTGCGACGACGAGGTCGCCCTCCTCCACGAGCGGGTCGTCCCCGGTGGCGCGGTCTACCTCTTCTACGAGGCCGCCCGCCCCGAGCTGGTGCCCAACATCGTGAAGAAGGCCTCCGAGAACCTCCTCCGCGGCGGCTTCCGGGTCAGCGTCGTGGAGCAGAAGGCTCCCCCGGTCATCGGGCTGATCGCCAAGCGCTGAGACTTTGGCGTCGTCCGGGTCAGGACTTCGCCGGACCGACGACCGCGAGCAGCTCGGGCTGGGTGAAGAGCTCCTTGGCGAGGGCGGCGACGTCCTCGGCGGTGACGGCCTCGATCCGGTCGACGACCTCGTCGATCGTGAGCAGCTCGTCGTGGACGAGCTCGGCCTTGCCGATGCGCGACATCCGCGACCCGGAGTCCTCGAGGCCGAGCACGAGGCCACCCTTGAGCTGGCCCTTGCCGCGCTCGACCTCCTCGTCGGTCAGGCCCTCGGCCGCGACCTTGGCGAGCTCGGTGCGCACGGTCTCGAGCACGGCGTCGTACTTGCCCGGCAGGCAGCCGACCGAGACGCCGACGACGCCGGCGTCGGCGTGGTGGGTGGCGAAGGAGTAGACGGAGTACGCCAGCCCGCGCAGCTCGCGCACCTCCTGGAACATCCGCGACGAGGTGCCGCCGCCGAGGGCGGTGTTGAGCACGCCGAGGGTGTAGCGGCGGGGGTCGGTGCGGGTCAGTCCCTTGACGCCGAGGACGAGGTTGACCTGCTCCTGCGGGCGGATGGTGCGCGTCTCGCCGGGGCTCACCTTGCGGGCGCGCTCGGACTGCGTCGACGGGGTCGGGTCGGACTCGCCGTCGAGGAAGCCGCCGCGGCCGAACGCCTGCCGCACCTGGCGCACGACGGTGGCGTGGTCGACGTTGCCGGCGACCGACACGACCATGTTGTCGGGGCGGTAGTGACGCCGGTAGAAGCGGTGGATCTGCGCGCGGGTCATCGCGGTGATCGAGGCGTCGGTGCCGGCGATCGGGCGACCGAGCGGGCTGTCGCCCCACGCCTGGTGGGCGAACAGGTTGTGCACCACGTCGTCCGGGTCGTCGTCGTGCATCGCGATCTCGTCGAGGATGACGTCACGCTCGGCCTCGACGTCGGCCTCGGTCAGGGTCGAGGCGGTGACCATGTCACCGAGCACGTCGACCGCCGTGCCGAGGTCCTCGTCGAGGACCCGCGCGTGGTAGACGGTGTACTCCTTGGTGGTGAAGGCGTTGAACTCGCCGCCCACTGCGTCGAGCGCCACCGAGATGTCCATCGCGGTGCGCTCGGGGGTGCCCTTGAAGAGCAGGTGCTCGAGGAAGTGCGAGCAGCCGTGCAGGGTGGGCGTCTCGTCGCGCGAGCCGACCGCGACCCACACCCCGATGCTCGCCGAACGGGTGCCGGCCATCTGCTCGGTGACGACGCGCAGGCCGCTGGGCAGGACCGTACGTCGTACGCGCGAGGTCACCGCGCCGTCGGCGTCCTTCACGGTGTGGAGGGTGCGGGTGGTGCCGTTCTTCTGCACAGGGGTCCTTCCGGGGCGGAGCAGGGGTGGAGCAGGGGTGGAGCAGGGGTGAAGCGCCACGACCGGCCGGCCAGACGGCCGACCGGTCGTGGGGTGGAGCAGGAGCCGTCAGGTCACTCGGCGTCGGCGGCCTCGGGGGCGTCGGCGGACTCCTCGGAGCCGGCCTCGTCCTCCTCGACGACGGGGACGAGCGACAGCTTGCCGCGGTCGTCGATCTCGGCGATCTTGACCTGGACCTTCTGGCCCACGGCCAGGACGTCCTCGACGGCCTCGACGCGCTTGCCGCCGGCCAGGGAGCGGAGCTTGCTGATGTGCAGCAGGCCGTCCTTGCCCGGGAGCAGCGAGACGAACGCACCGAAGTTGGTCGTCTTCACGACGGTGCCGAGGTAGCGCTCGCCGACCTCGGGCATCGTCGGGTTGGCGATCGCGTTGACCGCGGCCTTGGCGGCCTCGGCCGCCTCGCCGTTGGTCGCACCGATGTAGACCGTGCCGTCGTCCTCGATGGACAGCGTCGCGCCCGTGTCGTCCTGGATCTGGTTGATGACCTTGCCCTTGGGACCGATGACCTCGCCGATCTTGTCCACGGGAACGCGGATGGTGATGATGCGCGGCGCGTGGACCGACATCTCCTCCGGCGCGTCGATCGCCTCGCCCATGACGTCGAGGATCGCCAGGCGCGCGTCGCGGGCCTGGGTGAGCGCGGCGGCGAGCACCTCGGCGGGGATGCCGTCGAGCTTGGTGTCGAGCTGCAGCGCGGTCACGAACTCACGGGTGCCGGCGACCTTGAAGTCCATGTCGCCGAACGCGTCCTCGGCGCCGAGGATGTCGGTCAGCGCGACGTACTGGGTCTCGCCGTCGATCTCGCCGGAGATGAGGCCCATCGCGATGCCGGCCACGGGGGCCTTCAGCGGCACGCCGGCCTGCAGCAGCGACAGGGTCGAGGCGCAGACGGAGCCCATCGAGGTCGAGCCGTTGGAGCCCATGGCCTCGGAGAGCTGGCGGATGGCGTAGGGGAACTCCTCGCGCGTCGGCAGGACGGGGAGCAGCGCGCGGCGCGCCAGGGCGCCGTGGCCGACCTCGCGGCGCTTCGGCGAGCCCACGCGGCCGGTCTCGCCGGTGGAGAACGGCGGGAAGACGTACTTGTGCATGTAGCGGCGGTGCTTCTCCGGCGACAGCGTGTCGAGCTGCTGCTCCATCTTCAGCATGTCGAGGGTGGTGACGCCCAGGATCTGGGTCTCGCCACGCTCGAACAGCGCAGAGCCGTGGACGCGCGGGATCACGTTGACCTCGGCGTGCAGCGGGCGGATGTCGGCGAGGCCGCGACCGTCGATGCGCACCTTGTCGCGCAGGACGCGCTCGCGGACGACGCTCTTGTTGACCGAGCGGAACGCCGCGCCGATCTCCTTCTCGCGGCCCTCGAACTCGCCGGCGAGCTTCTCGAGCAGGGCGGCCTTGAGCTCGTCGGTGCGCGACT
The DNA here is from genome assembly GCF_057656315.1 of Nocardioides sp. Soil_C_8. Lineage (NCBI taxonomy): Bacteria > Bacillati > Actinomycetota > Actinomycetes > Propionibacteriales > Nocardioidaceae > Nocardioides > Nocardioides sp. Soil_C_8. Next base: position 402,930 of record NZ_JBDGKQ010000004.1, read on the forward strand.
CGCGCTCCTGCTTGTCGCCGATCTGCATCGCGGCGGTCAGGTCGGCCTTCACGGCGGACTCGACGGCGGCGTAGACGTCGTCCTCGTAGTCCAGGAAGACCGGGAAGTCCTGGACCGGCTTGGCGGCCTCGGCGGCGAGCTGGGACTGCGCCTCGCACAGCTGCTTGATGAAGGGCTTGGCGGCGTCGAGGCCACCGGCCACGACCTCCTCCGTCGGCGCCTGGGCGCCACCCTGGACGAGCGCGATGGTCTCCTCGGTGGCCTCGGCCTCGACCATCATGATCGCGACGTCGCCGGTCTCGGTGACGCGACCCGCGACGACCATGTCGAAGACGGCCGACTCGAGCTGCTGGTGGGTCGGGAAGGCGACCCACTGGCCGTCGATGAGGGCGACGCGCACGCCGCCGACGGGGCCGGAGAACGGCAGGCCGGAGAGCTGGGTCGACATCGACGCGGCGTTGATGGCGAGCACGTCGTAGGGCATGTTCGCGTCGAGCGCCAGGACGGTGATGACGACCTGGACCTCGTTGCGCAGACCCTTCTTGAAGGTCGGGCGCAGCGGGCGGTCGATGAGGCGGCAGGTGAGGATCGCGTCCTCGCCCGGGCGGCCCTCGGAGCGGAAGAAGGAGCCGGGGATCTGGCCCACGGCGTACATCCGCTCCTCGACGTCGATGGTCAGCGGGAAGAAGTCGAAGTGGTCCTTCGGCTGCTTCGAGGCGGTGGTCGCCGAGAGCAGCATGGTCTCGTCGTCGAGGTAGGCCGTGACGGCGCCGGCCGCCTGGCGGGCGAGCAGGCCGGTCTCGAACTTGACCGTGCGCTGGCCGAACTTGCCGTTGTCGAGGACGGTCTCGACAGCGGAGATGATGGGTTCACTCATGGAAGCAGGATCCTGCTTTCTCTTCGCGGAGCGATCCGCGGCGTCCACCCTCATGTGGACCGTCGAAGGTCCCGCGGGGCCGGTCTTCGATCGAGGCCCGCAGATCGTCGCGCCCGAGGGCGGGATCTGAAGGCCACTACCGAGGACCGGGCGACGAGGCGGGTCGCTCCTGTTGGGTGTTGTTTCAGTTGTGCCGGGTCGACACTAGCGCGGCGCGGCCCGGATGTGAGAGGAGCGGCCCCCCGTGGCGGGGAGCCGCTCCAACACGTCAGCGACGGAGGCCGAGGCGTTCGACGATGGAGCGGTAGCGCTCGATCTCCGTCTTCTGCAGGTAGTTGAGCAGACGGCGGCGCTGGCCGACCAGGAGCAGCAGGCCGCGCCGGCTGTGGTGGTCGTGCTTGTGCTGCTTGAGGTGCTCGGTGAGGTGCGAGATGCGGTGGCTGAGCAGCGCGATCTGGACCTCGGGCGAACCGGTGTCACCCTCGGTCAGGGCGTACTCGGCGATGATCTTCTTCTTGGTCTCCGCGTCGGTACCAATCGACATGGGGGCTCCTTCGGTTCTCGTTGCGCGGCGCGCCCGGGCCTGTTCACCGGGGCACTCTGGTTCCGCGGCCGTCCTGACGGCGTGTCGCCCTGCTGGGCAACCGTGTGAGCGTACCAACGGGGTGGTCGGCTCCCCCAATCCGCGCGCGGGCGCGCAGGAGCCCCCGTCGGGTGCCGACAGGGGCTCCTGGTCACGTGGGTCCGCGAGCGGCTCAGACGGCCGGCGGGGGCGGCGGGTCCGACTCGGTGGTCCGCTGCGTCGACGCCTGGCGGCCCTGTGCGTCGGTGGTGGTGGCGGTCGTGGTGTGACGCCGCCTGGTGTTCTGCTGGACCAGCGTGAGCACCAGCCACAACGCCCCGGCCAGGACGAGGATCCATCCCAGGATGGGGACCTCGAGGGGTCCCACCTGGTTCTCCCGGAACGCCAGCGCGAGGATCAGTCCCACGACGATCAGGCCGATCGGCCCTCCGAAACCCATGACGTGCTCCGTTCTGTTGGTGGATGCTGCCCGGCGACCCTACGGCCCGGCCCGGGCTCGGCAGAGTCTGGCGCGCGGCCCGTCCGGTGTCTTCCCCCCGCAGGAGGTACGACGTGCGACGATCCCGCTCATGGGCGAGCAGCAGAAACGGATCGGCGTCTGCAACCTGTGCGAGGCGATCTGCGGCCTCGAGCTGACCATCGAGGGCCGTGAGGTCGTGGGCGTGCGCGGCAACCCCGCCGACCCCCTGTCCCGGGGGCACGTGTGCCCCAAGGGAGTGGCGATCGCCGACGTGTACGCCGACCCCGACCGGTTGCGGCGCCCGGTCCGTCGCGTGGGCGAGGGCGCCGACGCCCGCTGGGTGGAGATCGGCTGGGACGAGGCGTTCGACCTGGTCGCCGACAACATCGCACGGGTCGTCAACGAGCACGGTGACGACGCGCTCGGCGTCTACCTCGGCAACCCCAACGCCCACAGCCTGGGGTCGATGACCCACGGGACGGCGATGTTCAAGTCGTTCCGCACGAGGAACCGCTACTCCGCCACGTCGGTCGACCAGCTGCCCCACCAGCTCGTCGCGCACCTCGTGTTCGGCCACCAGCTCTTCCTGCCGATCCCCGACATCGACCGCACGTCGTGGTTCCTCGTCGTCGGCGGCAACCCGATGGCCTCCAACGGCTCCTTGATGACGGTCCCCGACTTCCCCCAGCGCGTGCGCGACCTCCGGGCGCGCGGCGGCAGGATGGTCGTCCTCGACCCTCGTCGCACCGAGACCGCCAAGGTAGCCGACGAGCACCACTTCGTCCGGCCGGGCACGGACGCGTGGGTGCTGCTCGCCATGCTGCACGTGCTCACCGTCGAGGCGTCCCCCGCCGACCGACCCGCCGTGGCGTCGTACGTCGACGGGCTGGACACGGTGGTCGAGCTGGTCGCCGACTTCACCCCCGAGCGGGCGGAGGCGATGAGCGGCGTGCCGGCTGCCGAGGTCCGCCGGCTCGCCCGCGAGCTGGCGGCCGCCGACTCCGGCGTCGTCTACAGCCGGATCGGTGTCTCCGCCGGCCCGTGGGGCACGGTGTGCCAGTGGGCCGTCACCTGCCTCAACGTGCTCACCGGCAACCTCGACCGCCCGGGCGGCGCGATGTTCACGACCCCGGCGATCGACGCGGTGGGCACCGGGCTGATCGGCCGCGGGCACCACGACGCCTGGCGCTCACGGGTCCGCGGGCTCCCGGAGACCGCGGGTGAGCTGCCCGTGGCGGCGCTGCGCGAGGAGATCGAGACGCCCGGCGAGGGCCAGGTCCGGGCACTGCTCACCGTCGCCGGGAACCCGGTCCTGTCCACGCCCGACGGCGCGCGGCTCGACGGCGCGCTGCGCGGGCTCGACTTCATGGCCGCCGTCGACATCTACGTCAACGAGACCACCCGCCACGCCGACGTGATCCTGCCGCCCACCACGGCGCTCGAGCGCGACCACTACGACCTGGTCTTCCACCTGCTGGCGGTGCGCAACACCGCGCGGTTCACGCCGGCGGTGTTCGAGAAGGACGCCGGCCAGCGCCACGACTGGGAGATCTTCCGCGAGATCACCCTGCGGACGGCCGCTCGCCTGGACCGCAAGGCCCCGCTCAGGAAGCGGCTGGTCCAGCGGGCCCGGCTGACCGCGAGCCCCACCTTCCTCGTCGGTCAGCTGCTGCGCCGCGGGTCGAGCGGCGTCACCCTGGCCAAGCTCCGCCGGCGTCCGGCGGGCATCGACCTCGGTCCTCTGCGCGGCGGCCAGCTGCCCGACCGCGTGCCGGCACGCAGCAAGCGCGTCGACCTCGCGCCCGCCCTGGTCGTCGAGGACGTGGCCCGGCTCGCGGCCGTCCCCGCTCCTGAGGCGGACGAGCTCGTCCTGATCGGACGCCGCCACCAGCGCGACTGCAACTCGTGGATGCACAACTCCGAGCGGCTCACCCGCGGCCGGCCACGCCACCAGCTGCTGATGAACCCGGGCGACCTGGCGGAGCGTGCCATCGAGGACGGCTCCCGCGTGCGGGTCACCTCGCGCGTCGGCTCGGTCGAGGTCGAGGTGGCCGCCTCCGACGACCTGATGCCGGGCGTGGTCTCGCTCCCCCACGGCTACGGGCACGCCGCCGACGGCGTCCTGATGTCCCGCAGCCGCGAGGTGCCCGGGGTCTCCGTCAACGACCTCACGGATCCCGAGCTGCTCGACGTGTCGGGCAACGCCGCGCTCAACGGCGTACCCGTCGCCGTCACCGCGGTCTGAGCAACGACCGCGGACGGCCGTCAGGCGCTGACGTCGCCCAGGACGGCGAGCACGTCGTCCGGCGTCTGCGCCGCGTCGAGGGCCGCGATGCTGGCGTCGTCGGTGAACGCGCCGGCGAGCGCCTGCAGCACGGTCAGGTGGTCGTCACCGGCACCGGCGATGCCGACGACGTAGCGTGCCGGGCTGCCCTTCCAGTCGATCGGCTGGTCGTAGCGGACGAACGAGATCGCGGTGTGGCGGATCAGCGCCTTCGCCTCGTTGGTGCCGTGCGGGATGGCGAGGCCGTTGCCCATGAACGTCGAGACCGACGTCTCGCGCTCGTGCATGGCGTCGACGTAGGCCTCGTCGACCGCGCCGCTCGCGACCAGCAGCCGTCCGGCCTCGGTGATCGCTGCGTCCCTGTCCGTGGCCTGGCCGCCGAGCACGATGGCCTCCCTGCTCAGTACGTCGCTCATCTGGCGTCTCTCTTCCTCGCAGTGTCGGGTGGGTCGGAATCGGGGTGGAGCTCATCAGACCACACGCCGGCGACGGCAGGTGGTCGCCGAAGGCCGAGCCCGGCCCCCACGGGGGGAGGGCCGGGCTCGACCGTCCGGGGCCCTGACGCCGGGCGTCAGGTCTCGTTGTTCTCGCGGATCAGCTCCACGATCTCGTCGTAGCGCGGGCTCGCCATGAAGTTGTCGACCGAGACGTGCTCGGCGGACGGTGTCTTCTGGCGCGCCCGGTCGGTGAGGTCCTGGTGGCTCACCACGAGGTCGTAGCTGTCGTCGAGGTTGGAGATCGCCTTGTTGACGACCGTCACCTCGGGGTGTCCGGCGTCCTGGATCTTCTTCCGCAGCACCGAGGCACCCATCGCCGAGGAGCCCATGCCCGCGTCGCAGGCGAAGACGATGTTGCGGATCTCGCGGGTGGCGGTGGCCGTGGCGGTGGCCGCACCACCGGTCAGGGCGCTGGCGACCGACGACTTCTTGCCCTTGTTGGCCTCCATCTGCGCGGTCGCTGCGGTCAGGTCGCCCTCGTCGTCGGACTTGTCCATCTTCAGCAGCACCGACGCCACGAGGAGCGTGACGGCTGCGGCGCCGAAGACGCCGAGGGTGACACCGAGGTAGTCGCCCCTGGCCGTCTGGGCGTAGACGGCGAAGATCGAGCCCGGCGCCGCCGGCGCCCGGAGGCCCACGTCGAACGCCACGTTGATCGCGACACCGGTCATGCCGCCGGCGATCATGGCGAGGATCAGTCGCGGCTTCATGAGCACGTAGGGGAAGTAGATCTCGTGGATGCCGCCGAAGAACTGGATGATCGCCGCGCCGGGGGCGGTCGCCTTCGGCACACCGCGGCCGAAGAACGAGTAGGCGAGCAGCAGGCCGAGGCCCGGCCCGGGGTTCGCCTCGAGCAGGAACAGCACCGACTTGCCGGTCTCCGCGGCCTCGGCGAGACCCAGCGGCGTCAGGACGCCGTGGTTGATCGCGTTGTTGAGGAAGAAGACCTTCGCCGGCTCGATGACGATCGAGGTCAGCGGCAGGAGGCTGTTGTCCACCAGCCACTCGACGGCGTTGCCCAGGACCTCCATGACCTCGTTCACCACGGGCGCGACGACGTAGAACCCGAGCATGGCCATCAGGAACGCGAGGATGCCGGCCGAGAACATGTTGACGAGCATCTCGAAGCCGGCCTTGACCTTGCCGTCCCAGATGGCGTCGACGCGCTTCATGACGTAGGCCGACAGGGGGCCGAGGATCATCGCGCCGATGAACATGTGCACCTGGCCGAGCGGGGGGTCGCCCGCGGGCAGGTCTGCGTTGAAGTTCGCGACCAGCAGGTCGGAGCCCGCGATCGCTCCCATCACCGCGAAGCCACCGACCACGGCACCGCGGTCGCCGTAGACCATGCGGCCGCCCGTCGCGGCGATGAGGATCGGGAGTGCGTAGTGGATGATCGGGCCGACCATCGTGGCCAGGTCAGCGTTCGGCAACCAGCCGACGTCGATGACCAATGCGGTGAGCAGTCCCCACGCGATCAGTGCCGGGATGTTGGGCATGATCATGTTGGAGAGGAACGTGCCGAACTTCTGCACGCGCACCCGGGCACCGGAGCCGGTGGGGGCCGTGAATGTTGTGGCCATGCTGATGTCCTCCAGTCGAAACGGGGGGGTGAGCCCCATCACATGATGTCGCGATTAAACCTCACGTTCGGGCATGTTGCCAAGCATTCGGGCACGATTTGTGCCCGACCTTGTGGCTTTGTCCGGACTTCGAGGTGTCGGTCGAGGTCAGCGGGCGAGCTTGCTGTCGAAGAGCGCCCGCTCCACCTCGCCGTTCCACGTGTCGCCGGGTCCCAGCTTCTCCGCGATGCCCGGCACCTTGTCCTTGAGCTCGTCGAGCCCCATGAGCGGGAGGTCGTGGATCTGCGGGAAGATCAGGACCTTCCCGGAGTAGGTGCCGTCGACCAGCGCCTGGAGGCCGTCCTTGGCCGCCCGCATGCCGCCGACGGCCCCCACGATGGATCCCGGGGAGAGCTGGCCCCCGGTGGCCAGGTCGACCACCTGCTGCTGGTCGTGGATGGTGAGTCCCGACGTACCGGTGTACTGGGCGTTGTCCAGGTAGACCGCGCTGAGGTTCAGCGGCGCCAGCGTGCCGTTGGGGACGCCGGCGAAGAAGACCAGCATGCCGTCGGACCTCATCAGCGTGTCGGCCTCGGCCATCACGCCGGCGATGGGGACGCTGACGACCACGTCGTCGGCTCCCTGGCCGTCCGTGATCCCCATGACGAAGTCGTGGAGGGACTGCTCGGCGGTCTGGGAGTTGAAGGTGATCAGCTCGCAGTCGTTCTCGTCCGCCAGGTGGGCCAGGCGGTCCTCGAGGGCCTTCAGCCGCTCGTCGCTCACCTCGGTGGCGACGATCGTGCGGGGGCCGTCGGTCTGCTGGATGGCGCGCTGGACGTGCATCAGCCCCATGGGGCCACCGGCGCCCACGAAGACCGTCGTGCCCTGAGGGCGCAGGTCGGCCCGGTTGCGTGCCTCCCCGTAGGAGGCGGCGATGTCCGGGCCGCGGCCGCCGACGTAGGCCGTGTAGTCGTAGTGCAGGCGGCCGACGTCGAGGTCCGCCAGGCCGTCGAGCTCGGTCTCCCCCACCAGGTTGAGGGTGCCGCGTCGGGCGATGTGCGCGGCCACGGCGCTCGCCGCCGCTGCTGAACGGGGGTCGAGCATGACGATGTCGTCGAAGCCGGCGCCGTCGGTCAGCTCGTCGACCAGCGCCTGGTAGTCGTCGGTGCCGATGCCGTTGCGCACGACCGTGGTGGCCGAGGTTCCCTCGACCAGCTGCGCCACCGAGTCGGGCACGTCGGTCAGGACGATGGTGGCCGGGGCGTCCAGCCCGGAGGAGAAGGCGTACTCCCGCTCGTCGCCCGGCCGGCCCACGATCCACATGGTCCCGCCGGCCTTGGGCTCCAGGCGGCGCCGCTGGGTGTAGGCGGCCATCACGCAGCCCCACGGCTCCAGCGTGGAGGCCTCGGCGTAGCCCATCGTGTCGGGGAGGGGCAGCAGGCACGCACCGTCGTCGGTCTCGAGCATCTCCGCGCCCATGAGGTGGTACTGGATGAGACCACCGGGGATGGTGTAGCCGTAGGCCGTGCTCCTGCCGTCCTGGTAGATGTCGGGCTGCACCGCCAGCCGCTGGCCGGCGTGGTAGCGGTCCTTCAGGTTCTCGCCGACCTCGATGACGGTGAGGCTCACCTCGTGCCCCAGCCGGGTGGGGTCGTTGGCCAGGTCGCGGTTGTAGAGCTTCGGGTGGCTGCCGCCCTGGCGCATGATCTTCACGTCGGAGAAGCAGAGTCCCACGCTGTCGATGCGCACCAGCATGTGGTCGGCGTCCGGTCGGGGGATGTCGACCAGCTCGGGCGCGCTGTCCTTGCCCATGTTGTCCTCACCCGCGCCCCACAGGTGCCAGGCCCAGGCCTGGTCCGGCAGCTCGAGCTCGGCTGCCCGGTACTGGTCGTACGCTGACGTCATGATTCCTCCGTGGTGAGTGGGATGGGGCCTCCGAGGGCATCACCGAGGCCTCGGGCCGGAGACGGACCTCCCGGGGCTGGTCTCGCCTGACAGCGGCGAGAAGTGGAGCGGCGCGCGGGCATCAGTGGCCCAGCAGCTCCCGGACGGCCGCACGGGCGGCCATCGGGTCGGGCGCACCGAGCGCGGCCTCGGCGGCGGCCTCGCAGGTCTGGAAGCTGACCTTGCCGAGCTGGGCACCCACCGGGCGCACGGCTCGCGCCGCCATCGAGAGCGACGTGATGCCCATGCCGATGAGCGCGGTGGCGAGCAGGGGGTCGGCCGCGGCCTCGCCGCAGACGCCGACGGGCTTGCCGGCCTCGGTGCCGGCGTGCGCGGTGATCGCGATCAGCTGGAGCACGGCTGGCTGCCAGGGGTCGGTGAGGTGCGCCAGGTCGGTGGCCATGCGGTCGGCGGCCATGGCGTACTGGGTCAGGTCGTTGGTCCCGATGGAGAGGAAGTCGACGACCTCGAGCATCCGGTGCGCGAGGAGCGCGGCGCTCGGGATCTCGACCATCACGCCGGCCTTGAGCCCCCGCGAGCGCACCTTGGCCGAGAAGTCGGCCGCCTCGGCGACGGTCGCCACCATCGGCGCCATCACCCAGGTCTCGGTGCCGGTCTTCTCCGCGGCCGCGGCGATGCCGTCGAGCTGCCGGTCCATCAGCCCGGGGTTGTCGAAGCTCAGCCGCAGGCCGCGGACACCGAGCGCGGGGTTCTCCTCGCCCTCGTGCGTCGCAAAGGCGATCGGCTTGTCGGACCCGGCGTCGAGGGTGCGGACGACGACGTAGCGGCCGTCGGAGTACGGCGCCAGGACGCCGGCGTAGATCTCGGCCTGCTCCTCGACCGTCGGCTCGTCCTTGCGGTCGAGGAAGCACAGCTCGGTGCGGAACAGGCCCACTCCCCCGACGGGCTCGGTGCCCGCGGACTCGGCGGACGCGCCGTCGGCCACGTTGGCGAGCAGCTTCACGGGCATCCCGTCGGAGGTCGACGCCGGGCCGGTCCAGCTGGCGAGCTCCTCGCGCAGCCGGCGGCTCGCCTCGACGCGCGAACGCGCCTCGTCGGGGTCGGCGCCGCGCTCGATGGTGCCGGCCTCGCCGTCGACCACGACGAACGTCCCGGCGGGCACGTCCATGGCGCCGGCCGCGCCGACCACGCACGGGATGCCCAGCTGGCGCGCGATGATGGCCGTGTGGCTCGTCGCGCCGCCACGCACGGTGACCAGGGCGGTGACCAGGTCGGGGTCGAGGCCGGAGGTGTCGCTGGGGGCGAGGTCCTCGGCCACGAGGATCGACGGCTCGCTCGGGGTCGGCACGCCCGGGGCGGGTTCGCCCACCAGGTGCGCCACCACGCGCCTCTCGATGTCGCGCAGGTCGGTGACCCGCTCGGCCATCAGGCCGCCCATGTTGGTGAAGATCGTGACGAACTGCTCGACCGCGCCCTGCACCGCCGCGACGGGCCCCTGGCCGGCCTGCAGGTTCTTCGCGACGCCCGAGCGGAGGCCCTTGTCGCGAGCCAGACCGGCACTCGCCGTGAGCACCTCGGCCGCGGCGCCCTGGGTGGAGGCGGCCTTGGTGGTGAAGGTCTCTGCCACCGCGGCGACCGCGTCGTCGTACGCCGCCAGCGCGGCGTCGGCATCAGGGAAGTCGCCGTCGCCGTAGCGCGCGATCGCGTCGGGCGAGACCTCGCCGCGCACGTGGAGGACGGGTCCGGCGGCGACTCCCGGGACGACCGGGGTCCCGCTGAGCGTGTTCGCGGGTGACTCGGCGGATGTGGTCATGGACACACCGTAGAACACGTGGTTGTTGACAAGCAACACGTTCGGGACTAAAACAACACATACACAGATCGCTCGGCGAGGCACGTGGAGGTGGACCGAATGTACGCGGAAGAGCGCCAGCAGGCGATGGCCCACCTGATCAGCCGGCGGGGCCGGCTGTCGGTGGTCCAGCTGGCCGAGCAGTTCGAGGTCACCACCGAGACCGTGCGCCGCGACCTGTCCACCCTCGACCGCATGGGACTCGTCCGACGCGTCCACGGCGGTGCCGTGCCGGCCGGCTCGCTCACCGTGATCGAGTCCGGCATCGGTGAGCGCGACCAGTCCAACACCCAGGCCAAGGAGGCCATCGCCAATGCCGCCGTCTCCCTGCTGCCGCCCCCGGACTCGGTCGTCGTGATCGACGCGGGCAGCACCACCGCGCGCTTCGCCGCTGCGCTCCCCCGCGACCACCGGCTGACCGTCATCACCCACGCGGTGCCGGTCGCCACCCGCCTGGCCGGACTGCCCCAGATCGAGCTCCACCTGCTGCCCGGCAAGGTGCGGCCCACGACCCACGCCGCCGTCGGCGCCGAGACCGTCGCCGCCCTGTCCGACCTGCGTGCCGACGTCGCGTTCATCGCCACCAACGGCCTCACGGTCGGCCACGGGCTCACCACGCCCGACAGCGACGAGGCGGCGAGCAAGCGGGCGATGATCGCCTGTGCACGCAAGACCGTCGTGCTGGCCGACTCGACCAAGCTCGGCGTCGAGACGGCCGTCCGGTTCGCGACCCTCGACAGCCTCGACGTGCTCGTCACCGACAGCGACGTGGAGCCGGCCGACCGCCGGGCGCTCGAGGCAGCCGGGATCGAGGTGGTGGTCGCATGATCCTCACCCTCACCCCGAACCCCAGCATCGACCGCACGGTCGCCCTCGACGGCGAGCTCTCGCGGGGCCAGGTCCACCGGGTGGCGTCGGTGACGTCGCAGGCGGGCGGCAAGGGCGTCAACATCTCCCGCGCCGCCGTCACCGCCGACATCCCCAGCATCGCCGTCGTACCCGCCGCCAAGGACGACGCCTTCGTCCTCGAGCTGCTCGGCGCGGGCATCGACTGCCGCCCGGTCCGACCCGCCGGCGACGTGCGGGTCAACCTCACCATCACCGAGCCGGACGGCACGACCACCAAGCTCAACTCCCCCGGCGCCGCCGTGCTCCCCCTCCACCTCGAGCTGATGGCGCAGGCCGTCCTCGTCCGCGCCTCGAGCGCCGACTGGACCGTCCTCGCCGGTTCGCTGCCCGCGGGCGCCCCGCCGGACTTCTACGCCGAGCTCGTACGACGACTGCGCGAGGTCGGCGGACGCGTCGCCGTCGACACCAGCGACGCCCCGCTGCAGGCCCTGGTCGACGCCCTCCCGGACTCCGCGCCCGACCTGATGAAGCCCAACGGCGAGGAGCTCGCCTCCTTCACCGGCGGTGATGCCGACGAGCTCGAGTCCGACCCCGCGGCGACCGCCGCGGCCGCCCGCCAGCTGATCGAGCGTGGCGTCGGGGCCGTGCTGGCCACCCTCGGCGGCAACGGCGCCGTGCTGGTGACACCCGACGGCGCCTGGCACGCCACCCCGCCCCCCACCACAGTCGTGAGCACCGTCGGTGCCGGCGACTCCAGCCTCTTCGGCTACCTGCTCGGCGACGTCCGGGGGCTACCTGCCCCGGAGCGCCTGGCACTGGCCGTCGCCTACGGCAGCGCCGCCGCAGGTCTCCCCGGCACGACCATCCCCCGGCCGTCCCAGCTCCGCACCGAGCTGGTCGGCGTCTCCGCCCTATCCCCCTCCACGGGAGGCACAGCATGACCTCACTGATCACCACCGACCTCGTGCGGCTGGGTGCCGACTGGGGCTCGGACAAGCACGACGTCATCCGCGCCCTCGCGGGCGTCGTGGACGACGCCGGCCGAGCCACCAGCAAGGACCAGCTCGTCGAAGACGCGTTCGCACGCGAGTCGACGTCGGCGACCGGCCTCCCGGGCGGCATCGCCATCCCGCACTGCCGTACGACCGGGGTCGAGGTCCCGACCCTCGCCTTCGCGCGGCTCGACCCGCCCGTCGACTTCGGCGCCAAGGACGGCCCCGCCGACCTGGCCTTCCTCATCGCAGCGCCGGCCGGCGGCGACGCCGACCACCTCACCATCCTCACCAAGCTCGCCCGTGCGCTGGTCAAGCCCGCCTTCACCGACGCGCTCCGGTCCGCGGAGAGCGACGAGGAGGTCGTCGACCTGGTCACCCACGAGCTCGGCGAGCCGGCGCCTGCGCCGAAGCACGCGGCCCCCGCGTCGGGAGCACCGTCCGGCGAGGCCGTCCCCGGTGGCGGGGAGTCGACCGCGCCCGCGCACGCTGCGAGCACCGCGGCTCCCGCGGCGACGGCCACCGCGGCACCGCCCGGCACGACGTCCCTCGTCGCGGTCACCGCATGCCCCACCGGCATCGCCCACACCTACATGGCCGCCGAGGCCCTCGAGGCCGCGGCCGAGCGGGCCGGTGTCGAGATCCAGGTGGAGACGCAGGGCTCGGCCGGCTCGACCCCGTTGTCACCCGAGAGCATCGCCAAGGCAGGTGCCGTGATCTTCGCGGTCGACGTGGGGGTGCGCGAGCGCGGCCGCTTCGCCGGCAAGCCGATGGTCAGCTCCTCGGTGAAGAGGCCGATCGACGAGGGCGACGCGATGATCGCCGAGGCCCTGCGCTACGCCGCCGACCCGGGCAGTGCGCCCAAGGTCGAGGGCACCGCGACCGAGGCAGACTCGATGGGCGCCAGCGAGTCGTTCGGCGCCAAGACGCGACGCGTGCTCATGACCGGCGTCTCCTACATGATCCCCTTCGTCGCCGCAGGTGGACTGCTCATCGCGCTCGGCTTCCTCTTCGGTGGCTACGAGATCGTCAACGACGGTCAGACGATCGCGGTGGACAACACCTTGTTCAACCTGCCCGACGTCGACGAGTTCGGGCTCGAGCACGCGCTGTTCGACAGCCCCTTCTTCGCCTACCTCGGCGCCTTGTTCTTCACCCTCGGCGCGGCGGCCTTCGGCTTCCTCGTGCCGGCACTGGCGGGCTACATCGCCTACGCCATCGCCGACCGGCCGGGCATCGCCCCGGGCTTCGTCATGGGTGCCATCGCCGGCACCCTGAACTCCGGCTTCCTCGGCGGCATCGTCGGCGGTGTGCTGGCGGGCATCGTGGCCCACTGGATCACCGGATGGAAGGTGCCGGTGTGGATGCGTGGCCTGATGCCCGTGCTGGTGATCCCGCTCGTCGCGACGCTGATCTCCGGGTTCATCATGGTGGTCGTCCTCGGCAAGCCGCTCGCGGCCCTGATGGACGCCCTCTCCGACGGCCTCAACAGCCTGCAGGGCGGGTCGGCGGTCTTCCTGGGAGTCATCCTGGGGCTGATGATGGCCTTCGACATGGGTGGCCCCCTGAACAAGACGGCGTACGCCTTCGCGGTGGCCGGCCTCGGCACCGCCGCGACCGCGACGGACGCCCCCGAGCTGAAGGTGATGGCCGCGGTGATGCTGGCCGGCATGGTCCCGCCGCTGGCACTCGCCCTCGCGACCGTCGTACGACCCGGCCTGTTCACGGTGCCCGAGCGCGAGAACGGCAAGGCTGCCTGGGCGATGGGGGCGTCGTTCATCACCGAGGGCGCGATCCCGTTCGCGGCGGCCGACCCGCTGCGGGTCATCCCCTCCATCATGGCTGGCAGCGCGGTGACCGGGGCCTTGTCGATGGGCCTCGACGTCGGGCTGCGGGCCCCGCACGGCGGCATCTTCGTGCTCTTCGCGGTGGACAACATCGCCGGCTTCCTCATCGCCCTGGTGGCCGGTGTGCTCGTGGCCGCGGCGCTCGTCGTCGCACTGAAGAGCATGGGACGCACCGACACCGACGTCGCTACTGTCTGAGCACCGCCACACGTCCGACCCGACCCCAGTCCAGACCTGAAGGAGAACCATGCCCAGCAAGTCAGTCGTCGTCGGCTCCGCCGTCGGCCTCCACGCCCGTCCCGCCGCGATCATCGCCGAGAAGGCCGCCGAGCTCGGCTCGGACGTCACCATCAACGGCGTGGACGCCAGCTCCTCGCTGATGATCATGACCCTGGGCGCCGGCAACGGCGACACGGTCGAGGTCGCCGGTGACGACCAGTCCGCGGTCGACACGATCGCCGCGCTGGTCGAGCAGGACCTCGACGCCTGACCTCAGCCGTCGCCGTCGTGGGCGGTGCGTGAGCCACGTTCCGTACGTCGGAGAGGTGGCTCAGGCACCGCCCACGCGCACGTCCGGGGCGTCAGCCGCGGTCGCGCAGCGCGAGGTAGACGGACCTGATCCCGACGGCGCGCTCGATCTCGCGCAGGACCTCGCCGAAGAACTGCTCCCGGTAGGTCTCCTCGGTGACGGTGGCGACCGTCAGGTAGAGGCCCGAGAACGCGGCGAGGAAGATCGAGACCTGGAACAGCTCGACACTGAGGTTGGCCGTCGGCTCGCCGATCCAGGTCTCGACGACGTCGTCGCTCATCACCATCGAGCCGAACAGCATGAAGAACACGAAGACGGTCGCGGACAGCAGGAGCACCTGCACGGTCTGGATCACCAGCAGGACGAGCACGAGGTTCCAGCGCTCGAAGCCGTGCACCTCGGCGTACGACGAGGGGTCGGCGTCGGGGTCCTCGACCAGCTCGCGGGCCGCACCCTCCAGCGGTGTGCCGCGACAGGCCTGGAGCAGCAGGTCGTCGTCGACCTCGTCGTCGGTGCGGTCGACCTCCTCGGGCAGCCGCACCAGCAGGAAGAGCGTGGCCAGCGCCGCGAACAGCACCACCACGAGCCACAGCGCGGCACCGTCCTGGCGCGAGGCGACCTGCCACACCTCGGCGTTGATGAACAGGAACGTCACGAAGATCAGGAGCAGCGGCAGCGCCCGGGTCATCATCGGCAGCGCCGTGCGCAGGCTGCCGAAGGAGCGGTGCACCGCCCACCGCACGATCGGTGCGGCGTTGAGCGCAGTCAGGGCGTACGCCGTCGCAGCGAGCAGGCCGATCGTCACCAGCGTGGCCGGCGCGAAGTTCAGCTGGTCCGAGACCATTGCCAGCGCGACACCGGCGCCTGCGGCCGCCACGCCCGTGAGCACCAGCAGCGGCAGGGTGCGTCCCAGGCGGAGCGCACGCCGGGCGCCCGCCCGCTGCTCGGGCACGAAGTAGGGCAGCCCGTGGGCGAGGAACCACTGGTCGGTGGCCGCCAACCGCGGGTCAGGCACCCAGGACCTCCCGCGCCCGGCGGACGTCGTCGTGCATCGTCTCGACGAGGGCCTCCATGCCCTCGAACTTCACCATCCCGCGGAGCCTGTCGACGAACGCGACCTCGACCTCGACGCCGTAGAGCTCGAGGTCGTCACGGTCGAGGACGTAGGACTCCACGCGACGGTCGCGATCGCCGTCGAAGGTCGGGTTGGTGCCGACGGAGATCGCGGCGGGATAGGTCTCCCCCGTGTCGAGCCGCGTCAGCCGGCCGGCGTACACGCCGTCCGCCGGGGCCGCGTCGACCGGCGGGATCGGGACGTTGGCCGTCGGGTAGCCCATCTCGCGGCCGCGCTTGTCGCCCTCGACGACGGTGCCGCGGACCGTGAACGGCCGTCCCAGCGCCTCCGCCGCACCGGCGACGTCACCTGTCGCCAGGCACTGGCGGACGTAGGTCGAGCTCCACACCTGCGGACCCCCGTCGAGCGGGACACCGACGGTCTCGAAGTCGCGGCTCGTCCCGGCCTCGACGAGCGTCGCCACCTCGCCGGCGGCCTTGGCACCGAAGCGGAAGTTCGAGCCGACGACGACCGCGCCGGCGTGCAGCGTGTCGACGAGGATCCGGTCGATGAACTCCAGCGGTGACCAGGAGGCGATCTCGCGGTCGAAGCCGATCACCAGGATCGCGTCGACCCCGGCGTCCTCGAGCAGCCGCGCGCGGGTGCGGATCGAGGTCAGGGTGGGCGGCGCGTGCTCGGGCCGCAGCACCGCCATCGGGTGCGGGTCGAACGTCACCGCCACGACCGTGTCGATGCCCAGGCGCCCCGCGCTGGCGCGCGCCTCGCGCAGCACGTGGGCGTGCCCGAGGTGCACGCCGTCGAAGTTGCCGATGCTCACCACGGTGCGGCCGAGGTCGGCCGGCACGTCGTCGACGCTTCGCCAGATCTGCACGGGTGCGAGCCTAGTGGGCGGCACGGAGGTCCCCGCCGCCCAGGTTGGGGGGACGGCGGGGACGTCGGTCGACGAGCGCGTCCTCAGCGCACGCGGAGACCGCGGTACATGCCCATGAACGCGTGGGGCGCGCCTCCCATGGAGGCGTCCGGCCAGAAGCAGGTCAGGACGTAGCTGCCCTTCGCCAGCCGGTACTTCATCGCCATGTCGTGCCCGGGACTGAGCGCTCCGGAGTCGAGGACGCCGCTGTCGAACGCGATGGGCGGCCGTCCGGACGCCCCGCCCTCGATCCAGGCCGCGAAGTCGTCGATCGTCTTCCCCTTGCCCAGCCTGGCCAGGATGATGAAGTGGTTCTGGTCGGCGCGGTTCTTGAACCGCAACCAGCCCGACCGCGGGATCGACGCTGGCTTGTCGGCCCACTTCGTGCTGTCGACGGCCTTCAGGGTCGCGCCCGAGGGCATGGTCCCGCCGGCGTCGACCCCCGAGACCGTGAAGGGGGTCCACGGCGCGCTGAACCTGTACGTCTCCAGGCCGTAGTAGGTCCCCGGCTCGAGGTCGAGCACCAGCTTGCCGGCCTTGTCCGGCGTGGCCGCGGTGCCGCCGAGCAACGTCACGTTGGCCTCGAACCGCCTGAGCGCCTTGAGGTTGTTCTTGTCCAGGCCCTTGTTCCCGTCGGCCATGGCCTGGTCGACGCTGTAGCCGGGGGCCAGGCTGAGCACCTGGAAGGCTGCTCTCCGCTTGGTCGTGGAGATCTTGTAGGTGTGGACGCCGGGCGTGACCACGCTCGGCATCGTGACGGTGCTGGCCCGGTCGATGCTGACCTGCACCATGGTGGCGGCTGACTCCCGAGCGGCAGCCTCGGTGACGGCACCGGCGCTCGCGCCGGTGAGTGCTCCCGCGGTCAGCACCAGTCCGCTGGCGGCGAGGGCGGCGATGCGTTGGACGGACATGCCTACCTCCCTCGGGCAGTGGTCGCGCCCTGCGACCCCCGGCCCACCCTCCACAGTCCTCCGGCCGGCGGGTGCCCGCCACTGGTGGGCGGCGCTGGACCAGACCGCGGTCGCGGGCGGTCAGCCGACGAAGACGGCCACCGGACGGGCTCGCGCTCCCTCGGCCGTGTAGAGCGCGAGGAAGCCGCCGTCCGGGGCGAACATCGCGTGCTCGCCCGCGCCGGGCAGCCGGAGGTCGAGGCTCCGGCCGTAGCGCACGTGCTGCTCCTGCTCCCCGTCGAGGTCGACGGAGGGGAACGTCGCCCGCGCGGCCGCGGCGATGGGGACCACCGCGAAGTCGTCGGCCAGCTCCTCGAGGGTCCGGGCGGCGGAGAGGTCGAAGGGCCCCACGGCCGTACGACGCAGCGCCGTGAGGTGTCCACCCACGCCGAGCGCGGTCCCGACGTCACGCGCGATGGCGCGGACGTAGGTGCCGGACGAGCACCGCACCGAGATGTCGACGTCGAGGTGGTCGCCGGCGACGCGCTGGTCGCGCACCACGAGCGAGTGGATCGTGACCGGGCGTGCCTTCAGCTCGACCTGCTCGCCGTCCCGGACGCGCTGGTAGGCCCGCTTGCCGTCGACCTTGATCGCGGAGACGGCCGTCGGGACCTGGAGGATGTCGCCGACCAGCTCACCGAGCTCCGCCTCCACGAGGCCGGGCTGGAGGTGGGTGGCCGGGGTGGACGCGATGACCTCGCCCTCCGCGTCGTCGGTGGTCGTCGAGACGCCGAGGCGCACCGTGGCGTCGTACGCCTTCTCGGTGAGCATGAGGTGGCCGAGCAGCCGGGTGGCGCGGTCGACGCCCAGGACGAGCACGCCCGTGGCCATCGGGTCGAGCGTGCCCGCGTGGCCGACCTTGCGGGTGCCGGCGAGCCGGCGGACCCGGGCCACCACGTCGTGCGAGGTCATGCCCGGGGCCTTGTCGACGACGACCAGACCGGGGTCGACCATCAGGCGCGGTCGTCCTCGTCGTCGAGGTCGTCGAGGTCGTCCTCGGCGTCGAGGTCGTCCTCGGCCACCCGCGGCTTCTTGTAGGGGTCGGCGTCACCGGCGTACGCCTCGACCCGACGGGCGGCGACCTCCTCGTCCTGCTGCCGGGCGCGGGCCAGCACCTCGTCGAGGGCGCGGGCGCTCTCGGGCAGGGCGTCGGGGATGAACGTCAGGGACGGCACGATGCGCATCCCGAGCTGCTTGGCGACCTCGGAGCGGATCACGCCCTTGGCCGACTCCAGGGCGGCGGCCGTGCTGGCCAGGTCGTCCTCGGCGCCGAGCACCGTGTAGAAGATCGAGGCCTGCTGGGAGTCGCCCGTGACGCGGACGTCGGTGATCGTGACGAAGCCGAGGCGGGGGTCTTTGATCCGACGCTCGAGCATCTCGGCGACGATCACCTGGATCCGGTCGGCGATCTTGCGGACGCGTGGGTTGGTCATGCTGCTCACTCTCTCAACCGAGTCGGCTCATCTGCTCGACTCAAACGTATCGAGTCGGCGCATCTGCACACGTACTGCGTGCAGATGCGCCGACTCGACGCCAACTCACGGCGCAGTTGCGCCGACTCGATCAGCTGCGCGGGATCTCGCGCATCTCGAAGGCCTCGACGATGTCGCCGATCTTGATGTCCTGGAAGTTCCGGAGCACCAGACCGCACTCGAAGCCCTCGCGGACCTCGGACGCGTCGTCCTTCTCGCGGCGGAGCGAGGCGAGGTCGAGGTTGTCGGCCACGACCGCCCCGTCGCGCAGCACCCGCACCTTGGCGTTGCGGCGGATGAGGCCGGAGGTGACCATGCAGCCCGCGATGTTGCCGGCCTTGGACGAGCGGAAGATCTCGCGGATCTCCGCCTGGCCGAGGGTCGACTCCTCGTAGACGGGCTTGAGCATGCCCTTGAGCGCCGCCTCGATCTCCTCGATCGCCTGGTAGATGACCGAGTAGTAGCGGATCTCGACACCTTCCTTGTCGGCCATCTGGCTCGCCTTGCCCTGCGGGCGGACGTTGAAGCCGATGATGATGGCGTCGGAGGCGGCGGCGAGGTCGACGTTGGTCTCGGTGATGGCACCGACACCGCGGTCGATCACGCGGAGGGAGACCTCGTCGCCCACGTCGATCTGCGACAGCGCGTCCTCGAGCGCCTCGACCGAACCGGACACGTCGCCCTTGAGGATGAGGTTGAGCTCCTGGCTCTCGCCCTTCTCCATGGAGGCCATGAAGTCCTCGAGGCTGCGGCGCACCCGACGCTTGGCCTGCATGGCCGCCCGCTCGCGTGCCTCGCGCTTCTCTGCGATCTGGCGGGCCATGCGGTCGTCCTCGACCACGATGAAGTTCTGGCCCGCGCCCGGCACCGCCGAGAGGCCCAGCACCATGGCGGGACGCGACGGGTCGGCCTCGGCGATCTCCTGCCCGTGCTCGTCGAGCATGGCACGCACACGACCGTGGGCCGGACCGGCCACGATCGAGTCGCCGACGCGGAGTGTTCCGCGCTGGACGAGCACCGTGGCGACCGGACCGCGACCGCGGTCGAGGTGCGCCTCGACCACGAGGCCCTGGGCGTCCTGGTCGGGGTTGGCGCGCAGGTCGAGCGACGCGTCGGCCGTGAGGACGACGGCCTCGAGCAGCTTGTCGAGGTTGAGCCCGGCCTTGGCCGAGACGTCGACGAACATCGCGTCGCCGCCGTACTCCTCGGGGATCAGGCCGTACTCGGTGAGCTGGCCGCGGACCTTGGTGGAGTCGGCCTCCGGCTTGTCGATCTTGTTGACCGCGACCACGATCGGCACCTCGGCCGCCTTGGCGTGGTTGAGCGCCTCGACCGTCTGCGGCATCACACCGTCGTCGGCCGCAACCACGAGGATCGCGATGTCGGTGGCCTGCGCACCGCGGGCACGCATGGCGGTGAACGCCTCGTGACCCGGGGTGTCGATGAGGGTGATGCGGCGGTCCTCGCCCTCGACCTCGGTGTGGACCTGGTAGGCGCCGATGTGCTGGGTGATGCCACCGGCCTCCTTGTCGACCACGTTGGCGTCACGCAGCGCGTCGAGGAGCTTGGTCTTTCCGTGGTCGACGTGACCCATGACGGTGACGACCGGCGGACGGACGACGAGGTCGGCCTCGTCGCCCTCGTCGGCGCCGAACTCGAGGTCGAACGTCTCGAGCAGCTCGCGGTCCTCGTCCTCCGGGGACACGATCTGGACGACGTAGTTGAGCTCCTCGGCGAGCAGCTCGAACGTCTCGTCACCGACGGACTGGGTCGAGGTGACCATCTCGCCGAGCGAGAACAGCATCTGGACCAGGGCGGCCGCGTCGACGTTGATCTTCTCGGCGAAGTCGGTCAGCGACGCACCACGCGGCAGGCGGACGGTCTCGCCGTTGCCCTTGCGGACGCGCACGCCGCCGATGGTCGGGGCCTCCATGGCCTCGAACTCCTGACGACGCGCCCGCTTCGACTTGCGACCGCGGCGCGACGGGCCACCCGGGCGCCCGAAGGCACCCTGGGTCTGGCCACGCTGGCCGGGACGACCGCCACCGGGACGACCGCCGCCGGACGGGCCGAAGCCACCGGGACGACCGGGAGCGCCACCGGGGGCACCGGCGCCGGGACGACCCGGGGCACCGCCGCGACCGGGGGCACCCGGACGACCGGGGCCGCCACCGGGGCCACCGCGGGCCGGACGCGCGCCGGGACCGTTGCCGAAGGCGGCCGGGGACTTGGGCATCATCGCCGGGTTGGGGCGCGGCATGCCGGGACGTCCCTCGCCACCGGCCGGCGGGCGCGGCGGGCGGTTGTCGTCGCCACCGGTGCGCGGGGCGGGACGCTGGCCCATGCCCTGGCTGGGGGCGAACGGGTTGTTGCCCGGGCGCGGGGCGCCGGGACGACCGACCGGGCGCGGAGCCGGGCTCGGCGCCTTGGCGGCCGGGGCAGCGGGTGCCTCCGGCTCGGCTGGCGGGGCCTTGGGCTCGGCGGCCGGCGCCTTCGGGCCGGGCTTCGGGCCGGGCTTGGCGGCGGGCGCCGCCGGCTCGGCCGCGGGGGCCGCGGTCTCGGCGGGCGCTGCAGCCGGGGCCTCGGGGGCCGCGGGGGCCTCCGGAGCCTCGGGGGCCGCGGGGGCCTCCGTGGCGGCAGGTGCCGGTGCGGGCTTGGGGCCGGGCTTGGGCGCGGCCTTCTTGGCGGCGGGCTTCTCGGCCGGCGCCGCGGTCTCGGCGGGGGCTGCGGCCGCTGCGGCCTTCAGCTCGTCGCCGTACTGCTTCTTGAAGCGCATCTCGACGGGCGGCTCGACAGTCGACGACGCCGACTTGACGAACTCCCCCATCTCCTTGAGCTTCTCGAGAACGAACTTGCTCTCGACTCCGAACTCCTTGGCGAGTTCGTGGACTCGGGTCTTTGCCACGGTTGTTTCTGCTCCTTCTGGTCCGTGCCCCCAGAAGGAGAGGGGAAACGGAACAGCTAGTGGGTGTGCACACTCATTACGAGTTACTCATCGAGTGCTCATGAGCTGCGTGCTCCAGTTTCTGGTCGGTGCTGCGGTGATTCGGACGGTGGTGCGTGCGCGGCGATGAACTGCTCCGCCGCAGCGGTGCTGAGCCCCTCGCCCGAGCGGAGGGCCCGGGGAAACGCTCGGCGTCGCACCGCGAGCTGCCAGCACTCGGGCGTGGGGTGGACGTGCGCCCCGCGGCCGGGTGCCCTGCGGTCCGGATCGGGCACCAGGGCGGGTCTGCCCTCGGCGTCCGAGCCTGCGACCACGCGCAACAGCTCGCTCGCAGCGGCCTTGGCCCGGCAACCCACACAGGTCCGGACGGGTCCGGGCGCAGGGGTGTCAGACGTGGTGGCCACTGGCCTCCACTCTAGCCGGTGGGGCCAGTGGTTTACGAACCGGGCGGTCGCGGGCGCCGGGCTACTCCGGCGCGGGAGCCTCGTCCGAGCGGATGTCGATGCGCCAGCCGGTGAGGCGGGCGGCGAGGCGGGCGTTCTGCCCCTCCTTGCCGATCGCCAGCGACAGCTGGAAGTCGGGGACGACCACCCGGCACGAGCGCGCGGCCAGGTCGACGATCTCCACCGACGTCACCCGGGCCGGCGAGAGCGCGTGCCCGACCAGCTCGGCGGGGTCCTCCGCCCAGTCGACGATGTCGATCTTCTCGCCGTGAAGCTCGCTCATCACGTTGCGCACGCGCTGGCCCATCGGACCGATGCAGGCGCCCTTGGCGTTGACTCCCGGGACGGTCGAGTGCACGGCGATCTTGGTGCGGTGCCCGGCCTCGCGGGCGATGGCGGCGACCTCGACGGTGCCGTCCGCGATCTCGGGCACCTCCAGCGCGAAGAGCTTCTTGACGAGGGTGGGGTGGGACCGCGACAGGGTGATCTGGGGACCGCGCATGCCCTTGCGGACCGACGTGACCAGGCACTTGATGCGCTCGCCGTGGACGTACTTCTCGCCCGGCACCCGCTCGCTGACCGGCAGGATCGCCTCGATCTTGCCGAGGTCGACCATCACGTCGTCGGGGTTGCGGCCCTGCTGGATGATCCCGGAGATGATGTCGCCCTCCTTGCCGGAGAACTCGCCGAACTTGATCTCGTCCTCGGCGTCGCGCAGCCGCTGGAGCATGACCTGCTTGGCGGTGGTGGCCGCGATCCGGCCGAAGCCCTGGGGCGTGTCGTCGTACTCCGGGCCGGCCGTGCCGTCCTCGTCGAGCTCGCGTGCCCAGACGGTGACGTGACCGGTCTTGCGGTCGAGCTCGACGCGAGCGGGGTGCGAGGACTCCGTGGCGCGCTGGTAGGCGGTGAGGAGTGCCTGCTCGATGGCCTCGGCCAGCACCTCGAAGGAGATCTCCTTCTCGCGCTCCAGCATGCGCAGGATGCTCAGGTCGATGTCCATCAGTCGTCCTTCTTGTCGGTCTTGCGGTTGAACTCGATCTGCACGAGCGCCTTGGCCACGTCGGCGTAGGCGACCTCGCGCTGCTTGCCGGACACGTCGAGCGTGGCCGACTCCTCTGACGAGGCCAGGATGCGGCCGGTCAGGCTCGACCCGTCGGTCAGCGTGGCCTTGACGAGGCGGTCCTCGTTGCGGCGCCAGTGGCGCGGCAGGGTGAGGGGGCGGTCGACGCCGCGGGAGGTGACCTCCAGCGTGTAGGGCATCTCGCCCATCACGTCGGACTCGTCGAGCACCCGCGACACCTCACGCGTCGCGTCGGCGACGTCGTCGAGGGTGACCCCGCCGTCCTTGTCGACGGCGACGCGCAGGACCCGGCGCTTGCCGGCCGGAGTGACCTCGACGGCCTCGACGTCGAGGGCCATCGCTCGCAAGGGGTCGATCAGTTCCGCCTCGATGCGGTCCCGGGTGGCGTCCTGGTGGGGGGTGCTCATCGGGTTGCGACCTCCTTGTGTAGTTGTCCGAGGACCACGATAGCCGCCCCCGCCCGGGCCGCGACAACCACCGGTGACCGGTCCGGACCGGCCGCTGGGGCGGCTAGGGTCTGGGGGTGCCCGGACGCTCCCTGACCCGTCGTACGACGGTCGGCATGGCGCTCGCCGCACCCCTGGTGCTGACCGCCTGCGACATCGACCCACCGACCCGGGACGGCGGGTCCGCCGACGCGGAGCCTCCCCCGCCCGAGGACTCCGACCTCGTGACCGCGGTCGTCGCGGCCCTCGTCCGCGCGCGCTCGGTGGTGGAGGCGGCGACGCTCTCGGTCCCCGACCTGACGCCCCTCCTGGAGCCGGTGGCCACGGCGCACGCTGCCCACCTCGAGGTGCTCGAGGGTGCGGTCGCCGACGACGACGTCCCGACCCCCGCGCCACCCCGGATCCCGCCCGACAGAGCCCGCGCACTGACGGCGGTGCGCCGCTCGGAGCAGCGGCTGCTGCGGGAGGTGCGCCGCGGGTGCGTCGCCGCGGCCAGCGGCGACCTCGCCCGAGTGCTGGCCAGCGTGGCCGCGTCCACCGCGCAGCACGGGGCGGCACTCGCCGACCCCCCCGCCGGCGAGGAGGGAGCGTGACCGTCCTCGACGCCCTGCAGGCGACCCTGGCCGACGAGCACGCCGCGCTCTACACCTACGGCGTCCTCGGTGCTCGCACGTCACAGACCACCGCCCCCGCGCTCTTCGAGACGCTGACGGCTGGCTACCGCCGCCACCGCGCACGGCGCGACCAGCTCCAGCTGATGGTGCGCGAGGCGGGCGGCGACCCCGTCGCCGCCGAGGCGGCGTACGACCTCGACGGCGCGCTGGTACGTCCGCCGCAGCTCGAGCGCGCGGCGGCGGACCTCGAGGCGGCGAGCGTCGAGCAGCTGCTCGCGCTCGTCGCGCAGTCGACGGGGTCCGTGCGCGAGTGGGCGCTCACCGAGGCGACCTGGTCGGCGGTGTGGCGCCTCCGGCTCGGTGGGTCCGCCGAGACGTGGCCGGGAGCCCCCGAGCTCGACCCGGCCTGAGGGTCGCCTGCGACCAAGCGTGCCCTGACACAGGGAAAGCGGCCCGCGGCCTCAGCCTTTGGGAAAGTCCCGAGATCTCTCCCAAAGGCCGAGGACGCGGACCGCCATGGGGTTGGTCAGCATCACCCTGTGTCGCCCAACCTGTGGGGGTGGTGGAGCGACATGCACAATCATGCATTCGATCCGCGCCGCGCGATAGGAGGATTCACTTGCATGTTCCTGCAACGCACGAAGTTGCAGAAGTCCCCCGCTCAGGACGCCTCGAGCCGACCCAGGACAGCGGGGATCTCGCCCAGGGACGTGATCGTCGCGTCCGGGTCTCCCTCGGTGTGGCCGACCTGGCTGGCGGGGATCGTCGACAGCGGCACGTGGATCGCTCGCATCCCTGCGTTGTGGGCGCCCCACGCGTCGTCGAACAGCCGGTCCCCCACGTAGACGCAGGCTCCCGGGTCGCGGACGCCGACGGCCTCCATCGCCGCGCGGAAGGCGAGCGGCGACGGCTTCGTCCACGGGACCTCGCTGGTGTAGACGTCGCCGTCCACGAGGTCGTACACCCCGTCGCGCTCGAAGAAGCCGACGTGCCACTCGCGCGGCCAGATGGTGTTGGACAGCACGCCCACCTTGATCCCCGTCGAGCGCAGCTCCTCCCACATCGGTCGGACCTCGGGGTCGGTGAGCGTGTGCGGCTCCCAGAACTCGTAGTACGCGGCCAGCAGGTCCGGGTCGTGGTCGAGCCCCGCCTCGACGAAGAGGTCGGCGATGGTGGCGCTCTGCTGGTGGTCGCGGCTGCGTCCCCAGATGACGTCGCCGGCGCGGTGCAGGCGCTCGGCGTGCGCGTGGTGGTCGTCGTCCGGCGAGGGCGTACGTCGGACGGCCTGGGCCAACGCGACCGACTCGGCGTGGAAGTCCACGTCGTGCCAGCGGGTCAGGGTGCCGCCCCAGTCGAAGATGACCGCCTCGATGCTCATGCGCGCGAAACCATCCCCTCGGTCACGAGGCACCGTGAAGGCAGTTCGGGCAGCGCCGTGCCGCGGCCACGCTCATCGACCGGCTGGCGCACGTGAACTGCCTCCATGGTGCAGGTGACGCAGTCGTCAGGAGCGGACGATCTCGGTGATGCGCGCGACGGCCGAGCCGACCGGGACGTCCTCGCGCTCGCCGGTGCGGCGGTCGCGGACCTCGACGGTGCCGTCGGCCAGGCCACGGCCCACGGTGACGATCGTCGGCACGCCGATGAGCTCGGCGTCCTTGAACTTCACCCCGGGGCTGACCTTGCCGGCCCGGTCGTCGAGGAGCACCTCCACGCCGGCGGCCTTGAGGTCCTGGGCGAGCACCTCGGCGGCGGAGAAGATCGCCTCGTCCTTGCCTGCGGCGACGACGTGGACGTCGGCGGGCGCGACGTTGCGCGGCCAGCACAGGCCGATCTCGTCGAGCGTGCCCTCGGCGATGGCCGCGACCGCGCGGGAGGGACCGATGCCGTAGGAGCCCATCGTGACGGTGACGAGCTTGCCGTTCTCGTCGAGCACCTTGAGACCGAGCGCCTCGGCGTACTTGCGGCCGAGCTGGAAGATGTGGCCCATCTCGACGCCGCGCGCGGACTCGAGGGTGCCCTCGTCGCAGTTCGGGCAGGCGTCGCCGTCGCGCACGTCGGCGGCCTCGATCGTGCCGTCCGGCGTGAAGTCACGCCCGACGACGAGGTCGAGCACGTGGGAGCCCGGCACGTTGGCGCCGGTGACCCAGCGGGTGCCCTCCACGACGCGGGGGTCGACGAGGAAGCGGATGCCGGACTTGGACTCCTCCCCCAGCACCTCGGGGCCGATGTAGCCCTTGACCAGGGCGGGGTGCCTGGCCATCTCGGCTTCGTCCATCGCCTCGACCTCGATCGGCTCGAGCTGGCCCTCGAGGCGCTTCTGGTCGACCTCCCGGTCGCCGGGCACGCCGATCGCGAGCGGCTCGCGGGTGCCGTCGGGGTGCTTGAGGACGACCATCACGTTCTTGAGGGTGTCGCCGGCGGCCCAGGGCCGGTCCTCGCGGGGGTACGCCTCGTTGAGGTGGGCGACCAGGGTGTCGATGGTCGGGGTGTCGGGGGTGTCCTCGGCGTGGGCCGCGGGCGCGTCGTCGTACGACACGGCAGGCGGCGCGGGCACCGTCACCGCCTCGACGTTGGCGGCGTAGTCGCAGTGGGTGCAGCGGACGTAGGTGTCCTCGCCGACCTCGGCCTTGGCGAGGAACTCCTCGCTCGCCGAGCCCCCCATCGCCCCCGAGGTGGCCTTGACGATGACGTACTCGAAGCCGAGGCGGTCGAAGATGCGGATGTAGGCGTCGCGGTGCTTCTGGTAGGACTCCGCGAGCCCGGCGTCGTCGACGTCGAAGGAGTAGGAGTCCTTCATGATGAACTCGCGGCCGCGCAGCAGCCCGGCACGCGGGCGCGCCTCGTCGCGGTACTTCGTCTGGATCTGGTAGATCGAGAGCGGCAGGTCCTTGTAGGACGAGTAGAGGTCCTTCACCACCAGGGTGAACATCTCCTCGTGGGTGGGACCGAGCAGGTAGTCGGCACCCTTGCGGTCCTGCAGCCGAAAGATGTTGGGGCCGTAGTCCGCCCAGCGCCCGCTCGCCTCGTAGGGCTCCTTCGGCAGCAGGGCCGGGAACGACAGCTCCTGGGCGCCGATCTCGTCCATCTCGTCGCGGATGATGTCCTCGATCTTGCGGAGGACGCGCAGCCCCAGCGGCAGCCAGGTGTAGATGCCGGGGGCGGCGCGGCGGATGTAGCCCGCGCGGACGAGAAGCTTGTGGCTCGGCACCTCGGCGTCGTTCGGGTCGTCGCGCAGTGTGCGCACGAACAGGGTCGACATGCGGAGGATGCGGCCAGTCATGGGCGCAAGGATAGGTGTGCCCCTCTCGGCACCGCGAACCAGATTCACTCGCGGTCACGAGCAACCCGCGCGCAGCCCGCGACGTCTCCCTCGTGACAGCACTCTCAGGGGGACCGCCATGCGCCGCACCGTCACCACCCGACTCCTCGCCGCACTCCTCATCGGGGTCGCAGCCGCCGGCGCCCTCGTCGCACCCGGCGCGGCCGCCGCTCCGACCGTCGACCTGCAGCCGCACCGACTCACCCGCGGGGCCGACATCGCGGTGCCGCACATCGAGGGCGGCGACTTCGTCGACGGTCCCCGTCGGATCGAGCTGCCCGGCACCGTCGCCCGGGTCATCGGCCGCTCAGGCGACTCGTGGCTGGTCGGCACCAACAACGTCGACCGCAAGCGCAACCGGCGCGTCGTGCGCGTGGAGGCGGACGGCTCGGTCGTCGACGTGCTGCGCAACACCGACCCGTCGACAGTCGTGCTGTCCGCGGACGGGAGCACGCTCGCGTGGCAACGCTTCACCAACGGCGGGCGGAAGGTGACCACGGTCGTCGGGTCGGCCGCTGACGGTACCGTCCTCGGCAGCAAGGGCCCCGGCCGTTTCGTCAGCCTGCTCGACGTGGACGCCGAGCGGGTCGTGCTCAGCGGCGACCGTCGCACGTTCGAGTGGACGTACGGCACCGGAGGCACCCGGACGATCGTGAAGAGGACCGGCGGCATGGCGAGCCTCCAGCACGACCTGCTGATGATCTACACCAAGGACCCTTACTTCGGCGGCTGCTCGCAACTGGTGGAGCTGAGCCGCCCCCGGGTGAAGCGATTCGCCTCATGCCGCGAGCGCGTCGCCGCGATCTCGCCGGACGGGACGCAGATGCTGACCATGCCGATCCTCACGGACGGGCTCGGGCCCGGCCGGTTCAAGCTCCGCACCGTCCGGGGCTCCAAGCTCGCGACGTACACCACCAACTGGTTCAGCGGCTGGCAGTGGGAGTCGCCCGGCACGGTCCTGCTCGAGGTGAACGGCAGGCGGAAGGCGTCGACCGTGCGCTGCACGCTCGCGCACTGCGAGAACGCGACCGACCCGGTGAAGGTCACGGCTCCCTGAGTGATGTCTGAGGACGCCCCGGACGGATCCGTGGTCGATCCACGTCCGCCACGTCCTCAGACATCTCGCGGTCAGATCCCGAGGACGGTGAACGACGCTGCGGTCGCCGCGAGCACGGCGTCGCCAGCGGCGGCCTCGCGGGCGGCGAGCATCGCGTCGCCGAGCCCGCCGCCCTGCCGGAGCCGGGCGTGCAGCGCGACCATCACGTCGACGGTCGCGGCGTCGTCGACCTCGGCGAGGCTGGAGACGACGCCGGCGGTGCCCATGGACAGCAGGGCGGCAGCCAGGCCGAGGAGCTCCTGGTCGCCGACCGGCTGCATGACGCCGGACTCGCAGGCCGACAGCACGACCCGGTGGGGCGGCCGTCGCAGGCCCTGGAGGTCGTGCACCAGCAGCGGGCCGTCGGCGAGGGTGAGGGAGGAGAAGAGCGGGCTGTCCTCGCGGAAGTGGCCGTGTGCGGCGACGTGCGCCAGCGCGGCTCCGTCGAGGGCGGCGAGGGAGGCGGAGACGGTCGCTTCCGCCCCGTCGAGCACCTCTGCGCTCGGGTCCTCGGCCGCCACCGCCGGCACCTCGGCGCCACCGCTGCCGAGGCCCGGGCCGACCAGCATCACCCGACGGCCGTCGGCCGGCTCCGACGTGCGCGCGCGCATCCACAGCCGCGCCGACGGGGTGCCGGTCACCGGTCGGTGCGTCAGCGACGGAAGCAGGCCCCACGGGACGCCCTGCAAGGCGGCGGGCGCGCAGATGACGACCCGCCCCTCCCCGGCACCGCCGAGCGCATCCCCGAGCAGTGCGCGCTCGAGCCGGGCACCGGCCACGTCGAGCTGCGCCCGCCGGCCGCGCGCAGCCTGGCGAAGGGTGAAGAGCGAGAAGTCCACTGCGGCGGCAGCGGCCGCCGACTCGCCGACCACCCGGTGGCGTACTCGTCCGCGACCCGCCACGAGCGCGTGCAGGACGCCGTCGAGCTCGGTCAGCTCCACGAGGAAGGTGTCGTCCTCGGTGAGCGCCGCGAGCAGCTCCTCGACGTCGAGGGCACGGGCCCTCTCGCCGGACCCACGCTCGTGCAGCAGCCGGCGTCGCACCTTCTGCTCCAGGCGCTTGGCCCGCGCCTCGAGCGGCCCGGTGGGAGCACCCTCGGACCGGGCTTCGTCCAGGCGTCGACGCTGGGCCCGCAGGGCGGTGAGGTCATCGGCCGTCTCCGGATCGTGGCCCGCGCGCCGCGCCGGCGCGGACGAGAGGGCCGTGGTCCGCCACCGCTCCGACCACCGCAGCAGCTGACGCGCGTCACCGCCGGCCATGGCCGTGCGGGTCCCGAGCTCGGCGAGCGCCGCTCCGTGACTCGCCGACCCGGCCCGCAGCTCCTGGCTCCCGAGGGTCGCCCGGTGCTCGTCCAGCGCACGCAGGCCCATCTCGCAGGCACGCAGCACTCCCCGGATGTCGCCGATCAGGTCACAGGCCCGGGCGCGGGCCAGCCAGCCGACGGCGCGCAGCGCCCCGGTCGGCGCACTCGTGTAGGCGGAGGCCGCGCCGAGCCAGCGGGTGGCCAGGTCCGCTGCGCGGGTGGAACGCACCCGGACTGCGAGCCCGGCTCCGACGAGCAGTGCGAACGGGAGCTGCGCGGCACCGACGTCCTGCATGCCGACGATGACGCGCTCGGCCCGTCGCAGGAGAGGACCGGGCGGCCTCCCGGCCCGGTCACGGGCAGTGATCGAGAGCAGCTCGGCCTCGAGCCGGTGTACGGGCCTGGCCTGCGCGCGCAACATCGCCGCACCCTCGTCCGCAGCGGCCATCGCACGCGGCCAGTCACCGGCAGCGAGGGCCGCCTCGGCGACGCCGACCAACAGCTCGGCGCGCTCGCGCCCCTGCAGCGGGCGGGCAACGAGGGCCGCCTCGACAATCGCGACGGCGTCGTGGGCGAGCCCACCCGCGAGGTAGGCGGATGCATGGTCGAAGACGAGGTCCACGTTGGTGATCCCCAGCCTCTCGAATCGCGCCGCCGCGTCGGCGAACCGTTCCAGCGCCGCCGGCAGGTCACCGCTCACGAAGTCGAGCCAGCCGAGGTTGTGGACGCTGACCGCAACGGACTCGTCGTCGCCGAGCTCGGCCGACAGCGCGCCGAACTCAGTGAAGGCTCGCGCCGCCGAGTCGGTGTCGCCCTGGCTGACGTCGACCAGGCCCTGCAGGTTGAGCGCCCGCGCCTCCCACACGTGGTCCCCACTGCCCGCGAACAGCTCACGAGCCCGTCGCAGGTCGGCCGCGCTGTCCTCGAAGCGCGCGAGCAGGTGGCCCAGCACCAGGGCCCGGCGCACCAGCATCCGCCCGAGCGGTACGCCGTCCAGCGCGGCCTCGGCCTCTCCGAGGAGCCGAAGCCCCTCGGTGGTCCGCCCCCCGAGGCAGAGGGACGCACCCAGCGTGGCCAGCACGTCGCCGGCGCGGGCGACGTCGCCCGATCGCCGGGCCAGCCGCAGCGCCCGTCGCAGCTGCTGGAGTGCGTCGTCGGCGTGGCCGAGGTCGCGCAGCACGATGCCGACGATCTGGTGGCCGACCGACGCGATCGCGGGATCGGCGTCGGTCACCAGGACGGCCTCGGCGGTCGCCCGCGCGGCTCCCGGATCCAAGAACAGGGTGCGGAGCAGCTCTTCCGCCTCGTCCCGATCCACAGACCCATCCTCGCGGATCTGTCTCAGAACTTCCGGCGAACCACTCGGCGCGAGACCCGTCCGACGCTAGCGTCGGACCATGTCAGGTGACTGGAAGATCGGCGACGACCGACGACGACGCTCCACCGACCAGATCCGCGCCTTCCAGAAGGCCAACGAGGGCGAGGTGGCCTGGGACACCCTCGCTCCCGCGGACTTCACCTTCGTGTACCACCCGGACCGGGTCCTGGTGGACGGTGACGACGTCGGGGCGTTCGAGGAGCTGGTGGCGCAGCTCGGCGACCGGATCCTCACGGGCGACGTGCGTCGCGACGACATCGAGCTGCTCGGCGGCGACGTGGTGCGCTACGTGCTTCCCGAGCGCCGGGACGGGCAGTCCGTGCCCGACGTGCTCGACCTCCTGGAGGACAACGGTCTGCGTCCCGGTGCGGCCCAGCCGGACCACTGGGTGCACGTCTCGCCAGGCGGCGGGGGGCAGATGTGCCCGGCCATCGAGCCACAGGAGACCGGGCTCACCGACCCGTGGCCGCCCCAGGCGCCAGCGACCGGGGGCAAGGGGGGCGAGGTGAGCGTCGTCGTCGTCGACACCGGGTGGCACCCGCCCGCCGCGACCGACCCCCGCACCCCGTGGCTGAAGGGCGTGAAGGGCGACGACGAGCTCAACGGCCCCGACCTGAGGCCGTACGCCGGTCACGGCACGTTCATCGCCGGTGTCGTGCGGTGCGTGGCCCCCGAGACGAGGATCTACGTCGAGGGCTTCGCGATCGGCGGCGTCGGCGGTGGCGGGATCCTGGAGTCCGACCTCGTCGTGCAGCTGGAGGAGGCGCTGCGGCACGACCCGCAGGTGATCAACCTCTCCGCCGGCTGCCGCACCCGGCGCGACCGGCCCTCGATCCCGCTGCGGAAGTTCCACCGCCGCCACCTCGTGGACCGCGACTGCGTCCTCGTGGCGGCCGCGGGCAACGACGGCTGGGCGGCGCCGTTCTGGCCGGCTGCCTTCGACTGGTGCGTCGGCGTGGGCTCGCTCGACCGTGACGGACGCGTCTCGTCGTACTCCAACTTCGGGGTCTCCGCCGACGTCTACGCGCTGGGCCGCAACCTGGTCAACGCCTTCCCCGACGGGACGTTCGAGTGCAACGAGACACCGGACAAGGGAGACATCCGGGTCTTCAGCACCGGGATGGCCCGGTGGAGCGGCACGTCGTTCTCGGCTCCTGTCGTGGCGGGTCTCATCGCCCGGGAGATCAGCGAGACCGGGGTGTCGGCGACGGACGCGTGCAAGGCCGTCCTTCGCCGCGCCAGGACCGACTCCGACCCGGTCATCGGCCCCCACCAGGAGCTGCGCCAGCCCTACCCGCACCCCTGAGGGACGGAGGGGGCCGGCGGCTCAGAGGTCGATCCAGCGACTGGTCGCCGACCGGCCACCGTCGCGCACCGTGAAGCGCACCGAGCCCGTGGGCTCCGCGACGAGGGCGAAGAATCCCACCTCGTCGAGGCCGGTGGCCCAGCTCTGCCCGTCGGTCGTCTCGACGACCACCTCGACGGACCCCATGTCACCGTCGAAGTCGAGCAGCTGTCCGCGCACCTGGCCCTCGTCGAGCTCGGCGTCGAGCGACCAGCCCTCCGCGGCGGTGAAGTAGAGGATGCGCGACGTGGCGAGTCCCCTCACCTGGGCGGCGGGCTCGTCGCGCGAGTCGCGGACCAGCGTCAGCATCTCCCACTCGGCGTCGAGATCTGCGGCAGCGACGGCGGCGATCATCGTCGCGACGAGTCCGGGCGGCGGCGGGTCGTAGGTCATCCACATGTCACGCAGTTCCTCGAGGAGAGCGGCGTCCCCATCAGTCATCGCTCGCCTCCTTTCATCAGGGCGGTCCGGACCTTCGCCAGGCATCGGGCCCGCGTGGGCCCGATGCTCCCGACCGGCATGTCGAGGTCCTGGCTGATCGACTGGTAGTCGGGGCGGTCCATGAAGGCCACGACTCTCAGCAGCTTGCGACAGCGCTCGTCGACGGTCGCCACGGCTCCCCACAGCCGTGCCGCCTCGTCGTCGCGCACTGCCGACGCCTCGGCCGACTCCGCGTCCGGGAGTGCGGCGTGCAGCGTCTCGTCCTGCACCGGGGTCGCACGTCGTGCGGTCCTGGCATGGGCGGCTGCGCCGCGCCTGGCCGAGGTGATCAGCCAGGACGCGACCGCCTGCGGGTCCTCGATGGTCCGGTGGAGGCGTACGAAACCGAGCCAGGTCGCCTGGATCACGTCCTCGGCGCCCTCGCGATCGAGCCCGTAGGCCCGCACCACGTGCCACAGGACCGGTGTCATCGTGGCAACCAGCTCGTCCATGGCCCTGGCGTCCCCCGAACGCCAGGCGATGAACGCCCCACTGGCCATGTCCCACGGTGACTGGTCGGACTGCCCCTCAGCCCTTCGGTCCTCTGACATGGTGACCATTGTCCCCATGTCAGCTCAGGTGCGCGCACACCCCTGCGTGATACACCCCGGACAGAACTTTTTCCGAGTCCTCGTCCGGGCTAGAACATCAGCGTCGCGAAGGTCGCCGTCTGCTCGAAGCCGACGCGCGCGTAGGCCGCCCGCGCGGCGGTGTTCCACTCGTTGACGTAGAGCGAGACGACCGGTGCCACGCCGGACGAGATGACGTGGTCCACCACGGCCGCCATGCCGCTGGTCGAGAGGCCCTCGCCCCGGCGGTCGGGTCGGACCCACACGCCCTGCACCTGGGCGGCGTACGGCGTCACGCACGCGACCTCGGCCTTGAAGACCACGCCCGCCTCATCGAAGCTCGCCATCGACCAGCCGCGCCCGATGAGCTGCTGGATGCGCGCGCGGTAGAGGTCTCCCCCGCCGGCGTCGTTCTCCGGCGAGACGCCGACCTCCTCGGTGTACATCGCCACGCACGCGGGGTAGAGCACGTCGAGGTCGTGCGGGGTGGTGACCCGCACGCCCGGGTCGGGAGCGATGCTCGGGACCTGGCGCATCTCCAGGTGGGGCTGGTCGGGACGGATCTCGCGCGGTGTCGCCCAGCGCGGCTCCACCAGCTCCCAGAGCGCCGCCACCACCCGGGCCGGGCCCACGATGGTGCCGACGGTGTTGCGCCGGCGCAGCGCCACGTCGGCGAACGCGCCGACGTCGTCGGGCGTGCACTGCACCGGGACCAGGTTGGCGCCGAGGTGGCATCCCGCGACGAGCCGGTCCGACTCGAAGCGTCCCCACACCTGCCCGCCGAGCCACCGCTCGTCGAGGTTGGTGAGCCGGGCGCGGTAGTCGGCGAAGACGTTGACCACCGGGTCCTGCTCCGCGAGCGCGATGAAGGCGTCCCGGTCACCCGGGCCCAGCACGCGCACCTGCTCGCGGGTCCTCAGCACCCTCGGAGCCTAGGGGTGCGCGAGGTCGCGGGACCAGCGGTCCCACCCGGTGGGGTCGTCAGGAGACGCTGACGGTCGCTTCTGCGCCGTCGATCGGCTCCATGCCCTCCGCGATGCGCATGGCCTCCTCGATCAGGGTCTCGACGATCTGCGACTCGGGGACGGTCTTGATGACCTCGCCCTTGACGAAGATCTGGCCCTTGCCGTTGCCGGAGGCGACGCCGAGGTCGGCCTCGCGCGCCTCGCCCGGGCCGTTGACGACACAGCCCATCACGGCGACCCGGAGCGGGACCTCCAGGCCGTCGAGCCCGGCGGTGACCTCCTCGGCCAGCTTGTAGACGTCGACCTGCGCGCGCCCGCAGGACGGGCAGGAGACGATCTCGAGGCGGCGCGGCTTGAGGTTGAGCGACTCCAGGATCTGGAGGCCGACCTTGACCTCCTCCACCGGGGGCGCGGACAGCGAGACGCGGATGGTGTCGCCGATCCCCTGGCCGAGCAGGTGGCCGAACGCGACCGCGGACTTGATGGTGCCCTGGAAGGCCGGGCCTGCCTCGGTGACGCCGAGGTGCAGCGGCCAGTCGCCGGCCTCGGCGAGCAGCTCGTAGGCCCGGACCATGACGACCGGGTCGTTGTGCTTGACCGAGATCTTGAAGTCGTGGAAGTCGTGCTCCTCGAAGAGGCTGGCCTCCCACACCGCGGACTCGACGAGCGCCTCGGGCGTGGCCTTGCCGTACTTGTCGAGGATCCGCTTGTCGAGCGAGCCGGCGTTGACGCCGATGCGGATCGAGGTGCCGCGGTCCTTGGCGGCCCGCGCGATCTCCTTGACCTGGTCGTCGAACTTGCGGATGTTGCCGGGGTTGACCCGGACGGCCGCGCAGCCGGCGTCGATGGCGGCGAAGACGTACTTCGGCTGGAAGTGGATGTCGGCGATGACCGGGATCTGCGAGTGCTGCGCGATCTCCGGCAGCGCGTCGGCGTCGTCCTGGCTCGGGCAGGCGACGCGCACGATGTCGCAGCCGGTGGCGGTGAGCTCGGCGATCTGCTGGAGGGTGGAGTTGACGTCGGACGTCAGCGTCGTGGTCATCGACTGGACGGAGATCGGGGAGTCGCTGCCGACGCCCACCGAGCCGACCTTGATCTGGCGGGTCTTGCGGCGCGGGGCCAGGACGGGGGGCGGGAGGGCGGGCATGCCCAGTCCGACTGAAGTCATGCGGTCATCGTACGGGCCGGGGAGCAGGGAGCCGCTGCTCGGGCACGCCTCCCGCGCACGCCCGGGCAGCGGCACCGCAGCAGGATTCCACGGCAGGCGGAGGCGTTCGTGCGGTTCGCGAGAACCTTTGCCAGCGCCCCACCCTCCGGGGTGCGGTCCGGGGCTCAGCTCAGGCGGAGGGGTACGACGATGTCGGCGACGATGAGGACCACACCCATCACCAGCATCGCGAGCCCGACGACGTAGGCCACCGGCAGCAGCTTGGCGACGTCGACGTGACCGGGGTCGGGACGGCCGAGGAGCCGCGCGATGCCGCGCTTGAGCCCCTCGTAGAGGGCACCGGCGATGTGGCCGCCGTCGAGCGGGAGGAGCGGCACGAAGTTGAACATGCCGATGAAGAAGTTGAAGCTCGCGATGAGGAACAGCAGCGTGACGACCTTCTCGGTGAGCGGGAAGGCCTCGCTGGCAGCCGCCTCGCCCGCGAACCGACCGCCGCCGACGATGGACACCGGGCTCTCCGGGTCGCGCTCCTGCAGCCCGACGATCGCGCGGCCGACCTCGTAGACCTTGACCGGCAGCTGGCCGAGCGCCTGGACCGTCTCGACGGTCATCGTCTCCATCTGCTCCGCGGTGTAGAGGAGGCCGCCCGTCTCGAGCCGGGTCTCCGGCTGCACGCCGAGGAACCCCACCTCGGTGAGGGTGCGGTCCTCGATCGAGGTCTGGCGCAGCGTGACGGTCGTGTTGGTGTTCAACGTCAGCTGCTGGTCGCCGCGCTGCACCACGATGACGGCGTCGCCGTCGGCGTTGGCGCGGATCTGCGACTGGAAGCTGTCCCAGTCGCGGAACGGCGTGCCGTTGAAGCTGAGGATCTTGTCGCCCGGCTCGATCCCGGCCTCCTTCGCCGGCGTCGGCGGGTCGTCGGCGGTGCAGGCGCGGCCCTGCTCCTCGACGGGCACCACGCACGCGGGCACCGCGGCGACGGTCGGCTCGACGACCTCGTCGCGCGGGTTGCCGTAGGTCGCGAAGAGCACGGCGAACAGGCCGAACGCGATGGCGATGTTCACCATGGGCCCGCCAGCCATGACGATCACCTTCTTCCACCACGGGAGGCGGTAGAAGAGCCGGTCGGTGTCGTGCTGCTTGACGTACTCCCACTCCGCGGCGCGGGCGTCGGAGATCAGCTGTGTGAAGAGGCCGGTGTTGGAGCGGCGCACCCGGTGGACCGGCTCCCCGTCCTCGTCGTACGTCGTCTCCTCGACGAGGTCCTCCGCGCCCGGGGGCAGCATCCCGACGATCTTGACGTAGCCGCCGAGCGGGATCGCCTTGACGCCGTACTCGGTGTCGCCGATCTGCTTGCTCCACACCGTCGGTCCGAAGCCGATGAACCACTGCGGGACCTTGCAGCCGAACTTCTTGGCGGGCACGAGGTGCCCGAACTCGTGCAGCCCGATCGAGACGAGGATCGCCAGGACGAAGGCGACGACACCCAGGGTGTAGAGCAGGGCGGACATGTGCGTGGGGGTCCTTCTCGGGTGGGGCGTCCGGTGGGACGTCAGGGAGGCGTCAGATGAGGGCCGCGGCCTCGGCTCGCGCCCAGGCGTCCGCGGCGAGGACGTCGTCGACGGTGAGGTGCTGCTTCGATGGTACGTCGTGGCGGTCGAGGACGTGAGCCACTGTGGCGACGATGTCGGGGAACCGGAGCCGGCCCTCGTGGAACGCGTCCACGGCGACCTCGTTGGCGGCGTTGTAGACGGCGGGCGCGGTGCCGCCGCGCTCCCCCGCCGCGCGGGCGAGCGTGACGGCGGGGAAGACCTCGTCGTCGAGCGGCTCGAACCGCCAGTCCGCGGCCTTCGTCCAGTCGATCGGCGTCTCGGCGTCGGGGACCCGGTCGGGCCAGCCCAGCCCGAGGGAGATCGGCACGAGCATGGTCGGGAGACCGAGCTGGGCGACCACGGCGCCGTCGACGAACTCGACCATCGAGTGGATCAGCTGCTGCGGGTGGACGACGACGTCGATGCGGTCGAACGGGATGTCGAAGAGCAGGTGCGCCTCGATGACCTCGAGGCCCTTGTTGACCAGCGTCGCGGAGTTGGTCGTGATCACCCGGCCCATCGCGAAGTTGGGGTGCGCGAGCGCCTGGTCGGGCGTGACGTCGGCGAGCTCGTCGGCGGTGCGGCCGCGGAACGGCCCGCCGGACGCCGTGAGGACGAGTCGTCGTACCTCCTCGGCGGAGCCGGCGCGGAGGCTCTGCGCGATGGCGCTGTGCTCGGAGTCGACCGGCACGATCTGACCAGGTCGGGCGCGCTCCTTCACGAGCGGACCGCCGATGATGAGCGACTCCTTGTTGGCCAGGGCCAGCGTGGCCCCGGCGTCGAGGGCCGCGAGCGTGGGGCGGAGGCCGACGGCCCCGGTGATGCCGTTGAGCACGACGTCGCACGGGCGTCCGGCCGCCTCGGTGGACGCCTCCTCCCCCAGCCCGGAGAAGGCCGGCGCGAACTCCGCCACCTGGGCCTCGAACAGCTCGCGGTTGGACCCGCCGGCCGTCAGGCCGACCACGCGGAACCGGTCGGGGTGGGCACGGACGAGGTCGAGGGCCTGGGTGCCGATGGACCCGGTCGAGCCGAGGATCACGATGTCGCGGGCAGTCACCCCCGCAGTTTGTCAGGATGGGCCGCGTGGACATCGGAGGGGCGGACTGGCGCGGGATCGCGCACGCCGAGCAGCTGCTCGACCTGCGCCGCGACGTCGAGGCGGAGCAGCGCTTCCGCGAGGTCCTGACCGGCGACCCCGGGTCGGGTCGCGCCCTCCTCGGCCTGGCCCGCGCCCTCAACCGCCAGGACCGCCACGCCGAGGCCGAGCAGGCCGTGCGCAGCGCGCTCGCCCTCGACCCCGAGGACGCCGGCGCCCACCACGTGCTGGTCGACGTGCTGTGCGACCGCAAGGACGGTCCCGGCGCCGTCACGGCCGCCGAGTCGGGCCTTCGGCTGGCCCCTCACGACTTCACCTCGCACTACCAGTACGCCCGCGCGCTGCTGAGCCTGCGCCGGCCCCGCGTGCGCGACGCCTACGAGGCGGCGCGGCGCGCGGTGGAGGCCGCCCCGCACAGCCCGGACGCCCACAACCTCGTCGGGCTGTGCCTCGACGCGCTCGGCAACCACGAGGGCGCGCAGGCCGCCTTCCGCAACGCGATGGCGCTCGATCCGCAGCACACGCTCGCCCAGAACAACCTCGCGGCGTCCGAGATGGACCGGGGCCGGCTCGGCAGGGCGGCGGGGTTGCTCCGCGGCGCCGTCAGCAGCGACCCCCAGCAGCGGCAGGTGCGCGACAACCTCGACACGGTGCTCCTGCTGCTCGGGCGACGCGTCATGTGGTCGCTGTTCGCAGCCGCCCTGGTGCTCGGCATCCTCCTCGTGACCGGCGCCCCGTGGTGGTCGCGGGCGCTCGCCGGAGCGGCGTACGTCGCCACGGTCGCGGTCCTCGTGCGGGGCGTCCTGCGCGACCTGCCGCGCGGCGTCGGGCGCTGGGGTCGCGGGCTGTTCCGCCGCGTTCAGTGGCAGGGAAAGTACCTCCTCGCGCTCCTCGCTCTGCTCTCGGTCGCCGTGGTCGTGATGGCCTTCGCGCCCTACGCGGTCGCCGCGGGCGCCGGGATCGTCCTGGCGGGTGTCCTCCGGACGGTCGGGATCATCTGCGTCGTCGGGTGGGTGGTCCTGGCGCTGGTCAACCTCGTGCGCGGGCGCTGACGCGCCTCCTAGGGTGGGGCCGTGGACGAGCGCCTGATCGAGAGCCTGACCGCCGCGGTGCGGGCCACCCCCGACGACCTGCCGCTGCGGCTGCACCTCGCCGGCCTGCTCGTCGAGGCCGGCCGTGGCGCCGAGGCGGTCGAGCACGTCGCGACCGCGCTCGCCAAGGACCCGACCTCGGCGCAGGCACGTGAGCTCATGGCGCAGGCGATGGGCTCCCCACCCGCCCAGTCCGCCCAGCCGGGGCCTGCCGACGAGGCCGACACGCCGTCCGCGGAGGAGCCGTCGACCTTCGACTGGCACGCCGCCGAGTCCGACCTCGGTGCACAGGTGGGCCCGATGTTCGTCGACGGCTCGACCGAGGACCCCGGCCCCGCGGCGTACGACGTCGAGTCGGCCGGCGTCCGCCTCGCCGACGTCGGCGGGCTCACCGAGGTCAAGAAGCGGCTGGAGGCCAGCTTCCTGGCCCCGCTGCGCAACCCCGAGCTGCGGGCGCTCTACGGCAAGTCGCTGCGCGGCGGCCTGCTGCTCTACGGGCCGCCCGGGTGCGGGAAGACCTTCCTCGCCAAGGCCGTCGCCGGCGAGCTGGGGGCGTCCTTCCTGCACGTGTCGCTCGCGGACGTGCTCGACATGTACATCGGCCAGAGCGAGCGCAACGTCAAGGAGCTCTTCGAGGTCGCCCGCAGCTCCGCCCCCTGCGTGCTGTTCCTCGACGAGCTCGACGCCATCGGCGGCAAGCGCTCCCTCAACCGCAGCTCCGGTGCGCGGACGACGGTCAACCAGCTGCTCACCGAGCTCGACGGGGTCGGGTCGGACAACGAGGGCGTCTTCGTGCTGGCCGCGACCAACCACCCGTGGGACGTCGACCCCGCGCTGCGCCGCCCCGGCCGGCTCGACCGCACGCTGCTCGTGCTGCCGCCCGACCGCGACGCCCGCGAGGCGATCCTCCGCACCCACCTGCGCGACCGGCCGGTCGAGCGCATCGACACCCGGCGCCTGGCGAAGGCGACCGAGGGCTTCAGCGGCGCCGACCTCGCCCACCTGTGCGAGTCGGCCTCGGAGAACGCCCTCATGGAGTCCGTCGGCTCCGGGCAGGTGCGGATGATCGGCATGCCCGACTTCGACCGGGCCCTGTCGGAGATCCGCCCCTCGATCGGTCCCTGGGTGGAGACCGCCCGCAACGTCGCGCTCTACGCCAACGCCTCCGGGGAGTACGACGACCTCGCGAAGTGGCTGCGCAAGCGCCGCTGAGCGCTAGCCCTGCGGCGCGTCGAACGACCAGAAGCTCAGTCCACCGACCTCGGTGAGCGTGGCCCCGGCGGGCACCGGCACCTTCGGGTCGTCCGACGCGCCGAGGGCGGCGAGGACCGTGAGGGTGTCGGACGCGTGCCGGGAGAGGACCGCGTCGCCGGGCACGTCGGCGCAGCCGGCCGGGTCGGTGCGTCCGGCCCGCATCGCCACGTCCCACGGGACGTCCTCGCCGTCGACGGTGAAGGCGACGCCGTCTCCCGTGCCGCGTACCACGACCGTGCCGGTGGCGCCCGGGGAGTCGTCGTACTGCACGACGGCACCGACCCGGGCGGCGGCCAGCACGGCGACGACGACGGTCTCGTGCGGCACGTCTCCGAGGGCGACCTGGTCACCGACACCGACCCCGAAGGCCCGCAGGACCCCGGCGCACGCCGCCACCTCGGTCAGCAGCCAGGCGAATGTGCGTCCGGAGCCGCCGACGTGCGCCGCGACGTCGTCCGCGCGGCCCCTGACGACGTGGATGTCGAGCGCGTTGTAGCAGGCGTTGAGGGTGCCCGGGTCACCGTCGGCCGGCGCCCGGAACCACGTCACGCCCGTCGTGGCGCCAGCCATCAGCCGAGCCCGTTGGCGGCGGTGGCAGCGGGCTTGGCGGGTGTGCGGAGCCACGTGTCGAAGAACGGGCCGAGGTCCTGACCGCTCACCCGGGTGGCGGTCTCCTGGAACTCGGCCGTGGACCCGTTGCCGCCGCGCTGCTCGTGGAGCCAGGTGCGCACGACCCGCCAGAAGACGTCGTCGCCGACCCGGTTGCGCAGGGCCTGCAGCGCCATCGCGCCGCGGCCGTAGACCGCCCCGTCGAACACCCTGTCCGCGCCGGGGTCGGCGACCGGGACCTTCCAGAAGCCGGAGGATGCGTCGACGTTGGCGTAGTAGCTGCGGAACACGTCGTCGGCGGAGCGGTGGCCGTGGGACTCGGCCCAGCGCCACTCCATGAAGGTGGCGAAGCCCTCGTTGAGCCAGATGTCTGCCCAGCGCTCCACCGCGATGTCGTCGCCGAACCACTGGTGGGCGAGCTCGTGGACGACGAGGCTGGTGGCGCTGCCGCCGACCGCCGGGTAGGTGGGCCGGGTCTGGTTCTCCAGCGCGAAGCCCGGGTCGAGGCCGGTGGTGAGGCCGCCGACGACCGAGAACGGGTAGTCGCCGAGGTCCTTCTCGAGGCCCGCGACGACCTTCGGCGTCTTCTTCATCAGTCGCATGCTCGACGCCTGCTCGCGCTCGCCGAGGCGCTCGGAGACCGCGACGAGCCAGGGCAGGCCGTGGTGCTTGCCCTTCTCGATGGCGAAGTCCCCGGCGGCGAAGAACGCGAGGTAGGGCACCATCGGCTCGTCGGCGCGCCAGTGCCACTTCGTCGAGTGCTTGCCGACCTCACGGCCGCGCAGCTTGCCGTTGGAGATGACCTCGCGACCGTTGGGGACCCGGACCTTGACGTCGACGACGGCCTTGTCGAGCGGGTGGTCGTTGCTGGGGAACCACCACGGCGCCATGTGCGGCTCGTTCATCGCGACGACCTCGTCCTTGCTGGCCAGCCAGTTGCCCTCGCCCGCGTAGGAGTGCCGCGCCGGGTGGTCGGCGTACGCCACCTCGACGGCGTGCCTGGTGCCGGCCGCGAGCGCGCGGGCGGGGGTGATCCGCAGCTCGTGACCCCCGTCGGTCTTGGCGAAGCGTGCCTTCTCGCCGTCGACGGTCACCCGCGAGACGTCGAGGAGGAAGTCGAGGGAGAAGCTCGCGAGGTCCTGGGTGGCGGTCAGCTCGATCGTCGTGCGACCGCTCAGCCGCTTGGTCGCCAGCGCGTAGCGGTTGGAGATCTTGTACGTCGCCACGTCGATGCCGCCGTTGCCGTCGAGCGGCCAGTAGGGGTCGCCGATCCCGGGCGCCCCGTCGACGGCCGCGGCCGACGCCTGCGCGGACACCGTGGCGGCACCGGCCCCGACAGCCAGCCCGGCGGCCAGCGCCGTCACGAGGGCAGCGGACAGGACGGGGCGGCGGAGCGGGCGCGTCGTCATCGTCCGAACCTAGCGCGCTTAATTGCGTTGCGGTGCCGAGCCGGGCACGCAACCATGGGAGCGGCGCGCCACGTGCGCGCGCCCCACCTGCGTGCTGACCGCACGCCGGTGCCCGTGAAGACGAGAGGAGCCGTGACATGTCCATCGCTGTCCTCGGCCTGCCCGCCGACCACCTCTCGCACCCACGGAGCACCTACCTTGACTCACCGCATCCCGGAGGACTTCTTCCGGCCTGACGACCGTTCGCCCCTCGAGGGCATCGACGAGTCGTTCGTCTTCACCTACGACACCTACGCCGACGAGCTCGGCGAGGGTCAACGCTGGTCCCGCTGGCAGGACCTCGAAGCCCTCATGAAGGGCCCCGAACCGCGTCCCGACTGGGTCGTGACCTCCAGCGGTGCCATCGACACCGAGCTCGGCGTCCTCAAGACCGGCAAGGAGGCCGACGTCTTCCTGCTCGAGCGCGAGGACCCGCACCGTCCCGACGAGGCGGTCGTGATGGCCGCCAAGCGCTACCGCGACACCGACCACCGCACCTTCCACCGTGCCGCGTCCTACACGGAGGGCCGCTCGATGAAGAGGTCCCGCGACAACCGCGCCCTCAAGCGGAAGTCCACCTGGGGCAAGCGGGTCGCGGCCGGTGAGTGGGCCGTCTCGGAGTGGAGCGCGCTGTGCCGGTGCTGGCAGCTCGGCCTGCCGGTCCCCTACCCGGTGCAGATCGACGAGACCGAGATCCTCATGGAGTGGATCACGGTGACCGTCGACGGTGACACCGAGACCGCCCCGCGGGTCGCCCAGGTGCGTCCGGAGCGGTCGGTGGTCGAGGGCTACTACGACCAGCTTCGCGAGGCGCTGACCACGCTCGTCCAGGCGGGGCTGGTGCACGGTGACCTCTCGCCCTACAACACGCTCGCCGCGGACGACCGGCTCGTCATCATCGACCTGCCGCAGATGGTGGACCTCGTCGGCAACCCGCGCGGCATGGACTTCCTGCTGCGCGACTGCGCCAACATGTGCGCCTGGTTCCGCTCGCGCGGGCTGGAGGTCGACGAGCAGGAGCTCTTCGGTGAGCTGATGGCGCACGCGTTCTGAGCCAGGCCCTGGGCCTCGAGTCTCCCAGCGACTCGAGGCCCAGGGCCCTAGGTTGGCGACCGTGAAGCACTCCCACGGACGCGTCATCGACGTCACGACCCTCCGCGACCTCGACCGCAGGCTCGCTGCCGGTGCCCGCTCCCTCGCGGGGTGGCGCGTGGTCGGGGTCGACCTGACCGGCCGCGGCCCCGAGCTGCTCGAGCGGTCGCTCGGGCAGTCGCTGTTCCTCGGGTGCGACTTCGCTGACGGCGAGGACGACGCCGTACGCCGTGCCGGGGCCGTCGTGCTGCCGGAGATCCCCGGCATCCCCGTCGACACCTACCGGTCCACGCTCTACTCCCCCGCCGACCTCTACGACACGCCTCGCTACGAGGACACCCTCGACGCGCGGGCCTACGCGTGGTCGCGGCTGGAGGACAGTCCGGAGGACACCCTCGCGATGGCGCTGCACGACCACCACGTCGACGACGCCCTGGCGGCATGGGTGGCCGGACGCGACCTGGTCGGCGTGATGGGTGGGCACGCGCTGGAGCGCGGCAGCCCGGCGTACGACGCGGCCGCC
The DNA here is from genome assembly GCF_057656315.1 of Nocardioides sp. Soil_C_8. Lineage (NCBI taxonomy): Bacteria > Bacillati > Actinomycetota > Actinomycetes > Propionibacteriales > Nocardioidaceae > Nocardioides > Nocardioides sp. Soil_C_8. The sequence continues at coordinate 447,433 of NZ_JBDGKQ010000004.1, forward strand.
CGCCTCGGGCACGCGCTCGGCGACCACCTGACGGTGGCCACGGGCGGCGGCCCCGGCGCGATGGAGGCGGCCAACCTCGGGGCGTTCCTGCCCGACGGCCTCGACGACGCACTGGCGCGCCTCACGGCTGTCCCGTCGTTCCAGCCCGACGTGGGCGCGTGGGCGCGCGTCGCCCTCGACGTCGTCGACTCGACCGGCGGCGGCCGTGAGTCCCTCGGCATCCCGACCTGGCACTACGGCCACGAGCCGCCCAACGTGTTCGCCACGGCCATCGCCAAGTTCTTCGCCAACGCGACCAGGGAGGCCCTGCTGCTCGAGGTCTGCACCGCCGGGATCGTCTTTCTCCCGGGCGCGGGCGGCACCGTGCAGGAGATCTTCCAGGACGCCTGCGAGAACTACTACGCCGGCCGGAGCGCCGTGGCGCCGATGGTGCTGCTCGGGCGGCGCTACTGGACCGAGGAGCTGCCGGTGTGGCCGCTGCTGCAGGCGCTGGCCGCCGGGCGGGTGATGGAGCCGCACGTCCACCTCGTCGACACCGTCGAGGAGGCGGTGGCGGTCGTGCGGGGGACCCTCAGCCGGCGCGCCGACCCGGGACGGGCGCACGGCTGACGTCCCGGTAGTGGTCCACCAGCAGGTCGTTGACCGCCTGCCACGTCCGCCCCTGCACGCTCTGGCGGGCGGCCAGCGCCATCCGGCGGCGCAGCACCGGCTGCGCCACCAGCCGCTCGACGTGGGCGACCAGCGCGGCGGCGTCGCCGGGCTCGTAGAGGTAGCCCGCGACCGTGTCGTCGACGACGTCGATCGGCCCGCCCGACCGGGGCGCCACCACCGGCACCCCGCTCGCCAACGCCTCCTGCGCCGACTGGCAGTACGTCTCGTGGCGCCCGGTGTGCACGAAGACGTCGAGCGTGGCATGGGCGCGCGCGACCTCCTCACCGTGCAGGACGCCGAGGAACGCCGCGCCCGGCAGCAGGGCCCTCAGGCGCGCCTCCTCCGGCCCGCCCCCGACGAGCACGAGGCGCACGCCCGGGATCCGGTCGACGTGGGCCAGCAGCTCGAGCTCCTTCTCCGCGGCGAGGCGGCCGACGTACCCCACCAGGACCTGGCCCTCCGGCGCGAGCTCGGCGTGGAGCGCGGCGTCGCGGCGCCCGGGTGCGAACAGGACCTGGTCCACGCCCCGCGGCCACCGGGCGACGGCGTCCACCCCGAGCCCGGCGAGCTGCGCGATGCTCGCGGTGGACGGTGCCAGCGTGAGGTCGACGCCCAGGTGGATCCGGCGGGTCAGCGCCTCCATCGCCCGCGCGGCTCCGGGGACGCCGTACTGCTCGGCGAACCCGACCAGGTCGGTCTGGTAGATCGCGACCGTCGGGATGCCGAGCGACCGCGCGGCCCGCGCCGCCTGCAGTCCGAGCGCGGCGGGCGAGGCGATGTGCACGACGTCCGGGCGGAAGCGCGCCATGGTGGCGCGCAGCCGACGCCGGCTCTCGAGGCCGATGCGGAAGTCGGCGTAGACGGGCAGGCTGGCGCCGCGTGCGCGAGTCACCGGGAACCCGGCGTACGTCGCCGGGCCGGTCGGTGCGACCAGCGCGGCCTCGTGCCCCTCGGCCGCGAGGTGCTCGAGCACCCGGCGCACCGAGTTGGTGACGCCGTTGACCTGGGGCAGGAACGACTCGCTGACGACCAGGACGCGGAGCCGCCCGGCGCGGGCGGGCGCCTGGTCGGGCGCGAGGGGGACGACGGCCGGGACGGTGCGGCTGCGACGCCGCCTCTCGAGCAGGTCCATGCCCCGGACGCTAGGAACGAGTCCGCAACGCACGACCCGTCGCGGACGGACGACACGTGAACGGACCGCGACGTCTCGGCGGCGGCGCTACTCCTTGGCGGCGAGCTGGCCGCAGGCGCCGTCGATCTCCCGACCGCGCGTGTCACGCACGGTCGTCGGGATTCCCTTCGCCTCGAGCCGGCGGACGAACTCCCGCTCGTCTGCCGGGTCGGACGCCGTCCACTTCGAGCCCTCGATCGGGTTCAGCGGGATCAGGTTGACGTGCACCCACCCCCAGTCGCCGTAGGAGTTGAGGACGTCGCCGAGCAGGTCGGCCCGGTGGGCCTGGTCGTTGATGCCGCGCATCATGGCGTACTCGATGGAGACGCGGCGCTTGGTCTTCGCGGCGTAGTTCCAGGCCGCCTCGACGGTCTCGGCGACCGAGAAGCGGGTGTTGATCGGCACCAGCTCGTTGCGGAGCTCGTCGTCGGGGGCGTGCAGGCTCAGCGCGAGCGTGACCGGGATGCCCTCGTCTGCGAGCTGGTTGATCCGCGGGACCAGGCCCACCGTGGACACGGTGACGCCGCGGGCGCTCATCCCGAGCCCGGCGGGAGACGGGTCGGTGAGGCGTCGTACGGCGCCGACGACCGCCTTGTAGTTGGCCAGCGGCTCGCCCATGCCCATGAACACCACGTTGGACACGCGGCCCGGTCCCCCGGGCACCTCACCGCGGGCGAGCGAGCGGGCGCCGGCGACGACCTGCTCGACGATCTCGGCGGTCGACATGTTGCGCTGCAGGCCGCCCATCCCGGTGGCGCAGAACGGGCACGCCATGCCGCACCCGGCCTGGCTGGAGACGCACATCGTGGCGCGGTCGGGGTAGCGCATCAGCACCGACTCGACCAGCGCGCCGTCGAAGAGCTTCCACAGCGTCTTGCGGGTGGTGCCCTTGTCGGCCTCCATGGTGCGCAGCGGCGTCATGAGGTCGGGCAGCAGCGCGGAGACGAGGTCGTCGCGCTGGCCGGCCGGCAGGTCCGTCATCTCGGCCGGGTCGTCGACGAGGCGGGTGAAGTAGTGGGTGCTGAGCTGCTTGGCACGGAAACCCGGCAGGCCCATCTCCTCGAGGAGCGCCTTGCGACCGGCCTCGTCGAGGTCGGCGAGGTGTGCGGGTGGCTTCTTGCGCCCCCGGGGCTCCTTCAGCACGAGGGGCAGGGTCTTGATGGGCTCAACGGTCTCGGACATCGCTCACGATTGTCCCATCCCCGGCGCCGCCCGGCCATTCAGCGGCCCGAGCCAGACCGTCAGGCGTCGACCATGAAGTAGAGCACCAGAGACGCGACGCCCAGGACGACCAGGATCGTGACGATCATCCCGACGAACATGAACTGCGCGAACCGACGTGTCTTGCGCATGACGAGCATCGTGATCGGGAGCACGAGCGCGATCAGCACGAGCGGGAACAGCTTCTCCGCGGTCTCGTAGCTGAACAGCAGCCGCAGGACGCCGACGAAGGCGCCCGGGAGGGCCGTGACGAACAGCATCCCGGCGAAGAAGCCGGTGATGCCGGCGAACGTCGGGTGGCTGTGGTGCCACCACTCGAAGTGCCGGTCCTGCGACACCTCATCGGCCTGCTGCTCCTGCGTCTCCACCCCACCAGCGTAGGCGCTCGGCCGCCGGGCGATGCACAGGGCGCGCGGTGGCAGGGAGGTCCGTCCGGGCGGCAGGCGCGGGCGGGAGCGCCATGCGAGCGCCCCGGGCTCAGGCCAGGAACTCCCTCGCCCCACGCAGCCGGGTCGTGAGCAGCATCCCTGCGCGCGTGGAGTCGAGTCGTACGTCAATGGGGCCGGGATCGGCGAGGCCGGACCGGCGGCCAGCGCGCAGGCGGTCGGGGTCGAGGCCGTCGCGCCGTGCGATGAGCGTGCCGAGCTCGTACCGGCTCATGCCGTCGGCGCCGGCCACGTGCAGGATGCCCTGCACGTCTCCCTCCGCGAGCTCGACCAGCGCGCGGGCGAGGTCCTCCACGTGGACCGGGCAGCGGCGCTCGTCCTCGAAGAGACCTCCGTCGGCGCCGGCGGCGAGTCGTCGTACGAGCTCCTCGTGCTGCGAGGCGCCGTCACCGAGGATGAGCGAGGTGCGCGCCACGACCGCGTCGTCGCAGGTCCGGAGGACCGCGCGCTCGGCGGACACCTTGGCCCTGCCGTAGGCGGACACGGGGTCCGGTACCGCGGTCTCGTCGTAGGGCTGGTCGGAGCCGCCGAAGACGACGTCGGAGGAGACCAGGACCAGCCGAGCCCCGACACGCGCAGAGGCCTCGGCCACGTGGGCAGCGCCGGTCCCCGTGACCTCGTCGTCGGACTGGACGTAGGCGGTGTGGACGACACCGTCGGGGCGGTGCCGCTCGAGGAGGGCGAGCACGGCCGCGCGGTCTCGCACGTCCGCGTCCGCCGAGCCGACGGCGACGACGTCGTGCTCCGGGGCCGCGGCGACCACGTGCCGCCCGAGGTAGCCGGTGCGGCCGCCCGTGACGAGCAGCCGCATCAGAACACCAGGTAGTAGAGGACCAGCCAGATCGGGGCGACGGTGGCCAGCAGCGAGTCGAGCCGGTCCATCAGCCCGCCGTGGCCGGGGATGACCTGGCTCATGTCCTTGATGCCGAGGTCGCGCTTCATGACCGACTCGCAGAGGTCGCCCAGCGTGGCCATCACCGCGGCGATCACCCCGAGCAGGACGCCGACCCACCAGTCCCCGCCGAGGAACGACGTCACCAGCCACACACCGACCGCGATCGTGGCGACCATCGAGCCGGCGAATCCCTCCCAGGACTTCTTGGGCGAGATGACGCGCGCCATCGGGTGCTTGCCGAAGAGGACGCCGGCGACGTAGCCGCCGGTGTCGGAGGCCACGGTGATGGCGATGAAGGTGATGACGCCACGCACGCCCGGGTCGTCGAGGTCGAGGCCGAACGCGGGCGCGGTCCCGCCCTCGCCGAGCAGCAGCGCCACGAAGGACGCCAGGAACGGCACGTAGACGAGCGTGAACACCGACGCGGTCGCGTTCTTGACGTAGCCGTCGACCCCGCGTCGCAGCAGCCACAGCATGATGACGAGCGCGGTGACCGCGGTCGCGGTGACCAGGGCCGGCGCTCCCCAGACGTAGGCCACGACGACCATCACGACACCGCCGAGCATCAAGGGCTGCTCGGGGATGTCGACGCCCTTGGCCGACAGGCCCTGGTGCAGCTCCCAGACCGCGACGACGACGGCGATCGCCACGATGCCCATGAACGCGGGCTTCCAGAACAGGAGCGACAGCAGGATCGCCGCGACCAGGACGACGGCCGACATGACGGCGGCCCGCAGGTCGCGACCGGCGCGACCGTGGTCCTTGGGCGCCGGTTGCGGGGCCGGCGCCGCCGGAGGGTCAGGTGTGGTCATCGACGGGGCGGCTCAGACCTCGAGCAGCTCGGCTTCCTTGTGCTTGAGCAGCTCGTCGATCTTGTCGGTGTGGGTCTTGGTGACCGCGTCGAGGCGCTTCTCGGCGCCCGTGACGTCGTCCTTGCCGACCTCGCCGTCCTTCTCGAGCTTCTCGAGGGCCTGCTTGGCGGTGCGGCGCACGTTGCGCACCGACACCCGGCCGTCCTCGGCCTTCGCCTTGGCGAGCTTGATGTACTCCTTGCGGCGCTCCTCGGTCAGCTCCGGGAACACGCAGCGAAGCACCTTGCCGTCGTTGGCCGGGTTGACCCCGAGGTCCGAGTCGCGGATGGCCCGCTCGATGTTGCCCATCGCGCCGATGTCGAAAGGCTGGATCAAGATGGTGCGGGCGTCCTGCGAGGTGAAGCTGGCGAGCTGCTGCAGCGGGGTCTGGGTGCCGTAGTAGTCGGCCGTGATCTTGGCGAACATCGCCGGGTTGGCCCGGCCGGCCCGGATGGCGGCGAACTCCTCGCGCGTCGCCTCGACGGACTTGCCCATCTTGGCGTCGGCATCGTTCATGACGTCGTTGATCACGGTTGCTCTCTCTCCTCGTACGTCGTGGTGCTGGGGGCCGCAGGCAGGTGCGGCGGCCCGGTCAGGCCGTGCTGCTCACCAGCGTGCCAATCTTCTCACCCCGCACGGCGCGCCCGATCGTGCCCGGCGTGGAGAGGTTGAAGAAGACGATGTCCATCCGGTTGTCGCGGGCCATGGCGATGCCGGTCGCGTCGGCGACCTTGAGGTCGCGCGCGAGGTACTCGTCGTAGCTCAGCTGGTCGAACTTCACCGCGGCGGGGTTGGTCTTGGGGTCGGAGTCGTAGACCCCGTCGACGCCCTGCTTGCCCATCAGGATCACCTCGCAGCGCGTCTCCAGCGCACGCTGGGCGGCCACGGTGTCGGTGGAGAAGAACGGCATGCCGGCGCCGGCGCCGAAGATCACGACGCGACCCTTCTCCATGTGGCGGATCGCCCGGCGCGGGATGTAGGGCTCGGCGACCTGGCCCATGGTGATGGCCGTCTGCACGCGCGTCTCGACGCCGTGCTTCTCGATGAGGTCCTGGAGCGCGAGGCAGTTCATGACCGTGCCGAGCATGCCCATGTAGTCGGCGCGGGCGCGCTCCATGCCGCGCTGCTGGAGCTCGGCGCCACGGAAGAAGTTGCCGCCTCCCACGACGATCGCGATCTGGACGCCCGACTTGGCCACCTCGGCCACCTCGCCCGCCAAGGCGTTGATGACGTCGAGGTCCAACCCCACCTCACCTCCGCCGAACACTTCACCGGAGAGCTTGAGCAGGACTCGCTTGTAGGCCACGTGCATCCCTTCACAGCCAAACTGGGTGGGTCATCCGAAACCTACCGGCCCGTGGGGCCGGCGGTCGAACCGGAGCCCGACGACGCGACGAGGGGCCGTACGCCGGACGGCGTACGACCCCTCGTCGGCGATCGGTGAGGCGTGGCTCAGGCGCCGACCTCGAAGCGGGCGAACCGCTTCACGGTGGTGCCGGCCGCGTCCAGGACGGCCTTGACCGACTTCTTGGACTCGGTGACCGACTCCTGCTCGAGCAGGACGATCTCCTTGAAGAAGCCACCGAGGCGACCCTCGACGATCTTGGCGATCGCCTGCTCGGGCTTGCCCTCCTCGCGGGTCTTCTGCTCGGCGATGGAGCGCTCGGACTCCACGACGTCGGCCGGGACCTCGTCGCGGGTGAGGTACTGGGCCTTCATCGCGGCGATCTGCATCGCGGCGGCGCGGGCGGCAGCCTCGTCACCCTCGAACTCCACCAGCACGCCGACGGCGGGCGGGAGGTCTGCGGCACGCTTGTGCATGTAGGTGACGGTGTTGCCGTCGAAGTAGGCGACGTCGCCCAGCTCGATCTTCTCGCCGATCGTGATGGCCAGGTCCTCGACGACCTCGCCGACGGTCTTGCCGTCGAGCTCGGCGGCCTTGAGCGCCTCGGTGTCGGCGGCCTTGACGGAGTCGGCGACGTCGGCGATCTGCTGCGCCTTGGCGATGAACTCCTCGTTCTTCGCGACGAAGTCGGTCTCGCTCTTGAGCTCGACCAGGGCGTTGCCGGAGGTGGCGACGAGGCCGGCGGCGGTCTCGCGCTCGGCACCGCGGGCGGCGGCCTTGGCGGCGCCCTTGACGCGGAGCAGCTCGACGGCCTTGTCGAAGTCGCCGTCCGTCTCGGTCAGCGCCTTCTTGCAGTCCATCATCCCGGCCTGGGTCAGCTCACGGAGCTTCTTGACGTCGGCGGCGGTGAAGTTGGCCATGGTCCTTCTTCCTTTGGTCCAGGGGGTTCGCGGGCCGGATCGGGGCGGCCCTGCGGTGGGCGGGACGACACGGGCGCCGGCCGCGGACGTGAGCCCGCGGCCGGCACACCGGATCAGTCCTTCTTGTCGGCCTCGGCCTCGGCGGGCGCCTCGGTGGCGGCCTCGGTCTCGGCGACCTCGGTCTCGGCGGGGGCCTCGGTCGCGGCCTCGGCGGCGGCGTCGGCCTGCGGGGCCTCGGACGCGGCACCGGTCGCCTCGGACGCCGGGGTCTCGGCAGCGGCGTCGCCGGTGGCGGCCGTGGCGGCCTTCTCGGCGTCACCCTCGAGGAGCTCGCGCTCCCACTCGGCGAGGGGCTCCTCGGCACCGACGGTCTCGTCGGCGTCGCCGGCCTTCGCACCGGAGCGGGCGATGAGGCCCTCGGCCACGGCGTCCGCGACCACGCGGGTCAGCAGGCCGACCGCACGGATGGCGTCGTCGTTGCCCGGGATCGGGAAGTCCACCAGGTCGGGGTCGCAGTTGGAGTCGAGGATGCCGATGATCGGGATCCGCAGCTTGCGCGCCTCCTCGACGGCCAGGTGCTCCTTGTTGGTGTCGACGATCCACACCGCGGAGGGGACCTTGGACATCTCGCGGATGCCGCCGAGGGTCTTGTCGAGCTTGTCGCGCTCCCGCTTCATCTGCAGGAGCTCCTTCTTGGTGCGACCGGAGCCGGCGACGTTGTCGAAGTCGACCTCGTCGAGCTCCTTGAGGCGGTTGATCCGCTGGTGCACGGTCTGGAAGTTGGTGAGCATGCCGCCCAGCCAGCGCTGGTTGACGTAGGGCATCCCGACGCGCGTCGCCTGCTCGGCGATGGCCTCCTGGGCCTGCTTCTTGGTGCCGACGAACATGATGACCCCGCCCTTGGCGACGGTCTCCTTGACGAAGGCGTACGAGCGGTCGATGTAGGACAGCGACTGCTGCAGGTCGATGATGTAGATGCCGTTGCGCTCGGTCATGATGAAGCGCTTCATCTTGGGGTTCCAGCGACGGGTCTGGTGCCCGAAGTGGACGCCGCTCTCGAGCAGCTGGCGCATGGTGACGACTGCCATGGGTTCTCCTGTGGTGACGGAGGCGCTCACCGATGCGCCCGACCTTGTGGCAGGTCGGACCGGGGAGCGGACTCCTGTTGTTTTCAGTTGCTGCGCCCGGCGGGAGCCGGGTGCCCTGACGCTCACACGCCGGTCCGATCCGCGCCCACTCCGATGGACCTGGAGCTGGCGGGAACTGAGGACCGACGCCCGCGGGTGGTCCGGGATCGAGGAGCATCCCGGGCACGGTCGGCGAGCGTGCGAAGTCAGTCCGGGTGGACTGCTCCGCACATCGTAGGCCAGAGGCTCCCCGCGAGGCGAATCTCAGCCACCCCTCCCCTGAGCGTGGGCCGAGCGTGGATCGGGTGGCCACCAGACGTCCACAACGGGGGTGTCCGGCCGCCCGTCCACAGCCGACGTCGGCGACGCTCGTCCGAGGTCCCCGACCGGGCGAGGATCGCCCGATGCGAGCCGTCCTCGGAGCCGTCCTCCTGCTGTTGCTCACGGGCGTCGCGGCGCCGGCGCACGCGCGTCCCCACGACCCCGTGGGCGTGTGGCCGCTGGACCCTCGACCCGACGTCGTGCGCCACTTCGAGCCACCACCCAACCCCTACGCCGCCGGGCACCGCGGCGTCGACCTGGCCGGGTCCCCCGGCCAGGCGGTGCGCGCAGCGCTGGCCGGGACGGTCGGCTTCGCCGGCTCGATCGGCGGCAAGCCCGTCGTCACCGTGCTGCACGGCGGTCGTCGTACGACCTATGAGCCGGTCGTGGCGTCCGTGGAGGCCGGCCAGGCCGTGGCCGCCGGTGACGTCCTGGGGCGCCTCGTGGTCACCGACAGCCACTGCTTCCCCGCTGCCTGCCTCCACTGGGGCCTCGTCGAGGGAGAGGGTGACGCCAGGACCTACCTCGACCCGCTCTCACTCGTCGGCGGCGGTCCGGTGCGGCTGCTGCCCCTGTGGCGCGACGAACCGGTCACGGTCCGGCTGCCGTGGAGCCCGCCCCTCTCGCGTTGGCGCCGCCCGGTCGAGTGGGTCGCCTGACGACGCTCCCCCGCTGGCGCGTCTTCGTTCAGGCGCGGGGGTGGGCCTGCTGGTACGCCCGTCGCAGCCGGTCGGTCGTGACGTGGGTGTAGAGCTGGGTGGTGGCCAGCGAGGCGTGGCCGAGGAGCTCCTGGACCGACCTGAGGTCGGCCCCGCCCTCGAGCAGGTGGGTGGCGGCGGTGTGGCGCAGGCCATGCGGCCCGATGTCGGGCGCACCGGGTACGTCGGCGATGCGGCGGTGCACCAGCTGACGGACCGCCCGCTGGTCGATGCGCCGCCCCCGCACCCCGAGGAAGAGCGCAGGCCCGGATCCCTCCACGCGCAGGCGTGGTCGACCGGTGCTGAGCCAGCGGTCGATCGCCCGGCCCGCGGGCGTGCCGTAGGGCACCGAACGCTCCTTGCGGCCCTTGCCGAAGACACGCACGACCCGGCGCTCGTCGTCGACGTCGTCGATGTCGAGGCCGACGAGCTCACCGACGCGGATACCCGTGGCGTAGAGCAGCTCGAGCATCGCCACGTCGCGCAGCCCGACCGGGGTGCCGTCGTCGGCGAGGTCGGCGGCCGACCGGATCAGCGCCTCGGCCTCGTCCGCCCGCAGCACGGGTGGGAGGGTCTTGTGCTTCTTGGGCGAACCGAGCGCAGCACCCGGGTCGGTCGGCAGCCGACCGGTCCGGTGCAGCCACGCGGTGAACACCCGCGCAGCCGTGGCGCGTCGCGCGATCGTCGTACGGCTGCGACCGGTCGTCTGCAGCCGGGCCAGCCAGCTGCGGAGCGTGCGCAGGTCGAGGTCTGCCACGTCCGTGGCTCCGAGGCGCTGGCAGTGGTCGAGCAGCCCGGCGATGTCGCCGAGGTAGGCACGCACCGTGTGCGGGGCCAGGTCGCGCTCGGAGACGAGGTGGCGCTCGTAGTCGCCGAGGAGGCGGACGAAAGGCTCGGGCAGGCCCTCTCCCTCGTCCCCCTCGTCCACGGACACGTCCGGCTCGCTCACCCTCGAGAGCCTAGGCGCGCCGAGGGCGCTCACGTGTCAGGCGCGAGCCGCCACCCCTCATCGGTGAGCCGGACGAACCGCTTGGACCTCAGCCGGCGCAGCGCGCCCTCCGTGGTGCGGAGCGAGAGCCCGCAGAGGCGCGAGATCGACTCGACCCCCGCCGACTCGCTGACCGGCACCCACTCCACGACGGTCCGCTCCGTCGGGGTCAGCTCGTCACGCGGTCGACCCTCGCCTCGCGGCGGCTCGAGCAGGTGCTCCCCCGCCGCGCCGATCAGCTCGAGCACCTCCGCGCCGTGGGTGACGACGGTGCCGCGGCCCTCGCGGAGGAAGTTGTTGACGCCCCGGGACGTGTAGCTGGTGACCGGACCGGGCACGCACATCACGTGGCGGTTCAGGCTCTCGGCCCACCCGGCCGTGTTGAGGGCGCCGCTGCGCAGGGCCGCCTCGACCACCACGGTGCCGCTGGTCATGGCGGCGATCAGCCGGTTGCGGGCCAGGAACCGCGGCCGCGTCGGCGCCGACCCGGGCGGCTGCTCGGACACGACGGCGTACTGGGCGGCGAGGTGCTGGAGCAGGGGTCGGTTGTGGGCGGGATAGACCCGGTCCGCACCGCACGCCAGGACGGCGGCCGTCACACCGTCGGCGGACAACGCGGCGTCGTGCGCCTCGAAGTCGATGCCCAGCGCCCCGCCCGAGACCACGGGCACCCCCGCGAACGACAGGTGCTCGCAGAGCGCTCGGGTCATCTCCACGCCGTAGACCGAGGCCGCCCGGGAGCCGACCACGGCGACCGAGGTGGCGAGCTCGGTGAGCGGCATCGGGCCCTTCACCCACAGGCCCGGGGGCGTGCCTCCGAATCCCTCCAGGGTGATGGCGTCGTCGAGCTGGTCGAGGCCGGTGGGCCACTCGGCGTCGCCGGGGACGAGGAAGCGGATGCCGCACCGCGCGGCCTGGTCGAGCTGGCGGACCGCGTCGACCTCGGCCAGCCGCTGCGCGAGCATCTCCCCGGCCTCGCCCTCCCCCGCTGACCGCGCCTTCTCGAGCGCGCGCTCAGCGCCCAGCTGGCGCACGAGCGACGACGTCGTGCCGTCGCCGGGCTCCACCGCGCAGCTCAGCGTCACCCGGGCGAGGCGCTCGGCCTCGGACACCTCGCCCGCCGGCCCCGCGACGGGCGGCACCGACCGCAGGTGTGCGCCGCTCACGACGCCACCCGGACGACCCACGCCGGCAGCGAGCGCGCGGGATCGTCGGACCGGAGCGCCAACGCGATCTCGGCCTCGCGCTCGCCCGGCCTGGTCACTCCCGCGCAGTCGGCCACCGTCCAGGCCAGGCGCTGCACGCGCGTCAGCCCGCGGCGGGTGAGCCTGCCCTCGGACAGCTCCTTGTCGACGAGACGCTGGCCGGCGGGCTCCAGGGGCCACCCCTCAGCCAGGGCCGGGCCGGGGCACGACGCGTTGAGGAGCCAGGCGCAGTCGCGGTAGCGGCGCGCCTGGCGCAGCCTGGCCTCGACCACCCGAGCCCGCACGTCGGCGGACGACTCCGGCTCCGGGCGGAACGACGAGCCCGTCCGCCTGCCCTGGGGTCGCACCTCCATCCAGATGTCGACCCGGTCGAGGATCGGACCCGTGAGCTTGCGACGGTAGTGGGAACGCTGCACCTCGCTGCACTCGCAGGTGCCACCGGAGAGCCCGTGGAAGTTGCCGCACGGACACGGGTTGGCCGCGAGCACCACCAGCGAGCGGGCCGGATAGGTGGCCGACTCCTCACCCCGGGCGATCGTCACCTCCCCTGACTCGAGCGGCTGTCGCATCGCCTCGACGACGTCGGAGCGGAAGTGCGGGAACTCGTCGAGGAAGAGCACACCGTGGTGCGCGAGGCTGACCTGGCCCGGCCGCACCCTGCCGGTGCCGCCTCCCAGGACGCTCGCGGCGGTGGCCGAGTGGTGCGGGGCGAACCACGGGGGACGGCGCACCAGCCCGCTCCCCTCCGGGAGGACGCCGGCGACCGAGTGGAGCGCCGTCACCTCGAGGGCCTGCTCGGTCGTCAGGTCGGGCAGGATCGTCGGGATGCGCTCGGCGATCGACGTCTTGCCCGTCCCGCGGGGGCCGATGAGCATCGTGGGGTGACCACCCGCGGCGGCGACCTCGACCGCGTAGCGGACGTCGTCGAGACCGTCGAGGTCGCTGAGGTCGAGGTCGGCCAGACGGTCCTCCCCGCGCCACGTCGCCAGCGGGCTGGACGACGGACCCACGACCGGGTCGGCCTCGGGCACCTCGGCGCCGCGCAGCACCGCGGACACCTGCGCCAGCGACCGGACGCCGAACACCGTCATCCCCGGCACCAGCCCGGCCTCGCCGGCCTGCGGCTCCGGCACGAAGACGCGGGTGATGCCGTGGGCGGCAGCGGCGATCACCATGGGCAGGACCCCCGGCACCGGGCGCAGGGCACCGGCGACGGACAGCTCGCCGATGAACGCCCAACCTTCGAGCAGGTCGGGCGTCAGGTCCTCGTGCTTCTTGTCAGCGGCCATGACCGCCATCGCGATCGCGAGGTCGTAGTGGGTGCCGCTCTTGGGGAGGTCGGCAGGCGCCAGCAGGATCGTGACCCGCTTGGTCGCCGGCCAGCGCCCGCAGTCGTTGTTGATCGCCATCCGCACCCGGTCGCGGGCCTCGGACAGCGTCTTGTCCACGCGGCCGACGATGGTGGTGTTGACCAGGCCCGGGGAGACGTCGACCTGGACGTCGATGACGTGGCCGTCAGCACCCTTGAGCGCCAGCGAGCGAGCCGTCGCGAAGGCCATCAGCCGACCCCCTCCACGTGCTCGACCTCGACCGGTCGACCGCGAGGTGCCAGGACGCCCACCAGGTCGATGCGGACGTCGTCGGGGTGGCAGTCGTGCGCGAGCAGCCACCGCGCCCCGAGGCGGCGCAGCCGGTCTGCCTTGCGCCGGTCGATGGCCTCGAGCGGCTCACCGAAGTCGGTCGTCGTGCGGGTCTTGACCTCACAGATCACCAGGGTGTTCCCGTCGCGCAGCACCAGGTCGATCTCGCCGGCGTCGCACCGCCAGTTGCGGTCGAGCAGGACCAGTCCGAGCCGGCAGAGGTGGCGCACCGCGATCGTCTCGCCGCGCTCCCCCAGCCGGCGACGGTGCTCGGCCGCGGGATCGAGGGCGAACGGGGAAGCGGCAGCTCGTCGGGCCATGGTGGGCGCCTTCCGGTGGGCAGGTTCGGGAGGAACCAGCACACCGCGCGGCACCGACGGCGTACGTCGGCGCGGCACCGAGCCTGTGGAGGACGCCCGGATCGGCGGGGTTGTGGACGATCCGTGGTCAGGTCCGTGCCAGCACCGTCGACGCGCGCCGGCGTACGCACGGCTGTCCGGACCCGGACTTGTCGGCCTGTCCTGTCACTTGGAGGCCTTTGCAAAGGCCTCCAGGAGTCGGAGTCCCCGCTCGAGCGGGGAATTCGACAGCGGCAACGGGCGCCGGCTCAGTCCTTGGGCGGGTCGATGTCCTGCGGCGCGAGCTCCTCGACGTTGACGTCCTTGAACGTCAGCACCTTGACGTTCTTCGCGAACCGCGCGGGCCGGTACATGTCCCAGACCCAGGCGTCGCTCATGGAGACCTCGAAGAAGACGTCACCGCTCTCCGAGCGGGCCTTCACGTCGACCTGGTTGCAGAGGTAGAAGCGACGGTCGGTCTCCACGACGTACTTGAAGATGCCCACGACGTCGCGGTACTCGCGATAGAGGGTGAGCTCCATCTCGGTCTCGTACTTCTCGAGATCCTCGGCGCTCATCCGTCCTCCTCCGTGGTGCTGTCCGTCCCTGCGCCGAGACTAGCCACCTCCTGCCCGGCGACCGGCTCGAGACCCGCCGCGCGACGCACGTTGACGAACCGCATCCGGTGCGCCGGGCACGGTCCGTGCTGCGCCAGGGCCGCCTCGTGCTCGGCGGTGATGTAGCCCTTGTGCGTGCGGAAGTCGTAGGCGGGCCACTCGTCGTGCATGCCCACCATCAGCCGGTCCCGGGTCACCTTCGCGACGACCGAGGCGGCGGCGATGCAGGCGGCGACCCGGTCGCCCTTCCAGACGGCGAGGCCGGGGACACCGAGGCCGTCGACGGGGAACCCGTCGGTGAGGACGTACGACGGCCGCGTCCCGAGGCGGGCCACCGCGCGCCGCAGCGCCTCGACGTTGGCGACGTGCATGCCCAGCCGGTCGCACTCTTCGTTGTCGATGACCACGACCGACCACGCCAGCGCGCGGCGCACGACCTGGGCGTAGACCCGTTCGCGCGCGGCCTCGGTGAGGAGCTTGCTGTCGGCCAGCCCCGGGACGATGCCCGCCTTGCCCGGCGGGAGGATCACGGCGCCCGCGACCAGGGGTCCGGCACACGCGCCCCGACCTGCCTCGTCGACGCCGGCGATCGGCTCGAGACCGGCCCGGCGCAGGGCGCGCTCGTAGCCGTAGATCCCGGCGTCGCGACGCACGGTCACGCCTCCGGGGAGGGGCTGGGGCGGCAGCTCGGTGGACACGGTCACGAGGACGGGGCCGGCACGTCCTCGAACGTCTCCGGACGGGTGTTCCAGCGGAAGCGGTCGGCGGGCCACAGCAGCACGAAGACCTTGCCGACGACCAGGTCGACAGGGACGAACTCGTCACCCGGGACGCACTCGGTCTCGTCGGACTGGCACATCTTCTGCGAGCTGTCGGCCGAGCGCGAGCGGTTGTCGCCCATCACGAAGATGTGGCCGCCGGGGATCGGACCCACGGACCACTTCTCGTCGCAGGCGCCGTTGGTGGGCATGGGGCCGTTGCAGCTCGCGCCGCCGCGCTTGACGTAGTCGGACTCGTCGAGCGGGTGACCGTTGACGAGGAGGCGCCCCTGGTCGTCGCAGCACTCGATGGTGTCCCCGGCAACGCCGATCACGCGCTTCACCAGGTGACCGCCGGTCGGGTAGAGGCCGATCTTGGCCATCACCTTGGCGACGGGGTTGGTGGGGCCGGCGGAGTCGATCGGCGGCAACCAGCCGCCCGGGTCCTTGAAGACCACGACGTCACCGCGCTCGGGCTCGCCGTCGCCCCAGTAGGAGACCTTCTGGATGAGGATCCGGTCGTTGAGGATCAGCCCCGGCTCCATCGACTCCGAAGGGATGTAGAAGGCCTGCACGAAGAACGTCTTGATGACGATCGCGAGCACCAGCGCCACCCCGAGCAGGAGGATCGTCTCCTGCCACAGGGGCAGCTGCTTGCGCTTGCTCCGGCGGGACTTCTGCCCCGCCTCGTTCTCCGTGCGACCACTCATCGCGTCATCCTCCGACTGCTCTCCCAGACGCGACGACCGCGGTTCCTCACCCGCTGAGAGGGATGAGGAACCGCGGCCATCTGAAGTCACCCGCAGAGACTAACCAGTCCCTGGTCGAACCCACGCCTCACGGCGCGGTGGGACGGATCACGCCTCGCGGCGCTCCTTGATCTTGGCGGCCTTGCCGCGCAGGTTGCGCAGGTAGTAGAGCTTGGCGCGACGCACGTCACCGCGGGTCACGACCTCGATCTTCTCGAAGATCGGGGAGTTGACCGGGAAGGTGCGCTCGACGCCGACGCCGAAGGAGACCTTGCGGACGGTGAAGGTGCGGCCGATGCCCGAGCCGTGGACGCGGATCACGACGCCCTGGAAGACCTGGACACGCGAGCGGCTGCCCTCGATGACCTTGACGTGGACCTTGACGGTGTCGCCGGCGCGGAAGTCCGGGACGTCGTCACGCTTGATGGCAGTGCCGAGGTCGGCGATGACGTTGGTCATGATGTTGCTCCTCGCGAGTGCCACAGGTCAGCCGCGGTGGTGGTGGTGATGGACTTGGCTGGTGCTCGGTGCGGCCGGCCGGTGCGCCCCCTGTGGCAGGTGCGGTGCGGCGGGACCCCGGCGCTGTGCATCGACTGATGCATCCGGGCGACCCTGGCCTCGAGCAGACCAAGGGTGAAGTCTGCCAGAGCGTCCCGTCAGCGTGAAATCCGACGTCGGGCCTGCTTGGTCATCACGACCGCCCCGGGCGGGGCCTTGCGGTCGGGACGCAGCCGGAACCCCGCCTTCTTGTACATCCGCTGGTTGTCCAGCGACCCGGCGCCGGTGAACAGGACGTAGGTCGTGACGTCAGCGGGGGCCAGGTCCTCGACCAGCTCCAGGAGGGCCCGGCCGAGGCCTCGGCCCTGCAGGTCGGGCGCCACCATGATCCGGCCGATGTCCCACTCGCCGTGCCGGTCGAGCCGTCCGCGGACGGCTCCCACGAGGCGGCCCGACGACGGTTCGCGCGCCACCCGCACCGTCCACTCCCCCAGCCCTCGGCGTACGTCGTCGAGCGACTCGCGCAGCGCCGGGATGTCCACCCCCGGGTTGGCCTCCAGCTCCTGCAGCCAGCAGGCGCGCTGCAGCGTGTAGAGCTCGCCCGCCTCGGCGGGCACGGCAGGGCGTACGTCGAGGTCGTCGAGCGCGCCCACGACCCCGGTCGCCGGCAGCAGGTCGGGACGGCGTGCGGCCGTACGACGCTCGGCCTGCTCGCGACGCCACGCGGCGATCCTCCCGTGGTCGCCCGAGAGCAGCACGTCGGGGACGTCGCGCCCGTTCCACGACGCCGGCTTGGTGTAGACGGGGTACTCCAGCAGGCCGTCGGCGTGCGACTCCTCGACCAGCGACTCGGCGTTGCCCATGAACCCGGGCAGCAACCGGACGACTGCCTCGGTGATCGCCAGCGCGGCCACCTCACCGCCGTTGAGGACGTAGTCGCCCAGCGACACCTCCCGCACCGTGCCGAGCGTGGCGGCGTGCTCGATGACCCGCTGGTCGATGCCCTCGTAGCGCCCGCAGGCGAAGACGAGGTGCTCCTGCTCGCTCAGGTCGTGGGCGAGCGCCTGCGTGAAGGGCTCACCGCTGGGCGTGGTGAAGACGATCGTGGCTCCCCGGGCCACCGCCTCGAGCGCCTGGCCCCACGGCTCCGGCTTCATGACCATCCCGGCGCCGCCGCCGTAGGGGGTGTCGTCGACCGTGCGGTGCCGGTCGCTCGTCCACCGGCGCAGGTCGTGGACCTCGATGTCGAGCAGCCCCTTGTCGCGCGCCTTGCCGGGCAGGCTCAGCCCCAGGGGCGTGAGGTAGTCGGGGAAGATCGTGACGACGTCGATCCTCACGACCGCGCCTCGTCGTTGTCGTCGGGGAACGGCGACACCAGTCCCGGCCGGTCGGCGACCACGATGCGACCGGCCGCGAGGTCGACCTCGGGCACGAGCGCGGACACGAACGGCACGAGGGCGTCGCGCCCGTCGGGGGTGCGGACGGTCAGCAGGTCCTGCGCCGAGCCGTGGACGAGGGCCTTGACCGTGCCGAGCGGGACGCCGTCGAGGTCCACCACGTCGAGGCCGACGAGCTGGTGGTCGTAGAACTCCTCGGGGTCCTCCGGCGTCTCGTCGTGGGCGATCGTGGCGTGCAGGACGGTGCCTCGCGCCGCCTCGGCGGCGTTGCGGTCGGCGAGCTCCTCGAAGGTGACCAGAAGCGTGCTCTGGTGCCAGCGGGCACGGGCCACGGTGAGGCTGGAAGGACGCCGGTCGGCGCCGGCGGGCGCCTCCGCGCGCAGCGTCGTGCCGGGAGCGAAGCGCCGCTCGGGCTCGTCGGTGCGTACGTCGAGGGTGACCTCGCCGCGGATGCCGTGGGGCTTGCCGATCCGGCCGACCACGACCTCGATGCCAGCCCGTTCCTGATCGCTCACCGGGTGAGGTTATCGCCGCCGGAAATGCGCGACGGGCGCCACCCCGGTGGGGTGACGCCCGTCGACGAGCCGTGCTGGGCTCAGCGGCGCCGGCCGGTGTCGACGCTGAGTCCGATGCTTCGTGGACACCGCGCAGGTGCCGACTCCTACCGTCGCCGGTCGGTGTCCACGAAGTCGACCCGGGCACCGCCGCGGCCGGCGAGGGCCGAGACGACGGTGCGGAAGGCGGTCGCGGTGCGGCCGTTGCGTCCGATCACCTTGCCGAGGTCGTCGGGGTGGACCCGGACCTCGAGGATCGAGCCGCGACGCAGCTGCTTGTCGCGGACCGTGACGTCGTCGGGGTGGTCGACGATGCCGCGCACCAGGTGCTCGAGTGCCTCGGCGAGCACGATCAGGCCTGCTTGTCCGCGTCGACGCCGGAGGTGTTCTTGCCCGCGTCCTCGGCCGTGACGTTCTCGAGGTCGGCGTTGGCGTCCGCGGCGCCCTCGGGCGTCTCGGAGGCGGGGACCTCGGCGGCCGGCTCGTCGGCCTTCTTCTCGGCCTTCTTCTTGGTGGTGGTCGCGGAGCCCTTCGACTCGGCGGACACCTCCTTGAGGGCCTCGTTGAAGATGTCGAGCTTGGAGCGCTTCGGCTCCTTGACCTTCAGGGTGCCCTCGGCGCCCGGCAGGCCCTTGAACTTCTGCCAGTCACCGGTGACCTTGAGGATCGCCTCGACGGCCTCGGAGGGCTGGGCGCCCACGCCGAGCCAGTACTGCGCCCGGTCGGAGACGACGTCGATGTAGGACGGGTCCTCCTTCGGGTGGTACTTGCCGATCTCCTCGAGGACCTTGCCGTCGCGCTTCTTGCGCGAGTCGACGACGACGATGCGGTACTGCGGCACCCGGATCTTGCCCAGGCGCTTCAAGCGAATCTTGACGGCCACGTTTGTGGTGTCTCCTCAGAAATTGTCGTGGGTGAGGGACCGTTCCCAGGTGGGGCCACCGGTGCTGGTCCTTCGAAGGGCACTGCGTCGCTCGGATGAGAGGGTCCGGGCGCGCAGGACACGAGGGAAGATTCTGCCAGACCGTGGCCGCGCGCCACCAATCCGCCTCGTCCACCAGCTCTCGTGCGGCCCTAGGACTGGTGGTCCCAGCGCCCCTGCCACAGCCATTCCGCGACGGCGTCGGACCTCGTGCGGTCGACGGAGTCCATCACGACGTCGTCGCCGACCGTGTGCCAGCTGATCGAGGTCGTGCAGCCCGGGCACGTGTCCGACACGGTCGTGAGCACCAGGGCGTGCCCGCGCTTGAACCGGTAGCTCCCGTAGTCCCACGCGGTCGCGTTCCAGTCGTCGTCGTTGGTCCAGATCGTGAAGGTGCCCTGCTGGAGCTTGAAGCCGAGCGCCAGCACGCCGTCGTCGCCGACCAGGCGGCGCACGGTGCGCGCGGGCACCCCGAGCGCGCGCCCGCGCTTCGCGGTGACCTCCCGGACCCAGCCCCCGCGCTCGGGAAGCGTCGGGACGGCGCTCGAGGACGAGCGCTGCTCCGGGTCCCCCGTGGGGGTGCGGGTCGTACCGCCGACGGGGTCGCAGGCCGAGGCGAGGGCGGCGACCGTGGCGGCCGCGGCGATGGTGCGCTTGTCCATGGGGTCCTCCTCCGGGGCTGGGTGCCCCCTCACCGGAGAACAGTCACCAGCGGCCGGCGGGGTTGACCCCGGGGACCAGCCGTGCACCACCTGCACCGCGACCGCGGCGAGCAGGGCCGCGGCCACGCCCAGCGACGCCGCCACGGCCCCGTTGTGGCGGCGCCGCCGGCGGTGCACCTGCGCGAGGCGTGACTCCCCGCCAGGCGAGAACGACGTCGCGTTGGCCTCGAGGCCCTGCCGGAGCCTGTCCTCAACGGGCATGGTCGCCCACTCCTTCTCCCAGCAGCGTGGCCAGGCGGTGCCGGGCCCGGAACAGGTGCTGCTTCACGGTCGACTCGGACACCGAGAGCGCCTCGGCGATCTCGTGCACTGGCCGGTCCTCCCAGTAGAAGAGCACCACTGCGGCGCGCTGCATCGGCGCCAGCTCGTTGACGGCCCGGGCGACGTCGGGGTCGGGGAGGTCGTCGTACGCCGTCGGCTGGGCGAGGCGCTCCTTGTCCGGCCGCGCCGCGCGCCGCTGCAGCTCGCGCACGGCGATGCGGATCGCGACCCGTCGTACCCACGCCTCCGGGCGCTCGTAGCCCGACACCGTGCGCCAGTGCCGCAGCATCCGGTAGAGGGCCTCCTGGGTGATGTCCTCGGCGAGCTCACGGTCGTGCACCATCAGGAAGACCGTCCGCGACACCGGAGCGAAGGACGCACGGAAGTACCAGTCGTACTCACGCTGCTCAGCGGCTCGCACGGGACGCCTCCATGACAGGTCACAGCCATGGTGCTCCCGGGCGGTTGACCCGTCCGAGACATTTTCTCGCGGGCTAGGCCACCCCGTCGAGGCCCATGAACGAGCGCACCGCCTCCGCGCCGGTGACCCGGATCGGCTCTTCGCCCCGGACGAACGTCTCGGGGGTGAGGACGAGCCCCTGGTTGAGCGCCAGCTCGCCCTCGCGGCGCTTGATCCGGCTCACCGTGGTCGGGCGGTAGCCGACCTTGCGCGAGACACCCAGCGACGCCGGGTTGTCGAGGAAGGCCGCCGAGGTGATCTCCTCGAAGCCGAGGTGGTCGAAGAGCAGCTCGCACATCGCCCGGCGCATGGCGGTGCCGAGCCCCCGGCCCTGGTGCTCACGCCCCAGCCACGACCCGGTCTCCCCGGTCCGGGTCACGGGGAAGTGCTTTGCGGCGACGCCCTGCGCACCGATCACGCGGCCGTCGAGGACCACCGCGAGGTCGAGGCAGAAGTCGTCCGGCGAGAAGGTGGACCGCTTGCCCCAGTGGTACGCCGCGGTGTTGCGGGCGAGCTCGCCGGGCGGGGCGGCGGTCCACGGGAAGTAGAACGGCATCTCAGCAGGGTCGTGGATGCCCCTCTCGGCGAGGTCGCACAGCTCGAGGATCAGCTCGTCGGTCAGTCCGCGCAGCTCGAGCGGACCAGCCTGCACGTGCAGGCCGAAGGGCGGGAACAGGTCGACGAGGGTGCTCACGCGCCCATCCCACCGCCTGCCCCGCCGCCGGTTCAAATCGGTTTCCGGCCGCTCCGGTCGACGCGCACCGCGGGCCGGGGCGAGGACCGGACGTCAGCTACGTCAGCCGACGACTGCGCGCCCGCGCAGCACCACGCGCGTCGGCGTACGCAGCACGGACAGGTCGGCGCGCGGGTCCCGGTCGTAGACGACGAAGTCCGCCGAGGCGCCCTCGACGAGGCCGTTCACGCCGAGCCACTCCCGCGCCCGCCAGCTGGCGGCGCCCAGCGCGTCGTGGGCGGGCATCCCGATCCGCACGAGCGCCTCGATCTCTCCCGCGATGTTGCCGTGGCGGCTGATGCCACCGCCGTCGGAGCCGGCGTAGATCGGCACGCCGGCCTCGTGGGCCGCCATGATCGTGGCGGGCATGCGGTCGTAGAGGTCGGTCATCGTCTCGGCGTAGGCCGGGAACCGCTCCCGCCCGGCGGCCGCGTGCTCCGGGAACTTGTCGAGCTGCATGACGGTGGGCACCAGCCGGGTGCCGTGCTGGACCATCGCGTCGATGAGGTCCTCGGTGAGCCCGGTGCCGTGCTCGATGCAGTCGATGCCCGCCTCGATCAGCCCGGGCAGCACCCCGTGGCCGAAGCAGTGGGCCGTCACCTTGGCCCCCTCGGCATGGGCCGCGGCGATGGCGTCGGCGAACGCCTCGGCGGGGAACGAGGGCGCGAGGTCGCCCTCGTCGCGCGAGATCCAGTCGCCGACCAGCTTGATCCAGCCGTCGCCGTTGCGGGCCTCCTGGGCGGCGTACGCCGCCAGCTCGGCGGGCTCCACCTCGTGGGCGTAGCCGCGGATGTAGCGCTTCGTCGCCGCGATGTGCCGCCCGCAGCGGATCAGCCGGGGCAGGTCGTCGCGGTCGTGGATCCAGCGGGTGTCGGCGGCCGAGCCCGCGTCGCGGATGAGGAGGGCACCACCGTCGCGGTCGGCGATCGCCTGCTGCTCGGTGGCGGCGTCGTCGGTGGCGCCGAAGTCGTCGAGCCCGAGGTGGCAGTGGGCGTCGACGAGGCCGGGGACGATCCAGCCCTCGGCGATGGTGTCGGCACCTGGCTGGGCCTCGTAGGTGATGCGGCCGTCGACGACGTACAGGTCACGTGCCTCGCCGTCGGGCAGGACCGGTCCACGGAAGCGCTGGGCTGGCTCGAGGGGCATGCCCGGGACGTTACAGCCGGTCGAGCAGCCAGGACGGGCTCAGCACCTGCGCCGGCGCCACGTTGGCGGCGAGGGCACGGTCGGCGGTCACCACGACGACGTGGCCGCCGGCCTCGCCCGCGCGGCGCGCCTGCTCCCGGATCTCGGCGTCGCCGTCACGCGTCGCGTGCACCGTGCGCACGTGGCCGTCCCGGCCGACCTTCACCCCGCCCTTGGCCTGTCCCTCCAGCACCAGCACGATCTCGTCGTACGGCGTGTCCGCGACCAGGAGCCGCTCGTGCAGGCGGCGCGCCGCCCCCGCGCGGTCCTTCCACCAGCCGTCGGGGACGGACCCGACGACGTTGGCGCCGTCGACGACAAGGGTCGTCATCACTTGAGGAACTGCGAGAAGTCCTTGGGCAGGTTGAGCTGCTCGGCGGCCTTCTCGTAGTCGACCTCGGCGCCGTCGGGGTTGCCGAACGGGTTGGCGGCCTTCTCGGCCGAGGCGGCTTGCTGGGCAGCCTTCTGCTGGGCGGCCTTCGCGGGGTTGCCCGAGACGCGCTTCTTGCCCTTCTTCCCCTTGGCCTGCGGAGCCTGGCGGGCGCCGGCGCGCTTGCCGCCGCCCATCCCCGGCATGCCGGGCATCCCGGGCATGCCGCCGCCCTTGGCCATCGACTCCATCATCTTGCGGGCCTCGAAGAACCGGTCGACGAGCTGGTTGACGTCGGACACCTGGCGGCCGGAGCCGGCGGCGATGCGGGCGCGACGCGAGCCGTCGATGATCTTGGGGTTGGCGCGCTCGGCCGGCGTCATCGACTGGATGATCGCCTGGATGCGGTCGATCTCGCGCTCGTCGAAGTTCTCGAGCTGGTCGCGGAACTGACCCATCCCGGGGAGCATCCCCATGATCTTGGTCATCGAGCCGAGCTTGCGGATCTGCATCATCTGCTGGAGGAAGTCCTCCAGCGTGAAGCCGCCCTTGGTGGCGAGCTTCTCGGCCGCCTTGAGCGACTGCTCGGAGTCGAACGCCTTCTCGGCCTGCTCGATCAGGGTGAGCATGTCGCCCATGTCGAGGATGCGCGAGGCCATCCGGTCGGGGTGGAAGAGGTCGAAGTCGGTCATCTTCTCGCCGCTGGAGGCGAACATGACCGGCTTGCCGGTGATCGAGCGGATGGACAGCGCGGCACCACCGCGGGCGTCACCGTCGAGCTTGGTGAGCACCACGCCGTCGTAGCCGACACCGTCGAGGAACGCCTGCGCGGTGGTGACGGCGTCCTGGCCGATCATCGCGTCGACGACGAAGAGCACCTCGTCGGGCTGCACCGCGTCACGGATGTCGGCGGCCTGCTTCATCAGCTCGGCGTCCACACCGAGGCGACCGGCGGTGTCGATGATGACGACGTCGTGGAGCTTGCGCTTCGCCTCCTCGATCGACGCGCGGGCTACGTCGACGGGGTTGCCCGTGCCGTTGCCGGGCTCGGGCGCGAAGACGGGCACACCGACCCGCTCACCGTTGACCTGGAGCTGCTGGACGGCGTTGGGCCGCTGCAGGTCCGCGGCCACGAGCATCGGGGTCTTGTCCTGGTCCTTCAGCCAGAGCGCGAGCTTCGCGGCCAGGGTCGTCTTGCCGGCGCCCTGGAGGCCGGCGAGCATGATGACGGTCGGGCCGGACTTGGCGTAGCGCAGGCGGCGCGTCTCGCCGCCGAGGATCGCGACGAGCTCCTCGTGGACGATCTTGATGATCTGCTGGGCCGGGTTGAGGGCGCCGCTGACCTCCTCGCCACGGGCGCGCTCCTTCACCGCTCCGACGAACTCCTTGACGACCGGCAGCGCGACGTCGGCCTCGAGCAGCGCGATGCGGATCTCGCGCGCGGTGGCGTCGATGTCGGCCTCGGAGAGCCGGCCCTTGCCCCGCAGGTTCTTGAAGGTGTCGGCAAGGCGGTCGGAGAGTGTGGCGAACACGGTGTGGGTCTGTCCCTCGCATCGGTGGTGGATCAGGGTGGTACGGCGACCAGAGTATCCGGACGGTGCAGGGCACGAACGATTTGGCGTACGACGGACGCGAAAGCGAACTGGGTGCTCGCCATGGACGCTGGACGCACGTTATGGCGTGCGTCGAGCGGCCCAAGGTCCGCTCGAGTTGTCCCGTTGACGCCGGGCTCGGCCGCCCGCTCAGCCGCCCAGCGCGGTGCGGACGGCATGGGCGGCCGCAGCGGCCCGCTCCTCCGTGGGGCGCACCCCGCCGACCTCCTGGACGTAGAACACGTCGACCGCCTGCGGGCCGAGCGTGGAGACGTGCGCCGAGGCGACCGTGAGCCCAAGCCCGGCGAGGGTGGTGAGCACGCGGTGGACGACCCCGGGCCGGTCGGAGGTGCGGATCTCCAGCACCAGCGAGGCGCGGGAGGCGTCCGGGCGGACCTCGACGATCGGGGGCAGCTCGCCGTCCGGACGGGCGGGCAGGTCGGGGAGGCGCTGGGTGCCCTCGACGACGCGGCGGATCCGCTCGCGCACCACGCTCGCGTCGAGGTAGGCGTCGGGGACCTCCCACGCGCTCACGCCCCACTCGCCGTCACCGTCGACCTGCGACCACGCGCGGGCGGCGTGCACCGGCACCCGCAGCGCGGCGAGACCGCCGGCGACGTCGGCGAGCAGGCCGACGCGGTCGGCCGCGACCACGGTGACGGTGGCGCCGACCTCGTGCGGTGCGATGTCGACCGACACGGCGGTCGGGTCACGTCGTACGGCGTCGGGGACGGGCAGCGACCCGGCCGGGGCGACGTGCGTGATCTCCGCCCCGAGGGCGTGGCCCGCCCGGGACACGAGGCGGTCGACGAGCGAGGCCCGCCACGTCGTCCACGCCGCCGGCGACGCCGCGCGGGCGTCGGCCTCGGTGAGCGCCCGGAGCAGCTCGAGGCTGGCCGCGTCGGGGACGTGGGTGAGCAGCTCGGCGGTGGTCGCCGGGTCGTCCGGGTCGCGGGTGGTCGCGAGGTCGGCGAGCAGGAGGTGCCAGCGCACGAGCGAGGCGACCACCTCGGCGTCGAGGTCGGTGAAGCCCATCCGGGCCACCACCTTGCGGGCGAGGGGCTCACCGGCCACGGAGTGGTCCTGCAGCGAGCCCTTGCCGATGTCGTGGAGCAGTGCGGCGACGAGCAGCAGGTCGGGCCGGCGGACGTTGCGGATCAGCGCGCCCGCCTCCGCGCAGGTCTCCACGACGTGGCGGTCGACGGTGAAGCGGTGGATCGCCGAGGCGTGGGGCAGCAGCCGGATCTGCTCCCACTCGGGCAGGAAGGTCTCGATGCCCTCGACCTCGTCGAGGGTCTCCCACACCGGGAGCAGCGCGGGGCCGCTCGCGAGCAGCCGGACCAGCGCGTCTCGAGCAGGCGCGGGCCACGGCACCGGGAGGGCCGCGCCCTCCCGCACGAGGCGGGCGGCCGTGGTGGGGGCGAGCACCGCGTCCCGGCTCGCCGCCTCCGCGGCGGCGCGGAGCAGGAGCGTCGAGTCGTCACCGGGCCGGGTGCCGGCGTCGAGGACGACCTCGCCGCGCGAGAGCGCGATGCCGGGAGCGATCCGCTCGAGGGCGGGGGTGCGGCGGCCCCGCTCCCCCGTCGGTCGGGCCATCACCGCGTCCGTGCGTCGCCAGGCCAGGCGCGAGAGGTGGCCGATCCGGCGGCCGAGGGTGCGGACGTGGCGCTGGGCTGCCTCCGCGTCGGCGAGGCCGAGCCGCTCGGCGAGCGGCTCCCACATCTCGGGGGCGATGCGGTCGGCCGGGCGCCCGGCGAGGTCCTGGACCTCGTCGCGGACGTCGAGGAGCAGCTGCCGCGCCGCCTCGAGCGCGGGGGTCGAGGCGTCGACGAGCCAGCTGGCCTCGATGGCCTTGAGCACCCCGGCGTCGCGCAGCCCGCCCTCGGCCTCCTTCACGTCGGGCACGGACGCGTGCGCCAGCTCGCCGGTGACGTCGTGGCGCTTGTGCGTCATCGCCTTCAGCTCCGGCAGCCGGGTGCGGGCCTGCCGGCGCCAGTCGGCCAGCATCGTGGTGCGCAGCCGGAGGCTGAGTCCCGGGTCGCCGGCGAGGTGGCGCGCGTCGAGGAGGCCGAGCGCGACCCGGAGGTCGGCGGCCGCCTCCAGCACCTCTCCCATCGAGCGGACCGAGTGGTCGAGCCGCCGCCCGGAGTCCCACAGCGGGTACCAGAGGGTGGCGCCGAGGTCGCCGATGTCGAGGCCGTCCTCGTGGACCAGGACGACGTCGAGGTCGGAGTGTGGCGCGAGCTCTCCGCGGCCGTACCCCCCGACGGCGACCAGGGCCACCCCGGTGACGGGCCCCCCGGAGGCGGCGTACGCCTCCCGGCAGAGCTCGTCGGCCGAGGTGGCCCTGGTCTGTCGATCTGCTGCGCTCACTGGCCCTCCCCCACGCGGAGGGCCGGACGAGCGGCCCCGAGACGCACGCCCATCAGAGTGCGGATGCGTCCTGCTCGCCGGTGCGGACGCGGACGACGGTCTCGACGGGGCTGACCCACACCTTGCCATCACCGATCCGGCCGGTCTGCGCGGTCTTGACGACGATCCCGACGATGTCGTCGGCGTCGGCGTCGTCGACGACGATCTCGATGCGGATCTTCGGGACGAGGGCGATGTCGTACTCCGCCCCGCGGTAGACCTCGGTGTGGCCCTTCTGGCGGCCGTAGCCGCTGACCTCGGAGACCGTCATGCCGGCGACCCCGAAGGTCTCGAGCGCCTCGCGGACGTCCTCCCACTTGTGCGGCTTGATCACCGCGGTCACGAGCTTCATGCGCTGGCTCCTTCGGTCTTGGTGGTGGTGGCGGCGGCGGGGGCCGCGGTCGAGGCAGCGAGGACGCTGCTGCTGCCGCCGCTGGTGCCGCCGTGCAGGTCGTACGCCGTCTCGCCGTGGGCGACGAGGTCGATGCCGTTGACCTCGTCCTCCGCGTCGAGGCGCAGGCCCATCGTGTACTTGATCGCCAGGGCGATGACAGTGGTCAGGATGCCCGAGTAGACGACCGCGACGAGGACACCGAGGGTCTGGTCGCCGAGCGAGCCGAAGCCTCCGCCGTAGAGCAGCCCGTTGACGCCGCCAGCGCCCTCAGCCGTGGAGAAGACGCCGATCAGCACGGTGCCGACGATGCCGCCGACCAGGTGGACGCCGACCACGTCGAGCGAGTCGTCGTAGCCGAGCTTGTACTTCAGGCCGACGGCCCAGGCGCACACGCCACCCGCGATGATGCCGATGGCCACGGCACCGCTGATGTCGACGGCACCGGCCGCCGGGGTGATCGCGACCAGGCCCGCCACGATGCCGGAGGCGGCACCGAGCGAGGTGGCCTTGCCGTGCAGGAGCCGCTCGATCAGCAGCCAGCCGAGGATGGCTGCCATGGTGGCGAGGGTGGTGTTGGCGAAGGTGCGGCCGGTCTCGGAGTAGAACTGCGAGAGGAAGGCGTCGGGGTCCTCGTCGAAGGTGGTGCCGAAGACGATCGAGCCGACGTTGAAGCCGTACCAGCCGAGCCACAGCATGCCTGCGCCGAGCATCGTCAGGGTCAGGTTGTGCGGACGCATCTGCTCGCGGGGCCAGCCGATGCGCTTGCCGAGGAGCAGCACGAGCACCAGGGCCGCGACGCCGGCGTTGATGTGGACGGCCGTGCCGCCCGCGTAGTCCTGGGCGCCGATGCGGCCGCAGATGAGCGAGTCGTCGGTGCAGCTGAAGACCATGTGGGCCATCGGGAAGTAGACGATGAGCGCCCACAGCGGGAGGAAGACCACCCAGGCGGAGAACTTCAGCCGGTCGGCCACCGCACCGCTGATCAGCGCCGCAGTGATGATGGCGAAGGTCATCTGGAACATCACGTAGATGTAGTTGTCGGTGGAGACGCCGTCGAGCCAGAACAGCTCGAACGGGTTGGCGAAGAAGGTGCCGTTGCCGCCGAAGCCCATCGACCAGCCGACGGCGACGTACAGGATGCCGACGATGGCGGCCGCGATGAACGACATCATCATCATGTTCAGCACGGACTTCGACCGCGTCATGCCGCCGTAGAACAGGGCCAGCGCGGGCACCGTCATCATCAGGACGAAGGCAGTCGCCACCAGCATGAAGGCGTAATAGCCGTCCACAGGACCTCCAGGAACTCGAGCACGAACGAAAAAGGTGTGGTCACCGGGGCCAGGACGTCGCTGTCGTGGCGGTGCCCACGTGATGACCCGCAGCCTGTGCGGGCGAGGTTTCGCCGGGCCGCGACGGATGTTGCGCGCAGGCAACGGAATGAGCCCTCGTGTTACGGGTGTGTGAACGGACCGGGCCCGGAGGTCGCCTTGTTAGTGTTCGGCCGTGTCCAGACTGGCCGTGATGGCGCACTACGACGTCGCCGGGGAGCTGCGGCCCCACGTGCGTGGTCAGGTGGAGGCGCTGGCCGCGTCGGTCGACACGCTGCTGGTCTGCACGACGGCCAGCCTGCAGGACTCCGCGCGCGACTGGCTCACCGAGCGCGCGGTCCTCGTCGAGCGCGCCAACTACGGCTACGACTTCTTCAGCTACAAGGTCGGCCTCGACGCCGCCGGCGACCTCACGGCGTACGACGAGGTGGTGGTCTGCAACGACACCTACGTCTTCGCCCTCGACTCCTACGAGACCGTCTTCGCCGAGATGGCCACCCGGCCGTGTGACTTCTGGGGCCTGACGGGTGCCGAGCGCGTGGCCCCCCACATCCAGTCCTTCTTCATCGCCTTCCGCCCGTGGGTGGTCGGCTCGCGCGCGTTCACGACGTTCTGGGAGGAGATGGAGCCGATCTCCAAGCGCCGCCAGGTCATCCGGCGTTACGAGGTGGGCATGTCGCGGCGGCTCTACGAGGCGGGTTTCCTCTCCGACACCTACTTCGTCGAGACGCCCGAGGACCGGCGCATCGCCCGCGAGCGGATGCGCTGGTGGGCCGCCCACCGCTCCCACTTCCCGCGCACCCGCGCCGAGGTCCGCGAGTGGCGCGAGCGCGCGAACGAGCCGTGGAACCCTGCCCGGAGCCTCGCCGACCGGGTGCTCGACAACGCCCGACTCCCCTACGTCAAGATCGACACCCTGCGCTACGACCCCTACAACCTCGACGCCAAGCGGCTGCTCGAGCTGTGCGAGCGTCGCTTCCCGCAGCGCTTCGACGGGGTGCGCGAGTTCCTCGAGGAGACCGCGCAGTACTACCCCCTCCGCGACACCGAGCGGCTGCTGCCGACACCGCTCGCCCTCGAGCCCCTCTTCCCGCGGGTGAGGTACTCCGATGCGAGGTGAGCGTCGCCGCCCGGGGCAGGTGAGGCTCGACGACGCCGCCGAGGTGATGGTCGCCTCCGGTCTCGTCGACGCCGACTACGTCGCCGCCCAGCTCGGCACCACCTTCGAGTCGACCCTCGAGGCGGCACGCGCGGTCGTCGACGCCGGCGACGTGTCCCCGCACCCGCTCTTCGAGGCCCAGTGGATCGGTCGGCGCCGCTCCTGGCAGCGCGCCGGCCAGCACCCCGTGCTCTGGTACGTCTCCGAGCGCCGGCGGCGCAACCGCATCGCGCCGCACCCGCTCGTCGACCCGCGGGTCATCTTCGCGGCCCACCCGGAGGCCCGGCACCACCCCTACGGCGCGCTGTCCTACTGGCTCGCGGCCTCCGGGCCCGGGGCCCCGCTGCCCACGCGGATCCTGCCGCGCAAGGTGTCGTGGTCCAGCTACCGCGCCGCCGCCATCGCCGCCGCGAGCCAGTGGCGCGAGGAGGTCGTCCGCGAGCGCCCGCAGCTCGTCGGACCCACGCCGGCGCTCCCGGACTCGCTGGCGACCTCACCGGCCGTGACCGTGGTGATGGCCGCGCAGGACGCCGGACCGCTCGTCCACCAGACGGTGGCGTCGCTCCAGGCCCAGGCGTTCACCGACTGGCACCTCGTCGCCGTCGACCGCGGGTCGGTCGACGACACGGCCGCGGTGCTGCAGGGCGTGGCGGCCTTCGACGACCGCGTCACCGTCGTGCGCGAGTCGCGCTGCGGGCTCGCGCACGCGCTCAACGTGGCCCTCGAGCACGGCACCGCCGAGCACGTGGCCTTCCTGCCGCTGGGGCGCGAGTGGCTGCCCGAGATGCTCGGCGACCTGCTGGCCCATGCCCACCACACCGGGGCGGCCGCGGTGGTCGCCGGCGCCGGGGCCGTCGCCCGGTCGCGCCACGAGCTGCTGGGCGGGCGTCCGGTCGACCTCGCGACCGCGCTCCTCCGACGCGACGCGGTCAAGGACGTCGGGGGGTTCGACGAGGGCCTCGACGGTGCGGTGGAGCGCGACCTGCTGCTGCGGCTCACCCGTGACCACGAGCCGCTCGCCGTCGACGTACCCGTCCTGCGCCGACCCGAGACCGTCCCGCCCGGCTTCGCCGACGACTGGGACTCCGTCGTCCTCGAGCGCCAGCTCGTCGACTGGGACGCGGCCGCGCGCCGGGAGACCGACGAGGCCGTGGTCAGCCACGTCATGCCGCTGGGCCCGGAGCCCCGGCGCACGGTGGAGTGGCTCGGCTCGGTGCCGCGCGAGGGCTCGGAGCTGGTGCTCGTCGGCGTCCGGATGCGGCGCGCGCACCACGTGCTCGCCGCCTCGATCGCCTCGGTGATCTCGGGTGCCCGGTTCGTCTCGGTCCCGGCCCCGGTGTCCATGTCGGTCGCCACCAACGTCGGCGTCGTGGAGGCCGCCGGCAGCACCATCGTGCTCGTCCGGCCGGAGGCGATGCCGCCGCGCCAGCCCATCGCCGAGCGGCTCGCCGAGGTGCTGCGCGAGCCCGGGGTCGGCCTCGCGCAGCCGCTGGTGGTCGACCTGGACGGCG
Source organism: Nocardioides sp. Soil_C_8 (assembly GCF_057656315.1). Classification (NCBI taxonomy): domain Bacteria; kingdom Bacillati; phylum Actinomycetota; class Actinomycetes; order Propionibacteriales; family Nocardioidaceae; genus Nocardioides; species Nocardioides sp. Soil_C_8. The sequence goes on from NZ_JBDGKQ010000004.1 coordinate 478,875, forward strand.
TGGTGCTCAGCGCGGGCGCCCGCTTCTCCACCGACAACCCGCACCCCGAGCTGTTCCTCGCCGGCCTGCCCACCAGCGACGCCGTGCGGATCGGCCAGTGCGAGATCGCTGCGCCCGCATCACCGCTGGTGGCGTTGCGCACCGAGGCGGCGGTCGCCCTGCGCGGCCTCGACTCGCGCTACCACTCGGTCCTCGCCGAGACCGACCTCGGCCTGAGGGCGCAGCGGGCGGGCCGCGGCGGATCGGTGCTCGTGCCCGACACCGTGATCACCTCCCGCACCGCCTACGCCGAGCCCGAGGAGCTCATCGGCGCGATGTCGTCGCTGCGGACGACGGTGCTCGCCGGTCCCCCGCCGCCGGTCGACCACGCCCGCGAGCAGCTCCGGACCGCCGGGCTGGAGGTGACCGACGAGCGCAACCGGCGGGTCAGCACCGACGCCGACGACCGGACCGCGCCCTCGGTGCTGGTCCCCGAGCTCGTGCTGCGGGCCGTCGAGGGCATCCGGGAGTCGCCGCCGCGGCTGCGCTGGGCCGTCGACATCGCCGCGCCCGCCGCCCAGCGCGGTGACCGGTGGGGCGACACCTACTTCGCCCGGTCGCTGGCCGACGCGCTCGAACGACGTGGCCAGCACGTCGCCATCGACCGCCGCGACGCCCGGCACCGCGACTCCCGCGACCACGACGACGTGCTGCTGGTGCTCCGCGGGCTCGACCGCGTCACCCCCCGACCCGGCCTGCTCAACGTCGAGTGGATCATCAGCCACCCCGACATGATCACGCCCGACGAGGTGGCCGGCTTCGACCTCGTCTACGCCGCCAGCACCAGCTGGTCGGAGCGGGTGAGCCGCGAGTGGGGCACCCCCGTCACCCAGCTCCTGCAGTGCACCGACACCCGCTGGTTCCACCCCGACCGGGCCGAGCCCGACACCGGGCCTGCGCTCCTCTTCGTCGGCAACTCGCGCGGCATCTACCGCTACGCCGTCCGCAGCGCGCTCGCCATCGGCGCCGACCTCACCCTGCACGGCAACGACTGGACCGACTTCGTCGAGCGCGACCAGATCGCCTCCGGCGGCGTCGACAACCGCGAGGTCGGCGTGCTCTACGCCTCGGCGGGGATCGTGCTCAACGACCACCACCTCGACATGCGCCGCGACAGCTTCGCCTCCAACCGCCTCTTCGACGCGGCGGCCTGCGGGGCCCGGATCCTCAGCGACCGCATCGACGGCCTCGAGGAGATCTTCTCGGGCCTCGTGCTCCCCTTCGACAACGAGCACGAGCTGGCGCGCCTGGTGACGCCGCCCTACGACGCCTTCCCCGACGACGCCACGCGCCGCGAGATCGCGACCCGCATCATCGCCGAGCACAGCTTCGACAAGCGGGCCGAGACCCTCATCGACGACGCCGTGCGCGCGCTCCTCGCCCGCCGCTGACCGTCGAGTCAGCCGAGCAGCGCGTCCACGAAGGCAGCGGCGTCGAACGGCGCCATGTCGTCGGGTCCCTCGCCGAGGCCGACGAGCTTGACCGGCACGCCGAGCTCGCGCTGCACCTGCACCACGATGCCGCCCTTGGCGGAGCCGTCGAGCTTGGTGAGCACGATGCCGGTGACGTCGACGATCTCGCTGAAGACGCGAGCCTGGATGAGGCCGTTCTGGCCGGTGGTGGCGTCGAGGACGAGCAGCACCTCGGTCACGTCGGCCTGCTTCTCGATGACGCGCTTGATCTTGCCGAGCTCGTCCATGAGCCCGGCCTTGTTCTGCAGGCGGCCGGCGGTGTCGACGAGCACCGTGTCGACGCCGTTGTCGACGCCGTGCTTGACGGCCTCGAACGCGACGCTGGCCGGGTCGCCGCCCTCGGGGCCGCGCACGACCTCGACGCCCACCCGCTCGCCCCACGTGGCGAGCTGGTCGACGGCGGCCGCGCGGAAGGTGTCGGCGGCACCGAGGGTCACCGAGAGGTCCTCGGCGACGAGGATCCGGGCGATCTTGCCCACCGTGGTGGTCTTGCCGGCGCCGTTGACGCCGACCACGAGCACCACGCCCGGCTTGCCGTCGGCCCCGGTGACCTGCACGCGGCGGTCGAGGTCGGTGCCGACGAGCTCGATCAGCTCCTCGCGCAGCACGGTGCGTACGTCGGGGGTCTGTCCGCCCTCGACCCGCATGCGGGTGCGCAGGCGCTCGACGAGCGCCTGCGTCGGGGCCACCCCGATGTCGGCGGTCAGGAGGGTGTCCTCGATCTCCTCCCAGGTGTCCTCGTCGAGCCGGTCACGGCTGAGCAGGGCGAGCAGGCCCTTGCCGAGGTTGCCCTGGGAGCGCGAGAGCCGCTGCCGCAGCCGCACCAGGCGCGACGCCGTGCTCTCGGGCTTCTCGATCGTCGGGGCCTCGACGAGCGGCTCGGCGGTGTCGACCGCGGGCTCCGGTGGCGCCCCGGTCGCGACCTCGGCCTCCGTCGGCGGCGGCGCGATGACGTCGGTGCCACCGCTCGGCGGCCGCACCTCCTTGCGCCGGCGCCCGGAGGTCAGCAGCCCCGCCAGCGTCAGGACGCCGACGACCGCGATGGCGATGATCAGATAGAGCCAGTCACCCATGGGGCCAATCCAATCAGAGGGGCACGACGCGCCGAAGCCGGGTGAGCACCCGGGCCGCGCGACGGGCCTGCTCCTGCGCCAGCCGCGCGCGCAGGCGGTCGCGCTGGGCGACGAGCCGGGCGGCCCGCTCGCGCTCCCGCGCCAGGCGGCCCTGCGCCTTCGCGAGGTCGGCGAGCACCGCGTCGAAGGCGGCCGTGAGCCCCGAGCCGGTGCCGCCGGCCAGCATCGGCGAGCCCGTGACCCGGCCGGGACGGGCGACCCACACCACCTCGTGGGCCATCAGGTGGAACCACTGCACCGCGGACTCCCCCACGAGCGCCGGCGGCGTGACCCGCACGGAGGCGAGGCCGGCGTCGGCGAGGCGCGCGTCGAAGTCGTCGCCGTACCAGCGCACGTGGTCGGCCTGCCCGAAGCGACGGAGCCGCTCCTCCGGAGGCGCCGACGGGTCCTCCTCGGTCGCGACGCCCACCTTGATCGGCACCTCGAGGAGGGCGATGCCGCGCGGGCTGAGCACCCGGGCGATCTCGCGCATCGCCGCGCGGTCGTCGGGCACGTGCTCGAGCACGTGGTAGCAGACGAGCAGGTCGACCGAGCCGTCACGGAGCGGGAGGCGGGTCAGGCAGGCCAGCGCGTCGACGTCGCGGGCGTCGTAGCCGGCGTCCAGGCTGATCCGGCGCCGGGCCTCGACCCGGTCGAGCAGCACCTTCGACTGTCGCGACGGCGCGATCTCGACCACCGTGTCGAGGTCGCGGAGCTCGGGGGCGAGGCTGCCGAGGAGCAGCGACAGGAACCGGTGCCGCTCGAGGCTGCCGCACCGGGGACAGGTGGCCTCGGGGCGACCGTCGGGACCGGGCCGGAACTGGCGGGTCACCATCGCACCGCAGGCCGCGCAGTAGGCCTTGGCGACGTCGTGGCGGGAGCCGGTCACCTCTCGCACGCTAGTCCGCGCGCGGGTCGACGCGAGGCGCCACGCCGGGAGACACCGGCGGACCGGTGGACCGGGTGGAGGTGGGTCAGACGCGGGACTCGGAGTCCTCGAGGGTCGGGAGGGCGTCGACGCCCTTGCGCATGGCGTCGCCGAGCTGGGGGGCGACGGGCATCTCCTCGCCGCGGTGGGGGTAGGCGACGTAGACGGCCACGGCCACGGCGACGAGCACGCCGAGGGACATCATCAGGACGATCGCGAGCACGGGGTTCCTCCGAGGTGGTCCGGTCGGGTCTCCTCCACGGTGGCACACGACGGATGCGGCCCGCGCATCGGCGGCCGGCTCCGGCGCGTCGGGGTGAGGAGCCTCACCCCTCCGGGCGGAGGAGGGGTACGACGGCCGCGCGCACCACGTCGGGCATCGGGGCGACCGGCCGGGCGCCCGCGCCGCTGGAGTTGTCGACGTACACGTGGACGAACCGCCCCTCGGCCGCCGCCTCGTCCGAGGGACCCTGGAACAGGCCGATGCGGTAGACGACCGAGCTGCGTCCCACCTTGTCCACGACCAGCCCCATCTCGATGGGCTGCGGGAAGCCGATCTCGCGGAAGTAGCGACAGCCGGTCTCGGCGACGACGCCGATCTGCGGCAGCGCCCGGACGTCGACGCCGGTCGCCTCGTAGAGGTAGGCGTTGACGGCGGTGTCGAACAGCTCGTAGTAGGTCGCGTTGTTGAGGTGGCCGTAGGCGTCGTCGTCGCGCCACCGCGTCGTGGCGGTGCGCCAGGCGACGTACGCGTCGCGGGTGGGTACGTCCTGCGGCACTAGGCGGACTCCGCGTCGCGGAGACGCTGGCTGATCACGGCGGAGACCCCGTCGCCGCGCATGGTGACGCCGTAGAGCGCGTCGCCGACCTCCATCGTGCGCTTCTGGTGGGTGATCACCAGGAGCTGGGAGTTCTCGCGCAGCTCCTCGTAGATCTCGAGCAGGCGGCCGAGGTTGGTGTCGTCGAGCGCCGCCTCGACCTCGTCGAGGATGTAGAACGGCGACGGCCGGGCCTTGAAGAGGGCCACGAGGAAGGCGACCGCGACGAGGGACCGCTCGCCACCGGACAGCAGCGAGAGGCGCTTGACCTTCTTGCCAGGGGGCCGGGCCTCGACCTCGACGCCGGTCGTCAGCATGTCGCCGGGATTGGTGAGGACGAGTCGCCCCTCGCCGCCGGGGAACAGCCGCGCGAAGGTCTGGTCGAAGGCCTTCTCGACGTCGGCGTAGGCCTCGGTGAACACCTGCTCCACGCGGGCGTCGACCTCGCGGACGATGTCGAGGAGGTCCTTGCGGGTGCGCTTGAGGTCCTCGAGCTGCTCGGTGAGGAACTTGTGCCGCTCCTCCATCGCGGAGAACTCCTCGAGCGCGAGGGGGTTGACGCGTCCGAGCATCGACAGGGCGCGCTCCGCTGCGCGCAGGCGCTTGACCTGCTCCTCGCGCACGAAGGCGGTGGGCTCCGGCGGCTCCTCCCCCTCGGGCACCTCGCCCGTGAACGGGACCGGGGTCGCCGGCCCGTAGTCGGTGACGAGGCCGTCGGGGTCCAGGCCGAGCTCCTCCAGCGCACGCTCCTCGAGCTGCTCGATGCGCATCTTCTGCTGGGTGCGGGCCATCTCGTCCCGGTGGACGGAGCTGACGAGCTCGTCGTGCTCACGGCCCAGGTCGCGGAGGTGGGTGCGGACGGTCATGAGCTCCTGCTCGCTCCCCCGCCGGGACTCCTCCACGGCGGCGCGCTCGTCGGCGGCCAGCATGACCGAGCGCTCGAGCTGGTGCAGCACGACGCGGACCGCCGACGCGACGGCCTCCGCGGCCGCGCCCTCACGGATCAACCGCTCCCGGCGCTCTGCCGCGCGGGCACGTGACTCGCGCTCGGCCTGGGCGGCTCGCAGGAGCGAGTCGGCGCGGCCGTGCAGCGCGCGCGCACGCTCCTCCGCGGTGCGCAGGGCGAGGCGGGCGTCCATCTCGCCCTGCCGTGCCTCCCGGGCCGCCTCGGCCAGGCGCTCGCGCTCGGCCGTGTCGGGCTCCTCGTCGGTGACGTCCTGGGCCGCGGCCAGGCGCGCCTCCAGGTCGACCAGCCCCGCGAGGTCCGCTTCGCGCGCCTCGCGGGCGGTGGCGATCGCGCGCTCCAGCCGGTCGGCCTCGCCCTTGGCGGCGCGCGCCTGCGAGCCGTACTGCCCCAGCTCCTCGGCGACCGCGGCGAGCGTCGCGTCGGACTCGTGCAGCTTGGCGAGCGCGACGTCGACGCGCTTGAGGGCGTCGTGGCGGGCCGCCTCGAGGCGGGAGATCTCGAAGCCCAGCCGCTCGGCGGTCGCGGTGGCCTCGGCCAGCCTGTCGCCGGCCTCGTCGACGGCCGCCTGGATCTCGATCAGGCTCGGCTGGCTGGTGGACCCACCCGCCGCGAAGTGGGCGCCGAGCAGGTCGCCCTCCCGGGTCACGGCGACGACGTCGGGGCGCTCGGCGACGAGCCGCCGGGCGGCTGGCAGGTCGTCGACGACGGCGACCTGGTGGAGCAGGCGCGTCAGCGCAGGGCGTACGTCGTCGGGCGCGGACACCACGTCGACGGCGTACGCCGCCCCGTCGGGGAGTGCGGGCCAGTCCCGGTCCGCGGCCGGTGCGCCGCCGAGCAGCATCCCGGCGCGGCCGAGGTCGTCGTGCTTGAGGTGGGCGATCGCGTCGACCGCCGAGGCGGCGTCGGAGAGGACGACCGCGTCGGCGGCAGCCCCGAGCGCCGCGGCGACGGCCGCCTCGTAGCCGTGGTCGACGTCGAGGAGGGCGGCCACCGAGCCGAGCAGGCCGGCGACGTCGTCGCTCGCGGCGAGCAGCGCGCCGGCGCCGTCCTTGCGGTTGAGGCCGATCTCGAGCGCATCACGGCGCGCGACGAGGCCGGCACGCTCACGGTCGGCCTGCTGCGCGTCCTCGCGGGCCCGGGCGAGCTGCTCCTCGATCCCGTCGAGGGCGGACACCGCGTCCTCGTGCTCGGAGTCGAGGCCCTCCTCACCGGCGTCGAGGCCGGCGACGCGCGTCTCGAGCGCGGTGAAGTCGCGCTGCGCCCGCTCGGCACGGGTCACCGCGTCCTCGCGGGCGTCGGTGAGCCGCTGGATCTCGGCGTCGGCTGCCTCGGAGCGGGACTTCAGTGCGTTGACCTGGCCGGTGAGCCGGGCCAGGCCCTCGCGCCGGTCGGCAGCCGCCCGCTGGAGACCGGCGATGCGCTTGTCCTCCTCGGCCGCCGCCTCCTCGGCCGCGCGCTTGGCGACCACGGCGGCGTCGAGGGCCGAACGCTGCTGCTCGACCTCGGCGGCGATCTCCGCCTCCTGCCGACGCACCCGCTCGGCCTGCGCCTCGAGGTCGTCGGGGTCGCGGCCGCTGTCGACGGTGTCGCCCTCGGCGGCCCCCGCGGCGTTGCGGATCCGCTCGTCGGCCAGTGACGCGGTGCCGCGCAGGCGCTCCTTCAGGCCGGACAGCGCGAACCAGGTCTCCTGGGCCGCTGCGAGGCGCGGCAGGTCGTCCCGCAGGGCGGCCTCGAGCCCGGCCTCACGCTCGCGGCCGGCGGCGATCGCGGCCTCGACCTCCTCGCGCCGCTGCAGCAGCAGCGACTCGTCGGCCATCTCGGACTCGAGCGCCGTGCGGGCGGTGACCAGGTCGTCGGCGAGGAGGCGGGCGCGGGCGTCGCGCACGTCGGCCTGCACCGTCTGCGCCTGCCGGGCGACCTCGGCCTGACGACCCAGCGGCTTGAGCTGTCGCCGGATCTCGGAGAGCAGGTCGGCGAGACGGGTCAGGTTGCCGTCGGTGGCGTCGAGCTTGCGGAGCGCCTTCTCCTTGCGCTTGCGGTGCTTGAGGACGCCGGCGGCCTCCTCGATGAAGCCGCGCCGGTCCTCGGGGGTGGCGTGGAGGATCGAGTCGAGCTGGCCCTGGCCGACGATCACGTGCATCTCGCGGCCGATGCCCGAGTCGCTGAGCAGCTCCTGCACGTCGAGCAGCCGGCACCCGTTGCCGTTGATGGCGTACTCCGAGCCGCCGTTGCGGAACATCGTTCGGCTGATCGTGACCTCGGCGTAGTCGATCGGCAGCGCGCCGTCGGAGTTGTCGATGGTCAGCTGCACCTCGGCGCGGCCGAGCGGCGGACGGCCGGAGGTGCCGGCGAAGATGACGTCCTCCATCTTGCCGCCGCGCAGGCTCTTGGCGCCCTGCTCGCCCATCACCCAGGCGAGGGCGTCGACGACGTTGGACTTGCCCGAGCCGTTGGGACCGACGATGCAGGTGATGCCCGGCTCGAGCTGCATGGTCGTCGAGGACGCGAAGGACTTGAACCCCTTGAGGGTCAGGCTCTTCAGGTACAACGCGGGCTCCTCACCGGGTCGAGAGACGGCCACTGACAACTGGGGAAGCTCAGCGCGGCTCACCCTACGACACCCGGCGCCGCCGGCGGCCGTTGCGCGCCGCGTGGCACCCGGCCATGCTGGGGCGATGCGGAGCCCGCTCACGCCCCTCGCCGGGATCCTCGGCGCGATCCTGGCCGTCCTCGCCGCGCTCCTGGCGCCCTTCCCGGTCGCGGCCGCGCCGGCACCGCCCGAGCCGCTGACCCGTCAGCACCTCCTCACGCTCGAGGACCACATGGTCGTCTACCCCGACATGCGCGACCCGCTGCGCACGGTCATGCGGTCCCCCGTCTTCGCCCCGCGCGGGTGCGAGGACCAGGGCGTCGCGGTCCGCGGCAGCAGCGCGATCCAGGGAAGCGTCTCGCCCGACGGCCGACGTCGCTCGGTGGCGCTGGTCGACCAGAACCTGGTCCGGTTCGACTCCGTGCGCCAGGCAAAGGCCCTCGTGAAGCGCTACCGCGACTTCAGCAAGCGGTGCGTCGGGGACGTCGACACCGATGACGGCGAGGGCAGCGACGTACGGCTGAAGAACCGCGCGTGGTTTCCCCCGCTGGTCGGCGACGAGTCCGCCGGCATGCTCATCGGCTGGTTCCAGTCGGGCTTCGCCGACTGGCGGCGGGTGCTGGTGGTGCGGACGGGCCGCACGGTCTCCGTGCTCGACGTCAGCTTCACCGACGTACGTCCGCCGAAGCGCGGCGTCCTGTCGCTCGGTCGGCTTGCGGTCGAGCGGCTGCGCTGACCGACCTCAGAGCTCGCGCCTCATCTGCTGGGCCGTGACCGCGTAGCCGGACGTCTCGTAGAGCCGGATCGCGGCGGTGTTGTCGCCGAAGACGTTGAGCGCCATCGACGTGGCGCCGAGGTCGCGGGCGGCGGCGTGCAGGGCGTCGAGCAGCCTGCGGCCCAGGCCCCGGCCGCGGTGGTCGGCGTCGACGCTGATGTCGTAGATCCAGGCCGAGACGCCGGAGGCGCGCTGCCGCAGCTCGATCCACCCCATGCCGACAGGCTCGTCGTCCACCACCGCGGTCCACAGGTGCATGTCCGTGCTCGCCAGGCCGTCGGGGAGCAGCTGGGCGAACTCCCCCGCCGACTGCGCCAGGGCCGACCCGGGGTCGAGGTCCCGCGAGGTCGCGATGTCGGCGGCGTAGCCCCGCACCGACTCCGCGCGCCAGGCGTCGTACTCCTCCTGCGTCATCGGACGCAACGACAGGTCAGGCACGGTCGAGGACGTCCTGCAGCGCGGCGAGCACGAGCAGCACCGCGTCGGGGCGGGCGTTGCGTCCCATCAGGCCGATGCGCCACACGCTGGCGGCGTAGGCGCCCGCGCCCGCGCCGATCTCGATGCCGTGGCGGTCGAGGAGCTGCTTGCGGACGGCTGCGGAGTCGACGCCGTCGGGCACCTTGACCGTGGTGAGCTCCGGCAGGCGGCTGCCCTCGGCGGCGAAGAGCTCGAGGCCCATCTCCTCGAGGCCCGACTGCAACGTGTCGCCCGCCTCCTGGTGGCGGGCCCAGACGGCCTCGAGGCCCTCGTCGAGGATCCGGGCGAGGCCGCCGTGCAGGCTGGCGACCATCGCCGTGGGTGCGGTGTGGTGGTAGGTCCGCTGCCCGCCCTTGACGCCGGCCTCGCCGACGTAGCCGCCCAGCATGCCGAGGTCGAGGTACCACGAGCGTGGCTTCTCGACGCGGCGCTCGAAGGCACGGTCGTTGATGGTGAACGGCGCCAGGCCCGGCGCGACGCCGAGGCACTTCTGGGTCCCGGCGTAGCCGATGTCGACACCCCAGTCGTCGGCCCGCAGCTCGATGCCGCCGATCGAGGTCACCGCGTCGGTGAGCAGCAGTGCGTCGCCCTTCCCGGCCCCCAGCGCGGCGATGTCGGAGCGGACACCCGTCGAGGTCTCGGCGTGGACCGCGGCGATGATCGCGGGCGACGGGTGCGCGGACAGCACCCGGTCGACGTCGACCGGCTGGCCCCAGTCGTGCTCGACGGCGACGACGTCGGCGCCGCAGCGGGCCGCGACGTCCGTCATGCGCTGGCCGAAGAGCCCGTTGACGGCGACCACGACGACGTCGCCGGGGTGGACGGTGTTGACGAACGCCGCCTCCATGCCGGCCGAACCGGTGGCGCTGAGCGGCAGCGTGCGGGCGTTGCCGGTGCCCCAGACGGTGCGGAGCATGTCGCAGGTCTCGTCCATGATCCGGAGGAACTCCGGATCGAGGTGCCCGAGCAGCGGCTCGGCCAGGGCGCGCGTGGCCTCCGGGTAGGGGTTGGAGGGACCGGGACCGAAGAGGTGGCGCTCGCGGATCATGGCACCGAACCTAGACCCACCCCACGACGTTCTTCTCCCCCGCTCCGCTCCTCCGAACAACGCCGCGGGGACCCCGGGCAGCCGACGGACCTCAGAGAACAGCTCCCGGGTTCAGGATGCCGGCGGGATCGAGGGCGTCCTTGATCCGCCGCGACAACTCCATCACGTCCTCGCCGAGCTGGTCCGGCAGCGCGGCCTTCTTGGTGCGCCCCACGCCGTGCTCACCGGTGATGGTCCCGCCGAGGCGGATGGCGGCCTGGAGGATGTCGTCGAAGGCAGCACGTGCCCGCCGCTCGGAGTCCGGGTCTGCGGCGTCGTAGACGATGATCGGGTGGGTGTTGCCGTCGCCCGCGTGGGCGACGGTGGGGATCTCCACGTCGTGGCGCTCGGCGATCTCGGTGACCGCGGCCAGGAGGTCGGGCAGCAGCGGCACGGCCGCCCCGACGTCCTCCAGCAGCAGGCTGCCGCGCGCCTCGACCGCCGGGAAGGCCATCCGTCGCGCCTCGACGAACATCTCCCCCTCGGCCGGGTCGTCGGTGACGACCACCTCGCTGGCCCCGGCGGCGACGCAGGCCGCCTCGACGGCCGCGACCTCCGCGACCCGGGCGTCGCCGGGGGCGTCGGACTGCGCCACCAGCAGCGCGCCGGCGGTTCGGTCGAGGCCGCGCGGGGAGAAGTCCTCGACCGCGTTGATCGTGGCCCGGTCCATCAGCTCCATCATCGAGGGCCGCAGCGTGCGCCGTACGGCGACGACCGCCTCCGCCGCGGCCACCACCGAGGCGAACGAGGCCACCAGCGTCGCGGGCGGCAGCGGCAGCGGCACCAGCCGCAGGATCGCCCGGGTGACGATGCCGAGCGTGCCCTCGGAGCCGACGAACAGCTTGAGCAGGGAGAGTCCGGCGACGTCCTTGATCCGCTTGCCGCCGAGGGTGATGAGGGTGCCGTCGGCGAGGACGACGTCGAGGCCGAGGACGTAGTCGGTGGTGACGCCGTACTTCACGCAGCACAGGCCGCCTGCGTTGGTGGCGACGTTGCCGCCGATGGAGCAGATCTCGTACGACGACGGGTCGGGCGGGTACCAGAGGCCGTGCTCGCGGGAGGCGGCCTTCACCTCCGCGTTGAACGCGCCCGGCTCGACGACCGCGACCTGGCAGCTGGTGTCGATCTCGATCGCCCGCATCCGCTCGAGGCTGAGCACGATGCCGCCGTCGACGGCGCTCGCCCCGCCGGAGAGTCCGGAACCGGCGCCGCGCGGCACGACCGGCACGCCGTGCCGGGCCGCCCACCGCACCGCGTCCTGCACGTGCGTGGCGTCCTCGGCGCGCACCACGGCCACCGGGGTGCCGGCGCCGACGTCGCGCGACCAGTCGTGGCGGTAGGTGTCGACGGTGGCCGGGTCGGTCGCGACGACACCGGCGGGCAGGGACTCCACGAGCTCGGCGAGGGCATCCACGCGCCCATCGTGGCACGCGTGCCGAGGCGGGGCCGGGCGATGCCGGTCAGGCTGCGGTCGTCACCGGCTCGTCGGCGTGCGCGATGCTCGACAGCCGCGACCACACGAGCGCGAGGGTCACGCCGGAGCCGACGAACGCGAACCAGAACGGTGCGGCCAGGCCCCAGTGCTCCCCGATCACGCCGCCGATCGCCTGACCGACGACCATGCCGCCGAAGACGAAGATCAGGTAGACCGAGCCCACCCGCCCCTGGAACTCCGTCGGCACCGCCCGCTGCCTCACCGTCTGCGAGACGTTGAACCACACGAAGGCGTAGGCGCCGAACCCGAACATGATCAGCAGTGCGACCCACGGCACGGTGGTCAGCGCCAGCGCCAGGTGCATGAGCACCTCGAGCAGCAGGCAGGTCTTCATCAGGGTCGCGAGGTCGAAGCGCCGCTCGAGGCGCCCGTAGAGGAACGTGCCGAGCATCCCGCCGAGCGCCGAGGCGGTGGTGAGCAGGCCGAAGCCCACCTCCCCCATGTGCACCCGGTCGAGCGACCAGAGCACGAGGATCGACCACGCGGCGCCCCACGTGATGTTGAAGGTCAGGATCACGATCGCCAGCGTGCGGATCGCCGCGTGTCCCCAGAGCCACCGGATCCCGTCCACGATGTCCTGGCGCACGTGGGTGTCCACCGAGTCGCGCACCTGGTCGCGCGTCGAGCCGATGCGCGCCACCAGGACGACGCCGAGCAGGACGCAGACGAGCTGGGTCACGAACGGCCACGCCATCCCGGCCGCGAACAGGAACGCGCCGACCGGGGGTCCGACGAGCTGGTTGGCGGTGAGCAGGCCGGCCTGCATCCGGGAGTTGGCGATCCCGAGGTCGGCCTTCTCGACGAACATCGGGGTGAGGGTGCTCGAGGTGGAGTCGGCGAACACCTCGGCGACGCCCAGCGCGAACACCGCGACCAGCACGACGGCGATCGACACGTGCCCCGTCGCGATCGTGGCGCAGAGCAGCGCGAGGACGACGCTGCGCACGAGGTTCGCGGTCACCACGACCGTGCGCCGGTCGAGGCGGTCGGCCATCGCGCCGGCGTACAACCCGATCAGCAGCCACGGCAGACCGCGCAGCAGACCGGCCAGCGCCACCAGGCGCGCGTCGTCGGTCTGCGACGCGACGAGCAGGGGCCCTGCCGCCATCGCTACGCCGTCGCCGATGTTGGTCGTCCACGACGACAGGAGCAGCCACCGGAACCGCTGGCCGAGACGTGCCGGGATGACGGTCTCGCCGAGTCTGCTCACAAGCGCCAGACCCTACGCCGGGGTCCGGCGGGGTGCAGCGGATTTTCGGGACGTGACGCGGGTCGCGTCAGGCGGGCTGGAGGTCCTCGACCTTCAACCCGTCGCGAGCGGCCGCGGCCAGGCGGTCGTTGTCGGCCTGCAGCCGGAGGACCAGTGCCTCGAGGTCCCCGACCCGGCGACGGAGCCGGCTGTTCTCGACTGCCAGGACCGAGGCGGTCCGTACGTCGTTGTTCAGATGACCCATCAGCGCCTTCGCCATGGGGTGCCTTTCCAGAAGGGGGTACAGGACCGCGTAGCGGCCGTCTCCAAGAGTCCCACCGAGGTGGCGGACGGTCAACGCCTGCCGGCGCGCCGCGCGCGCGGCGGCCGCTGACAGGTCGGGCAGAAGAACGACGAGCGGTTCATGAAGGCGACGCGGCGGATCGGGGTGCCGCAGCGTCGGCACGGCTCCCCCTCCTGGCCGTAGGCGTCGAGGGACCGGTCGAAGTAGCCCGACTCGCCGTTGACGTTCACGTAGAGGGCGTCGAAGGACGTGCCGCCCTGGGCGAGTGCTGCGCCCATCACGTCCCTGACGTGGCCGAGCAGCCCGCGCAGCACCGGGCCGGTGAGCCGGTCGCCCGGCCGCTCGCCGTGCAGCTGTGCGCGCCACAGCGCCTCGTCGGCGTAGATGTTGCCCACGCCGGACACCAGGCCCTGGTCGAGCAGCAGCCGCTTGATCGCTGACGTACGACGTCGCGCGCGGCGCACGAACTCGTCGTCGTCGAACTCCGGGTCGATCGGGTCGCGGGCGATGTGCACGATCTCGGTCGGCAGCTCGGCGCCGCCCGCCGAGACGACCAGGCCGCCGAACATGCGCTGGTCCACGAAGCGCATCTCGAGCGCGCGGGCGTCGGGGGTGCGCAGGCGGAACCGCACCCGCAGGTGGCGCTCGTCGAGCGCACCCGGCTCGTGGAGGAGCATCTGCCCGCTCATGCCGAGGTGGCCCAGCAGGGCGTCACCGTTGGCGAGGGCGAGCCAGAAGTACTTGCCGCGGCGACGGACGGCCTCGATGCGCTGGCCGGTCAGGGCGGCGGCGAAACCGGACGGCCCGCGGTGGTCGCGGCGGACCGGCCTCGGGTGGAGCACCTCGACGGCCTCGATGGTCGCACCGACGACGTGGCGCTCGAGGCCGGCGCGGACGACCTCGACCTCGGGGAGCTCGGGCACGGCTCAGGCGTCGGAGCCGGTGGCGGCGGGCGCCACGACGGGCGCCGACGCGGCGTCCGGCACGGGCTGGCCGTTGGCGTGCGCGGCCTTGATCTCGCGGTAGGCGGTCTCGGCGGCGCCCTGCTCGGCCTCCTTCTTGGAGCGGCCGGTGCCGTTGCCGAGGACCTGGTCGCCGACGCGCACGCGGGCGACGAAGGTCTTCATGTGGTCGGGCCCGTCGTCCTCGATGAGGTACTCCGGGACGCCGAGCTGGAGGTCGGCGGAGAGCTCCTGCAGGGAGGTCTTCCAGTCGAGGCCGGCACCCATGGACGCCGCGGCCTCCATCACCGGGTCGAAGAGCAGGTGGACGACCTTGGCGGCCTCGTCGATGCCGCCGCTCAGGTGGATCGCGCCGATGACGGCCTCGACGGTGTCGGACAGGATCGAGGCCTTGTCGCGACCGCCGGTGGTCTCCTCGCCTCGCCCGAGCTTGATGTGCTGGCCGAGCCCGATCTGACGGGCGACGTCGGCGAGGGCGCGCGCGTTGACGACCGCGGCCCGCAGCTTGGCCAGCCGGCCCTCGCTGAAGTCCGGGTGGGCGCGGTAGAGCGTCTCCGTGACCACGACCCCGAGCACGGAGTCCCCGAGGAACTCCAGGCGCTCGTTGGTCGGGATCTGCCCGTTCTCGTAGGCGAACGAGCGGTGGGTCAGGGCACGCTGCAGCAGCTCGGGATCCAGGACCGGATCACCGAGCGCTGCGCGGAGCTCGTCGGTGGTCAGAGGACCTGGCGACGGTCGGCCTTGGCGCCGTACTGGCCGCACTGGCCGCACGCGCGGTGCGGGAGGTGCTTGGCGCCGCAGGCGGGGTTGGCGCACGTCACGAGGGTCGGCGCGACGGCCTTCCACTGCGAACGGCGGTGACGCGTGTTGCTGCGCGACATCTTCCGCTTCGGAACAGCCATGGTTGTCTCCTGTTGCTTGATGCTCCACCGGGGATTCCCGGCGGGGTGGTCAGTCCTGGGGGCCCTGCTTCGTGTCCTGCTGCGTGTCCTGCTGGAGCTGCTGCAGCCCTGCCCAGCGCGGGTCGATCGGCGCCTCGTGTGAATGGTCCGGGTCGTCCGCGAGCCGCGCACCGCACTCGGTGCACAATCCCGGGCAATCGTCCATGCACAGCGGCTGGAAGGGCAGTGCGAGCACCACCGCGTCCCGCAGCAGTGGCTCGAGGTCGAGCAGGTCTTCCTCGAGCCGGCTGGTCTCGTCGTCGAGGTCGTGGTCGTCGTGCTCCGCGGCCTTGTCGTGCTGGTCGGGGTAGACGTAGAGCTCCTGCAGGTCCACGTGGATCTCGTCCTCGATGGGCTGCAGGCACCGTACGCACTCCCCCTCGAGCGCGGCCGTGGCCGTTCCCGTGAGCAGCACGCCCTCCATGACCGCCTCCAGGCGCAGGTCGAGCTCGACCGGCGACCCTTCGGGGACAGAGAGGACTTCGATACCAAGCTGTGCCGGCGCCGGAACCGAGAGCTCGAGCTCACGCTGGGACCCCGGGCGGCGGCCGAGCTCGCGAGTATCGAGCACGAGCGGCGCCCTCGGGTCCAGGCTGCTCACGTCGAACTCCTGCTTCTGGACACCAACACAACCTCGGAATCGTATCCGTCGCCCGGCCAGCGGGGCAAAACGAGTGGCGGATGGGACGGGTGGACGCCGTGCGACGGATCAGGCCCGGCGCTCGGCGAGACGGCGTACGAGCTGTTCGCGGACCGTCTCGGGAACGAGCCCACGAACGTCGCCGCCGAGCGCGGCGACCTCCTTGATCAGGCTCGAGGAGACGAAGGCGTTGCCGACGGCGCCCGGGAGGAAGACGGTCTCGACCTCGGTGAGGTGCGAGTTCATCTGCGCCATCGGCAGCTCGTACTCGTAGTCGCCGGCGCCGCGGAGCCCCTTGACGATGGCCACGGCCTCGATCTCACGGCAGAAGTCGACGATGAGCCCGTCGAAGCCCGACACGCGCACGTTGGCGAGGCCCGAGGTGGCGTCGCGGAGCATCGCGATGCGCTCGTCGGGCGTGAACAGCCGGTTCTTGCTCATGTTGACACCGACGGCGACGACGACCTCGTCGAAGAGCTTCGCGGCACGACCGACGATGTCGAGGTGGCCGTTGGTCACCGGGTCGAACGACCCGGGGCAGACAGCGCGACGCACTGACGTCCTTCCTGTCGGGCTGGGACTGAGCGGAGGCTCTGCTCCCGTCGGGGATCAGGGTGCCGGAGTGGCGTGACCGTACCAAAGCGCGGTCTCGCCGTAGCGCCGCGTGCGGTCCTCCTCGATGCCGGACGGCCAGGTGACGACCGTGCGCTTGGCCGCGCGCTCGACGACCACCAAGGCACCCGGCACGAGCCATCCGTGGGCCACCAGTGCGGCCAGGTCGGCGTCGACGTCCTGGTCGGACATCGGGTAGGGCGGGTCGGAGAACACGACGTCGTAGGGCGCGGCAGGAGGTGAGGCGAGGAACGTCGACACGGAGGCGGCCACCACCCGGGCGCGAGAGAAGCCGAGGGTGGCGGCGTTGCGGGTGATCAGCGCTGCGGTGCGGCGGTCGTGCTCGACCATCGTCACGACGCCGGCGCCCCGCGACCACGCCTCGAGCCCCACGGCACCGGAGCCGGCGTAGAGGTCGAGGAAGCGCAGCCCGTCGAGCGAGCCGGTGCGGGACTCGATCGCCGAGAACAGCGCCTCACGCACGCGGTCGCTCGTCGGACGGGTCGTCTGACCGCGCGGCGTCTCCAGCCGGCGGCCGCCCGCCGTGCCCCCGATGATGCGAGTCATGTCCCCGTGGTCAGCCCTTCTCCATGAACTCCGACGCCGCCGAGCGCTCCACCTCGGCGACGGCGTCGGCCAGGGCGGGCGCGTGTGCGAGCGCAGGATCCTCGGAGAGTAGCGCCTCAGCGGCGTTCCGGGCGCGGACGATCGTCTTCTCGTCGCGCAATACCCGAAGTGTGACGAGTCCGGAGCGGAAGCCCGACTGGTTGGCCCCCAGCACGTCGCCCTCGCGTCGCTGCTCGAGGTCGACACGACTGAGCTCGAAGCCGTCGGTGGTCGCCGCGACGGCGTCGAGCCGCTCGCGGGCGGGCGTGCCGAGCTCGGCGTGGGAGACCAGCAGGCAGAGCCCGGGCAGGCCACCTCGACCGACGCGGCCGCGCAGCTGGTGGAGCTGGGAGACGCCGAAGCGGTCGGCGTCGAGGAGCACCATCGTGGTGGCGTTGTGGACGTCGACCCCGACCTCGATGACCGTGGTCGAGACGAGGACGTCGATCTCGCCGGCGGCGAAGGCGCGCATCGTGCGCTCCTTGTCGTCGGGGGCCATGCGTCCGTGGAGGACCGCGGTGCGGAGCCCGGCGAGCGGGCCGGCGGCCAGCTCGGCGTGGACGTCCTCCACCGCCGCCAGCGGGCGGCGCGGGGTGATGTCGGCGCCGTCCTCGTCGAAGTCGAGCTGGTCGGTCTCACCCTCCTCCCCCGCGTCACCGGAGATCCGCGGGCACACGACGTAGGCCTGGTGGCCCTGCTCCACCTCCTCGCGCACCCGCTGCCAGACCCGGTCGATCCACGACGGCTGGTCGGCCAGCGGGACGACGTTGGTCTGGATCGGGGCACGCCCCGCCGGCAGCTCGGCGAGGACCGACGTCTCGAGGTCGCCGAAGACGGTCATCGCGACGGTGCGCGGGATCGGCGTGGCGGTCATGACCAGCACGTGGGGAGGCGTGCCGGCCTTGTCGGTCAGGGCGGCCCGCTGCTCGACGCCGAAGCGGTGCTGCTCGTCGACGACGACCAGGCCGAGGTCGGCGAACTCCACCTTGTCCTCCAGGAGGGCGTGGGTGCCGATGACGATGCCGGCCTCACCGGTGACGATGCGAAGCATCGCCTCCTGGCGGGCCGCCTTGCCCATCGACCCGGTCAGCAGGACGACCTGGGTGGCGTCGGCGTCGCCTCCCAGCATGCCGCCCTGGGCGAGGTCGCCGAGCATCGCGGAGATGGAGCGGTGGTGCTGCTGGGCGAGCACCTCGGTCGGGGCGAGCAGCGCGGCCTGTCCCCCGGCGTCGACGACCTGGAGCATCGCGCGGAGCGCGACGAGGGTCTTGCCGGAGCCGACCTCGCCCTGCAGCAGGCGGTTCATCGGGTGGTCCCGACCCAGCTCGTCGGCGACGAGGTCGCCGATCTCGCGCTGGCCGCCGGTCAGCTCGAACGGCAGCCGCGCGTCGAAGGAGGCCAGCAGCCCGTCGTCACGCCGGGACCGGGCGCGGGCGCCCTGGGCGCGGTGCGCCGCGCGCCGCCTGGCCAGGACGAGCTGGAGGACCAGCGCCTCCTCGAAGCGGAAGCGCTTCTGGGCGGCGCCGACCTGCGCCCAGTCGTCAGGCGCGTGCACCCAGCGCAGCGCGCGCATGACGTCGAGCACCTCGAACCGCTCGCGCAGCTCGGGGGTGAGCACGTCGGGCACCCCGGTGACCAGGTCGAGCGCGGCGGAGACGACCTTCTGCAGGTCCCACGAGTAGAGCTTGGCGGTGAGGGGGTAGATCGGGATGAGCTTGCTCATCGAGACCGCCTCCTCGCCGTCGAGGGCGAAGCCGTGGGGCTGCTCGAGCTGCCAGCTCCCCCGGAACTGCTTGACCTTGCCGGTGAAGATCGCCCGGGTGCCCGGGCGGAACTCCGCCTCGTGTCGCTCGGCCAGGTTGGCGTAGGGGCTGAACAGCGTGATGGAGAAGTCGGGGCCCTCGGTGCGGACGCGCACCGTCGTACGGAACTGGCGGCGGTTGCCGCTGAAGAACGGCGCGCTCTCGCACGAGCGCACCTCGCCGACGATCGTGAGCTGCTCACCGACGACGGGCGTGGCGACCTCGGTCAGCTCGGTGGCGGCGACGTAGCGGCGGGGGAAGTGGCGCAGGAGGTCGCCGACCGTCCTCAGCCCGAGGCCCTCCTCGGCGAGCTTGCGCTTCTTGTGGCTGTTGCCGAACACCGCGCCGATCGGGCTGTCCGGGGTGATCGCGACCATGCGGAGATCCTGCCGGTCACTCGACGCTGACGAGCAACGGGTAGCGCGGTTGGCCGCCGTCGTGGACGGCGACGTCGACGTGGGGGTGGCGCTCCTCGACGTGGGCGGCGACCCTCTGCGCGAGCTCCTCGCCGTCCTCGCCCGACACGATCGTGACCAGCTCGCCACCGCCGGCCAGCAGGCGTTCGAGCACGTCGGTGGCGACCTCCTCGAGGTCGGTCCCGACGACGGCGAAGTCACCGGCGATGACGCCGAGGGCGTCACCGGGCTCGCAGGGACCGGCCATGGTGATCGCGCGGCGCGCAGCCACGGTGACGGCGCCGTGACGAGCATGACGGGCGGTCGCTGTCATCTCGCGGACGTCTGCGTCGAAGGCCCGGCCGGGCTCGTGCACCGAGACGGCGGCCAGGCCCTGCACCTGGGCCTGGGTCGGGATCACCTCGACGGAGACGTCGTGCTCGGCCTCGGCCGTGCGGGCCGCGATCTCCGCGGCGCGCACGGTGTCGCCGTCGTTGGGGAGGACCACGACCTCGGACGCACCGCAGCCGGTGATGGCCTCGAGCAGCTGGCCGGTGGACGGGCGCCGTCCCGGCCCGCCGGCCACCACCACCGCGCCCGCCGACTCGAACAGCGCGGCCAGCCCGGGACCTGCGGCGACCGCGACCACCCTGCGCCCCGCGCGGGTGGATGCGCGCTGCCGCCCGGCCGCCACCTGGTCGGCGAAGTGGGTGACCCGGATCCGGTGGGGGCGACCTGCGGTGATCCCCGCCTCGATGGCGGCGCCGACGTCGTCGACGTGCACGTGGACGTTCCAGAGGCCGTCGCCGCCGACCACGACGAGGCTGTCGCCGAGCGTGGCGAGGGCCGACCGGAGGTCGGCGACGTGCTGGTCGTCCGCGTCGAGGAGGTACATCACCTCGTAGCCCGGGCCGTCCTCGGTCAGGTCGTCGCCCGGGGGCGCCGCAGCGACCGGGATGAGGTGGGTGCCGATCGGCGCCGACCACGGCGTGGGTCGGCGGCCGGTGGCCGTCGTCTCCACCGCGTCGAGCACGACGCACAGCCCGCGGCCGCCGGCGTCGACGACCCCCGCGTGGGCGAGCACCTCGAGCTGCTCCGGCGTACGGGCGAGTGCCGCGCGCGCCGCGGCAGCCGCCGCCGTGAAGACGTCGCGGGTCCGCGCGCCGCGCGCAGCGGTCTCCAGCGCCGCGTCGGAGGCGGCGCGCGAGACGGTGAGGATCGTGCCCTCGACCGGGGTGCCGACCGCGGCGTAGCTGGCCTCGGTCGCCTCGGCCATCGCGGCGGCGATGGTCTCCGCCGGCCTGTCGGCGATCGCGGCACCGGCGAGGTGGTGGACGTAGGCGCGCAGCATCTGGCTGAGGATCACCCCGGAGTTGCCCCGCGCCCCCATGAGCGCGGCCCGGGCGAGCACGGCCATCCCGTCGCCGAGGGACAGCTGGGGGTCGCTCGCGCGGGCCTCGCGCAGGGCGTCGCGGGCCGCCGAGACGGTGAGGAACATGTTGGTGCCGGTGTCGCCGTCGGGCACGGGGTAGACGTTGAGCGCGTCGATCTCCTCGCGGGCCGAGGACAGCGCGTCGGTCGCGATCTCGACGAACCGCGCGACGCCGTCCAGCGTGATGCCGTGGGTGACGTGCTCCATCGCGTCGGTCTGCTCCCGGGTGTGCTCGGTGGTGCTGTGTCTGTCTCGGACGTGGTGCTGCGGCCGCCTCGTCGTACGATGTGGTGCGCGCCACAGGGTAGTGCCCGGCACCCACGGGCCCTGCGATTTCATCTCGTCGCAGGTCCTCGGCTACTCTTGCGCGGTTGCCTGCTGCCGCTTCCGGCGGGGTGCGGGCCTGATGAACATCTATCAACCTCGAACGGATCGGAGTGCACGGTGGCTGCCGTCTGCGACATCTGCGCCAAGAAGCCGGGCTTCGGAAACAACCGTCCCTGGTCGCGCAAGATCACCAAGCGTCGTTTCAACCCCAACATCCAGCGCGTCCGGGCGACCGTCAACGGCACGCCCAAGCGCCTGAACGTCTGCACCGGCTGCCTCAAGGCCGGCAAGGTCTCGCGCTGACCTGACGTCTTCTTCGTCGAGGCCCCCGTCGCACTGCGGCGGGGGCCTCGTCGTTCCTGCTCGGGCCTGACGGATCCCTCGACAAGTCGGCGTGGGTCTCCGAGAGACTCACGCCGCGGGAGCCTCAGAAGTGGGTCCACCCGGTGGGGCCGTCGTACTCCCCGCCGTCGACGGTGACGCCCTCCCCCTCGGTGACCTCGCCGACCACGTGCCAGCCAAGCGGGACGGACGAGGCGTCGGGGAACGTCGCCAGGAGCGAGTGGTCGTCCCCGCCGCCGAGGATGAACTGCAGCGGGTCGGCGCCGAGGGCGGCGCCGACGGCCTGGAGCGGCTCGGGGACCTCGAACGCGCTCGTGCGTACGTCGATGGCGACGCCGCTCGCGTCCGCGATGTGCCCGGCCTCGGCGAGGAGGCCGTCGGAGACGTCGATGAGGGCGGTCGCCCCGGCCTCGGCGGCCTGCCTGCCCGCGGCGTACGGCGGCTCCGGGCGGCGGTAGGCCTCGACGAGCGCCCGCGGCGACCGGAAGCCACGGCCGAGGACCGCGAGGCCGCCTGCGGCCCACCCCTGCCGACCGGTGAGCGCGAGGACGTCGCCGGGCCGGGCGCCCGAGCGGAGGACCGGTGACTGGGTGCACTGGCCGAGCACGGTGACCGCGATCATGACCTGGTCGGCCCGGGTGACGTCGCCTCCGACGACCGTCGCGCCGATGCTCGCGCACTCCTCGGCGAAGCCGCGGGCGAAGTCGAGCGCCCAGGCCACCGGGAGGTCCGCGGGGGCCGCGAGGCCGATGGTGAGGTGGCGGGCGGTGCCACCCATGGCGTTGATGTCGGAGAGGTTCTGGGCGGCGGCCCGGTGGCCCACGTCGTCGGCCCCGGCCCAGTCCCGACGGAAGTGGCGCCCCTCGACCATCAGGTCGGTCGACACGACCACGTGGCCGTGCTTGATGCGCAGCACGGCGGCGTCGTCACCGGGCCCGACGAGCACGTGCTCGTCGCCCTCGAAGATCTCCACGAGCTCGGAGATCAGGCCGAACTCGCCTGCCTCGCCGAGGGTTGCGTCAGCTGCCGGTGCCATGCGCCCATCCCACCAGACGCAGGTGGTGACCACTGTCACCCATCCCCTGTCGGGGCCGGCGCGCGGCGCGGTAGGTTGTGCCGGTCACACCCGATGAACGAGACCGAGGAGTCCACGATGGTCGTCCAGGCCTACATCCTGATCCAGACCGACGTCGGCAAGGCCGCCGAGGTCGCCCGCGAGATCGCCCAGGTCAACGGCGTCACGCTCGCCGAGGACGTCACCGGTCCCTACGACGTGATCGTCCGTGCCGAGGCGAAGAACGTCGACGAGCTCGGCAAGCTCGTCGTCTCCAAGGTGCAGAACCTCGACGGCATCACCCGCACGCTGACGTGCCCGGTCGTCCACATCTGATCCCGCACCTGGTCCCAGTGCCGTCCGAGCGACGCCCCGGCCCCATTCGGCGCCGGGGCGTCGTCGTGTCCGCAGCCGCGCTGCTGGCCCTCGCCGGCTGCAGCAGCACCCCGACGATCGAGGACCACGAGCTCTCCGACGCCGACCGCGCCGCTTGCGAGGCGCTGGTCGCCGACCTCCCCGACACCCTCGCCGGGCAGGAGCGGGTCGACGTCGAGCCGTCCGACGCCCTCGGCGCGGCGTGGGGCGACCCGGCGTACGTCCTGACGTGCGGCGTTCCGGAGCCTGGCGACTACGAGCCGACGGCCGAGTGCAACGTCATCGACGGCGTGGGCTGGTACGTCCCGGACGACCAGCTCACCGACCAGGGCGAGGACGCGACGCCCATCGCGCTCAGTCTGCAGCCCTACGTCGAGGTGCTCGTGCCGGCCGACTACCGCACGGAGGGCATCGACCGGGCGCTGGCAGAGCTCGCACCCGCGCTGAAGCAGCACCTGGGTGACGGGCTGCCCTGCCTCTGAGCGCCCGACGGGTCAGCGCAGGCCGGTGTCGCGCCGCAGCGCCAGCTGCACGAGCCGGTCGACGAGGTCCGGGTAGGACAACCCCGTGGCCGCCCACATCTGGGGGTACATCGAGGTCGGCGTGAAGCCCGGCATCGTGTTGAGCTCGTTGATCACGAGCGAGCCGTCGGGCATCACGAAGAAGTCGACCCGCGCCAGGCCCTCGCACGACAGGGCGTCGAAGGCGCGCACCGCCATCGCTCGGAGCTCCTGCTCGACCTCGGCGGGCACGTCGGCGGGGATGTCGATCTCGGTGTGCTGGTCGGCGAGGTACTTCGCCTCGAAGTCGTAGAACTCGTGGTCGCCACCCGTCCGCACCTCTCCCGGACGGGACGTCTCCGGCGGCCCCTCGAGCGTGCCGAGGACGCCGCACTCCACCTCGCGCGCCCCCTCCATCGACTGCTCGACGAGCACCTTGGGGTCGTGGCGGAACGCCTCCTCGAGCGCCGCGTCGATCTCGGACGCGTCGTGCACCTTGCTGATCCCCATGCTCGAACCGGCGCGGGCGGGCTTGGCGAAGGACGGGAAGCCGAGCCCCTCGACCCGCGTGCGGACGCCGATCGGGTCCTGCTCGAGCTCGGTGCGGGTCACCACGATGCCGGGGGTGACCGGGAGCCCGGCGGCCTGGAGGACGACCTTCATGTAGGCCTTGTCCATGCCGATGGCGGACGCGAGCACGCCGGAGCCGACGTAGCGCACCCCGGCCATCTCCAGCATCCCCTGCAGGGTGCCGTCCTCGCCCCACGGCCCGTGGAGCAGCGGGAAGACCACGTCGACCTCGCCGATGACCGAGGGAACACTGGCCGGCTCGGCGACGACGAGGTCGGTGCCGGTGGCCGCGCCCATGAGCGCCACCGGGGACCGGCCGGCATCGACCTGCGGCAGGTCGCTCCCGCGGATCGCGAGCCGGGCCGGCTCGTCGCTCTCCAGCACCCACCTGCCGTCGGGGGCGATCCCGACGGGCACGACGTCGTACGCCTCGCGGTCGATCGCGCCCAGCACGCTCCCCGCGGTCACGCACGAGATGCCGTGCTCGGAGGAGCGGCCTCCGAAGACGACGGCCACGCGCGGCTTGCGCGCGCCCGAGTCGGCGCGGGGGTCGGCGAGGGGGTCGGTCGTCTTGTCCGAGGAGGTGTCGTTCATCGCCTCGACCCTATCCACCTACGCTGGCGCGCATGGCTGCAGACTCACCGCTCAGGCCCGGCACGATCGCCGTCACGGCCGGCCGGCCCGACAAGGTCCCCGACGCCCCCCTCAACACGCCGATCACCATGGCGGCCACCTACGTCGCCGGCGGCGAGGTGGAGTACGGCCGCTACGGCAACCCGACCTGGACGGCGCTCGAGGACACGCTCGGCGCGCTCGAGGGTGGCCGCTGCCTGACCTTCGCGTCCGGGCTGGCCGCGGTCGCCACGGTGCTCGACCTGGTGGGCAAGGAGGGCAAGGTCGTGGTGCCCAAGCACGCCTACACCGGCACGATCATGCAGCTGGCCGACCTCGAGGCGCGCGGTCGGCTGACCGCCGAGATGGTCGACATCACCGACACCGACGCAGTCGTCGCGGCCTGCGACGGCGCCGCGCTCGTGTGGCTGGAGTCGCCCACGAACCCCGCCCTCGAGGTCGCGGACATCCCGACGATCACGAAGGCCGCGCACGAGGCGGGCGCCTACGTCGTCGTCGACAACACCTTCGCCACTCCCCTGCTGCAGCGGCCGCTGGAGGACGACGTCGACCTCGTCGTGCACTCCGCGACCAAGTACCTCGCCGGGCACTCCGACGTGCAGATGGGCGCGATCGTCACCGGCGACGACGAGCTCTACGCCGTGCTGAAGGGCCGCCGCGACCTCGTCGGCGCCATCCCCGGGCCGTTCGAGGCGTGGCTCACCCTGCGCGGCCTGCGCACCCTGCACCTGCGTGTCGAGCGCGCGCAGGCCAACGCGCAGGAGCTCGTACGCCGCCTCGGCGAGCACCCCGCGCTGTCGGAGGTGCGCTACCCCGGCTTCGGCGCGATCGTCAGCATCGTGCTCGCCCAGGGCGAGATGGCCGCCGACCTCCTCAGCCGCAAGACCCGGCTCTGGATCCACGCCACCTCGCTCGGCGGCGTCGAGTCGAGCCTCGAGCGACGCCGCCGCTGGAAGGCCGAAGCCGCCACCATCCCCGACGGGCTGGTCCGCCTCTCCGTCGGGATCGAGGACGTCGAGGACCTCTGGGACGACCTCCGCACCGCGCTGGACGGTTGCGTGGGCTGAGCCCTCCGGCAGCCGTGTGTAACGCTTCGGCGCCATGGGGCGAAGAACGGGCATGGAGCCACCGCCCGACCCGGCCGGCATCGGCCGGGACGCTGACGCCTTCGAGGCGTTCTACCGCGCCCACCTGCCGTGGGTACGCCGCTTCGTCGCGCGGCGGGTGGACGACCCCCACACCGCTGCCGACCTGACCGCGGACATCTTCCTGGCGGTCGTCGACAGCGCCGCGGGCTACGACGCGTCGTATGGCACCGCGAGGGCCTGGCTCGCCGGAGTCGCCCGCAACGTGGTCGCCGATCACGTCCGCCGCCGGGTGCGCGAGACGCGGGCGCACGGCCGGTGGTCGGGGCGCGCACTGCTCGACGAGCAGTCCGCCGAGCGGATCGCGGACCGCATCGACGGCGAGCGCTCGGCCCGCGAGCTCTACCGAGCCCTGGACCGGCTCCCGGACAACCAGCGCGCCGTCATCGAGCTGGTCGCCGTCGACGGCCTGAGCCTCGCCGAGGCCGCACAGGCCCTCGGCATCAGCGCCGGCAACGCCCGGGTCCGCTACCACCGTGCCAGGACCCGGCTCCAGGACGTCCTTCCCAGTCCCTTCGAGGTGACCGCATGAGCCCGAGCACACCTTCCCCCTCCTCCCCTGCCGAGCTCGACGCCTTCGAGGCCCGGCTCCTCGCGGAGCTGCGCCGCGAGGTGGCGACCGGCCCGTCGGCCGCCTCCGGCGCACGTCGTACGCGCCGTCGTGCCCTCGCGCTCGCTGCCGGCGTCGCCGCCACCGCGGCTGCCGGGGTCGTGCTCGTGCCCGGCCTGGGCACCACCCGCGCCTACTCCGTCCAGGAGGGCAACGCCGGCACCATCGAGGTCCGGATCAACCGACCCGAGGACGCCGCCGGGCTCCGACGCGCCCTCGAGGAGCACGGGATCGCGGCGGACATCACCTACCTGCCCGACCTCCAGGAGTGCGCACCCGGTCGCTACACCGAGGTCGACCGTGAGGTCGGGATGTCGCTCCAGATCGGCCAGGAGGCGGTCGCGGTGACCCTCCCGCCGGGTGCGGTGCGCGACGGGGAGACCTTCGTCATGGTGCTGTCGGTCGAGGCGATGACCCGGGACAAGCTGTCCGACATCGAGCGGCAGGACGGCCACCGGGTCGTGGAGGGCACGAAGTCCTCCGTGACGGCCGAGGTCGCCACGGGTCCGGTCGGGACGTGCGAGGTCGTGCCGGCGACGCGCTAGTGCAGCTCGGGCTTGGTGTCGCGGGCGATGAAGGAGTTCATCATGTCGAGCGCGGTCATCTTGCCGTCGACGACGGCGTCGACGGCCTCGGCGATCGGGGCGTCGACGCCCATGCGTCGGGCCAGCTCGAGCAGGGACTTGCAGGACTTCGCGCCCTCGGCGACCTGCCGCGTGGAGGCGTAGATCTCCTCGGTGGTCATGCCCTGGCCGAGGCGCTCACCGAACGTGCGGTTGCGGGAGAGGGGCGACGAGCAGGTGGCGACGAGGTCACCGAGTCCGGCGAGACCCATCAGGGTCAACGGGTTGGCGCCCTGCGCGGTGGCGAGGCGCGCGGTCTCGGCGAGGCCGCGCGTGATGACCGACGCGGTCGTGTTGTCGCCGAAGCCCAGTCCGACGGCCATGCCCACCGCGAGGCCGACGACGTTCTTGTAGGCGCCGCCGATCTCGCAGCCGAGGACGTCGACCGACGTGTAGGGGCGCCACGACGGCCCGTGCGTGATGGCCTGGATGTGCTTGGCGCGCTCCTCGTCGACGCACGCCACGACCGACGCAGCCGGCTCGCGGCGGGCGATCTCGCGCGCGAGGTTGGGGCCGCTGACGACGGCGATGCGGTCGGCGGAGGCGTCGGTGACCTCCTGGATCACCTCGCTCATCCGCATCAGCGAACCCAGCTCGACGCCCTTCATCAACGACACGAGCGTCGCCTTCTCGGGCAGGATCGGCGCCCAGGACGTGAGGTTGTCGCGCAGGCTCTGCGACGGGACGGTGAGCACGACGACGTCCGCGTCGGCCGCGACCTCCTCGGCGTCGGTCGACGCCGAGATCGACGGCGGCAGCTCGATGCCGGGGAGGTACTCGGTGTTCTCACGGCGCTCGTTGACGGCGTCGACGACCTCCTCGCGCCGGGCCCACAGGGACACGTCGTTGCCGGCGTCGGCCAGCACGAGCGAGAAGGCGGTGCCCCACGAGCCGGCACTGAACACTGCGATCTTCGTCATCGGGTGCGCTTCCTCTTCGTCCGGTGGGCCCCGTCGTGGGCGGTGTCGTGCGGGTTGCCGATCTCGCGTACGCCGCTGCTGCGGGGGTCGTAGCGCTGCTCCGGGGCCGGCTCGTGGCGGATGTCGGCGACGAGCGCCGTGATCGCGGCCATGATGCGGTCGGTCGCCCGCGCCGTCGTCTCCGCGGACGCGGGGAGCGCGACCAGGTCGTCGAGGTCCACGGGGTCGCCGGCCTTCATGACGATGTTCTTGCGCGGGACCAGGTGGGGCCGCTTCGTGTAGGGCGGCAGCACCTCCTGCGCCCCCCACTGCCCGACCGGGATCACCGGGCAGCCGGTGGCCAGGGCGATGCGGGCCGCGCCGGTCTTGCCCTTCATCGGCCAGAGGTCCGGGTCACGCGTCAGCGTGCCCTCGGGGTAGATGATGATGCACTCCCCCGCGCCGATCGCCTTCACCGCGGCGTCGTAGGCGCCGATCGCGTTGCGGCTCAGGCGCTCGACGGGGATCTGGCCAGCAGAGCTGAGGAAGCCGCCGAGGTACTTGTTCTTGAAGAGTCCGGACTTCGCCAGGTAGCGCGGGAGCCGGCCGTGGTCGTAGACGAAGTGCGCCGACAGCAGCGGGTCGACGTGGGAGATGTGGTTGATCACCACGATGCAGCCACCGGTGGCCGGGATCTTCTCGCCGTCGATCCACGTGCGCGAGGTCGCGCTGAGCAGCGTCGGCTTGAGGATCGTCGCGGCCACGGTCATCGCCCAGCCGCGCTTCTGCTCGAGCTTCCTGACGCGCACCCGCCATCCCTCCCGATCGTGCTCTTCTCACGGGCCCCGCCCGGACGCTGCCTGCGTCGCGAGCAGGCTACTCGGTCGACAGGGGGCGGGGACCCCACCGGCACGCTGGTCCCGGGTGGGAGAATCGTCGTGATGTCCACCGATGCCCGATCCGCGCGCTGCGTGGTCGTCGTACCCGTCAAGCCGCCCAGCTATGGCAAGTCCCGGTTGACCGGGATCGCCGACGACCACAGACGTGACCTGGCCGAGGCCTTCGCCCTCGACACCGTCCAGGCCGCCACGGCCACACCCGGTGTCGACGCCGTCCTCGTCGTCACCGACGACCACCGGCTCGCTGAGTCGGTGCGCACCCTCGGCTGCGCGGTGGTCCCCGACGGCGTCAGCGACGACCTCAACGCGACGCTCGTCCAGGCCGTCGCGGAAGTCACCCGACGCTGGCCCGGAGCAGTCCCCGTGGTGCTGTGCGCCGACCTGCCGGGGCTGCGACCCGTCGAGCTGGCCGCGGTGCTCGGCGAGGTGCGGGAGCAGGTCGCGTCCGGACGTGCCGCCTTCGTGCGCGACCACTCCGGCACGGGGACGACGTTGTACGCCGCTCCTGCCGAGGGCTTCGACCCGTCCTTCGGTGTCGCGTCCGCGGCGCGGCACGAAGCCGCCGGAGCCGTCGAGGTCGGCAGCACCGCGACCAGCGTGCGCACGGACGTGGACGACCCGGACGACCTGGGTGCCGCACTGCTGGCCGGCGTCGGCCCGCACACCACGCGGGCAAGCGAAGGGCGGGCCACCCACTCGGGGTGACCCGCCCGTGCCCGGAGCGGCAGCGACGTGGCTGCGTGCGTCAGGACTTCTTCGCGGTCTTCTTCGCCGTGCTCTTCTTGGCGGTGCTCTTCTTCGCCGGCGCCTTCTTGGCGGTCGACTTGCTGGCGGTCGACTTGCTCGCCGTGGACTTGCTGGCGGTCGACTTGCTGGCGCTGGTCTTGCTGGCGCTCGACTTGCTCGCGGTCGACTTGCTGGCCGCCTTGGTCGCGGTCTTCTTTGCCGGCGCCTTCTTGGCCGTGCTCGCGGTCGACGACTTCTTGGCCGTGGTCTTCTTGGCGGTCGTCTTCTTCGCTGCCGAGGACGTCGAGGACGCCTTCTTCGCAGGGGCGGACTTGGAGGCGGTGGACTTCGAGGCGGTGGACTTCGAGGCCGTCTTCGCCGGCGCGGACTTCTTGGCGGCAGCGCCCGTCACCGCGGCTGCAGCGGCGCGGACGCCGGGCGGCTTGGGCATGTTGGCGGCCGTCAGCTTCGGCAGCTTCTTCGTGCCCGAGATGACGTCCTTGAGCTCCTTGCCGGCGGAGAACTTCGGCACGGACTTCTTCTTCGACTTCATCCGCTCACCGGTCTGCGGGTTGCGGACCCAGCGGGCGTTGCGGACGGCCTTCTCGAACGAGCCGAAGCCGGTGATCGCGACCTTCTCACCCTTGGCGACCTCGCGGGTGATCGTGTCGAGCACGGACTCCAGTGCGTGGGCCGCCTGCTTGCGGTTCCCCTCGTAACGCGCGGCGAGCGCGTCGATGAGCTCTGACTTGTTCACTAGCTTCCCTTCCCAATGAACCTCGGACGCCGAGCTCGTGCTCGACCCTCTGCAAGGCACGCTAAGCACATGGAAGGGTGAGAACAATCACCAAAGCCCCTGTTTGTAGGGGTTTTTCAGGCAGTGACGGGCTTCCAGCTCGGCCGCTCCGCCTCGAAGGCGGTGATGTCGGCGTCGTGCGAGAGCGTGATGCCGATGTCGTCGAGTCCCTCGAGCAGCCGCCACCGGGTGTAGTCGTCGATGTCGAAGGAGTCCTCGACCGCGTCGTCACCGGCGCCCGCTCGGACGGTCCGGCTCTCCAGGTCGACGGTGATCTCGCCACCCGGGTGGTCCTCGAGCCAGTCCCACAGGCGCTGCACGACCTTCTCGTCGACCTGCGCCGCCAGCAGCCCGGCCTTGCCGGAGTTGCCGCGGAAGATGTCGGCGAAGCGCGAGGAGATGACGACCTTGAAACCGTAGTTCTGCAGCGCCCACACCGCGTGCTCGCGCGAGCTGCCCGTGCCGAAGTCCGGACCGGCGACCAGCACCGACCCGCCGGCGTACGTCGGGTTGTTGAGCACGAAGTCGGGGTCGTTGCGCCACGCCGCGAAGAGGCCGTCCTCGAAGCCCGTGCGGGTCACGCGCTTGAGGTAGACCGCGGGGATGATCTGGTCGGTGTCGACGTTGCTGCGCTTGAGCGGGACGCCGACGCCGGTGTGGGTGGTGAACTTGTCCATGGGTCAGACCTCCTGGAGGGTCGCGGCGGGCTCGAGGTCCGCGGGCGAGGAGAGGGTGCCGCGCACCGCGGTGGCGGCAGCGACGGGCACGGAGACGAGGTGCGTTCGTCCGCCCTTGCCCTGGCGGCCCTCGAAGTTGCGGTTGGACGTCGACGCGCTCCGCTCCCCGGGG
Source organism: Nocardioides sp. Soil_C_8 (assembly GCF_057656315.1). Classification (NCBI taxonomy): domain Bacteria; kingdom Bacillati; phylum Actinomycetota; class Actinomycetes; order Propionibacteriales; family Nocardioidaceae; genus Nocardioides; species Nocardioides sp. Soil_C_8. The sequence continues at coordinate 509,866 of NZ_JBDGKQ010000004.1, forward strand.
GCGAGCTGGTCGGGGTTCATGCCCAGGCACATCGAGCAGCCGGCGCCCCGCCACTCCGCACCCGAGGCGATGAAGACCTTGTCGAGACCCTCGGCCTCGGCCTGGAGCCGCACGCGCACCGATCCCGGTACGACGAGCAGGCGGGTGTCGGCGGCGACGGTCCGTCCCTGCAGGATCGACGCGGCCAGGCGCAGGTCCTCGATGCGACCGTTGGTGCACGAGCCGACGAAGACGGTGTCGACCTTCACGTCGCGCAGCGGCGTACCGGCCTCCAGACCCATGTACTGCAGGGCCTTCTCGGTCGCCACCTTGTCGTTGAGCTCGTCGAAGTCGTCGGGGCTAGGCACCGTCGCCCCCAGGGGCGCACCCTGGCCGGGGTTGGTGCCCCACGTGACGAACGGCGTCATGGTGGAGGCGTCGAGCTCGATCTCCTTGTCGAAGACGGCGTCGTCGTCGGTGCGCAGCGTCCTCCAGTGCGCGACGGCGGCGTCCCAGTCGGCACCCTTCGGCGCTTCCGGCTTGCCCTCGATGTAGTCGAAGGTCGTCTGGTCGGGCGCGATGAGGCCGGCCTTCGCGCCCCACTCGATCGACATGTTGCACACGGTCATCCGGCCCTCCATCGAGAGCTCCTCGATGGCCTGGCCGCGGTACTCGACGATGTAGCCCTGCCCGCCGCCGGTGCCGGTGTGCGTGATGAGGGTGAGGACGAGGTCCTTCGCGGTGACGCCCTCGGGCAGGCTGCCGTTCACCGTGACGGCCATCGTCTTCGGACGGGCCTGCGTCAGGGTCTGGGTGGCCAGCACGTGCTCGACCTCGGAGGTGCCGATGCCGAAGGCGATCGCCCCGAAGGCGCCGTGCGTGGAGGTGTGCGAGTCGCCGCAGACGATCGTCATGCCCGGCTGGGTCAGGCCGAGCTGCGGGCCGACGACGTGGACGATGCCCTGCTCGACGTCGCCGAGCGGGTGCAGGCGCACCCCGAAGTCGGCGGCGTTCTTGCGCAGGGTCTCCACCTGCGTGCGGCTCACCGGGTCGGCGATCGGCTTGTCCCAGTCGAGGGTCGGGACGTTGTGGTCCTCGGTCGCGAGGGTGAGGTCGGGGCGGCGCACCGTGCGGTTGGCCAGCCGCAGGCCGTCGAAGGCCTGCGGCGAGGTCACCTCGTGCAGGAGGTGGAGGTCGATGAAGAGGAGGTCGGGCTCTCCGGCGGCGCTGCGGACGACGTGCTCGTCCCACACTTTCTCGGACAGGGTCTTGCCCACGACGAATCTCCTTCTGGCTTGTAGCGGTGGAACGACTGTACGGCTTGCATCCCACTCCCTGAGATGAGAATATCGGAATATGGACAACGGATCTGGCGTCGGCGTTCTCGACAAGGCCGCTCTCGTGCTCGCAGCCCTCGAGGCCGGACCGGCCACCCTCGCCGGGCTCGTCGCCGGCACCGGCCTGGCGCGACCCACCGCGCACCGCCTCGCGGTCGCCCTCGAGCACCACCGCCTCGTGGCCCGCGACATGCAGGGCCGCTTCGTGCTCGGGCCCCGCCTCGCCGAGCTCTCCGCCGCCGCCGGTGAGGACCGGCTGCTCGCGGCCGCCGGGCCCGTCCTGGCCCGGCTGCGCGACATCACAGGCGAGTCCGCCCAGCTCTGGCGCCGCCAGGGCGAGCACCGCGTGTGCGTCGCCGCCGCCGAGCGCCCCTCGGGCCTGCGCGACACCATCCCGGTCGGCTCGCAGCTGACCATGAACGCCGGGTCGGCCGCGCAGATCCTCCTCGCGTGGGAGGACCCCGAGCGCATGCACCGCGGCCTGCAGAACGCCGCCTTCTCCGCCACCGCGCTGTCCGGCATCCGCCGCCGCGGATGGTCGCAGTCCGTCGGCGAGCGCGAGCAGGGCGTCGCCTCGGTGTCCGCGCCGGTCCGCTCCCCCGGCGGCAAGGTCATCGCCGCCGTGTCGGTCTCCGGTCCGCTCGAGCGGCTCTCCCGCCAGCCCGGCCGGATGCACGCGCCCGCGGTGCTCGCCGCCGCCGACCGGCTCTCGGAGTCGCTCCGCCGCGCGGCCTCGGAGTAGCCGCTCCGGCGCACGCCGCGAGGGTGGCGGCGCGCGACATCCCCACAGCCCGATCCGATGTCGTACGCCGCCACCCTCGACCGCCGCCAACCCAAGGTGGCGGCACACGACATCCCCACAGCCCGATCCGATGTCGTACGCCGCCACCCTCGACCGCCGCCATCCCAAGGTGGCGGCACACGAC
>NZ_JBDGKQ010000005.1:0-356960 GCF_057656315.1 Nocardioides sp. Soil_C_8
ACCGTCCCTCGGCGCGGAGCAGGAGGGCGGCGCCGGGCAGCGCGTCGTGCCCGAGGCTGCGCGCCGTGGCGTACGCCCGCCCGGCCCCGCCGGGGTCGCCGCGGAGTCGTCGTACCTCTCCGAGCGTGTAGTAGCCCTCGCCGGCGAGCCAGCCGTGTGCGCCGACGAGGTCGGCGCTGCGCGCGCCGAGCTCGGCCTCCACGACCTCCCACTCTCCCTCCGCGACGAGCAGCTGGAGCTCGTGGATGCGCGTGACGTGGGCGTACATGAACGTGCGGCCCTGCGGTTCCGCCCACCGGGCCATCGACTCGGTCCAGGCGCGCATCCGGGCGAGGTCGCCGAGCTCGTCGCACAGGTGGACCACGGTGCAGTAGAGGTCGCCGGACCAGAGGGGGTCGACCTGCCCGGCCACGACCGGGAGCATCGCCTCGTCGAGGTCGGCGAAGCCCTCGCGCGTCGAGCCCCGGCGCACTGCCGCCAGTCCGCGGGTGGCGAGGGCGAAGCTCTCGAGCGTGGGCTCGCGGAGCTCGGTCGCCAGGTCGGCGATCTCGCGCGCCGCCGCCTCCGCGGTCCCGGCGTCGCCGGAGAGGTCCATGTCGAGCGCGTTGTCGACGTAGAGGAGGTAGCCGTGCAGGACGCCACGGGGCAGACCGGAGATCACGCGGCGCGCCCGCGAGAGCCAGGCCGTGCCCACCGGGACGTCACCACGGACGACCCACTGCAACGCGAGCCGGAGCGCGCGGTCGCCGGCCTGCTCGGTCCGTCCCTCGGCGAGGAGGCGGTGGTAGAGCTCCTCCTCGACCTCCATCGACTCCGGCGCCCGGCCGACCCACCACGCCGCCTCCGCCAGCAGGCCGAGGTCGCTCGTCGGCAACCCGTCACGGGAGCCGGCGAGGTCGGCGTGGACCGCGCCCCATCCGCGCCGTCCCGGCGCCCCGCCCGCCGCCCGTGGGACCGCGCCGGAGGTCATCGTCCGAGTGTCGTCCCGCCCGGTGCGACAGGCAACGCCGTCGCCGCACCGGTTTGACCCACCTTGCTAGGACTGGGGCACTCGTCCCCGACCGAGGAGCGACCCGTGGAGCTCTACCTCCCAGTGGTGGTCCTGTCCGCGATCGCCGGCCTCTTCGCCGTGGGCTCGGTGCTCATGAGCTCGGTCGTCGGACCGAAGCGCTACAACCGCGCGCGGCTGGACTCCTACGAGTGCGGCATCCAGCCCGTCGCCGACCCGGATCGCAACGCCCGCACGATCCCGGTGCGCTACTACACCGTCGCGATGACCTTCATCATCTTCGACGTCGAGATCATGTTCCTCGTCCCGTGGGCGGTGCACTTCGACCAGCTCGGCAGCTTCGGCTACCTCGCGGTCGTGCTGTTCATCATCAACCTGTCGCTCGCCTACGCCTACGAGTGGCGACGCGGCGGGCTCGACTGGGACTGACCCGCCCCTACCGGGTGCGCCAGCGGAACCACCAGGTCCGCTTGCGCGGTGCCGGCGTGCTGGCCGCGACCGCCGCGCGCTGTGCCTCGACCCGGGCCGTACGACGCTCGCGCCACGCCGCGACCTCGTCGTCGACGTCCCGCGGTGCGGTGATCACCGGCGGGCCTCCCTGCAGCTGACGGCGGGTCTCGACCACCCGCTTGTTGAAGTCCTCGACCTCGCGCCGCACCTCGCTCTCGGCCGTGATCTCGTCCAACCGGTCCTCGAGTTCGGCGTCCTCCTTGCGCAGGGCGAGCGCCGGCGGCAGGAGGGCGATGTTCTCGCGCTCGACGAGCTTCTTGACCCACCAGTCGGGGTCGTGCTCGACGCCGAGGTCCTGGATCGGCTTGCCCTGCCCGGGCAGGTCGTCGAACTCGCCGCGCTCCATCGCCTGACGCACCTGGAGGTCCACCCAGCTGGACTGCTGGGCGATGCGGGCCGCCGCGGCGGAGCGTCCGGTTCGCTCGTCGCGCGCGGTCTCGCGGCGTACGGACTCGGTGTCCGCCACCTCGAACTCGTCGTCCCGGTCTCGCTCCGGCATGCCCCCACACTACGGACCGCCGCCTCGTGGGGCCGGCGTGACAGGCTCTCCCCATGGCCATCCCAGGCATCCCCGACCGGGCCGCCGGCGTCCAGCTCCACGTCACCTCCCTGCCAGGAGGACGGCTCGGGGAGCCGGCGCGCGACTTCGTGCGGTGGCTGGCCGACGCCGGGCAGTCCGTGTGGCAGGTCCTGCCCCTCGCGGTCCCGGACGCGCACGGGTCGCCGTACGCCTCACCCTCCGCCTTCGCCGCGTGGCCGGGCCTGCTCGCGGACCCCCACGCGCCGGTGGGCGACGACGAGGTGGCGGCCTTCGCCGAGGAGCACGCCTACTGGGCCGGCTCGTGGTCGGCCCACGGCGGTGACCTCGCCGACCAGGTCCGCTTCGAACGGGAGTGGGGTGCACTGCGGTCCTTCGCCGCCGACCACGGCGTGCAGCTGCTCGGCGACATCCCCATCTACGTCGCCGCCGGCAGCGCCGACGAGGCCGCCTGGCCCGCGCTCTTCCGTGACGACGCGGTGGCCGGGGTGCCGCCCGACGCCTACAGCGACACCGGGCAGCTCTGGGGGAACCCGCTCTACGACTGGGCGGCGATGGCGGCCGACGGCTACCGCTGGTGGGTGGAGCGGCTGCGCCGCAGCCTCGCGCTCTACGACCTCGTCCGGATCGACCACTTCCGCGGCTTCGCGGCCTTCTGGGCGGTTCCGGCGGGTCTCCCGACGGCCGAGCACGGCACCTGGGAGCCCGGGCCCGGGCGGGCCGTCTTCGACGCGGCCACGGCTGCGCTGGGTCCCCTTCCCGTGCTGGCGGAGGACCTCGGCGTCATCGACGAACCGGTGGTCGAGCTGCGCACGGCGCTCGGCTTCCCGGGGATGGCGGTCCTCCAGTTCGCGTTCGACCCCGACGGCGAGGACCGCTCGCACGAGCCCGACAACCTGCGCCGCGACCAGGTGGTCTACACCGGCACCCACGACAACGACACCGTCGTCGGCTGGTGGGACACGCTGCCGCCGGTCCGGCGTCGGGAGGCGCAGCGCGCGTTCCGCGCGGCCGGGGTCGACGACCCCGACCCCGCCTGGGCGATGATCCGGCTCGCGCACGCCGCCCCGTGCCGGTTGGCCATGGTGCAGGCGCAGGACGTGCTGTCGCTGGGCGCCGAGGCCCGGATGAACACCCCCGGCACCGCGGCCACCTGGTCGTGGCGCCTCGAGCCCGGGATGCTCACCCCCGACCTCGCAGCACGGCTGCGCGAGGTCACCGAGGAGCACGGACGGCTGGACTGACCCGGCCGTCCGGGCCGTCCGGGCCGTCCGGGGCCGGCTCAGGGGCGGGCCGGGGTCGATCCGGATGGTCTGCAGCGCCGGACGGGCGCATGCTGGAGGCATGGAAAAGATCCGCACCTCGCTCGCTCGCCAGGGCCTCGTCCGCTCGACCGACCGCGCCATCATCGGCGGTGTCTGCGCCGGCGTGGGCCGCCGCCTCGGGCTCACCCCGTGGGTCACCCGGCTGCTGTTCGTCATCACGCTGTTCGTGCTGCCGGGCAGCCAGATCCTGGTCTACCCGCTGCTGTGGTTCCTGATGCCGTCCGAGGACAGCATCGAGGCCGCCGCGGCCGCCCCGCACCTGCCGCGCTGACCCACGCCCTGCGCCCAAGACGCCGGCGGTGTCGGTCCCTGCTGACAGGCTGAGGCCATGACGGACGTGTGGGAGCTGGTGCGCCGCGAGCGCATGGCCTTGGTCGACGACCTGGCCGGGTTGACCGAGGAGCAGTGGGAGTCGCCGTCGCTGTGCGGCGGCTGGACGGTCCACGACGTCGCCGCCCACCTCGTCGACAACGCGCGCACCACGCGGCTCGGCATCGTCGCAGCCATGGTGCGCGCCCGCTTCGACTTCGACCGGCAGAACGACACCGGCGTCGCCCGCGAGAAGGGCGCGACCCCGTCCGAGACGCTCGACCGGCTGCGGGCGGTGGTCGGACGACGTACGACCCCTCCCGCGCCGCTCGACAGCCGGCTCGTCGAGGAGGTCGTCCACGGCGAGGACGTACGACGCCCGCTCGGGGTGCGCCGCGACTACCCGACGGAGACCGTCGAGCGAGCCCTCGCCCACCAGCTCAGGACGTCGGTCGGGCTGGGCGGTGGCAAGCAGCGCGCGGCCGGTCTCCGTCTCGTCGCCACCGACACCGCCTGGTCCCACGGCGAGGGCCCCGAGGTCAGCGGTCCGCTGGTGTCGTTGCTGATGGCGGTCTCGGGGCGGGTCGAGGCGCTCGACGACCTCACCGGCCCGGGCGTCGCGCGCTTCGAGCGCGCCCCCACGAGCTGACGGCGCGTCGGACGACCACAAGTCGTCCAGCAAGGCGGACGCACGCGGCGGCTTACCCTCACCCGGACTTCTGGTCGTCCGACGCGCCGGGTCAGCGCGGACCCGGCCGCCAGGACGGCAGCGTGGGCGTCGGGCTCGGCTCCAGCGTGTAGGTGTTGCCGTACACGAGGTAGGGCGCGCCCTCGGGGAGCTCGCGCAGCGAGGACGCGACCGAGATGAGGCAGCCGTCCAGGGTGCCCTGCACGACATGCATGTTCGCCAGGTTGCGCGCCGTCATGACGATCCGGACCGACCGCCCATCGGGGAGGACGACGTCGATCGGTCCGTCGTCATCGCGGGCGTAGGCACCGGCGGTCCACGCGTCGAGCCGCTCGACGAGGGCTCGGAAGTCGGCGTCCCGGACCTCGCCGGCGCCTCGCGGAAGGTCATGAGGGGGTGCCTCAATGTCGGCGGGTCCTGGAAGTGGTCGCCACCACCACGCGTCCACCAGCCGCGCGATCGTCTCGAGGTCCTTCGGGAGCCCAGTCGAGAGGTAGTCCCACGGCTCCTGGTAGCCCCGTGGGACTTGCTCGCGCATGCCGTGCGTCATCTGCATCGAGTCCCAGTCCACTTCAGGATGGGAAACGAGGAAGTCCTTGTCCAGCCGGGCCACGGCGTCGTCAAGCCGCCGCACGATGGCCTCTCCCGCCAGCCTCAACATGCCGTCGCGGTGGTACGCCTGCTCGCCGCGACGCACCAGGACGGCGGCCGCCTCACCGAAGTACTGGATCTGCCCCAGCGCCTCACGGGTGCGCTCGTCGAGCTCGCTCTCCACGGCTCCCAAGTCAGCAGACGGCGGTCTCAGTCAGCAGCATGGCTCCAGACTATCGGCCCGTGGTCAGTGCGGGACGGCCTCGTTGCGTACGTCGCTGAACGCGTGCGGCGGTGCCGCGAGCAGGGCGAGGGCGGCGAGGAACGACGCGCCGGCGCAGACGGCCCACACGGTGAGGTAGCCGCTGAACGGCGCCACGTGCTCGGACGTCGCGTCGAGCGAACCGGTCGCGGTCAGCGCGATCGCGAAGATCGCGGACGCGATCGCGCCGCCCACGGTCTTGGTGCCGTTGGTCATCCCGGTGGCGATGCCGGTGCGCTCCGGCGGCGCGGCGGCCGCCGCCGCGGCAGGCAGGGCGGCCACCAGCGCACCCGAGCCCAGGCCGGCGATGCCCATGTTGACCAGCGCCTGCCACGTCTCGGAGTTGAACGGCAGCCACAGCAGGTAGCCCAGCCCGACGAGGCAGCACGCGACGACCAGCGCGCGTCGTACGCCGCCGAGCAGGCGGGTCGTGAGCGGCAGGGTGAACGCGCCGATCGCCAACGTCGCGACGTAGAGCCCGATGAGGGTCGAGATGAACGCTGGCTCCGCGCCGAGCCCGTAGCCCCGTTCGGCCGGGTCGGCCTGGGCGTAGGTCGAGAGCGGGATCTGCCCGCCCAGCACCGGGATGCCGAAGAGGAACGCCGTCACCTGCACCGGCCACTGGGCCGGGCTGCTGAGCAGGCGGACGTCGACGATCGGGTCCGGGTGCCGGAGCTCGAAGCGCCAGAACACGGCGAACACCGCGATGGAGAGCACGATCGTCGACCAGCCGAGCAGCGAGCCCGCGCCGTCGAGGCGCAGCCGGACCAGGCCGCCCATCAGCACGCCCAGCGCGACGGTGACCAGCGCGAGGCCGGCCCAGTCGATGCCGCCCGTGTCGTCGCCGGGTGCCTGCTCGATGCCGAAGAGGATCACGAAGAAGACCGCGGTCACCACGACGGCGGGCAGGGCGAGAAGGACGTTCATGTCGAGGGTGTCGACGAGCAGGCCGCTGCTGAGGGCGCCGACGATGACGGCGAGCTCGAGGGAGCCGACGAGGATCGCGGCGCCGCGCCGGGTGAGCAGCTCCTGCCGACCGGAGTCGCGCGTGCGGCGGTGGATGATCGCGATCTCCAGCGGCAGCCACACGACGTACGCGCCCTGGATCGCCCAGCCGACCATGAACGTGGTGAACGACGGCGCGAAGGCCAGCCACCACGAGCCGAGCGCGGTCACGGCGGTCGAGATCAGCAGCACCCGCTTGTGCCCGGACAGGTCGCCGAGCCGCGCGAGCAGCGGGATGCACAGCGCGCTGACGATCAGCTGCGCCGCCTCGAACCAGTTGATGTCGCCCTCGCTGATCGAGAGGTGATCGGCGATCTGCGGGTAGATCGGGGTGTAGTAGCCCTGCAGGATGCCGCTGGCGAACTCGACCAGCACCAGGAAGCCGACGATCGCGGCAAGGCCCTTCACGGCCGTCTGTGCGGCCGGCTTCGTCGTCGTCATGAGGGGAGCCTCTCGATGAGCAGCTGGTACCAGCGGGCGCCGTCGACGAGGTCGGCGACGCCGATGTGCTCGTCGTAGGAGTGAATGGCCTCGCGCTGGGCCTTGGTCATCCGGAACGGGGCGAAGCGGTAGACGTGCTCACTGATCGAGCAGAAGTGGCGCGAGTCGGTGGCGGCCATCATCACGTAGGGCGTCGCGACCGCCTCGGGGAAGACCTCCCCGATGCACTCCTCGACCAGCTCGAACGCCTCGTCCATCGGGGAGACCGGCGACGGCTCGCTCGACTCGACCACGTCGATGCGGATCGAGTCGTCGTCGACCGCCTTGCGGACGTGCTCGACGACGCCGGCGACCGTGTCGCCCACCATCACCCGGATGTTGAGCCCGGCCTTCGCGGTCGACGCGATCACGTTGAGGGCCGGCGACCCGCTGAGGGTGGTGGCCGCGACCGTCGTACGCGTCATGGCTGCGGCCTCCGGGCCCGCGGCGAGCAGCGCCCGGGTCACCACCGGTGCCAGCCGGTCGGCGCGACCGAGCAGCGGGCGCAGCGGCAGCGGCACGTGCGGCGCGAGGCGGCGCATCAGCTCGAGCGTGGGTGCGGGCGCGGACGCCGGGAACGGAGCCTTCTCGATCCGCAGGATCGCGCGGGCGATCCGCGCGGTCGGGCCGTTCCTCGCCGGCGTCGAGGCGTGCCCGCCGCGCCCCTCGGCGACGAGCTCGAGCGAGGTGATGCCCTTCTCGGTGACGCCGATGACGCCCAGCGGCGCCTCCACCCCCGGGAAGGCTCCTCCTGCGATCGCGCCGCCCTCGTCGAGCACGAGCCACGGGGTGACGCCGCGGTCGCGGAGCACGGCGACCGCCTCGACAGCCGCGGTGCCGCTGACCTCCTCGTCACAGCCGAAGGACAGCCAGACGTCCTGCGCCGGGGTGTGCCCGGCCTCGAGCAGCGACTCCACCGCCTCGCAGACGGCCGCGACGCAGCCCTTGTCGTCGAGGGTGCCCCGGCCCCAGATCGCCGGACCGACGTCGGAGTCGTGGATCTCGCCGCCGAACGGGTCGTGCTGCCACGGGGCGCCGGTGTCCACGGGTACGACGTCGAGGTGGGCCATGAGCACGACCGGGCGCTCGGCGCTGGCGCCGGCCCAGTGGAACAGCAGCCCGTGCGTGCCGACCCGGGTCAGCTCGAGGCGCTCGTGCAGCAGTGGGAACTGCGTCGCGAGCTCTGCCAGCAGCCGGTCGAAGGCGTCGCCGTCGACCCGGTCGGGGTCTCGGTCGGAGACGGTGGGGATGCGGACGAGCGCCTGCAGGGCGGCGACCACGCGGTCGGTCATGGGCAGACCGTAGGGCATCCCGGCGCTCGATGAGGGCGCTCTCACCAAGAGCTCATGGCGGTGTCACGTGCGGCCCGGAGAGTCCTCCACGTCAGCCGGGAAGACCCGGACACGCCAACCGAAGGAGGCCACCATGGCCCGCTCCGGAATCCTCACCGCCCTCACGCCGGCCGTCCAGGCCCGCCGCGGCGACTCGTCCAGCGACGACGGGCGTCGCCGCCGGCGCCGTCGGCGCCGTCGCAACCGCAGCCGGTCGCGCTCGCGCTCCAGCTGAGCGAACCCCGCTGCACCACCACGACGGGTGGGCGGTCCGCACCCCGGGCCGCCCACCCGTCCCCGTCCACCAGCTGCCCCCGGGACCAGGAGCACCCATGTCCGTACGCCGCCGTGCCGCCGGCCTGCTGCGCGCCACCCCCGAGGAGCAGGCCCTCGTCGACGTGGCGGCCGCGCTGCGTCCTGCCGACATCGCGCGCCGGTTCTGGCCGCGGCTGCGCCCGTTGCGCGGCTGGCTCGTGCTCGGCCTGCTGCTCCTCACCGCCGCGCCGGCGATCGCGGTCGCCGAGGCCTTCCTCTACCAGCGGCTCGTCGACGACGTGCTCGTGCCGGCCGCGTTCGAGCCGCTCGTCGTGCTGGCCCTCCTCTACATCGGCCTCAACGTCGCCAGCGGTGTCGTCTCGGGTGCCGACGACTACCTCGCGACGTACGTCTCGCAGCGCTTCCTCGTCGACCTGCGCCGGGACGTCTTCGCCCACGTGCTGTCGCTGCCTGCCGCCACGCACGACCGCCGTCGCCTCGGGGACACCCTCACCCGGCTGACGTCGGACGTCGCCGCGGTCGAGCGGTTCGTGGTGTCGCAGGCGAGCGAGGGCCTGGGCGCTGTGGTGCGCCTGGTCGTCCTCGTCGGCGCGCTCGTGTGGATGGACTGGCGGCTCGCGCTCGCGTCGCTCGTCGTGGTGCCGCTGTTCTGGTGGGTGTCCACGCGCTTCGCCCGGCTCACCCGCGACGTCTCGCGCGAGCGGCGCCGGCGCGGCGGATCGCTCGGCAGCGTCACCGAGGAGGCGCTCGGCAACGCCGCGCTCGTGCAGTCCTACGGCCGCGAGGACCGGGCCGTGGCGTCGTACGACGGACACAACCGTGCGATCGCAGGCGCCGAGCTCGCCGCCAGCCGGATCCGTGCGCTGTTCCTGCCGCTCGTCGACCTCGCCGAGCTGGTGGGCGTGCTGGTCGTCGTCGGGCTCGGTGTCTGGTCGCTGTCGGAGGGGCGGCTCACGCTGGGCGGGCTGCTGGCCTTCCTGACCCTGCTCATGCAGTGCTTCGGGCCGGTGCGCACGCTGGCCGACCTGGTCCCGGCGCTGTACTCCGCCAGCGCCGGGGTCGAGCGGGTCGTCGAGCTCCTCGACGAGCCCGCCGGCGGAGACCGCGACGGCGCGGGCCCGCTGCCCGCCGGTCCGGGGGCGCTCGCGGTCCGCGACGTGTCGTACGCCTATCCCGGAGCCGCACGGCCGGCGCTCGACGGGTTGGTGCTCGACGTCTCGCCGGGCGAGGTCGTGGCGCTCGTCGGCCCGAGCGGGTCGGGCAAGTCCACCCTCGGCCGGCTGCTCTCGCGGCAGCTCGTCGCTGACGCGGGTGTCGTCGCGATCGACGGCCACGACGTCGCCGCCCACACCGCCGCCTCGGTGCGCGACGCCGTCACCGTCGTCCACCAGGAGCAGCTCATGCTCGATGCCTCGGTGCACGACAACCTCCTCCTCGGCCGCCCCGACGCGACGCGTGCCGAGGTGCGCGCCGCGGCACGCGACGCGGGGGCGCACGAGTTCGTCGAGGCGCTGCCGCACGGCTACGACACCCGGATCGGCCAACGGGGCCGCACGCTCTCGGGCGGCCAGCGGCAACGGCTCGCGGTCGCCCGGGCGCTGCTCAGGCCGGGCCGGGTGCTCGTGCTCGACGAGCCGACGACCGGTCTCGACGGGGAGGCGGCGCGCCGGCTGATGGTCGCGCTGAGGAGCGGTGGCCGGGAGCGGACGGTGCTCGTGCTGACCCACGACCCGGTCGTCCTCGAGCACGTCGACCGCGTCGTGCGGCTCGACCGGGCGCTGACGGAGGTGGCGCCGTGACCCGCCGTCGTACGCCGACGGGCGACCTGCCCGTCGGCTACCGGCCGCTCGCGCTGCTCGCCGACGGCCGCCGGCTCGAGACGTGGGACGCGTGGGACGAGGCCCGCGGCACCCGGTGCGTGGTCAAGCTGCTGCGCGCCGACCGCCGTGACGAGCCGCGGGTGCGGCAGGCCGTGCTGCTCGAGGGGCACCTCGCGACCACGCTCGCGCACCCGCACCTCGTGCGCGGCTACGACGTCCTCGACGACCCGCCGGCCGTGGTCCTCGAGACGCTGCGAGGGGCCACGCTGTCGGCGCTGGTCGAGCACGAGCCGCTCGGCCTCGCCGACGCGGCCGAGCTCGGCTGCCAGCTCGCCTCGGTCCTCGGCTACTTCCACCGCCACGACTGGCTGCACCTCGACCTCAAGCCCGACAACGTCGTGGTCGACCACGGCAAGGCGGTGCTGATAGACCTCAGCCTCGCCGGCCGGCCGGGGAGCGGTCGTCCCGGTGCGGGCACGCGCGGCTACCTCGCTCCCGAGCAGGCGAGCGGCCGCGGCCTGTCCCCGGCGACGGACGTCTGGGGGCTCGGGATGACGCTCATCGACGCCCTCGCCCGCACCGCGCCGTACGGCGACGAGGCCACCTGGGAGAGCCGCCGCCGGTGGCCGCTGCTGCACCGCCGGATGCCGCTCGCGCCCGCAGGTCTCGACGACCTGCCCGACGAGGTGCGCGACCTGCTCGCGGCGTGCGTCAGCCTGGACCCGGCCGCGCGCCCGCTCCTCGAGCAGGTGCGGACCGCCCTCGAGCCGCTGCGCTCACCACCGCCCGCGGTGGACGACGTCGTTGCGACGCTCGCGCCGGGCCGGTGACCCCGGTGCTCCGGTGTCGGACTCGCGGTGGCCCACCGTGATCGCGCCCACCGGCGCATGGTCCTCGGGGATGCCGAACGCCTCGCGGAACCCGTCGAGGTGCTCCGCCTCGATGCCGAAGAAGCAGGCGCCGAGCCCCTCGTCGACCGCCGTCTGCAGCACGAGCAGCGCGGCCATGCCGGCGTCGACCCACCAGTACGGCACCGGCCACCGGGCCTCGTCGCGGTCGGTCCAGCCCTTGTCGGGCAGGGCGTAGCGGTCGAGGTAGGCGGCCTTGCTGGTCAGCGGGACGATCACGACCGGTGCGGTGCGCATGCCGTCGAGCCAGGCGTTGTGGGCGTCGGGATCGGCGCCCGTCGTCGTCCAGAACAGGGCGACGTCCTCCGGGGTGTCCAGCACCAGGAACGCCCACCCTTGGGTGAACCCGGCGTTGGGCGCGCGCTGCGCGTGCTCGAGCATCCGGTCGACGACGGTCGGGTCGACCGGGCGGTCGGCGTAGCGGCGCACCATCCTTCGGCGGCGTACGACCTCGCGGAACTCCATGGGGTGCAGGCTCTCACCCGCCGGCCTCTTGCCGCTTGCGGCGAGCGGCGTCTGGGATCCGAGACGACATGCCGGTGTACCGCGTTGACCCTCGCGCACGCGACCGGTGGACTGGCCGCATGGCCTTCGAGGAGATGTGGCGCGACCTGGCCCCGGTGGGCCGTTCGGCCTCGTCGGGCGGCTACTTCCGCCAGCCGTGGACCGCGGCGGAGTCCGAGCTGCGGGCGTGGTTCGGCGAGGAGTGCGCGGCGCGCGGGCTGGTCGTCGACACCGACGGCATCGGCAACCAGGTCGCCTGGTGGGAGCCCACCTCGCCGTTGGTCGAGGAGGGCGCCCAGCGCCCGTCACGAGACCAGGGCGTCCTCACCGGCTCGCACCTCGACTCTGTCCTCGACGGCGGGGCGTACGACGGCCCGCTGGGCGTGGCGTCCGCGCTCGCCGCCGTCGACCTGATGCGGGACCGTGGCTTCGAGCCGGACCGCCCGATCGGCATCGGCGTCTTCGTCGAGGAGGAGGGCTCGCGGTTCGGCCGCGCCTGCCTCGGCTCTCGGCTCGTCACTGGCGCCACGACGTGGGAACAGGCGAAGGAGCTGCGCGACCGCGACGGCGTCTTCCTCGCCGACGCGATCAGCGCCGCCGGACTGGACCCTGCGCGCGGCCTGCTCGACCTCGACCGCGTGGGCACGTTCGTCGAGCTCCACGTCGAGCAGGGCCGCGACCTGGTCGACCGCGACGTCGCCGTGGGGCTGGCCACCGAGATCTGGCCGCACGGCCGGTGGCGGTTCGACTTCGCAGGACAGGCCAACCATGCGGGCACGACCCGCATGGAGGACCGGCGCGACCCGATGCTGACCTACGCGATGACGGCGCTCGCCGCCAACAAGCAGGCCCGCCTCGCCGACCAGCGCGCCACCTTCGGCCGCGTCTCCGTCGAGCCCAACGGCACGAACGCCGTCCCATCGCTGGTCACTGCGTGGCTCGACGCGCGGGCCTCGTCCGACGAGGCCCTCGCGACCCTCGTCGAGGCCGTCGAGCGCCAGGCACACGACCGCGCTACTCGCGACGGCACCACGCTCGACGTCACCGCGGAGTCCGTCTCGGGCTCCGTCGCGTTCGACCCCGACCTGGCCGCCCGCCTCGCGGGTCTCGGTGGGTGGCCGGTCATCCCCACCCAGGCCGGCCACGACGCGGGCATCCTGTCCGACGCCGGCATCCCCACGGCGATGGTCTTCGTCCGCAACCCGACCGGGGTCTCGCACTCACCCGACGAGCACGCCGAGACCGCCGACTGCCTGGCCGGCGTCGAGGCGCTCGCCGACGTGCTGGCCGAGCTCGCCGGGACGCCAGCGTGACGGCGTACCTCCTCGAGCGCGCCTGGGTCGGCGACCGCTTCCTGGACGACGTGCTGGTCGAGGTCGAGCACGGTCGCTTCACCTCGGTCACCCCGGACTCCGACCCGCCCCGCGCGATCCCCGTGCGCGGCCTCGTCGTCCCCGGCCTCGCCAACACCCACAGCCACGCCTTCCACCGCGCCCTGCGCGGCCGCACCCAGCGCGAGCGCGGCACCTTCTGGACCTGGCGCGACCAGATGTACGCCGTCGCCGCCCGGCTCGACCCGGACACCTACCTCGCCCTGGCGCGAGCGACGTACCGCGAGATGGCAGCGGCCGGGATCACGTGCGTGGGGGAGTTCCACTACGTCCACCACCGCCCGGACGGCTCGACCTACACCGACCCCAACGAGATGGGCGAGGTGCTGGTCGAGGCGGCCCGGCAGGCGGGCATCCGGATCACGCTGCTCGACACGCTCTACCTCTCCTCGGGCTTCGGCGTCGCCCCCGAGGGCGCACAGATGCGCTACAGCGACGGCAGCGTCGAGGCGTGGGCCGACCGGGTCGACGCCCTCGACGCCGCACCGGTCCCCACCCCGCACGCCGTCACCGCCATGGCGGTCCACTCCGTCCGCGCGGTCCCGGCGGCCGACCTGCCGGCCGTGGCCGCCCGCCTCGACGGTCGCCCCTTCCACGTCCACCTCTCGGAGCAGGTCGCCGAGAACACCGCCTGCCTCGAGGCGTACGGCGTCACCCCCACGCGGCTGCTCGCCGACCACGGCCTCCTGGGACCCACGTCGAGCCTGGTCCACGCCACCCACCTGACCGACGACGACATCGAGCTGATCGGGGCCGCCGGCGCCCACGCGAGCTTCTGCCCCACCACCGAGCGCGACCTCGGCGACGGCATCGGGCCGAGCCGTCGGCTGCACGACGCGGGCGCGCGCCTGACCCTCGGCTCCGACAGCCACGCGGTGATCGACCTGTTCGAGGAGATGCGTGCCGTCGAGCTCGACGAGCGGCTGGCAACCCAGCAGCGCGGTCACTGGACCGCGGCCGAGCTGCTGACCGCCGCCACCACCGACGGGCACGCGTCGCTCGGCTGGGACGACGCAGGCGCCATCGCCGTCGGTCGGCGTGCCGACCTCGTGGTGGTCGACCCGGCCAGCCCGCGCACCGCCGGGGCCGGCCGCGACGAGGGCGCGGTCGTGTTCGCCGCGTCCGCCGAGGACGTGCAGCGCGTGATGGTCGACGGCCACTGGGTGGTCGAGGAGGGCCAGCGCTACGACATCGGGCTCGAGCTCGAGGCAGCCGTCGCCCGCGTCTGGGGAGAGGACCAACGATGACGAACCAGGTCTCGACCGTGATCACCGGCATCGGCGAGCTCGCCACCAACGACCCGGCCCGGGCCGAGCAGGGCGGCCTGCTCGGACTCGTCCACGACGCAGCCGTCGTGGTCGAGGGCAGCCGGGTCGCATGGGTCGGGCCGGCCGCCGACGCACCCGCCGCCGACGTGCAGGTCGACGCGGGCGGGCGGGCGGTGATCCCCGGCTTCGTCGACTCGCACAGCCACCTCGTCTTCGCCGGCGACCGCTCCGCCGAGTTCGAGGCGCGGATGACCGGCGAGGCCTACACGGCCGGCGGCATCCGCAGCACGGTCGCGAAGACCCGCGCCGCCACCGATGAGCAGCTCACGTCGCACGTCGCCCGGCTCGTCGCCGAGATGCGGGCCCAGGGCACCACCTCCATCGAGGTCAAGAGCGGATACGGCTTGTCGGTCCACGACGAGGCACGCAGCCTCGCGGTGGCCCGTCAGTTCACCGAGGACACCACCTTCCTCGGCGCCCACGTCGTCCCCGCCGACACCACCCCCGAGGACTACGTCGACCTCGTCACCGGCCCCATGCTCGCGGCGGCGGCACCGCACGCCCGGTGGATCGACGTGTTCTGCGAGGACGGCGCCTTCGACGTCGACCAGGCGCGGGCCATCCTCGCCGCGGGGTCCGACAGCGGCCTGCGCGGACGCCTCCACGCCAACCAGCTGACGTACGGCGGGGGCGTGCAGCTCGCCTGCGAGGTCGGCCTCGTCGCGGTCGACCACTGCACCTTCCTCGGCGACGACGACGTCTCGGCCCTGTCGTCGAGCGGCACGATCGCCACGCTCCTGCCGGGCGTGGAGTTCTCCACCCGCCAGCCCTACCCCGACGCGCGCCGGCTGCTCGACGCCGGCGTCCGGGTCGCGCTGGCCAGCGACTGCAACCCGGGCTCGTGCTTCACCTCCTCCATGGCGCTCTGCATCGCGCTGGCCGTCCGCGAGATGCGGATGACCCCGGCCGAGGCCCTGCACGCCGCGACCGCGATGGGTGCGGCCGCGCTCGCCCGCGACGACGTCGGCGTGCTCGCCCCCGGCAAGGTGGCCGACCTCGTCCTCCTCGACGCGCCGTCGTACGTCCACCTCGCCTACCGTCCAGGCGTCCCGCTGGTCGCGGGGGTGTGGCAGGCCGGCCGCCCGGTCGTCTCCCGGTAGCCGCTGTCAGCTACCTCAGACCCCCGTCGTACGCCGTCCGGCAGCGCGTCTGAGGTAGCCGGCCACGCGGAGATAGGGCACGCGCCCGATGTCCCGGCCTACCTCATGGACGCAATCTCTCCTCACGGTCCGGAACCGGGCCGACGAGAAGAGGAGAAGGACATGTTCACCACCGACAGCTTCCTGGGCGCCGAGATCACCTACCGACAGGACAGGATCCGGAAGGACTACGGGCACCACCGCTGGACCCGTGTCCGCGCCAACGACACCCAGAAGTGACCCACACCGCGATCGACCCGCGAGTGTCGGACGGGCACGACACAATGTCGTCCGTGCCGGCCCTGCGGACCACCGATCTCATCGGACGCGATGCCGAGCTGGAGCAACTCACCGCCCAGCTCGGCATTCGCACGTCCGGAGGCGCCTCGCGCGCCGCCTTCGAGGGCCTCGCCCCGGCCCGGGCCGTGCTCGTCGGCGGGGACGCCGGCGTCGGCAAGACCCGCCTGCTGATGGCCCTGCGCGACGCGGCGCTCGAGGCCGACTGGCAGGTCGTCGCCGGCCACTGCCTCGACCTCGCCGACAGCTCCCTCCCCTACCTCCCCTTCTCCGAGGTCCTCGGCCGCCTCATGGCCGACCTCCCCGACGTCACGGGCCGCGTGCTCGAGGTGCACCCCACCCTCGCCCGCCTCCAGCCCGGCCGCCGGATCCGCAGCAGCGAGACCGCGTCGGGCGACCAGGCCCTCGACCGCGGCAACGTCTACGACGCGTTCGGCCACCTCCTCGCCGCCGTCGCCGAGCGCGCGCCGGTCCTCGTCGTCGTCGAGGACGCCCACTGGGCCGACGAGTCGACGCGCGACATGCTGAGCTTCCTTTTCTCCCGCCCGGTGCCGGGCATCGCGCTCGTCGTGTCCTACCGCGCCGACGACCTCCACCGCCGCCACCCGCTCCGTCGCCAGGTCGCGGAGTGGATGCGCCTGCGCGGTGTCGACCGGCTCCAGGTGGAGCCGCTCGCCGACGACGCCGTACGCCTCCTCGTGCGCGCGCTCCACCCGTCCACGCTGTCCGAGGCGGAATACGTCTCCATCGTCGACCGCGCGGAGGGCAACCCGTTCTTCATCGAGGAGCTCGTCGGCGCCGCGCGGTCCGGCCAGGTGCCGGGCGAGCTCGCCGACGTGCTGCTCGTCCACCTCGACCGCCTCGACGAGACGACGCGGCGCGTGGTGCGGCTGGTCTCGGTCGCGGGCCGCCAGGTCAGCCACAACCTGCTGGCCGCCGTCTCCGACCTCGACGCCACCGAGCTCGAGAGCGCGCTGCGCAACGCAGTCGACGCCCACGTCCTCGTCGCCTCGCGCGGCGGCACCTACGCCTTCCGCCACGCCCTGCTCGGTGAGGCGGTCTACGACGACCTGCTGCCCGGAGAGCGGATGCGGCTGCACGCCGACTTCGTCGCCGCCCTGGGGGAGGGGCGGGCCATCGGGACGGCCGCCGAGCTCGCGCAGCACGCCCGCCGCGCCGACGACCGACCGGTCGCCGTCCGCGCCTCCATCGAGGCGGGCGAGGAGGCGCTGGCGGTCGGCGGCCCGGCCGAGGCGGCGACCCACTTCCTCGACGCGCTCGAGCTGGTCGACACCGCGCACGAGCCGGTGCCCGACGTCGACGTCTTCGCGCTCACCCGCCGGTGCGCCGAGGCGCTGATCGCATCCGGGCGGGTGCAGAAGGCGGTGAAGGTCCTCCGGGCGCGGCTCGCGACCCTGCCGGTCGACGCCACCGCCGTCGACCGCGGCCAGCTGCTCACGTCCTTGGCGTCGGCGCTGATGCTCACCGACACCACCGAGTCGCCGCGCGAGACCGCGGCCGAGGCGGTCGAGCTGCTGCGGGGCGGCCCGCCCAAGCTCCTGGCCCGGGCGCTCCTCGTCCACGCCCAGAGCCTCGGCGGGTGGCACGCCGACGAGGCGCGGAGCATCGCGCTGCAGGCTCTCGAGCTGGCCGAGCGCAACGACCTCACGAGCCTCGCTGTCGAGCTCCACGCGACCGTGGCCGGTCTCGACCCGGAGGGCGGGGCGAGCCCCAGCGCCGGGTGGAGGGCCGCCGCCGACCGGGCGCGGCGAGCCGGACTGATCGAGCCCGAGCTCCGCGCGCTCTACCTCCTCGGCCGGCTCCACCACGACGAGGGCGACCTTCCCCGGGCCGTCGAGGTCTACCGCGAGGTGATCGAGCGCAGCGAGGTCGGGGGGCTGACCTGGTCGCCCTACCCCGCCGAGGCCCGGCTGCTGCTGGCGGTCGCGCTCACCCACCAGGGCCTGCTCGACGAGGCGTGGGACCTCCTCGACGTCAGCGGGCAGAACCCGCCCATGGTCTTCGAGTGGCTCTACTTCGCCCACCAGATGCTGATCACCATCGGCATCCGCGGCCGCCGCAAGGAGCAGGCCCTCGAGCGGCTGCGCGACTACTGGGGCACCGACGGACTGACGGCCATCTCCTCCGGTGGCGCCGAGATCATGCGGGCAGCCGCCGCCGCTGACGGCCGTCTGGCGGTGTCGGTCTACGACGACGTGGTGGCTGTCGTCGTGCCGCTGTGGCACGAGTGGTTCCAGGCGCGGCTCCGGTTCGCGACCCTCACCCTGGCGGCCCTGGCTGCTGCCGCCCCGCGCCAGTCGGCGGAGGAGCGCGAGTCCGCGGCGCACGACGTCGAGCGGCTGATGGCCGACGGCGGTCGGGTGATCGACTTCTACGCCCCTTACGACGGCAGCCACGGCCCGGAATACCGCATGTGGGTGGCCCGGCGCACCGCCGAGCACCTGCGCTGGCGCTGGTTGGCCCAGGTCGACCCGCCCTCCGCCGACGACCTCTGCGCGGCATGGCGCAGCGCGGAGGAGACGGCCGTCGCCTACGGCAGCGTCCCCGAGGTGGCGCAGGCCCGCGTGCGGCTGGCCGGAGTGCTGCGCGCCGTCGGTGACGCAGCCGGCGCCCGGGCCGTCGCCGACCTGGCCCGTGAGGCGGCCCGTGCTCTCGGCGCCCAGCCGATGCTCGACGAGCTGACCGCCCAGGGATCCACGCCCGCGCCCGCGACCTCCGCCCAGACGGCGACGCTCACGCCGCGGGAGGGGGAGATCCTCGCCCTCGTCTCAGAGGGACGCTCCAACGGCGAGATCGGCAAGCAGCTCTTCATCAGCACCAAAACCGTGTCGGTCCACGTCTCCAACATCCTCGCCAAGCTCGAGGCCGCGTCGCGCACGGAGGCCGCCGCGGTGGCCCGCCGCCGCGGCCTGCTCTGAGTCGCGACCCCAGGAGGCCCACGGGTGGGACCCGTCGGTCAGACTTCTCGCCATGCCTGACTTCCGGTGCTCGATCGCCAGCCTCGTCGACGACGAGCCGATGGTCGGCACGGCGCCCACCGACGCCGAGATCCTGCTCGTCGAGAGCCCCGGCCCGTGGGGCCGCGACGCGGTCAGCGACAACCGCCTCCCCGAGCCGGTCCGCGAGCACCTCGCGTCGCTGGACATGAAGGTCTTCCTGCTCCGCCGGCCCGACGGCACCGCCGGTCCCGGCACCCACGTCTTCCACGCCCGTGCCACCGAGACCGGCTACGACGTGCGCGCCGCGGTGCTCGACCGGCCGGACGACCTCCTCCGGCTCGACCTGGCCGCGATGTCGGCGTACGACGACCCGCTGTGGCTGGTCTGCACCAACGGCAAGCGCGACCGCTGCTGCGCCGAGATCGGCCGGCCGATCGCCGGCCGGCTCGCGGCGACCTGGCCCGACGGCACGTGGGAGACCACGCACCTCGGCGGGCACCGCTTCTCCGGCACCCTGCTGGGACTTCCCAGCGGGATCACGCTGGGACGGCTCGACAGCGACACCGCCGTCGACGCGTGCGCCGCCGTCGAGCGCGGCGAGGTGCCGCTGCCGTGGACGCGCGGCCGGGCGGGCCGGCCGGCCGTCGACCAGGCCCGCGAGCTGCACGTGCTCTCCGGTGGCGACCCGGCCGACGAGATCGTGGCCGTGCCGGGCCCGTCGCGGCGGCAGTCGTGCGGCGACGACAAGGTGAAGGGCACGACCCGTTTCGAGGTCCGGGAGACGGAGTCCGTCGGGGGCTGACCCCGTCCCCAGGGGTGTGGGACGGTGGAGGCGGCGCGCACCAGACTCGACGCCAGACCCGGGACGGACCGTCCGTCGCGGCACAGCGAGGAGGAATCATGACGACTCCCGGAAACCCGCTCGGCGACGACGAGATGAGCACCGAGGGCGTCGACCCGACCGGTGTCGCAGCCGGGCCCGGCACGGATGCCGACGGCACCGACGCCGACGGCACGGACGGCGACTCGACGGATGCCACCGACGGCGACTCCACCGACGCGGACGGCACCGACGCGGACGGCACCGACGGCGACTCGACGGATGCCACCGACGGTGACTCCACCGACGCCGACGGCACCGACGGGACCGCGCTCTGAGCGCTCTCGACCGCCTGACCGGTGACGCCCAGACCTTCGTCGACAAGGTCTGGGCGTCCTCGGTCCACGTCCACCGCACCGACCCGGCGTACGGCGCCGAGGTGCTCTCGCTCGCCCACGTCGACCACCTGCTCACCGAGACCGCGATCCGCACCCCCGCGGTCCGGGTCGCCCGCAACGGCTCGGTGCTGCCGGAGTCGTCGTTCACCCGGGGCGGCAGCCTTGCCGGCAAGCCGCTCACCGGGCTGGTCGACCCGGTCAGGCTGATGCGCCTGCACGACGAGGGCGCCACCATCGTCCTGCAGGGCCTGCAGCGCTACTGGTCACCCGTCGGCGACCTGGTCGCGGAGCTCGAGCTCGAGCTCGGCCACCCCTGCCAGGCCAACGCCTACCTCACCCCGCCCGGAGCCCAGGGCTTCGCGGTCCACACCGACTCCCACGACGTGTTCGTGATGCAGACCCACGGCACGAAGATGTGGGAGGTGCACGGTGAGGGCGGCCCGGGCGACCTCCTGCTCGAGCCGGGGGTCGTGGCCTACCTCCCCACCGGCACCCCCCATGCCGCACGGGCGCAGGAGTCGGTCTCGCTGCACCTCACGATCGGCATCAACCAGCTGACCTGGCGCAGCCTCGTCACGCGCGAGGTCGGGCGCCTGCTCGCCGACGTTCCCGACGACCACGTCCCGGCCGGCTACCTCGACGACCCCGCGCGCCTGTCCGAGGGCCTCGCCGACCACCTGGCGGGCGTCGCCGACGCCATACGCCGCCTCGACCCCGCCGCGCTCGCCATCGACCAGGCCGAAGGATTCGTCAGCGGCCGTCCGCCGCGGCTGGCCGGCGCACTGCTCGACCGCGATGCCCTCGCGACCGGGATCGGGGTCCGTACGCCGCTGCGGCGGCGTCGCGGGCACCCGTGCGTCCTCGTCGACGACGGTGACCAGGTCCGGGTGATGATCGGCGACCGCGTCCTCCGCGTGCCGGCGCGGGTGCGGCCGGCGCTCGAGCACGTCGCCGACCACGCTGAGCTGACGCCGGGCGACCTCCCGCTCGACGACGAGAGTGCGCTCGTGCTGAGCCGGCGGCTGGTGCGGGAGGGCCTGCTCGAGGTCGTCCGGTGACCGACTTCCGGTGCGCGACCGCCAGCCGGGCACGCGGCGACGAGCTCGCGGGCACCGCCTCGACGGTCCGCAGCTACCTGCTCCTCGAGCATCCCGGCCCGTGGGGCACCGACGCCCTGCGCGACGCGCGGCTGCCCGACGGGCTCGGTGCCCACCTGCAGGGGCAGGCGCGGCAGCACCGGGTCCGGGTGCTGCTCGTCCGCAGGCCCGGGAGGCGCGCCGGCGACGGACCGACCCGGGCGGTGGCGGCCCGCGCAGCCGGTGCGGCCTCGTGGGCGGAGGCCACCGACCTCGACCGCATCGACGACGTCCGCGACCTCGACCTGGCCGCGCTCGGAGCCGGCCGCTCGCTCGGCCTGGAGCCGGAGGCGGCACCGGTCCTGGCCGTCTGCACGCACGGACGCCACGACGCCTGCTGCGCCGAGCTCGGCCGTCCGGTCGCCCTCGAGCTGGCGTCCGGCCCGCACGCCGCCGCCGTCTGGGAGACCTCCCACGTGGGTGGCGACCGGTTCGCCGGCAACCTCGTCGTGCTGCCCCGCGGCCTCTACTACGGCGGGCTCGACCCTGAGTCGGCCCGAGAGGTCGCGGCGGCCACGGCCAGGGGCGAGGTGGTGCTCGAGCACCTCCGCGGTCGCTCGGACCTGTCGATGCCGGCGCAGGCCGCCGACATCGACGTACGCCGCCGGCTGGGCCTGACCGGCTTCGACGACGTGCGCGTCGTGGCGGCGCGCACGGCCGGCGACGTCACGACCGTGGAACTCGAAGCAGCGGGCGAGCCTCTCGAGGTGCGGGTGCGGCGGGTGCTGGGCGCCGGGCAGGTGCTCACCTGTCGCGCCGGCCGGGAGAACCCGGTCACGAGCTACGAGGTCGAGCCGGTCGCCTGACGGTCGCCCGGGTGGTGAGTGAGGCAGGTTCTGGGCGCCGAAAAGGTGTCCAGCTCACCGCTGCCCGGCGCGGGCGTCGTACGACGAGCGCGGGGCGAGCGGGCCGAAGGGGCTCAGCCCAGCCGGTCGCGCAGGTCGGTCGGCCGGTCCGGCTGCCACTCGGCGCGCTCGACGACGAGGCGGGGGCGCCCGGCCTCGGCGTCCTGGAGGTCGCGGGCGGCGCGGTTGGCCTGAGCCTGCTCGCGCTGGGCCACGGCCTCGGCGTCGCGCATCTCGACCTTGGCCTCGGTGAGCTCGCGGTGGAGTGCCTGGACCTTGGCGGCCTGGGCCTGGATCTCCTCGGGTGGCGCCTCGGCGAGCACGAGGTCCTCGAGCCTGCCGAGCGCGGTCTGCTCGCGCCGGCGCAGCGCGTCGACCGTGCTGCGGGCGGCGTCGGCGGCATCGCCCGCCTCGACGGCCTCGCGAGCCTCCTCCGCCGCCTCGCGACGCAGCTCGCCGAAGCGCACCTGGTTGGCCCCCGCGGGGACGAGCTTGGCGCGGTCCTTGTCGGGGTGGACGCCGGCGTGCTCGGCCAGCGCCTTGACGAGGTCACGAGTGGCGGCACGGCGGGCGTCGCGGAGCTCGATCTTGGTCTCGAAGCAGGCCTGGTAGGCCTTCCAGTCGCTCTCCCACGCGTCGGCCTGCTTCTGGGTGGCGTCACCGGGCAGCGTCTCGACCGGGGGCCAGATGCGGTTGTCGCGGACCTCGAGCCCCTTGCTGACGGCGAAGTCGCGCAGCTGCTCGAGGCCCTCGCGGTGACGGCGCAGCACGTCGCTGTAGGCGTTGATCGCACGGCCGAGGCCGCGGAGGTTGTCGCGGACCGTCGCCGACTCCTCGTGGCGGCGGCCGGCGCGGTCGCGGAGCGTGTCGGCGGCCTCCCCGGCGAAGACGTCCTCCGAGAGCATCGAGGTGCGCTCGAACGCGTCGACGGCGAGCTCGACCTTGGCGGCGAGCCGGCGCACGGAGTCGCCGTAGGAGTCCACCTTGCCGGGCTCGAGCCAGTGGTAGTGGCAGCCGATCGGGTCGCCGAACTGGAACTTGTCCTGCTGCGTCTCGATCCGGTCGACGACGACCCGGGTCATGGCTTCACCTGGTCGAGCTTGGCGGCGAACGTGGCGGCCTCGCCGACCATGAGGTCGAGCTCGTCGAAGTCGATGATCGAGTCGTCGACGGCGGCCGCGAGCGTGCGGCACTTCTTCGCGACCTGCTCGGCGTCGTCGACCAGGCTGCGGACCCCCTCCACCACCAGGTCGCGCCAGGGGAAGTCGTCGGCGGGGTGGTCGATGTCGCCGAGGGCGGACCGCAGGTCCTCGCGGGCGGAGTCGAGCTCCTCCTTGGCGCCTCGCAGCGCCCGCTGGTTGATCGCGATCGGCCTCATGGCGTTCTTCTGCCCCGATGAACGGCGTCGAAACCAGAAGTCGTGGAACTGTGAACTACGCGGTCATCCGGTCTGGACCGGAGCTCCGGAGCCGACCAACCGGTCCGTCGATCGGACCGAAGCCGTGCACCCGCCGGCTCGTCGTGCGTAGTCCCTGGGCGGTGGAGGTCGTTCGGTCCGATCGACGGTCGTCCGGGATCCGTCACGCCATCACACGTGGCCGCTGAGCTGGGCCATCCGCAGCTCGAGCCGGCCGAGGAGGTCGCTGCACGCCTTCTCCGGCATCGCGGAGTGCTTGTCGCCGCCGCGTGCGCACACGGGGAGCACGTCGATCGACAGCTTCGCGCCGCCGGCGAGCGCGCGCAGCTCGTCGAGCTTGTCGCCGAACGGGGTGCCGCTGCCGGGGGAGTAGTAGTGCACCGCGGCGTCGACGTCGTCGGCGAAGAGGTCGGCCTTGGTGACCGCGACGACCAGCCACGTCGGGCGGTCGCGGCGCACGGCCATGCTCGCGATCCGGTGGGCCGTGATGGCCCAGTCCTCGAGCTCGGCGGCCAGCTGCTCCTCACGGGTGGCGAGCGCCGTGCCGGTGGTGCCGCCCGTGCGGCGCGGGGTCGCGTGGCCCCAGGCCACCACGTGCAGGACGCCGTCGACGGGCTCGTCGTGGAAGACCTCGTCGAGGGCGCCGAGGCGGGTGGCGGCGTTCTCGCCCGGGACCACCCGGAAGCGGTAGCCACGCAACCGCGTGGTGCGACGGGTACGACGCTCCATCACCGCGGAGCCCGCGTCGGCCCCGCCGGCCGACTCCGCGCTGGCGCGCCGGGACAGCCGGTCGGCCAGGCGTGTCTTGCCGACACCGGTCATGCCGGTCACCGCCACCGTCGGGTAGCGGTGCCGCAGCAGGCGGGAGGCCCGCTCGGGGGCCTGGGAGAGGGCGGCGAGGGCGCCGGTGGCGATGGTCGTGCCGATGGCTGCCTTGCCGTGTCGCAACGGTGACTGCATGGCCCCATCCTGTCGGACGGGCGTTCGCCGGTTGGCCATGCAACCAGCCATCTTGGATGATGGCGGCGCACCGAGCACCCGCGTGAAAGGTCCCTCCCCACCGCATGGACACCGAGAACCGCCCCGTGCTGACCGGGCTCATCGCCCTCGTCGGCGTCGCCGTGGCCATCGGCCTGCTCGGCGGCCTGGCCGTCCTCGCCGGCGTCAAGGTCACCGGCATCGGCGGTGACACCGGAGCCGGCGACGAGCCGAGCTCCTCGGCGACCTTCCGGCTGCCCAAGCCCTCGGAGACCAGCACCGAGACCACGCCCGAGGACTCGACCGGGACCAGCCCGGGCACCGAGACCACGTCGGAGGCGCCGGCCACGGCCATCTCCCTCTCGGCCGCGCAGCAGTCCGTGAGCCCGATGCAGCAGATCGACCTCACCGGGACCTACCAGGCGGGCGAGGGCGCGATCCTGCAGGTGCAGCGGAAGGAGAACGGCGCGTGGTCCGACTTCCCGGTGACCATGTCGGTCAGCGGCGGCACCTTCGCGACGTACGTCCAGACCAGCCGCACCGGTCCCAACGAGTTCCGCGTCGTCGACACCGACTCCGACGTCGTGTCCAACGAGGTGACGATCACCGTCGGCTGAGTGCCGCCCGGGCCAGGTCGACACGCCTGGTCCAGTAGCCCACCCACCCGGCGCCGGCCAGGCAGAGCACGCCGACGGTCGCGCACGCCGCCGCCAGCGGCGCGACCGCAGCGACCGCGCTGACCAGCAGTGGCCCTCCGGTGTTGCCGATGTCGCCGCACAGCCGCCACGCGCCGAGGAACTGCGACCTCCCGTCCTCGGGTGCGGCGTCGGCGCCGAGCGTCATCACGATTCCCGAGCCGAGACCGTTGCCGCACGCGATCAACGCCATCACGAGGGCGACCGACACGGCCGTGGTGGCGAGGGGCAGCAGCAGGCAGGCCACGGCCATCGAGAGCACCACCGGCACGGCGACGACCATCCGGCCGCGGGTGTCCATCAGCCAGCCGCCCGGCCACATGAACGCCACGTCGATGGCGGCGGCGCCGGCGAAGATGAGGGACGTCGTCGAGGCGGAGAGCCCGACGTGCTCGGCCCACAGCGGCAGCAGGCTGAGCCGGAGCGACCGGCTCGCCCCGAGGATCACCACGGCGGTGCCCAGCGTGGCGAGCAGTCGGCGGTGCGCGGCGATGACCGTCCACACGCCCAGGTGGCCGGTCGCCCTGGCGGCGGCACGCTTCTCCTCCCCGAGGTCGGGCATCGTGGCCGCGAGCAGGGCGGCGAGCACCGACATGGAGGCGCCCAGCCAGAAGACGCTCGTCAGGTCGGAGACGGAGATCAGCGCGGCGCCGATGAGCGGACCGACCAGCACGCCGACGCGGTAGGACCCGCCGAGCAGCGACATCGCCCGCGCGCGGTGGGTGGCGGGGACGACGTCGATCATGAAGCCCTGGCGAGCGATGAGGAACAACGTCCAGCACACGCCGCTGAGCAGGACGCCGGCTGCCAGGCCCAGGACCGAGTCGGTCAGTGCCGCGAAGACCATCGCGCAGGCGTCGACGAGGCCCGCGGCCACGAGCGCCCGCCGCTCGCCGATCCGCGCGATGAGGGCCCCGGACGGCAGGCTCGCGATGAGCTGCCCGACGCCGAGGAGGGCGACGATGGCCGCCGCGACGCTGACGTCGGCGCCGAGGTCGCGGGCGCGAAGGGCGAGGACCGGGAGCATCGCGCCGTGGCCGATGGCGGAGACGATCGAGGGGCCGTACGCCACGAGCCAGATGTCGCGGAAGCGGAAGTCCTGCGTGGTCCCCGAGCTCACCGGCGCATTCTCGCAGCAGGCCCGGGATCAACCCGGTGGAGCCGCTCACGGAGCGGTCGTAGGCTCCCCACGTGGACCACCGGACCGAGACCCAGCCCGCACCCATCGACCTCCCCGGCGGCGGTGACTGGCTCGCGTGGGTGTCGCAGCGCTGCCAGGAGCAGCTCGACGAGGCACAGCGCCAGGTCGGGCTGGTCAAGGCAGGCTCCTCGGACGCCCCCGTCGTGCTCGTCGCGTGGAACAAGGCCGAGACGGCGATCGCCAACGCCGAGGCCGTCTCGCTGTGGGCCGAGGTGCACCCCGACGCGGACGTCCGCGACCGCGCCGACGACCTGAGCCAGCAGGTGCAGAAGTACGTCACCGAGCTCGGCCTGGACCGCGACCTCTACGCCGTCTTCGACCGGCTCGCGACCGACTACGACCTCTCGGACCTCGACGCCGACGCCCGGCGGGTCCTCGAGCACACGCTGCGCGACTTCCGCCGTGCGGGCGTCGATCGCGACGAGGCCACCCGCGACCGGCTCCGCGAGCTCAGCGAGCAGGGCGTCAAGCTGTCCCAGGACTTCGGCCGCAACATCCGCGACGACGTCCGGTCGATCCGGATCGCGCCCGAGCGGCTCGCCGGGCTGCCCGACGACTACCGCGCCGCCCACGAGCCCGGCGCGGACGGCCTCGTCACCATCACCACCGACTATCCCGACCTGGTCCCGTTCATCACCTTCGGTGCCGACGC
Organism: Nocardioides sp. Soil_C_8; assembly: GCF_057656315.1. Taxonomy (NCBI): domain Bacteria; kingdom Bacillati; phylum Actinomycetota; class Actinomycetes; order Propionibacteriales; family Nocardioidaceae; genus Nocardioides; species Nocardioides sp. Soil_C_8. The sequence goes on from NZ_JBDGKQ010000005.1 coordinate 26,814, forward strand.
CGAGGCCCGCCACGAGCTGGCGCTGGCGCAGAACAACGTCGCGTGGCCGGCCAACGACCGGGTGCTGCAGGAGCTCCTCGCGGTGCGTCGCGAGACCGCGGACCTGCTCGGCTACGCCTCGTGGCCGGACTACGACACCGAGGTCAAGATGATCGGCAACGGCCGGGCCGTCGCCGACTTCATCGACCGGGTGGGCGAGGCGGCCAAGGAGCGCGCCGGCGACGAGGTGGGCGTCCTCCTCGAGCGCAAGCGCGCCGACGACCCGTCGGCGGACGCCGTCGCCACCTACGACTCGCGCTACTACTCCGAGCTCGTCCGGCGCGAGCAGTACGACGTCGACGGCCAGGTCGTGCGCACCTACTTCCCGTTCGAGCAGGTCCGCCAAGGCCTCCTCGACGTGACCGGCCGGCTGTTCGGCCTGGCCTGGACGCCCGTCTCCCGCGAGGACGCCGGCACGTGGCACGACGAGGTCGCCAGCTACGACGTCGACCTCGACGGCACCCGCATCGGGCGGATCCACCTCGACCTGCACCCGCGCGAGGGCAAGTTCAAGCACGCCGCCCAGTTCGACATGGTCAAGGGCATCGCGGGGGAGCAGCTCGCGGAAGGCGTGCTGGTCTGCAACTTCAACCGCGGCCTGATGGAGCACGACGAGGTCGTGACCCTCTTCCACGAGTTCGGCCACCTCGTCCACCACGTCCTCGCCGGGCAGGGCGAGTGGGCCCGCTTCTCCGGGGTCGCCACCGAGTGGGACTTCGTCGAGGCGCCCAGCCAGATGCTGGAGGAGTGGGCCTGGGACGCCGACGTGCTGGCGACCTTCGCGCGCAACGAGGCGGGCGAGACCATCCCGGCCGACCTGGTCGCGGCGATGCGCCGGGCCGAGCAGTTCGGCAAGGGGCTGTACGCCGTGCAGCAGATGTCGTACGCCGCGCGGTCCTACTTCTTCCACGCCGGCCCGCACGACGACCTCACGGCCTACGGCGACGAGCTGCAGCGCCGCTACTCGGTGTTCCCGCCGCTCGAGGGTGCCCACATGCACTGCGCCTTCGGCCACCTCGACGGCTACTCGTCGGGCTACTACACCTACATGTGGTCGCTGGTCATCGCGAAGGACCTGTTCTCGGCGTTCGACCGCGACGACCTGTTCGCCCCCGACGTCGCCCTCGCCTACCGCGACAAGGTCCTCGCCAGAGGCGGTCGCCAGGACGCTGCGGACCTCGTCGCCGACTTCCTGGGCCGGCCCTACTCCTTCGACAGCTGGGCTGCCTGGCTGGAGGAGTAGGACCGGCCGTCAGGATCGGCTGGGCGTCAGGAGACGTTCAGCGCGGTGTCGTCGACCACGAAGCTGGTCTGCAACGAGGAGTCCTCGGTCATCGTGAAGCGGATGGTGACCGTCTTCCCCTTGTAGGCGGTGAGGCTGTGCGAGTACTGCGTGTAGGTCGCGTTGGTGCCCACGTTGCTGAAGCTGCGCAGCGTCGTGGCCGTGCTCCCGTCGACGACCTGCACGCGCATGGTGTCGTACGCCGTCGAGCCGCTCTCGGCGGTGTCGGTGCGGATCCAGTACGACAGCGTGGCCGCGGTCGCCGTGGACGGGATGGTCACCGACTGGTTGATCGTCTCGGTGCCCGCGGAGCCGTTGCCGCCGAGCCAGAGCTTCCAGGACCCGGTACGGGCCGGGCGGCCCGTGTTGTTGGTGATCGGACCGGCGGTGCCGGTCCAGGTCGTCGCGCCGGACTCGAAGCCCGGGTTGCCGAGCAGGTTGCCACCGGTGGGCGGGGGCGTGGTGGTGCCGCCGCAGGTCGGGTCGCCCGTCTGGGCCGGCACGTTGACGGCGTTCCAGGCGGCCTTCACGGCGTTGAACTGGGCGCAGCTGCTGTCCAGGTTCTTGGCCGCGGTGAGCGTCCAGGTGCGGTACTTCAGGTAGTTCGACGAGCTGGTCTTCATCAGCATCGCGTTGTAGAGGACCTTGATGGCCGCCTGCTCGCCGATGCCGGTCACGGACTGGCCGTTGCACCTCGAGGCGCCGCCACGCGAGAGCAGGTAGAACCAGTGGTCGCCGGGGCCGGCGGCCGCGTGGACCTCGGCGTTCGGGATGGAGCTCGAGTAGCACGAGGGGTCGCCCACGTTGGCCGGGTTGGAGCCGTCGCGGATCGGGCCCTGGCCGACGAGGTTGATCTCCTCACCGATCGTGTGGTCCGGCACGTCGTACGGCGACGGCTGGGCGTCGTAGTACTCGGTGGCCGTCGCGAGCGCGTCGCCGATGAACTCCTGCGTGCCGCCGCCGGAGATCCCGCCGGGGGTCCTGTCGTCGACGCCGTGGCCGAACTCGTGCGCGACGACGTCGATCGAGGAGATCCACTGGTTGGCGTTGTTGTGGCCGATCTGGACCTGCGTGCCGTCGTAGTAGGCGTTCACGTCGTTGAGGCCGACGCGGATCGGCACCCAGCCACCCGAGCCGTTCATGCCGCTGCGGCCGAGCCACGACGACATCATCGACTTCATCTGCTGCGCGGCGTAGAGCGCGTCGACGCAGCCCGTCTCCTTGCTGGTCGCGTTGCCGTTGCCCCACAGGTCGTCGGTGCCCGAGAACGTCGCGTTGGTGGCGGCGTCCTGGCACTTCAGCGTGGTCGCCGTCGGGTCGGTCATGGTGTAGCTGCTGCCCGACCCGCTCGTCGCGATCGGCAGCGGGTTGGGGCCGGAGTAGGCCGCCGTGCCGGAGCCGTGGGCGATCTGCTCGCGCGCCTCGAGGACGCTGCCGTCCTTGGCGTCGACCCAGACCTTCTGCCACGACACCTCGCCGGCGTCGGTGCCGCGGACCTCGACCTCGTACGCCAGGCGGGTGCCGGCGTCGCGGTGCCAGATCACCAGCTCCGGGGCGGAGGCGTCGGTGACCTGGTCGACCTGGCCCCTGGCGACGGCGGCCGCGCGGGCCGCGGGCACCTGGGCGGTGGTGGAGGCGATGTCGACGGGCGCCTCCTGGGCGACCGACGACCCGACGACCCGGCCGTCGGCGTCGGCGAGGACGACGAAGTCGCCGCCGACCACGCGCAGGCCCTCGTGGGTCCGCTCGTAGGCCATCGAGTAGATGCCGTTGTCGCCCTCGAAGGTGCCGGCCCGGACGAACGCGTCCGAGGCGGCGCGCTCGAGCGCCTTGGCATGGCCCTTGACCCAGGCGCTGGCCGCCTGCTGGGCCTCGAGGCGGGGATCGCCCGCCGAGGGTGCGGCGCCGGCCGAGGTGACGGTCGGGGCCAGGAAGGACGCAGCGACGGCGGACGCTGCGATACCGGCCAGGACGGCCGGACGGAGTGATTTCACTGGGGTTTCCAATCATGAGTCGCGCCGGACGGCGCGAGGGTGGATTGGGGTGATGCGGACCACTGCACAAACTCGCAATCGGCAGAGAGGGCGTCAATGAGCGCCGATCTGCGTGTTCGTGCAACGCGAGAAGATGCACCGTTCGGCCGATTTTCGGCGGAAGTGTCCGATAGCCGAGGTCGTGCCGGGCTCAGTGGCCGATCATCGGATCGGCGACGTCGTTCCGCCGTCGCTGAGCGGCGGGCGGCTCAGCGGCCGAGCAGGGCCGGTCGAGCCGGCGCCACGTCGGCGATGCGGGCGGCGACGGCGTCGCCGAACTCGCGGTGACCGCCGTCGGTGAGGTGGAGCCGGTCGTCGAGGTAGTCCAGGTCGAGGTCGCTCGTGCGGACGTAGGGGACGCCGTACAGGTCGGCGAGCACCTCGAGGCGCTCGTCGACGCGGGGGACGGCGCCCGCGCGGAGCGGAGCCGTCGCGGGGCCGACGATGACCACGCGGCTGCCGGCGAGGTCGGCCATCAGCTCGCGGAAGCCGCGGTCGATGGCGCGTGCCGGCTGGTCGTAGTCGTTGAGGCCGCCCTCGACCACGACGAGCCGCGGACGCACGCCCAGCGCCGTCGGCGTGCGGTCGTGGAAGGAGACGCGGCCGCAGCCACTGGCCCCGGCGCTGAAGCCCGAGCCGGAGAACCCGCTCACGTGGACCTCGCCCGGGAGCCGCGCGGCCCAGGAGCCGGCCAGGTCGTCGAGGCCGAGGCCGACCGACCACGAGTCACCGATCACCAGGACCCGCTGGCCCTTGCCCGTGACGACCGACGCGCGCTCGCGGGCATCGAGACGGTGCTGCTGGCACCGGGTCGGGCCGGCGTCGGCGACGTCGGCGACGTAGAACGCCATGAGGGCAGCGATCAGCAGCGCGATGGTCGAGGCGCCGATGACCCGGCGCAGGTTCCCCCGATGGAGCACGAGAGAATTCTGCGGCCTCGGAGCCGGTTCGCGCAGGCGAAAACCCCTGAGATTCCCCTGACTTCGGCACCTAGGGTGCCGCCCATGACGACCGACGCCCTCCTGGCGGCCTACGACGAGCAGCTCCGCACCGACGCCGAGATGGCCCGGGCGCAGGAGGTCGTGCGGCACGGGCCGCTCCTGTGGGCCGTCTTCGACCACGGCGGGTTCGTGTCCTACCGCGACCTCGGCGGCCTCGACGGCGAGGCGCTCGACGGTCTCGTCGAGCGCACGGTCACCCACTTCCGCGACGACACCGACGTCGCGTCGTTCGAGTGGAAGTCCCGCGGCCACGACCTCCCCGCCGACCTCGGCGACCGGCTCGTCGCCCACGGCTTCGTCGCCGAGCCCCGGGAGACCGTGATGATCGGGGAGGCATCCCTCCTCGCCGTCGACGTACCCCTCGCCGAGACGCCCGAGGGCCCCGTCGTCGTACGCCGCATCGAGCCGGGTCCCGCGGCCGTCGACGACCTCACCCGGATGCTCGCCGCGCAGAACGCCGTCTTCGGGGGAGATCGCGGCCCGTCGGTGGCGTCGTCACTGCGCGAGCTCGAGTCCGACGGCTCGGAGTTCTGGGTCGCCGAGGTCGGCGGCCGTGTCGTGTGCGGCGGCCGGCTCACCCCGGTCGAGGGCACCGAGTTCGCCGGCATCTGGGGCGGCTCGACGCTGCCGGACTACCGCGGCCGCGGCATCTACCGCGCGCTCGTCGCCGCCCGCGCCCGCTCGGCGCTCGCGCGCGGCATCCGGCTCATCCACTCCGACTGCACCGACATGTCGCGCCCGATCCTCGAGCGCTCCGGGCTGCGCGCTGTGACCACCACGACGCCGTACGTCTGGTCCCGCTGAGGGCGCCGGTCCGCTCGCAGAATCCCCGCTCGAGCGGGGAAGCTCTCACTCGGAGGCCTTTGCAACCCCCTCCAGGAGCAAGATTCCGCCTACAAGTCTCGCAGCCGTCCCCGGCGCGGCGGCATCAGAGAGGCGCGTAGTCGATCTCCAGGAAGTCGGCCACCTCGGGCACCCAGCGGTCGGCGACGAAGGACGTGTGGACCGGGTGCTCGTTGTAGCCGTCGTACGCCGCCTGGTCGGCGAACTCCATCGAGAAGCCGAAGGCGAAGTCGTTCTTCGGGCTCGTCTGCCGCAGCTGCTCGAACGCCGTGACGCCCGGGATGTCGGCCAGGGCCTCGGCGGACGCCAGGAAGTCGGCCTCCTCCGGGGAGCCGGGGGCGTGGTGGAGCCGGAACGCGACGGTGTGGCGGATCATGCGCCAAGGCTAGAGGGAGCCAGGTCACACGAAATTCCTGTCCGGATCGGGGAACATCCGGCCCGGACCTGCGTTGTACCCCATGAACAGACTTGAGTGAGACCGACTCAACTGTTTTGCCTCCTCCGCGGAAGCGCGGCAGGATGGCACGCAGACTCACGTCATCCACACGCACGTCCCACAGCAGGAGGAACACACCATGGCTCGAGCGGTCGGCATCGACCTCGGCACGACCAACTCCGTCGTCGCCGTCCTTGAGGGTGGCGAGCCCACCGTCATCGCCAACGCCGAGGGCGCCCGGACCACCCCGTCCGTCGTCGCCTTCACCAAGTCCGGCGAGGTCCTCGTCGGCGAGGTCGCCAAGCGACAGGCGGTCACCAACGTCGACCGCACCATCCGGTCCGTCAAGCGCCACATGGGCGAGGACTGGAAGGTCGACATCGACGACAAGACCTTCACCCCCCAGCAGATCAGCGCCTTCGTGCTGCAGAAGCTCAAGCGCGACGCCGAGGCCTACCTCGGCGAGACGGTGACCGACGCGGTCATCACCGTCCCGGCCTACTTCTCCGACGCGCAGCGCCAGGCCACCAAGGAGGCCGGTGAGATCGCCGGCCTCAACGTCAGCCGCATCGTCAACGAGCCCACCGCGGCCGCGCTGGCCTACGGCCTCGACAAGGGCGAGGACCAGACGATCCTCGTCTTCGACCTCGGTGGCGGCACGTTCGACGTGTCCCTGCTCGAGATCGGCGAGGGCGTCGTCGAGGTCAAGGCGACCTCCGGCGACAACCACCTCGGTGGCGACGACTGGGACAACCGCGTCGTGGAGTGGATGGTCAAGAAGTTCAAGGACTCCAACGGCGTCGACCTGGCGGCCGACAAGATCGCCAAGCAGCGCCTCCAGGAGGCCGCTGAGAAGGCGAAGATCGAGCTCTCCTCGTCCAGCGAGACCACGATCCACCTGCCCTACATCACCCACGGCGAGTCCGGCCCGCTCCACTTCGAGGAGAAGCTGACCCGCAGCGAGTTCCAGAAGCTGACCGCCGACCTGCTCGAGCGCACCAAGGCGCCGTTCCAGTCGGTCCTCAAGGACGGCGGCGTCGCGGTCTCCAACATCGACCACGTGGTCCTCGTCGGCGGCTCGACCCGCATGCCGGCCGTGACCGAGGTCGTCAAGGAGCTGCTCGGCGGCAAGGAGCCCAACAAGGGCGTCAACCCCGACGAGGTCGTCGCCGTCGGCGCCGCGCTCCAGGCCGGTGTCCTCAAGGGAGAGGTCAAGGACGTGCTGCTCCTCGACGTCACCCCGCTGTCCCTCGGCATCGAGACCAAGGGCGGCGTGATGACCACGCTGATCGAGCGCAACACCACGATCCCGACCAAGCGCTCCGAGATCTTCACCACCGCCGACGACAACCAGCCGTCGGTCGAGATCAAGGTCGCCCAGGGCGAGCGCCAGATGTGGAGCCAGAACCAGCCCCTCGGCAACTTCGAGCTGACCGGCCTCCCGCCGGCCCCGCGCGGCGTGCCGAAGATCGAGGTCACCTTCGACATCGACGCCAACGGCATCGTCCACGTCTCCGCCAAGGACCAGGCGTCCGGCCGCGAGCAGTCGATGACCATCTCCGGCGGCTCGGCGCTCGGCAAGGACGAGATCGACCGCATGGTCAAGGAGGCGGAGCAGTACGCCGAGGAGGACGCCAAGCGTCGCGAGGCGGTCGAGACCCGCAACCAGGGCGACCAGCTCGTCTACACGACCGAGAAGTTCCTCGGTGACAACGCCGACAAGCTGCCCGAGGACGTCAAGACCGAGGTCCAGGCCGACGTCGACGCGCTGAAGGAGACGCTGGCCAAGGAGGACGCCTCCCCCGAGGAGATCCAGGCCGGCATCACCAAGCTGGGCGAGTCCAGCCAGAAGATGGGCGCTGCGATGTACGCCGCCGCCGAGGCCGACCAGGCCGCTGCGGGCGGTGCCACCGGGGCGACCGGCGAGTCCGACGACGACGTGGTCGACGCCGAGATCGTCGACGAGCAGACCGACGGCCCGACCGACGGCGGCTCGACCGACGAGGGTGAGTCCAAGTGACCGATCGCCCCGTCGAGCCCACCCCGGGCCCCGAGGCGACCGACCTCCCGGAGGGGGAGCCCACCGCGGCTCCCTCTCCGGAGGGCTTCGGCGACGCCGCCGGTGAGGCGCCCGCCCAGACCGAGGTCGAGGAGCAGGTGGCAGGCGACGCCGTCGCCGGCGACGACCCCGGCACCGCGGAGGAGCGCCCGGACTCCGGAGGGGCCTCCGACGTCGACACCGAGGAGGACCAGCTCGCCGCCATGAAGGGTTCGCTCGCCGACCTGACCAACGACCTGCAGCGCCTGCAGGCCGAGTACGCCAACTACCGCAAGCGGGTCGACCGCGACCGGCAGCTGGTGGCCGAGACGGCCGCCTTCAAGGCGCTGACGCCCGTCATCGAGGTGCTCGACACCATCGACCGGGCCAAGGAGCACGGTGAGCTCGAGGGTGGCTTCAAGGCCGTCGCCGACCAGCTCGAGCGCGTCGTGGCGAGCGCAGGCCTGGTCCGCTTCGGCGAGCCGGGCGACGCGTTCGACCCGACGCTCCACGAGGCGCTGAGCCACCTCGGCGCCGACGCCGAGGTCCAGGTCACGACGGTCAAGCACGTCGCCAAGGGCGGCTACCGGATGGGCGAGCGCGTCGTCCGCGCCGCCCAGGTGCTCGTGGTCGACCCGGCCGACGCCTGACCGCGCACCACGCACCCCCGCACACGCACCCCGATGACCCTGTCGACGACGGAGGGAGGTTGATCCATGGCTGACAACGAAGGTTTCCGCAACGACTGGGCGACCAAGGACTTCTACCAGGTCCTCGGCGTCGCCAAGGACGCCAGCGCGGCCGACATCAAGAAGGCCTACCGCAAGCTGGCCCGGGCCAACCACCCCGACTCCAACCCCGGTGACGACGCCAAGCACGAGACGTTCAAGGCCGTTGCCGAGGCCTACGACGTCGTCGGCGACGAGGCCAAGCGCGCCAAGTACGACGAGTTCCGCTCGCTGCAGGCGCGCGGCGGCTTCGGCGCCGGCATGGGCGGCGGGGGATTCGGCGGCGGCGGTGGCGGCGGGTTCAACCTCGACGACCTGCTCCGCGACCGCGGCGGCGCGGGCGGCGGCCTCGGCGACATGTTCGGCGACCTGTTCGGGGGCGCCCAGCGCGGGCGTACCCAGCAGGCCCGGCCGCGCCGTGGCGCCGACGTCGAGAGCTCGGCGACCATCGGCTTCACCGACGCGCTCGACGGCGTGACGGTGTCGCTGCGCCTGACCTCCGACTCGGCATGTCCGACGTGCCAGGGCACCGGCGGCAAGCCCGGCACCCGGCCGCACATCTGCCCCGAGTGCGAGGGCGCGGGCTTCGTCGTCGCCGGCACGGGCGGGGCGTTCTCCATCAACGAGACCTGCCCCGCCTGCGGTGGGCGCCAGCTGGTGTACGACGAGGCCTGCCCGACCTGCCACGGCAGCGGGCGCGGCACCTCCGCGCGCACCATCCAGGCCCGCATCCCCGCAGGGGTCAAGGACGGCGCGAGGATCCGGCTCAAGGGCAAGGGCGCGCCCGGCGACAACGGCGGCCCGGCCGGCGACCTGTTCGTCAAGGTCAAGGTCACGCCCCACCGGGTCTTCGGTCGCAAGGACGACAACCTCACCATCGACGTCCCCGTCTCCTTCGACGAAGCGGCCCTCGGCGGCGAGGTGAAGATCCCGACGCTGGGCGGTGCGCCGGTCACGCTCAAGCTGCCCCCGGGCACGCCCAACGGCCGGACCTTCCGGGTCCGCGGCAAGGGCGCCACCAAGCGTGACGGCAGCAAGGGCGACCTGCTCGCCACCGTCGAGGTCAAGGTCCCGGCCAACCTCGACCCGACCGCTCGCGAGGCCCTCGAGGCCTACCGCGCGGCCACCGCCGGCAAGCCGCTCCGCGCAGGACTCTTCGAAGGATGAGCGTCTTCCAGCCCCCGTCCCCGGACGCCGCCGTCCAGTTCACCCCACGACGTTCTTCATCTCCCCCGCTTCGCTCCTCCGCTGAACAACGCCGCAGGGACCCCGCATGAATCCGTCTTCCTACTCGCGCGAACCCAACCTCGATGCTGCCGTCTACGTCATCTCCGTCGCCGCGGAGCTGACCGGGCTGCACCCGCAGACCCTGCGCGCCTACGAGCGCATGGGCCTGATCCAGCCGGGTCGCACCGGTGGCGGCGGTCGTCGCTACTCCCACCGCGACATCGAGCGGCTGCGCGAGATCGCCGACCTCACGAGTGCCGGCATCGGCATCGAGGGCGTACGCCGCATCATGCAGCTCGAGCTGCAGGTCGACGCGCTCCGCGCCCGCAACGAGGAGCTCGTCGCCGAGCTGGAGGCGCTGCGGAGCGGGCTCGCCGCGCGTGCCGCGGTCCAGCCGGCCAACAAGCTGCCGGTGCTGCACCAGGCCGTCGGCCAGTCCGTCGTCGTCTGGCGCCGAGGGTCCTGACGTGCCGCGCATCGACCGGGCCGTCACCGACGTCGCCGCCCCGCCGGACGAGGTGTACGCCGCCTTCGTCGACGCCGACGCACTCGCCGCGTGGCTGCCTCCCGACGGCATGACCGGCGAGATCTCCGACGCCGACCTGCGTGCGGGCGGCGGCTTCACGATGACGCTCCGCTACGACGAGGCTCCCGAGGGCGGGGGCAAGACGACCGAGCGCACCGACGTCTCCCGCGTCGCGATCGACGAGCTGGTCGAGCCCGAGCGGGTGGTGTGGGGCGTCGAGTTCGACACCGACGACCCGGACAACGCCGGCCGGATGACGATGACGTGGACCTTCGCCGCTCGCGACAAGGGCACCCGCGTCGCGATCGACGCCACCGACGTACCTCCCGGCATCGACGTCGACGCGCACCAGCAGGGTCTCGACGCCTCGCTGGCCAACCTCGCGTCCTGGCTCGCAGGCTGAGTCGCCGCTCGTGGGCGGACGCGCCGCCTGTCGGTGCGGCTGCGTAGGGTTCTCGGCGTGATCGAGCGATGAGCAAGATGGACAACCTGCGTGCGATGCGCGAGGCCCGCTACGCCGAGGCCCAGAAGCGAGCGGGCTCGGCGCCGGCCAGGCCGAAGGCGCCGGTGGCACCGCCCGTCGCAGCCGCGACGAAGGCCACTGCGTCGAAGCGGGAGGCTGTGCCCGCGGCGACTGCTGCAGCGGACGGCCTCTGCGGCCACCGCAACATGAGCGGCCGCACCTGCACCCGCGAGCACGGGCACCCGCAGAAGAGCCACCGCTACTCCTGACGGCCCACACGGGTCACGCGCTCAGTGCCTCCGCCGGCACGCCGCTGGCGTACGGCGCCGGCTCCCCGCGGAGCTCGGCGACCTGCGACACCAGCACCGTCATCACCTCGTCGGCCACTCGGCGCACGGTGGCGTCGTCGACCGGCTGGTCGCCGCTCACGCCCGCCAGGCGGCGTACGTCGATCGGGTCCCCGACCGCGACCCGCACCCGCGGGCGCAGGACGGTGTTGCGCAGCAGCCGCGAGGCGATGCCGATGGGCCCCACGACCCGGTGGGCGCCGACCAGGGCGACCGGCACGACCGGGGCGCCGGTGCGGAGGGCAAGGCGGACAGCGCCGGTCTTGGACCGCTCGGGCCAGTGCTGTGGATCGCGCGTGATGCGTCCCTCGGGGAAGAGCCCGACGGCCTCACCGGCCCCGAGCGCGGTGGCCGCGGCGTCGAGCGAGCCGGCGGCGGCGTCGGTGCCGCGGAGGACGGGGATGAACCCGAGGCGGCGGACGACCGGCCCGACCAGCCCCGACCGGAAGACGCCATCGGTCGCCATCAGCCGCAGCGAGCGGCCGAGGCGTCGGCCGACGAGGGCCAGCAGGATGCCGTCGGCGAAGCTCGTGTGGTTGGCGACCACGATGACCGGCCCGTCCGGGAGCTGGGCGTTGGGGACGGCACGACGGGTGAGCTCGAGGCGGCTGACCGCGGAGACGACGGTGCCGAGGAGGCTGGCGGCGAAGGCGTACAGGAGGGCGGCGCGGAGGCCCGGGCGCTGCCAGGTGCTGGGTTCCATGGGGCGAGTGTGGAGCAGGCTGCTCGTCCCGCGCCTGCGTATGAGAACTCAGGTCCGGCGATCGCGAACACCATGAAGGCAGTTCGCGAGCCACGGCAACGCCGCCACGCTCAGCGCCACGGCGACCGGCGCGAACTGCCTGCACGGTGCACGTGACAGAGGCCCGGCCCCGGGTGGGGTCGGGCCTCCGTCGAGGTGGGATCAGCCGGGGATGTAGTCGAACGTGTCGGGGTTGGGCCCGGTGCGGCCGTCCTCGCCGCGGTCGAGGCCGGAGATGCGGGCGACCTCGTCGTCGGTGAGCGAGAAGTCGAAGATCTCGAAGTTCTCCTTCATCCGCTCGGGATTGACCGACTTGGGGAAGACGATGTCGCCGCGCTCGACGTGCCAGCGCAGGGTCACCTGGGCGGTCGACCTCCCCTTCGCCTCGGCGATCTCCGTGATGACGGAGTCGTCGAGCACCGCACCCTGCGCGATCGGCGACCAGGCCTCGGTGGCGACGCCGTGCTTCGCGTTGGCCGCGCGGACGTCGTCGTTGGTGAAGTAGGGGTGCACCTCGACCTGGTTGATCACGGGGACGACGCCCGTCTCGTCGACGAGCCGCTGGAGGTGGGCGGGCTGGAAGTTGGAGACGCCCACCGACGCCGCACGGCCGTCCTCGACGAAGGACGCCAGGGTGCGCCAGGTCGAGACGAAGTCCCCGTCGTAGCGGGTCGGCAGCGGCCAGTGGATGAGGAACAGGTCGACGCGGTCGAGGCCGAGGTCCGCGAGGGTCCTGTCGAAGGCGCGCTCGGCCTCCGCCGGCTCGTGGAAGCCGTTGTTGAGCTTGGAGGTCACGTAGACCTCGTCGCGCGCGATCCCGGAGGAGCGCAGCGCCTCGCCCACCTCCTTCTCGTTGCCGTACATCTCGGCCGTGTCGATGTGGCGGTAGCCAACCTCGAGGGCCCGCGTCACCGCCTCCGCGGTGTCGGCGGGGTCGATCTGGAACACGCCGAAGCCGAGCTGCGGGATGGACGTGCCGTCGTGGAGCTTGATGCTGGGAACGGTCATGCCAGGCACAGCACGACCCGCCGGGGAGGTATTCCGCCGGTTCAGGAACGCCAGCGTGCCGGGCGCGACAAACCCTCCGGAAGGGTGGTCACCGCGTCGCCGACGGCAGCGTTGACCTGCGGCTGCGTGAGGAAGAGGACGGTCGAGAGGTCGCAGCCGCGTACGTCGGCGTCGCGCAGGTCGGCGCCGAGCAGGTCGGCCTCCCGCAGGTCGGCGTCGCGGAGGTCGGCGGCGATCAGCAGGGCGCCGCGGAACGACCAGCCGCGGTGGTCACCGGCGATCCGCCGCCCGGCGAGGTCGGCTCGCGTGCGGTCCCGGGCAGCGGGCCACGTCCGTCGTACGCGCGAGCTGGCCTCGGACAGCAGGCGCCCCACCCGCTCGTGCAGGTCGTCCACGTCGGCGAGGAGCAGCGTCTCGGGATCGGCGGCGGTGAGCTCCTCGATCTCGGCGCGTACGACGCCGGCGCCGGGGTCGGGCGAGCGACGGTCGACCTCGGTGAGGTGCACGAGCATCTCGTGGAGCTGGCGCATCACCGTCAGCACCGCGGCCATCTCGGCCATCCGGTGCGGTGGGTTGCCCGGGTCGCGCCACGAGACGCCGCCGTAGGTGACCTGGGAGACCTGCTGGCCCGCCCCGAAGCACTCGAAGACGGTGCACCCGGGCCAGCCGTCCTCACGCAGGGTCGCGTGGATGCGGCAGCGGTCGTCCTCGAGCAGGTTGAGGCACGGTCGCCCGCCGGGCTTGTCGACGCCGAAGCCGGCCGAGGCGGAGAAGGGGAGCAGCACGCAGCAGAGGCCGAAGCAGCGCGTGCAGTCAGAGCTCAACCCGGGTGTCGCCACCCGGGGATCGTCGCACGGGTGTGGTGAGGGCCCGCGAGGGTCCTCAGGCGTACCAGCCGCTCTGGATGGCGAAGGCGTTGACGAACAGCAGCACCACGAACGCGACCCCGACGAAGCGGTTGTCGAAGATCAGCTTGCTCATAGCACCACTCTGCCCGCTTGTCCGCGGAATGAAACAGATCGACGGTAAAGCCTTCGCCTCCCGCAGCGATTTGCCCACTTTGGGACAGCGGTCGAGCGGCGCCCGCGAATCAGGCCGGTGCGATGTTCTGGTTGTGCCGGAACATGTTGTCCGGGTCGTGCTCCCGCTTCACCTGCTGGAGCCGGTCGTAGTTCCCCCGGTAGTTCTGGCGGATCCGGCCCTGGTCGTCGTCGGCCATGAAGTTGATGTAGCCGCCCTCCTCCGAGTGCGGCGCGATCGCGTCGTAGTAGCCCCGGACCCAGGCCGTGTTCTGCTCGTCGTCCGCCGCGTCCGGCCACATGCCGGCGATCACGGTCGCGAAGCTGGCGTCGCGGTAGGCGAACGCCGTCGCGTCCGACTCGACCCGGTGGCAGGCGCCGTTGATCGGGTAGATGTGCATGGTCGACGTCATCGCGGGGACCTTCGACCCGTGCTCGACGTGCGCCTCGATCGCCTCGTCGGTGAGCTCCTTGGCGAAGCTCGCCTTCCAGTAGTGGCGCAGGCCCACGGGGTAGAGGTCGTCGAAGGCGGCGTTGAGGGCCGGGTACGGCATCGGGCCGACCAGCTCGGCGACGGTCGGCGCGAGGTCGCGGAACGGCTTGAGGACCTCCTCGCCCTTCTCGACGTCACCCGCCCAGCAGGCCACGAAGAGCGCGAGCGTCGTACCGTGGCGCTCCTCCGGGATGAACGGCAACGGGGGCGCGATCTGGTAGGCCGGGAAGCCGCCGAACTGCCCCGGCGCGTCCGCGATGAACTCGCGGTAGAGCCGGAAGAGGTCGCCGGCGCGGTCGAGCTCGAAGAACATCGGACCCCCGTAGATGTCCTCGACCGGGCTCAGCCGGAACTCGAAGGACGTCACGACGCCGAAGTTCCCGCCGCCGCCGCGGATGGCCCAGAACAGGTCCGCGTCGTCCTTCTCGCTGGCGAGGCGGAAGGTGCCGTCGGCCGTCACCACGTCCGCCGCCACCAGGTTGTCGAGGGACAGCCCGAGGCCCCGCGCGAGGTAGCCGATGCCGCCGCCGAGGGTCAGGCCGCCGACGCCCGTGGTCGAGATGATGCCGCCAGTGGTGGCGAGGCCGAACGGGTAGGTCGCGGAGTTCAGGTCGCCCCACGTCGCACCGCCGGCAACCCGGGCGGTGCGGTTCACCGGGTCGACCCGGACGTCGCGCATCGCCGACATGTCGACCACCACGGCGTCGTCCGCGGTGCCGAAGCCGGGAACGCTGTGGGCACCACCGCGTACGGCGACCGTCAGCCCGTTGTCGGCGGCGAAGCGCACGGCGGTCATGACGTCGCCGGCGTTCGAGGCCTGCACGACCACGGCGGGGCGCTTGTCGATCATGCCGTTGCGCACGGCACGTGCGGTGTCGTAGTCGGCGTCGGACGGCCCGGTGACCGTCCCCCTGGTCGCGGAGCGCAGCGTCTCCAGGTCGATGCTCATGGTGGCCCTCCTCGAGGCACGGAAGTGTCGGGTCCGGGCGACAGGGGCGTCGAGGAACAGTGTCAGGCAGGGCGTCACGAGCGCCGCGGCACGCGGCAGGTGGTGTCTGCCGACGCTAGTCGTCGCCGGCGGTCGCTCACAGTGCCCAAAGTGGTCAAATCCGTAGAGTTGAGGGGAATCGACTCAACTTCTGGCGCGTTGGACAGAGCGAGGCCACAGTGGTCTCCGACACGCGCACATCCTGAGGAGATGAGTTGAGCCAGTTCGGTGCCGAGAAGTTCACCACCCGCAGCCGCGAGGTCGTCGAGGCTGCCCAGCTCGCCGCGACCACCGGCGGCAACACCACCACCGAGCCCATCCACCTGCTCGTCGCCCTGCTCAAGCAGGAGGACGGTGCCACCCGCAGCCTGGTGCAGAAGGCCGGCGTCGACCCGGCGCCGCTGCTGGCCCAGGCCGAGGGCGCGCTGCAGCAGCTGCCCCGCGCCACCGGGTCGACCGTCCAGCAGCCGAGCGCGTCCGCGTCGCTGACGCGCGTGCTCGCCCAGGCGCTCGACCTCGCGGCGTCGATGAAGGACGACTACGTCGCCACCGACCACCTGCTCGTCGCCACGGCCACCGTCGAGTCGAGCGCGCAGAAGGTGCTGACCGACGCCGGCCTCACCGCGGCCGGGCTCCGGGAGGCGATCACCGCGGTGCGCGGCAACCGCCGCGTGACCAGCGAGAGCGCCGAGGCGTCGTACGAGTCGCTGGAGAAGTTCTCCGTCGACCTCACCCGCGCCGCCGAGGAGGGCCGGCTCGACCCGGTCATCGGCCGTGACGCCGAGATCCGCCGCGTGATCCAGGTGCTGTCGCGGCGCACCAAGAACAACCCCGTGCTCATCGGCGAGCCCGGCGTCGGCAAGACCGCCGTCGTCGAGGGCCTCGCCCAGCGCGTCGTCGCCGGCGACGTGCCCGACTCGCTGAAGGGTCGCCGCGTGCTGTCGCTCGACCTCGCGGCTATGGTCGCAGGCGCGAAGTACCGCGGCGAGTTCGAGGAGCGGCTCAAGGCCGTCCTCGAGGAGATCAAGGACGCCGGCGGGCAGGTCATCACCTTCATCGACGAGCTCCACACCGTCGTCGGCGCGGGCGCCGGCGGCGACTCCGCCATGGACGCCGGCAACATGCTCAAGCCGATGCTCGCCCGCGGTGAGCTGCACATGATCGGCGCGACGACGCTCGACGAGTACCGCGAGCGCATCGAGAAGGACCCCGCCCTGGAACGCCGCTTCCAGCAGGTCTTCGTCGGCGAGCCCAGCGTCGAGGACACGATCCAGATCCTGCGCGGCATCCAGGAGAAGTACGAGGCGCACCACGGCGTCCGCATCACCGACGCCGCGCTGGTCGCGGCCGCCACGCTGTCCGACCGCTACATCACCGGCCGCCAGCTGCCCGACAAGGCCATCGACCTCATCGACGAGGCGTCCTCGCGCCTGCGGATGGAGCACGAGTCCTCGCCCGAGGAGATCGACCAGCTCCGCCGCCGGGTCGAGCGGCTCAAGATGGAGGAGTTCGCGCTCGCCAAGGAGACCGACGCCGCGTCGGCCGAGCGGCTCGAGGTGCTGCGCAAGGACCTCGCCGACCGTGAGGAGGAGCTGCGCGGGCTCGAGACCCGATGGGAGCGCGAGAAGGACCAGCTGCAGGGCGAGGGCGAGCTGCGTCGCCAGCTCGACCAGCTCAAGATCGAGGCCGAGAAGAAGCTGCGCGAGGGTGACCTCGCCGGCGCCTCGGAGATCCAGTACGGCCAGATCCCTGCGCTCGAGAAGCAGATCGACGAGGTCGAGAAGGCCGAGCTGGCCGACATCGAGCCCCTCGTGGGCGAGGAGGTCGGCGCCGAGCAGATCGCCGACGTCGTCGAGGCCTGGACCGGCATCCCCACTGGCAAGATGCTGCAGGGCGAGACCGCCAAGCTGCTCGAGATGGAGTCGGTCATCGGCGAGCGCCTGATCGGACAGCGCGAGGCCGTCACCGCGGTCAGTGACGCCGTACGCCGCTCGCGCGCCGGCATCGCCGACCCCAACCGCCCGACCGGGTCGTTCCTCTTCCTCGGCCCCACCGGCACCGGCAAGACCGAGCTCGCCAAGTCGCTCGCCGACTTCCTCTTCGACGACGAGCGGGCGATCGTCCGCATCGACATGAGCGAGTACAGCGAGAAGCACTCGGTCTCGCGGCTCGTCGGTGCCCCTCCCGGCTACGTCGGCTACGACGAGGGTGGCCAGCTGACCGAGGCCGTGCGGCGGCGCCCCTACAGCGTCGTGCTGCTCGACGAGGTCGAGAAGGCGCACCCCGAGGTCTTCGACATCCTGCTGCAGGTGCTCGACGACGGCCGCCTCACCGACGGCCAGGGCCGCACGGTCGACTTCCGCAACACGCTGCTGATCCTCACCTCCAACCTCGGCTCGAACTTCCTGGTCGACCCGAACCTCATGCCCGACACCAAGAAGATGTCGGTGAGGAACGTGGTGCGCCAGCACTTCAAGCCGGAGTTCCTGAACCGGCTCGACGAGGTCGTGATGTTCGAGGCGCTGTCGAAGGACGACCTCGCGCACATCGTCGACCTGCAGCTCGCGCTCCTCGAGCAGCGGCTCGCGGTCCGGCGGATCACCATCTCGGTGACCGACGCGGCGCGCGCCTGGCTGGCCGAGACCGGCTACGACCCGGCGTACGGCGCCCGGCCGCTGCGCCGGCTCATCCAGTCGGCCATCGGCGACCCGCTCGCCCGGCTGCTGATCGCCGGCCAGGTCACCGACGGTGGCGCGGTGACGGTCGACGTGGGTGACGACGGGCTGACGCTGTCCTAGTCATCGTCGGTGGCCGCTGGCCTGACCCGACCTGTCGGAGTCCCCGCTCGAGCGGGGATCCTGACTCCTGGAGGCCGTTGCAAAGGCCTCCAAGAGTCAGAATCCCTCGCCCAGTACGGCGTCATGTCGGGCCGTCCCAGTCCCAGTGGGGCAGCGACAGGTCGTCCGGCACGTCGTCCTTCGAGCGTCCCCACGCCTGGAAGGGGCCGGTCGCGGCCCACGTGACGTAGTCGGCGATCGCCTGCCGGACCTCCGGGTCGGCAGGCACGCCGGCCTCGTCGAACGAGTCGACGACGCACTGCACGAACCGCGGGCTCGCCTCCACGGCGTACTCCGCCTCGCCCGCGTGCAGGCGCTGCACGTGGGACTCGGTGCCGCCCATCCCGGTGGTGTACGTCGGCGGGCCGCCGAGCGCCTCGGCCCAGTAGGCCGCCAGCCGAGCGGTGTGGTCCGGCTGGTTGTCGGCGTGCGAGAACGGGTGGTTGAGCAACGGGTCGGCCAGGCACCGCTGGTGCGTCGCCTCGGCCAGGCGGACGAACACCTCCATGCCGCCCGCCGCCTCGTAGATCGTGCTCACCTGTCGATGGTCGTACAACCGGGGCCGTCGGTCGAGGCGGGCAGCGAAGGGATTCCCTCACTGAGCGGTGGGCAGGTTCTCAGCGGCGGCTCAGCCGGTTGCGGGATGCTGGGGTGCGTGAGCACGGCGACCGAGGTGACGAGACCGTGGTGGCGACTCCGTGACACGCCCGTCCCGGGCGGCGTGCCGGAGCTGGCGAAGGCGCTGCTGTGGACCGAGCTGGCGATCGTGCTGCTGGTGTCGCTGGGCCGGAGCGCGGTCTACTCGGTCGTCAGCATCGTCTCGGCGCTGACCGCCCCGGGACCGCTGTCGTCGCAGGCGGCGAACCTCAACAACTCGCTCGCCCCGGACCGGCCGTGGCTCGACCTGACCTACCAGCTGCTGCGGATCGGGTTCGCGCTCGTGCCGGTGGCGCTGGCGGCGTACCTGCTGGTGCGCTCCGGGAGCAGGCTCAAGGACGTCTGGGCGCGCGACGGCGGCTGGAGCACCCTCGGCGACTGGGGACGCGGCGCGCTCCTCGCGGCCGGCGTCGGCTCGGTGGGAGTGGTCTTCTACCTCGCCACCTTCGCGCTCGGCACCAACCTCACGGTCGTCGCCCAGTCGTTGCCGGGGGAGTGGTGGCGGGTGCCGGTGCTGGTGCTCGCGGCGGCGCAGAACGCCGTGCTCGAGGAGTTCATCGTCCTCGGCTTCGTGCAGGTGCGGCTGCGCCAGATCGGCTTCGGCGACACCGCCGCCATCGGGCTGGCGGCCCTCCTGAGGGGCAGCTACCACCTGTACCAGGGCCTGGGCGGCTTCGTCGGCAACCTCGCGATGGGCCTGCTCTTCGGCTGGCTCTTCCGCCGCTGGGGACGGGTGATGCCGTTCGTCGTCGCCCACACGCTGCTCGACGTCGGGGCCTTCGTGGGGTACGCCGTGCTCGCCGGGCGGGTCGACTGGTTGCCGACCCTGTGACCCGCCCGGCGGCGACGCTCAGCGGCGGATCTTGACGTTCTTCGAGCTCCGCCGCGCCTTCTCGTAGCCCTTCTTCTTGGCCGTCACCCGGACCGAGATCTTCTTGCCGCGGTCCTTGGCGCGGACGCGGTAGGTCGCCTTCTTGGCGCCCTTGATCTTCTTGCCGTTCTTCAGCCACTGGTAGCGCACCTTGACGCTCTTCTTGGCCGGCTTGGGCTTCCAGCCCTTCACCTTGACCGAGAGCACCCGGCCGGCGCGCGGCACGCCGCGCAGCTTGGGCCGCTTCGTGCGGAAGAGCGCCTTGCCGACGACGACGGAGGCAGCCGGGGCGACCACCGTCGGGTAGAACGGCGCAGAGCCGGACACCTGGAGGCTGAGCGTCTTGCCGATGTCACGCCGTCCGAGCTCGAAGGTGCTGGCCGTGGCGCCCGGGACCGCGACGCCGTCGAGCAGCCACTGGTAGCCCAGGGTGACGGTCGGGGACCACGGCGTGGTGGTCGCCTCCGCGATGCCCTTGAAGCGGGCGCGGCCGGCGATGCTCGCCGTGCCGGGGTAGATCTGCGACTGGCGGTAGCCCGCGACAGCGGCGACCTGCTCGTTGATCGCTTGCGCGTTCTGGGTCGCGGCGGTGCCCTGGGCGCGGCCGTTGTAGGCGATGTTGGGGTTGGAGAAGTAGCCGATGCGGGTGCAGTTGACCTGGGCGCGGGCGCACTGGTCGTAGTAGGCCATGACGGTGATCGTCCGAGCTGCCACGTCGACGTAGCCCCGGGCGTAGGGCTTCCCGTCGGTCGGCGGCTGGGACGCGCCGGCGTCGTGGTGGGCGCTGAAGTTGTGGCCCACCTCGTGGGCGAACGCACGGAACTCGGTGGCGCACGCGGCGGCGTAGACGACCGACCAGGCGGCGTACTGCGGGTCGTACTGCGGGTCGGTCCCGCCGAGGTAGGCGATCCCGCACGACGCGCCGGCAGGCACGCTGCCCGCCAGCCAGAGGCTCACCAGGTCGGCGTGGGTCTCCTCGCGCAGGCCCTGCGCCTCGTCGAAGATGCCGTCGCCCGGGGTGCCGAGCGCCCTGAGGTTGGTGACCAGGTCGGACGACTGCGTCGCGGCGACCTGTCGGGTGCCCACCAGTCGCACGCGGGTGGCGACGCCGGAGGTGGCGAAGGCCTCGTTGGTCTGGGTGATGCCGAGCGCGAACTGGGCCTGCATCGCCGCCTGGCCCATCTGGGCGACCAGCTGCGCGGGATAGACGATCGCGATGTCGACGGTGTCGGGCGCGTCGCTCGCGGCGATCGGCGGCGCGCCGCCGGCGCCGGCGCTGTCGTGACTCACACGAGGCGTGGCGCCGTGGTCGTGGTGGTCGTGCGACCCGGACTTCGCTCCAGCGCCGCCCGGCCGCTCGGGCAGCAGGACGTCGTCACCGCCCGGCGGGTCACCCGCCTCGTCGACGACGTAGTCGCCCTCGGGAGTGCTGCGCACCTCGAAGGTGCCGTGCTCGACGGAGGCGACGTTGATGTGGGTGACCCCGCCGACCACGACGCCGGTGACGCTGCCCTTCTCGCCGACGATGCCGCCGGACCACGACGTGACGCCCGCGGCGTCGGTGCGCTGGTCGACGGCCGCGGTGACGGTCGTGTCGTCGAACAGCGCGAGGCTGATGCGGTCACCGGTGCGTACGGCGTCGAGTGCTGCCGCGTCGACGTCGACGGCTCGCGAGCGCTCGTCGCCCGTGGCCCCGGTGGCCTCGGTGCTGGCGCGGCCCTGCGGGGCGGGGCTGAGCAGCTCGACGGGGCGGCGGTCGTCCGACGACGCGGTGGCCATGGTGACGGGCGCCGCGGTGGCGGCGAGGGCGAGGACGCACAGTCCGGCGACGCCGACGAGTGTCCTGCTGGTGCTCCTGGTGGGCACGGTGATGGGCATGGAGTCCCCCTTCTCTCAGGACCCCCTCTGCCCCCGGTGGCGCAGCCCAAACCCGGGCGGGCGGAAACTACTCGCCCGTCTCGACCTCCTCGCGCTGCTGCTCCTCGCGGAGCACCGGGCGACGACGGGACAGCAGGCCGCCGGCCCACAGCGCCCACAGGACGAGCACCGGCTGGAAGAAGAGCCGGACGAGGCGGGCGCGGTCGGTGTCGAGGCCGAAGGCGTCGGTGCCCTCGGCGTACTGCGCGACGTTTCCGGGGAAGATCGCCACGAAGAAGGCGGCCAGCAGCGCCCCGACCGTGCGCCGGTGCCGCGGTAGCGCGACGAACGCCCCGCCCAGCGCGACCTCGACGACCCCGGAGGCGAGGACGGTGACGTCCTCGTCGACCGGGAACCAGTCGGGCACCTGCGCCCGGAACTCCTCGCGCTGCGTGGTCAGGTGCAGCACGCCTGCGGTCACCATGAAGCCGCCGAGCACCAGGCGGCCGAGGGTCTGTGCCTTCATGCCCTGCAGCCTAGGGCGGACCGGCTAGGAGGCGGGCGGCACGAGGACGCCGGGGTTCATCAGCCCGGCCGGGTCGAGCGCCTGCTTCACGGCGCGCATCAGGTCGACCTCGACGTCGGACTTGTACGACGCCGCTGCCGCCGCCTTGGTGCGACCCAGCCCGTGCTCGGCGCTGATCGAGCCCGCCTCGCGAGCCACCGACTCGTAGATGGCCCTCGTCAGGTCGCTCGCCGCTGCCCGCAGTGCGTCGTCGTCGCTGCGGCCGTCGGCCAGCGGTGCGTTGAGGTTGTAGTGGAGGTTGCCGTCGCCGACGTGCCCGTAGGTGACCAGGCGCACGCCCGGGCAGACCTCCTGCAGCCGCGGCCCCATCGCGGTCGCCCACTCCGCGAGCCGGGCGATCGGCAGCGTGACGTCGTGCTTGAGCGTCGCGCCCTCGACCTTCTGCACCTCGGAGATGCCTTCGCGCAGGGCCCACAGCGCCGATCGCTGCGCAGGGCTGCCGGCGATCGCGGCATCGGCGGCGCAGTCGGCCTCCACGGCCTCGCCCAGCAACGACTCGAGGGTCTCGTCGAGCCCGGTGTCCGACGGCGATCCGGCGAGCTCGACCAGGACGTACCAGTCGCTCGGCTCGCTGAGCGGGTCGCTGGCCCCGGGGAGGTGCGCGAGCACGAGGTCGATGGCCTGGCGGTTGGCGATCTCGAACGTCGAGAGGTGCACGCCGGCGTGCTGCTGGGCGAGGCCGAGCAGGGAGACGGCGGCGTCGACGGAAGGCACCGCCACCCAGGCGGTGGCGTGGCGCGGGGTGGCCGGGAAGAGCCGCAGCACGGCGCCGGTGATCACCCCGAGCGTGCCCTCCGCCCCCACGAACAGCTGGGTGAGGTCGTAGCCGGTGTTGTCCTTGCGGAGCCCGCGCAGCCCGTCCCAGACGCGGCCGTCCGGCAGCACGACCTCGAGCCCGAGCACCAGCTCGCGGGTCATGCCGTAGCGCAGCACCGCGGTGCCGCCGGCGTTGGTCGAGAGGTTGCCGCCGATGGTGCAGCTGCCCTCGGAGCCGAGCGACATCGGGAACAGCCGGTCGGCCTTCTCGGCCGCCGCCTGCACGTCGGCCAGCACGACGCCCGCGTCGACGGTGATGGTCCCGGCGACCGGGTCGACGTCGCGGACGCGGCGCATCCGGCCGAGCGACAGCACGACCTGGCTGCCAGAGGCGTCCGGCACCCCGCCGCCGACCAGACCGGTGTTGCCGCCCTGCGGGACGACCGCGACGCCGGCCTCGGCGCAGGCGCCGACGACCGCCGCCACCTCCTCGGTCGAGCCGGGCCGCACCACTGCGAGCGCGCGACCGGCGAGGGTGCCGGTCCAGTCGACGACGTACGCCGCGACGTCGGCGTCGTCGGTCAGGACGTGGTCGGCGCCGATGCTCGTGCGCAGCCGGTCGAGCAGGTCGTCCATGTGGGGGTCCTCCGGTGGTGGGGGGTGTGCGGGTCAGCCCAGGAGCACGGCGACGAGCAGCGCGACGGGCAGCGAGGCGAGGGTGGTGACCAGGATGGTCTCCCGGGCGACATCCTCCCCGACGCGGTAGCGGGTGGCGTGCAGGAAGATGTTCTGGGCGGTCGGCAGGGCGGCCGTGATGACGACGCCGAGCAGCACGCGGTCGTCGAGGTGGAGGGCCACACCCACCAGCCAGGCGACCACCGGCATGACGGTCATCTTGAGCACCGTGGCGACGACGACCTCGCCGTTGTGGCCGGCCCGGCCGATCGGCGGGCTCAGCCTCAGCGCAGCGCCGTACGACATCAGCATGAGCGGGATCGCCGCACCGGCCAGCATCTCCAGCGGCGACATCACCGGGGCCGGCAGCTCCCACCCCGTGGTGGCCAGCACCAGGCCGAGGACCGCGGCGATCGTGAGCGGGTTGGTGACCAGCCGCCGGACCGCGGGGAGCACGCCCTCGCCGCGCCCGGTGATGCGGTCGAGGACGATCAGCGCCGCCGGCTGCACGAGCAGCATCTGCACGAGCAGGGTCGGCACGACGACGGTGATGTCCCCGACGACGTAGGCGGCGATGGCGATGCCGAGGTTGCCCGCGTTGACGTAGGACGACGACAGCGCGCCGATGAGCAGCGAGCCGGTGTCGAGGCGCCAGCGCAGGCGCGCGATGGCGACGTACGCGACGAAGCAGGCGGTGAGGGAGATGGTCGAGGCGACCAGGTTCGCCGCCGCGGTCTCGAGGTGGACCTGGCTGATCGTCACCACCATCAGGGCGGGCGAGGCGACGAAGAAGGCGATCTCGCCGAGGGTGCGCTGCGAGCGGCGGTCGAGCACGCCGACGTGGGCGAGCGCCGCGCCGGCGGCGATGACGACCAGGATCGTGGTGAAGCCGATCAGCAGGCCCATGGCGCTCTCCTTCCGTGCATCGTGCGATAGCGAGGTCGTCTTGGACGCCGTGCCCGGCGCCCCGCAAGGATGGCGTGGTGAGCACCGACACCCAGCACCCGGTCCGCGTCGTCCAGCTCGGCGGGCTGATGCCCTTCGTGCGCGACTGGCTGTCGGAGCGGTACGCCGCCCCGGAGCTGGCCGACCTCCAGGACCCGGCCGGTGTCGTGGTCGCGGTCGTCGGCGGGGGTGCGAAGGCCGGGGCGGCGGAGATGGACGCCCTGCCCGACCTGCGGGCGATCGCGAACTTCGGTGTCGGCTACGACAACGTCGACGTCGCCGAGGCGGAGCGCCGCGGCATCGTCGTCTCCAACACCCCCGACGTGCTCACCGACGCCGTGGCCGACCTGGCGGCGTTCCTGGTCGTCGACGTGCTGCGCGGCATCACGGCCGCCGACCGGTTCGTCCGGAGTGGTGCGTGGGGTCGCGGCGAGAAGCCGCGGCTGACCCGCGACGTGCGCGGCGCGAAGGTCGGCGTGCTCGGCCTGGGCCGGATCGGGAAGGCCGCGGCGGAGCGGCTGGAGGCCTTCGGCGCCGAGATCCACTACCACTCGCGCAGCCCCAAGGACGTCGCCTGGACCTACCACGACAGCCCGGTCGCGCTGGCTCGGGAGAGCGACGTGCTCGTCGTGCTCACCCCGGGCGGGGCAGGGACCGACGGGCTCGTGGACGCCGCCGTGCTGGAGGCGCTCGGCCCCGACGGCTGCCTGGTCAACGTGGCCCGCGGCTCGGTCGTCGACGAGGACGCGCTGGTCGCGGCACTCGAGGCCGGCCGCATCGCCGGTGCCGGGCTCGACGTGTTCGCCGACGAGCCGCGCGTGCCCGCGACCCTGCTGGAGCGCGACGACGTCGTGCTGCTGCCCCACGTGGGAAGCGCGACCGTGGAGACCCGCGAGGCGATGGGCCGGCTCGTGCTCGACAACGTCGACGCGTTCCTCGAGCGCGGCGAGCTGGTGACCCCGGTCGGCTGACGCCGGCGCCCTCATCGGTCCCGCAGCCGGGCGTGCTCGGGGGTGAGGTGCGCCAGGGTGGGCGTGCCGAGCAT
Source organism: Nocardioides sp. Soil_C_8 (assembly GCF_057656315.1). Classification (NCBI taxonomy): domain Bacteria; kingdom Bacillati; phylum Actinomycetota; class Actinomycetes; order Propionibacteriales; family Nocardioidaceae; genus Nocardioides; species Nocardioides sp. Soil_C_8. Next base: position 52,256 of record NZ_JBDGKQ010000005.1, read on the forward strand.
CCCCATCGCGCGCCGCATCTCGTCGGTGAGCAGGTCGAGCACGTGCGTCACCCCGCGCTGCCCGCCGACCATGAGGCCGTAGAGGTAGGCGCGACCCACCATCACCCCGGTGGCGCCGAGCGCGACGGCCGCGACGACGTCACCGCCGCTGCGGACACCGGAGTCGACGTACACCTCCGTGCGACCGCCGACGGCCTCGACCACGGCGGGCAGCAGCTCGAACGGGACCGGGGCGCGGTCGAGCTGGCGACCGCCGTGGTTGGACAGCACGATCGCGTCCGCGCCGGCGTCGACCGCGGCGAGGGCGTCGACGACCGACTGGACGCCCTTGACGACGACGGGGCCGCCCCACTCCTCGCGCAGCCAGGTGATGTCGGCGGGCCGGATCTCCTGCTCGCGGAGCTCGTTGGACATCCCCCACCGCGCGTACGTCGATCCCTCGGGGAAGGTCGCGAAGCCCAGCGGCTCGGTGGTGAGGATGTCGGCCACCCAGCGCGGGTGCCGGGCCATCCCGGCCATCGTCCGGGCCGTGAGCTGCGGCGGGATGGCGAAGCCGTTCAGCTTGTCCTTGCGCTTCATCCCGGTGACGGTGGTGTCGATGGTGAGCACCAACGCCTCGTAGCCCTGCTCGCGCGCCTCGTCGAGGTGCGCGCGGGTCACGGCGCGGTCCTTCATCAGGTAGACCTGGAACCAGTTGCGGCCGCGCGGTGCGGCCTGCGCGACGTCGGTGATCGAGGTCGTGCGTAGGTCGACAGGGTGTACGGCAGCCCGGCCTGCTGCGCCGCGGCGGCGACCGCGCGCTCGCCCGTGTGGTGGCTCAGCCGCGTGTAGCCGGTCGGCGCGAGGACCATCGGCGCGGCGGCCGGGCGGCCGAGGACCGTCGCGGCGACGTCGGGAGCAGCGACCTGGCCGAACGCCGTGGGCCGGAGCTCCACCCGGTCGAAGGCGTCGGTGTTGCGGCGCATCGCGAGCTCGGAGTCGGAGCCGCCGGCGACGTAGTCCCAGACCGCGCCGGGGACGCGGCGCCGGGCCAGCCGCTCGACGTCGTCGACCGACAGGCAGCGCGCCAGGCGACGTCGTACGGCATCGCGCTCGACGGGCCGTGGCCGCAGGAACGGCTCGAGGTCCCGCCATCGCGGGACCTGTCGACGGCTGCTGACCTGGCTCATCAGGACTCCTCGCGGAACGGGCTTGACGTACTTATGTAATGAGTTGCACACTCATCATACAAGTTCGTGACGACCCGAGGAACCCCCATGACGCAGACCCTGACCCCGCCCGCCGCGACCGCCACCACCGGCGACCGGATCCGCAGCGTGAAGCTGTCGCACGTGGTGCTCCCGCTGCCCAACCCGGTCAGCGACGCCAAGGTCCTCACCGGCCGCCAGAAGCCGCTCACCGAGACCGTGATGCTCTTTGTCGAGCTCACCACCGAGCAGGGCTTCGAGGGCATGGGGTTCAGCTACTCCAAGCGCGCCGGCGGCAAGGCCCAGTACGCCCACCTCAAGGAGGTCATGGACGTCGCGATCGGCCAGGACCCCAGCGACATCGCGAAGATCTACGAGTCGCTGATGTGGGCCGGCGCCTCGGTCGGCCGCTCGGGCGTCGCCACGCAGGCGGTCGCCGCGCTCGACGTCGCGCTCTACGACCTCAAGGCCCGCCGCGCCGGCCTCCCGCTGGCCAAGCTGCTCGGCGCGCACCGCGACTCGTGCCGCGTCTACAACACCTCCGGCGGCTTCCTCCAGGCCTCCGTCGAGGAGATCAAGGAGAAGGCCACCGCCTCGATCGAGTCCGGCATCGGCGGCATCAAGATCAAGGTCGGCCAGCCCGACTGGCGTGAGGACCTGCGCCGTGTCTCCGCGCTCCGCGAGCACCTCGGCGACGGCCCCTTCATGGTCGACGCCAACCAGCAGTGGGACCGCGCCCGCGCCCGCCGGATGTGCCGCGAGCTCGAGCAGTTCGACCTGATCTGGATCGAGGAGCCGCTCGACGCCTGGGACCACGTCGGCCACGCCGACCTCTCGCAGACCTTCGACACCCCCATCGCCACCGGCGAGATGCTGACCTCGGTCGACGAGCACATGGGCCTGGTCAACGCCGGCTACCGCGGCATCGTGCAGCCCGACGCGCCGCGCATCGGCGGCATCACGCCGTTCCTGCGCTTCGCCACCCTCGCCGCGCACCACCGCCTCGACCTGGCTCCGCACTACGCGATGGAGATCCACCTCCACCTCGCGGCGACCTACCCCACCGAGCCGTGGGTCGAGCACTTCGAGTGGCTGAACCCGCTCTTCGAGGAGCGCATCGACATCCGCGACGGCCAGATCTTCGTGCCGGACCGCCCGGGCCTCGGCTTCACGCTGACCGAGCGCATGCGCGAGCTCACGCTGGAGACCGCTACCTTCGGCGCATGACCACCCCACCACGCCACTCGCTGCGCTCGCGCCGCGTCGGGGACCCCGGGTGAGCTCCACTCTCTCCGCGGCGGTGGTCGCCGGTCTCAAGGACAAGATCCTTGCCGGCGACCTCGCCCCGGGCGCCAAGCTCCCGTCGGAGGCGGAGCTGATCGAGGAGTACGCCGTCTCGCGCACCGTCGTGCGCGAGGCGGTGACCCGCCTCCGGGCGGAGGGCCTCGTGGAGACCCAGCAGGGACGCGGCTCGTTCGTGCTCGCGGTGCCCGAGTCGTCGTCGTTCAGCGTCGAGTCGTCCGCGATCCGCACCCAGGCCGACGTGCTGGCGATGCTCGACTTCCGCATCGGCGTGGAGAGCGAGGCCGCCGCGCTGGCGGCGCTGCACCACACGGCCGCCGACGCCTCGGCGATCCAGGACGCGCTGGCCGGCTTCACGCGGTCCGGGCACGAGGGCGCCGTCGAGGCCGACTTCGCCTTCCACCTCGCCGTGGCGCGCGCGACCGGCAACCGGTTCTACGTCGACCTGCTCGGCTCACTCGGGCCGATGATGATCATGCTGCCGCGCACCCGCCTCAGCGAGGCGTACTCCATGACCGACGCGAGCCACGTCGAGCGGGTCCAGCGCGAGCACGACAACGTCGCCGCCGCCGTCCTCGCCGGTGACGTGGAGACCGCCCGCGCCGCCATGCGGCTCCACCTCGGCAACACCCGGCGCCGCGTCACCTGACGAGTCGGCGCGTGTGTGTGCGTGGAGGGGACTCGTCAGCGGCGGGACCTCTTGCCGCGGGCGATCTCGGTGCCGAGGGCGTCGAGCTTGTGCTCCCAGAACACCCGGAACTGCTCGACCCAGGCGTCGACCTCCTGCAGGCCGGACGGATCGACGGCGTAGAGCCGGCGGGTGCCCTCGGCGCGGACGGTCGCGAAGCCGTTGTCGCGCAGCACCTTGAGGTGCTGGCTCACCGCCGGCTGGCTGATCCCGAACTCCCCGCCGACCCGCGCCGCCACCTCGCCGGCGCTGGTCTCGCCCTCGGCGAGCAGCTCCAGGATGCGGCGGCGCACGGGGTCGCCCAGGACGTCGAACGCGTGCACGTCAGGCCGGCGGCTCGGCGCCGGTGTAGAAGGCGGCCGTCCGGGCGGCCGCCGCGCGCGAGGCGTCCGGGTCGTCGGAGGTAGCGGCGTCCGCCTCGCCCCATCCAGTCGCGGAGCCGGTCATGAAGGACTGGCCCTCTGCGGAGGCGCCCCAGCCCTCGACCTCCTCGTGCGGGATCGTCGTACCGGTCGCGAGGTGCTCGGCCAGCCCCATCAGCCCGAGCTCCCAGCCGACGCCGACGGCACCCGGGCCGTACGTCGCCATGTGCGGGTTGTCCCGCACGTCGGCCGCGTGGCGGAGGGTCAGCGTGGCGCCGTCGGCCGCCTCCTCGAGGTGGACGTCGACCCACGACGTGTCGCCACCGAACTCCCACGTGATGGCGAAGTGCTTCGGTTCGTCGCAGGCGGTCACTTCGCCGCCGGCGTTGCCCTCGACCTGGAAGCGGCCGCCGAGCCGGAGGTCGCCGGAGACCGGGGCGAACCAGCGCGGGATGCGCTCGGGGTCGGTGACGGCCTGCCAGAGGTCGTTGACGTCGGTGGGGTAGGTGCGGGAGGCGACCACGACCTTGACGGGCGTGCCCTCGTGGGTGCTGTCCTCGACGGCGCGGGTCACCGCGCCCAGGTGCTTGACTGCGTCGAACATGGCAGGATCATTGCTCTCTCGCTTATATAAGTCAAGGACGAATAATGATTCCCTGCCGATCAGACGAGCCGACTCGACGTCGCTGGGGCGAGCAGATGCGCCGACTCGACGTCACCAGCGGGAGGTGTTGACCTCGAAGTCCGGCTGGATGGAGCGCATGTAGACGGTGTCCTCGCGCCGGCGCACGCCGCAGGAGAGGTAGAGCTCGTGGAGCTCACCCAGCCGGTCGCGGTCGAGGGAGACGCCGAGCCCGGGGCCCGTCGGCACGGCGACCGAGCCGTCGACGAACGACAGCACGCCGTCGGCGACCACGTCCTGGGTCTTCCACGGGTAGTGGGTGTCGCAGGCGTAGGTGAGGTTCGGCGTCGCGGCGGCGAGGTGCACCATCGCGGCGAGCGAGACGCCGAGGTGGGAGTTGCTGTGCATCGACAGCCCCATGCCCCAGACCTCGGTGATCCCACCGAGCAGGGCCGACTTCCGGAGCCCGCCCCAGAGGTGGTGGTCGGACAGCACGACCTGCACCGCGTCCTGCGCGATCGCGGGCGGCAGGTGCTCCATCGCGATGACGCACATGTTGGTCGCGAGCGGTACGTCGGTGCCGGCCGCGACCTGCGCCATGCCGGGGATGCCGGGGGTCGGGTCCTCGAGGTACTCCACGACCCCGGCCAGCCGGGCCGCCACCTTCAGCGACGTCTCCGGCGTCCAGGCGCCGTTGGGGTCGAGCCGCAGCGGCAGGTCGGGGAAGGCGTCGCGCAGCGCCTCGATCGCCTCGCACTCGTCCTCGGGCGGCAGCACCCCGCCCTTGAGCTTGAGCGAGCCGAAGCCCCAGCCGTCGACCATCCGGCGGGCCTGCTCGACCAGCTGCGACGGCGTGAGCGCCTCGCCCCACGCGTCGTCGGGGAAGCCCGGGTGCCCGGCCCACTTGTAGAACAGGTAGCCGCTGAACGGCACGGCCTCGCGGACGGCGCCGCCGAGCAGGTCGCTGACCGGCACGCCGGCCTCGTGCCCCTGCAGGTCGAGGCAGGCGACCTCGAAGGGGGAGTAGACGGTGTCGACGGCCGAGTCGACGTCGAGCATGCCGCCGAACGACGCACCGCCCCCGCCGGTCTCGCGCCCCAGCACGTCGGTGACGAGGCGGCGCAGCCCGTGGAGGTCGTACGGGTCGTGGCCGGGGAGCACCTCGGCGACCGCGGAGAGCCGGGCGAGGTGCGCCTCGTCGGCGTACGTCTCGCCGAGCCCGAGGAGGCCCGAGTCCGTGTGCAGCTCGACGATCGCCCGCAGGGCGTAGGGCTGGTGGACGCCGACGACGTTGAGCAGCGGTGGGTCCTCGAACGCGACGGGCGTGACGACGACCCGGGAGATGCGGCTGTGGCTCACCTCGGGATCTCCGGGATCACCGGGGAGGCTTGACGGCCAGGATCGGCACGTCGAGGTCGAGGAGCAGGCGCTGGGCGTCGCTGCCGGTGACGAGCTTGCCGACGGGGGAGCGGCGGCGCAGGCCGATCACGACGAGGCGGGCGGAGGCTGCCTCGGCGACCTTGGTGAAGGTCTCGACGATGTCGTCGCCGTGGTCGGACTGGTCGACGCGGGCCGTCACGCCGGCCGCAGCGGCGCGCGCGACGAGCTCGTCGGCGGCGGCCTGGTCGATGAGCTCGCCGTCGACGGTCGAGCGGCGGCGCGGGCTGTTGAGGACGACGACCTCGTCGCCGTGGGCCTTGGCCTCCTCGAGGCCGGCCGCGAGGGCGGCCTCGCCGACCGGGGTGGGGACGTAGCCGATCACGATCGTCGACGGGCTGGTCATCGCAGGGAGTCCTCTCGCTGGACGGTCTCGGGGGTGGTGCTGTCGGTGGCCGGGGTGCTGCGGCGGAAGGCCTTCTTGATCAGCGGGAAGGCGATGACCACGACGACGAAGGCGAGGATGGTGCCGGAGATCGGGCGGGTCACGAAGCCCGTCGCGTCGCCCTCGAAGATCAGCATGGAGCGGCGGAAGCTCGACTCGATCAGCGACCCGAGGACGAACGCCAGGACCATCGGGCCGGGCTCGAAGCCGGTCTTCTTCATCAGGTAGCCGACGACGCCGAAGAAGATCATCAGGAAGATGTCGAAGACGGAGTTGCGGATCGTGTAGACGCCCAGGATCGTGATGAGCGCGGTGATCGGCGCGAGGATCGCGGGCCGCACGCGCAGGATCCGGACAAAGATGCCGACGAGCGGGATGCTCAGCAGCAGCAGGATCAGGTTGCCGATGTACATCGAGTTCACCACGCCCCAGAAGAGGTCGGGGCGCTCGTCGATCAGCTGCGGGCCGGGCGTCACTCCGACGACGAGGAGCGCGGCGTAGAGCATCGCCATCGAGGCGTTGGCCGGGATGCCGATCGTCAGCAGCGGGATGAACGACGACGTGGCGGCCGCGTTGTTGGCCGACTCCGGGCCGGCGACGCCCTCGATGGCACCGCGGCCGAAGCGCTCGGGCTTCTTGGCCACGCGCTTCTCGGCGGCGTACGCCGCGAGCGAGGCCATGACGGCGCCGCCGCCGGGCAGGACGCCGAGGACGAAGCCGATGAACGAGCCGCGGCCGATGGCCGGACCGGCCTCCCTGAGGTCCTTGCGGGACGGCCAGATGTTCGCGATCGCGGCCGGGACGTGCGGCTTGCCGTAGCGCTCCTCGAGGTTGTAGAGGATCTCGCCGACGCCGAAGAGACCCATCGCGACGACGACGAAGTCGATGCCGTCCTCGAGGTTCAGGCTGCCGAAGGTGAACCGGTCGGCGCTGGTGAAGCTGTCGCTGCCGACGGTGGCCAGGAGGAGGCCGACCGCGGCGGCGGCGAGGGCCTTGACGGTGTTGCCGTTGCCGATGGTGGCGACCAGCAGCACGCCGAGCAGCGCCAGGGCGGCGTACTCCGGCGGGCCGAAGTCGAGCGCGAACTCCGCCACGATCGGGCCCAGCAGCGTCAGGCCGATGATCGAGATGGTGGCGCCGATGAAGGAGCCGATGGCGGCGATGCCGAGCGCGGTGCCCGCCTTGCCCTGCTTGGCCAGGGCGAAGCCGTCGAACACGGTGACGACGGAGCTCGCCTCACCGGGGATGCGCAGCAGGACGGACGTGATCGTGCCGCCGTACTGGGCGCCGTAGTAGATGCCGGCGAGCATGATGATCGCCGCGACCGGGTCGTGCGCGCTGTAGACGACCGGCAGCAGGATGGCCATCGTGGCGGCCGGGCCGAGGCCCGGCAGGACGCCGATGAGCATGCCGACGACGACGCCGATCAGGCAGTAGAGCAGGTTGCCGGGCTGGGTGACGACGCCGAAGCCGTCGAGGAAGGCGCTGAGGTCCATGGTGTTCTCTTCCCTGCGCTCAGATGGCGATCAGAGGGCGATCAGGTGGGGCAGCGGGACGGAGAGGGCGTAGAGGAACAGCCCGTAGAACGCCGCGGTCGTGAGGACCGAGATGACGATCGTGCTGCGCCAGGACTCGCCGCCGAGGAAGCGGAGCCAGACGATGCCGAGGAGGACGGCGGGGATCTCGAAGCCGATGACGGGGAGCAGGAAGCCGAGGGCCACGAACGTCGCGGCGCCGACGGCGACGAGCAGGCTCGACCGGGTGAACTTCTCCGTGTCGTCGAGGTGGCGGCCCACGACCAGGAGCACCACGGCGAGGACGACGATCAGGCACGAGATGATGAACGGCCACAGGCCGGGGCCGGGGCGTCGCAGCGATCCCAGACCGTAGCCGTAGGAGAGCCAGGCGCCGGCGAGGCCGACCAGCAGCACGAAGGTCGCCGAGACCACCTGGTACGCCGGGCCTCCCGCGGGCGGTCGCTCGTCGGCGAGGTCCTGGGCGACCTCGGCCTTGATCTCCGCGAGGATGTCGCGCTCCTGCTCGACGTCCGCGGCGTCCGGGGTGGCTCCTGGCGCAGCCGGACGGGGCTGGGTCTCGCTCATGTGGGTCTCGTCTCCGTGCGATTGAGGGCGGGGGTCTCCCTCGGTGGGGGTGGTGCGGGCCGGTCCCGGGAGGTTCCGGGACCAGCCCGGGACCGGCCCGGGATCAGCTGGCGTCGCCGAGGTCGATGCCGTACTCCTCGACCAGGTCGGCGTAGCGCTGCTTGTCCTCCTCGAGCTGGGCGACGACCTCGTCACCCGAGATCTCCATGGGGGTGAGGTTGTTCTGCTCGTTGAAGTCCTGGTACTCCGACGTCTCGAACGTCGCCTGCATGGCCTCGGCGATCGAGTCCTGGACGTCCTGCGGCGTGCCCTTCGGCACGGTCATGAAGCGGTACTGCGCGACCTCGACGTCGAGGCCGGACTCCTGGGCGGTCGGCACGTCGGGGAGGAACTCCACGCGCTCGGGGCCGAAGACGACGATCGGGACGATCTTCTCGGAGCGGATGTTCTCGATCGCCTCGCCGACCTGCAGGCAGGCGGTGTCGACCTGGTCGCCGAGGAGGGCGGTGAGCGCGGGGGCGCCGCCGTCGAAGGGGATCGCCTCGGCCGGCGTCTTGTTGACGTTGAAGGTCAGCGCGCAGGCGAGCTGGGCGCCCGTTCCGACACCCGTGGTGCCGTAGGTGATCTTGCCGTCGGCGTCCTTGAAGGAGTCGATGGAGTCGAAGCCCGAGCCCTTGCTCGCGACGAGGACGTAGTCGTCGCGCGAGACGCCCTGGACGACGTCGAAGTCGTCGATGCTGGTGACCTGGTCCTCCGGGACGGCCAGCGGCGTGATGGCGAAGAGCGAGGCGTTCTGGACCGAGATGGTCGAGCCGTCCGGCTCGGCCTTGGCGACCTCGGCGGCGGCGAGCGCGCCGTTGGCGCCCTCGCGGTTGATCACGGGGAAGGAGCCGCCGAGCTCGTCGGAGAGGCCCTGGGAGATCTGGCGGCTGATCAGGTCGGAGGAGCCTCCGGCGGACGCGCCGACCGGCATGTTGACCGACCCGGTCGGGTAGTCGCCGCTGTCGCTGCCGCCACCGGCCGTCGTCTGGACGCCGCCACAGGCGGACAGGGCAAGGGCAGCGCCGGCGGCGACGGCCGCCAGGCTGAAGGTCTGCTTGCGCATGGAGGTGCTCCTTGTTCGGGATGTGACCACCGACACTAGGTTTGCGCTTCGATGCCGGTCCAAGCCCAATTCGGCATGGACTGATCCATCTCGTGCATCGTACCCTCGCCCGGTGATCACCCTCGACCAGGTCCGATCCTTCGTCGCCGTCGCCGAGGAGCTCCACTTCGGGCGGGCCGCCGAGCGGCTCCAGATGACCCAGCCGCCGCTGTCGCGACAGATCCAGAAGCTGGAGAAGTCGGTGGGCGCCCGCCTCCTCGAGCGCGACAACCGACGCGTCGAGCTGACCGGCGCCGGGTTCGCGTTCCTCGACGAGGCCTACCGGCTGCTCAACCTCGTCGAGGGCGCCGGCGACCTCGCGCGGCGGGTCGACGCAGGCGCTGCCGGCGTCGTACGCCTCGGCTTCACCGCGGTGTCGGCGATCTCGATCCTCGGTCCGCTGCTCCGGCGCCTCACCGCCGAGCTCCCCGACGTGGAGGTCGTGCTCTCCGAGCGGGTCACCAACGCCCAGGTCGACGGCATCCGGCGCGGCGAGCTCGACATCGGCCTGGCCCGACCGCCGTTCGACACCTCGCTGCTGCGCTCCCGCGTCGTGCTGCGTGAGCCCTTCATGGCCGTCGTCCCGGTGACGCACCCCCTCGCGGAGATCGCACGGCCGCTGACCTCCGACGACTTCGAGGGCGAGACGGTCATCGGCTACAACCCCGACCAGTCGCGCTACTTCCACGAGCTGTCGGTCCGCTTCTTCGCCAACGCCCATCCCCGCATCGACCAGCGGGTGCACCAGGTGCTGACGGCGATGCTCCTCGTGTCCGCCGAGCGGGGGGTGACGCTGGCGCCCGCGTCCGCGGCGTCGCTGCACGTCGACGGCGTGGTCTTCAAGGAGCTCGCCCACCACGGTGGCGACACCCGGGTCGACGCCGACCCCGACCGGCCGGTCGAGCTGCACGCCATCTGGTCGCGCGAGGCGGTGACTCCCGTCGTACGCCGCGTGCTCGACGTCGTGACCGGTCACCCCGGCTGACCGCGTCGAGGGCGCCTGTTTCTCCACAGTGTCAAGGAAGCCCTGCGCTCGTCAGGACAGGAGGCTTAGAGTCGGGGGTGCCGCGAGGGCGACGCGACGCTGGGAGTGAGATGCACGACGAACCGGATCGGGGACGGCGCCTTGCCGACTCCCCGTGGGCCGACGAGCAGACGCGCCAGCACCTGCAGGTCCTCGTCGAGGGCGTCGCCACCCTCGCCGGGTTCGCCCAGTCGTCGCTGACGCTGCGCCGCGACGGCCAGTTCGAGGTGGTGGCCGCGGCCGGGGTCGAGGACGGGTTCGTCGGCACACAGGTGCCGGCGGAGTCGATCGAGAACGAGCTCCGCGACGCCGACGAGTGGGGCGTGTGGCGCTTCGTGCCCCACGACCGGGCCAGCGAGGAGGCGCTCTCCTACAGCCACATCCCGGACGTGACCCCCCTCGAGGGCGAGGACGCCTGGCACCCCCTCGACCTCCTCGCCGCGCCGCTCCACGACGACCAGGGGCGGCTGCGGGGCCTGCTCTCGGTCGACATCCCCGACGACGGCCGACTGCCGTCGCCGGAGAAGATGGAGGTGCTCACGCGCTACGCCGGACTCGCCCGCACGCTCGTGCTCCTGGCGCTCGAGCGCGAGGAGCTCAGCGAGCAGGTGCGGATGGCGACGGAGGCGCGCGCGATCGTCCGCCAGGCCCTGGGTGAGCCGACGCTCGAGCTGGTGCTGGAGGCGTGCCGGTCCGCGGTCGTGGCGTGCTTCGACGCTGTCGGCATGTGGCTGACGGCCTTCAACCCGGACGGGGTCGGGTCCACCACGACGTCCTACGCCGTCGGCGACAGCTACGACGCGCCGCCCTTCGACGAGATCGACGACGTGGTCGTGCGGCTGGCCCAGCGCTACTGGGCCGACCAGTACGTCGCGCCCTTCTCCCGCGACAGCCTCGACCAGCCCGGCCTGGCCCGCGACGACGCCGAGCGCCTGCTGGGCTTCCTCGACCGGATCGGCATCGGGTCCGTGCTCTTCGTCCCGCTGGGCGTCGGCCGGGAGTGCGTGGGCTTCCTGGTCCTGACCCGCGTCTCCGACGCGCGCCGCTGGACCGACATCGAGATCGAGGCCGCGCGCGACATCGGCCGCGACCTCGGCCTGGCGGTCGGCAAGGCCCGCCAGCTCGAGCTCGAGCGGGCCATCGCCGACCGGCTCCGCAAGCTCGACAGCTACCGCGTCGAGGTCGTCAACACGATGGGCCACGAGCTGCGCAACCCGCTCTTCTCGATGAGCGCCAACCTCGAGCTCCTCGACACCGCCGGCCTCGACGAGGACGGCCGCCGGTCCGTCGCGGCCGCGACCCGCGGCGCCACCCGGATGCGAGCCGTCATCGACGACATGCTCACCATGGCCCAGGTCTCCGACCCACACCGCGAGTTCGACCCCATCGCGGTCGACCTGCGCCGCGTGGTCCACGACGTCGCCGACGAGTGCCACGCCGCTGCGACGGCAGGCGGGGTGACCTGCGAGTCCGAGCTGCCCGACGAACCGGTGCTCGTGCCCGGCGAGCCCGAGGAGCTGCACCGCCTGCTCACCAACCTCGCGTCCAACGCGATCAAGTACACCGACCCCGGCGGTCGGGTGACCGTGCGCGTCGCTCAGCGTAGTGACGCGGTCGTCGCGACCGTCGAGGACACGGGGATCGGCATCTCCCCGCCCGACCAGGAGCACCTGTTCCGCGAGTTCTTCCGCTCCACCAACCCGGCCGCCCTGTCACGCCCCGGCACCGGCCTGGGCCTCGCCATCGTCGCGCGGATCGTCGCCCGCCACGGCGGCTCGGTGGACATCGACTCCGAGCGCGGCCGCGGCACGACGGCCACGGTGACCCTCCCGGCCTACGGCGAGCGCGTCAGCGCGGACCCAGCTCCAGCGACATGAAGCTGCTCAGCGGGTCCTCGACGTAGGAGCCGAACGGCTCGCACGCCACGAAGCCGGACCGCGCGTAGAACCGGCGGGCAGGTGCGAAGAACTCCATCGAGCCCGTCTCGAGCGAGACCCGCGACACCCCGCGGTCGCGGGCGTCGCCGAGCGCGTGGGCGAGCAGCCGCGTGGCCACGCCCGTTCCCCGCACCCGCGGCTCGGTCCGCATGCTCTTCAGCTCCTCGTGCCCCTCCTCGACCGGCGCGAGGGCGACCGTGCCGAGGACCCCGTCGCCGTCGGCGCCGACCCAGAGCCGTACGCCGTCCCCCTGCAGGGCGCTCAGGTCGAGCGCGTGCCGGCTCTCCGGCGGCGCCGTCGGCTCCATGTCGTCGAGGTGAGCCTGCAGGAACGCCGCCAGCCGGGGGTCGCCGAAGTCGGCGCGGGTGATGTGCACGGCGCCAGTGTGGCGGGCTCGTGTTTCGCGGAGGTGACGTCTGGACCGGAACCGGCCACCCCGGGCGCAAGCCCTCAAGGTGTGCCAGCGTGTGTCCATGACTCGCACACTGGACGTCGACCACCTCGTGGTGGGTGCCGGCGCGATGGGGATGGCCTTCACCGATGCGCTGGTCGACCACTCCGACGCACGCGTCGCGATCGTCGACCGTCGCCACGGCGCGGGCGGGCACTGGCTGGAGGACTACCCGTTCGTCCGGCTGCACCAGGCCTCGACGTTCTACGGCGTCGCGTCGACGGTGCTCGGTGGCCGCATCCAGGAGCAGGGGCCCGAGGCGGGCCTGCACGTCCGCGCCTCGCAGCCCGAGATCGTGGACTACTACGCCCGGATCGTCGAGCGGCTGCGCGGGACGGGCCGGGTGGAGGTCCTCACCGGGTGCGAGGTGGTGGGCCGCACGGTCGTCTCGCGGATCTCCGGACGGACGTGGGAGGTGCCGGCGTCGTGCCGCGTGGTCGACGCGCACTACCTGTCGCCGAGCATCCCGGCCGAGTCGTCGGCACCGTTCTCGGTCGCCGACGACGCGCGCGCCGTCACGGTCAACGACGTGGTGCGCCTCGAGGAGGCCCCGAGCCAGTACGTCGTCGTCGGCTCGGGCAAGACGGCCACCGACGCCTGCGTGTGGCTGCTCGGCCAGGGCGTGGACCCCGACGCGATCTGCTGGGTGCGACCGCGGGAGCCGTGGATGCTCAACCGCGCGCTGATCCAGCCCGACCCGGCCGTCTACCTCGGGGTGCCGGCGACGACGTTCGAGGAGGCGGCGACCTCGTCGTCGCTCGACGAGCTGTTCCTGCGGCTCGAGGACGCCGGCGTGATGCTGCGCATCGACCCGTCGGTCACGCCGACCATGGCGAAGGCCCCGACGCTCGGCGAGTGGGAGCTGGCGCTGCTGCGGTCCATCGGCCACGTCGTACGCCACGGGCACCTGCGCAACGTGGAGCGCGGTCGGCTCGAGATGGAGGACGGCACCACGGTGCGGGTCGCGGACGACGCCGTCGTGGTGCACTGCGCCGCCGACGGCCTGAAGAACCCGCCGCTCGTGCCGGTCTGGCAGCCGGAGGTCATCACGATCCAGCCGGTGCGTGCTGGGTTCCCGTGCTTCGGTGCGGCGGTGACCGGCTACGTCGAGGCCACCCGTCGCGACGACGACGAGAAGAACCGCCTGTGCCCGCCGTCGCGCTTCGGCAACTCGCTGGCGCAGTGGGCGGACATGAACGTCCGCGGGACCCGGGCGTCGATGACACTGGGTGCGGAGCCCGACATCGCGGAGTGGGCCAACACGGTGGCGATCAACCCGGCACGCATCGCCGCCGAGCATGCCGGCTCCGACGAGCTCGACCGGGTCCGTGACCGCCTCGCGGCGGCCACGGCGCCCGGTCTCGAGGCCCTCACCCGGCTGATGGCGACCGGCTGACGCAGGATCGTGGAGGATCCGAGTCACCTGGTGGCTCGGATCCTCCACGACGTGCCGCCGTCAGTCGGCGGGGAGGTAGACCCGCTGCGGGATCGTGTCGTAGACCGACGGGTCGAGCGTGTCGATCGAGCCGTCGGCGACCGAGTCGACCAGGCCGCCGAGCCCGATCTCGATCTGCTTGCGCAGCATGCCGTTGCGCTTCATGCCGTCGTACTGCGTCTGGCTCGACGTCTCGAAGAGCACGACCGCGCTGCCGCGCAGGGCGAACGAGCCGAGCGCGGTGCCGGGCAGGTTGGTGTCCTGCGGGTAGAGCGTGACGGCGCCGTAGCCGGACTTGCCGTAGCCCTGCAGCGCCTCGTAGACCGCGACGTTGGCCCGCTCGGACGCCTCCATGTCGAACTTCGGCCAGGAGCCGAACTCGGCCGGGTCGTCGATGAACTTCGCCGAGATCGACAGCGGCGACATCTGCTCGAGGTCCTCGGTGGCGTAGCAGGACCACTGGTTGTGCAGGTCGACGAAGTAGTCGACCGTGCCGAACTCGTCCTCCAGGCCGCGGTAGACGTCGCGGACGGTCTGGGACTCCGGCGTGATGTACCAGCCGGTGTCGGCGCTGTTGCCCGGGAAGTCGGCCGGCTGCGGGACGTAGTCGAGGTCCGGGTTGAAGTCGCGGTTGACGTCGAAGCCGCCGACCCGCGCGTTGTAGTTCCAGGCCGGCGCGACGCCCGCGAGCTGCGGGAACGCGGCGACGACGTCGGCCCAGGTCATCTCGTTCTGGCGGGTGTCGCGCTCGCCGCCGTCGACGTTGAGCCGCGGGATGGCGACGATCGTGACCTCCTCGCGGAGGGCCGCGGCCTCGGGCGTCGAGCCGCCCCAGCGCCGCAGCAGGTCGAGCAGCGCCTCGGTGCCGTGGTTCTCGTTGCCGTGGATCTGGGACTCGACGAACACGACCGTGTCGCCCTCGCCGACGCGAGCCGAGTAGATCTCGCGGCCCTGGTTGCTCTCGCCCACGACCTCGACGTCGACGAGGCCCTTGGTGGTGCGCTCGATGCTGGCCAGCGAGCGGCTGAGCTGGGCGTGGTCGACGAATCCGTTGTTGCCCGACCCGGAGGCCTCGGTGCCGCAGTGGGACTCGGTGGGGATGGCGTTCGCCGGTGACGAGGTGGTGGTGGCGACGATCCCGAGAGGAAGGGCCAGTCCGGTCAGGACGGCCGTCCAACGTCGTGCAGACATGTTTCTCCACATCAGTTGTGCCCGGCGAGCCGAGCGATCGACAGGTCCGTGCACCGTAGGTCGGCTCGCCGACGCCGCACCAGAGACCTTCGGCTCACTCCGTAGGGGGGATTGCATCGACCGGACGGTGCCGGGTACAGGGGCGGACCACGCACCCCGCGACGGAGGACGACGATGAGCAGCGACGGACAGGCCGACCAGACCCGGCAGGACCCCACCGAGGTGCACGAGCAGCCCGACACCGAGGGCGAGCAGCTGCCGAAGCCCGGCGACGAGGACTCGGTCACTGGCGAGATGGGGGAGAAGCCCGACCACGGCGAGGAGTCGTACGTCGGTCACGACCGGCTGTTCGACCAGGTCGCGGTGATCACCGGCGGGGACTCGGGCATCGGTCGTGCCGTCGCGCTCGCCTTCGCGCGTGAGGGCGCCGACGTGGTGATCGCCTACCTGGAGGGCGAGGAGGACGACGCCCGCGAGACCGCCCGGATCGTCGAGGACGCCGGGCGCCGCGCCGTGCTGGTGCCGACCGACCTCGTCGAGGAGTCGGCCTGCCAGGCGCTGGTCGACAAGGCCGTCGCCGAGCTCGGCCGCATCGACATCCTCGTCAACAACGCGGCCTACCAGATGGCCCAGCCGGGCGGGATCGCCGACATCACGACCGAGCAGCTCGACCGGGTGATGCGGACCAACGTCTACGCGATGTTCTGGCTGTGCCGGATGGCGCTCCCGCACATGCAGGCGGGGTCGTCGATCATCAACACCTCCTCCATCCAGTCCTCGCAGCCCTCGCCCGCGCTGCTCGACTACGCCAGCACCAAGGCGGCCATCGTGAACTTCACGCGAGGGCTGTCGAGGGCGGTCGCCGAGAAGGGCATCCGCGTCAACGCGGTCGCGCCCGGCCCGATCTGGACGCCCCTGATCCCGGCGACCATGCCCGACGACAAGATCGCGTCCTTCGGGGAGGACACCCCGCTCGGCCGCGCCGGGCAGCCGGCCGAGGTGGCGACGGCGTACGTGTTCCTCGCCTCGCCCGAGTCGAGCTACGTCACCGGTGAGGTCATCGCGGTCACCGGGGGCAACCCGGTCACGATGTGAGGCCCGCGGGTCAGTCCCAGAACCACATGAGGAGCTCGTTGGCCAGCGGGGTCGCCAGCCACGCGATCGTGGCGACCCCGACGGTCGCCGCGGAGACGTAGAGGACGACCTCCCGCGGGCTGAGCGTCCGCCGCCAGGTCCAGGCCATGAACGCCGACCACAGCGCCACCCCGCCCGCGACGAACGGCGCCGTCGGCACCCCGACGACCGCGACGAAGCCGACGAGCCCGCCCAGCGCGGTGTCGTACGGCCACATCAGCGACAGGTCGTAGGCGTAGACCGTCTCGCCGGCAGGGCGCTGGTGGACGCCGTTGACGTAGTACGGCAGTGCGAGGCAGACGGCGTACGGCACCGTGGCGAGCAGGGCTGTCAGGAGCGCGAGGCCCGAACGGTGGCGCGGTTGCGCGAGCCGGGACCCGGCCTCCGAGGACATGACCGCCATGGCTGCAGTGTGCCGCTTCCGGCCGGCAGGTCCATCGCCACGATCGGGGATGTCGTTCAGCTGCCGACCGCTGCGTAGCCCTCCCGGTAGGACGGGTACGCCGGCGCCCAGCCCGTCGACCGCAGCCGCGCGTCGGACAGTCGCTTGCCGTGGCCCTGCGCCGGGTCGGCCGGCGGGGGAGCGGGAGCGCCGAGGCGTGCGGCGAGGAACGCCGCCACGTCCCCGAGCTGGGCGGGCGTGTCGTCGGTGCCGAGGTAGAGCCGCTCGGGCGTGGCAGCCATCGTGAGCAGGTGCACGACGGCCGCGGCGGCGTCGCTGCGGTGGATCCGGTTGGTCCAGCGGTGCGGGTCCTCGATCCGGCCCTCGCGGACCTGGTCGAGCAGCCGCGTGCTGCTGCCGCCGTACAACCCCGAGAGCCGCAGCACGCTGCCGTGCGGGACGCGCGCGTGGAAGGCCTCCTCGGCGGCGACGAGCATCCGGCCGGGGCCGTCGGAGGGGGCCGCGGGCGCCGTCTCGTCCTCGACGTCCGGGAGGTCGTGGCTGCCGTGGACCGCGGTCGACGAGACCAGCACCGCCCGCTCGGGCGGTTCGGGCAGCGCATCGAGCGCCCGCGCCATCCCGTCGACGTACGTCGCCCGGTAGGACTCCTCGGTCCGCGGGCGCGCGGTGAGCGCGACGACGACGAGGCGAGGGCGTACGTCGGACAGGTCGGGCGCCTCGTGCGTGAGGTCGACCGAGCGGCCGGCGAGCGGCGCGGGCACCTGCGAGGCGTTCCGCCGCAGCGCGAGCACGCCGTGGCCGAGGTCGGCCAGGCGCAGGCCGACCGCGGCGCCGAGGTCGCCGGCGCCGACGAGGAGGACGTCCGGGGTCACAGGCGCACCGTACGGGAGGACCCGGCGGCCGCGGGGCTGCGCACCGGTCGCTGGCCGTGGCACGGTGGTGCCATGAAGCGCCCGCCGCCCCCGCTGCTCGCCCTCGTCGCCGGCCTGTCCCAGCAGGGCCTGTCGCGCGGCGCGCCGCCGGCGTCCGGACTGCGGCGCTCGGCTGCGGCGGTCACGGCGGCGGCGTCGGTTGCGCTGGCCGGCGGGGCGGCGAGCCGGTTCCGGGCGCAGGGCACGACGGTCGAGCCGTTCGAGCCCTCGAAGGCCACGTCGCTCGTCGTCTCGGGACCCAACTCCGTCACCCGCAACCCCATGTACGTCGGCATGGCCGGCCTGCTCGTCGCCAACGCGCTCCGCAGGGGCTCGTGGGCGGGCGTCCTCCCGGTCGTCACCTTCGTGGCGGTCATCGACCGCTTCCAGGTCGCCGCCGAGGAGCGCGCCCTCGTGGAGAAGTTCGGCGCCGACTACGCGGCGTACCGCGAGAGCGTCCCGCGCTGGCTCGACCGCCGGTCCTTCCGTAGATAGATACCGCCAAGGCATCACTGGATTCAGAAACGGGCTTGGACAGGCATCGTCAGGTCTTCCTAGGTTGGTGAGCACCGCCACATCCGTGGGACATGGGACCCACGGCCGACCGAAGGACGAAGCGTGACGAAGTACAGCCCGACCGAGCTCGTCGAGACCCTGGGCAGCGGCCTGCTGTCGTTCCCCGTCACCCACTTCGACGCCCACCTGCAGTTCGACGAGCCCGCCTACCGCTCCCACCTCGAGTGGCTCAGCGGCTACGACGTGGCCGGCCTGTTCGCGGCCGGCGGCACGGGCGAGGGCTTCTCGCTGAGCCCCGAGGAGACCGACCGCGTCGTCCGCGCCGCCATCGCCGGCGCCGCCGGCAAGGTCCCCGTGCTCGCGCCCGCCACCGGGTCCACCGTCAACGCGGTCGCCCAGGTCAAGGCCGCTGAGGCCGCCGGTGCCGACGGCATCCTGCTCATGCCGCCGTACCTCACCGAGGCCGGCCAGCGCGGCCTCGTCGAGCACATCAGCCAGGTGTGCGCGGCGACCAACCTCGGCGTCGTCTTCTACTCCCGCGCCAACGCCGTGCTCGGCGCCGACGCCCTCGAGCAGGCGTGCGCCCGCAACGACAACCTCGTCGGCTTCAAGGACGGCGTCGGCTCGATCGAGCAGATGACCCGCACCTACGCGCAGCTCGGCGACCGCCTCGTCTACGTGGGTGGACTGCCCACCGCGGAGATGTTCGCCCTGCCGCTGCTGCAGCTCGGCGTCACCACCTACAGCTCGGCGATCTTCAACTTCGTGCCGCAGTTCGCGCTCGACTTCTACGCCGCCGTGCGCCGCCAGGACCAGCAGGCCGTCTACGCGATGCTCAACGACTTCGTCATCCCCTACACGAAGATCCGCGACCGCGAGTCCGGCTACGCCGTCTCCATCGTCAAGGCCGGTCTCGCCGCCGTGGGTCGCCCCGCCGGCCCGGTGCGCCCGCCGCTGTCGGACCTGACCGACGCCGAGCGCGACGAGCTGCAGACCCTCGTGGACAAGGTGGCAGGCTCGAACGCCTGACCCCCACCAACCCCGATCTCGAAGGAACCCATGTCTGACCAGGCCACCTCGATCATCGCCGGCACCGACTCCGAGCAGCCCGACGTCGCCGCCGCCAC
Source organism: Nocardioides sp. Soil_C_8 (assembly GCF_057656315.1). NCBI lineage: Bacteria > Bacillati > Actinomycetota > Actinomycetes > Propionibacteriales > Nocardioidaceae > Nocardioides > Nocardioides sp. Soil_C_8. The sequence goes on from NZ_JBDGKQ010000005.1 coordinate 71,614, forward strand.
CGCGGCCGCCGCCGAGGCGTTCGCCGCCTACCGCGCCACCACCCCCGAGGAGCGGGGCGCCTTCCTCGAGGCGGTCGCCGCCGAGATCGAGGCCGACAAGGACGCGATCATCCCCGAGGCGGTCCGCGAGAGCGGGCTGCCCGAGGGGCGGATTACCGGTGAGGTCGGCCGCACGACGGGCCAGCTGCGGATGTTCGCGGGCGTGGTCCGCCAGGGCGACCACCTCGGCGTGCGCATCGACCCGGCGCTGCCGGACCGTGCCCCCCTGCCGCGTGCCGACATCCGGCAGCGGATGGTGCCGCTGGGCCCGGTCGCGGTCTTCGGGGCGAGCAACTTCCCGCTCGCCTTCTCGACCGCGGGCGGTGACACCGCCTCGGCACTCGCCGCCGGGTGCCCCGTCGTGGTGAAGGGCCACCCCGCCCACCCGGTCACCGGCACCCTCGTCGCCCGCGCCATCACCCGCGCCGTCGAGAGGTCCGGCCTGCCCGCCGGCACGTTCTCCTTCGTCCTGGGCGGCATCGAGACCGGCCAGGAGCTCGTCGCCGACCCGCGCATCACCGCGGTCGGCTTCACCGGCTCGCGTGGCGGGGGCCTCGCCCTCGTCCGTGCCGCCGCCGAGCGCGAGGTCCCGATCCCGGTCTACGCCGAGATGTCGTCGATCAACCCGGTCGTCGTGCTCCCCGGCGCGCTGGAGGGCGACGTCACCGCGCTCGCCCAGGCGTACGTCGGCAGCCTCACGCTCGGCTCCGGCCAGTTCTGCACCAACCCGGGCCTGCTCTTCCTGCCGTCCGGCGAGCAGGGCGACGCGTTCCTGCGCGCGGCCGGTGAGGCCGTCAGCGGCGCCGCCGGACAGCAGATGCTCACCCCGGGCATCGCCGAGGCCTACGCCAGCGGCACAGCAAGCCTGCGCGGCACCGAGGGCATCCGCGTCGTCGGCGAGGGCTCCGCGGCCGGCGAGCACGCCCCCGCGCCGGTGGTCTACGAGGTGCCCGCCGAGCTGCTCGCGATCGACGACAGCACCGTGACCGACGAGGTGTTCGGTGCCTCCGGCGTCGTGGTGAGGTACGACGACGTGGCCGCCCTGCTGCCCCGCCTCGAAAGGCTCGAGGGCCAGCTCACCGCGACCGTCCACGCCACCGACGCCGACACCGAGGACGCCGCCGCGCTCCTGCCGGTCCTCGAGCTCAAGGCCGGCCGGGTGCTCTTCAACGGCTGGCCGACCGGCGTCGAGGTGGGCCACGCGATGGTCCACGGCGGCCCCTACCCGGCGACGTCCGACTCGCGCAGCACCAGCGTCGGCAGCCTCGCCATCGAGCGCTTCCAGCGTCCGGTCGCCTACCAGGACGTCCCAGCCGCGCTGCTCCCCGCCGCCGTCCGCGACGACAACCCGTGGGGCCTGCGCCGCCGTCTCGACGGAGAGCTCGAGGCATGAGCACCATCGCGAAGGTCGACGTCGTCCCGGTCGCCGGGCACGACTCGATGCTGCTCAACCTGAGCGGTGCCCACGGCCCGTTCTTCACCCGCAACATCGCGATCGTCACCGACTCCGAGGGCCGCGAGGGCCTCGGCGAGGTGCCGGGCGGCGAGGCGATCCGGCAGACGATCGCCGACGCCGCCGAGATCCTCGTCGGCCAGCCGGTCGCGAGCTTCCGCTCCCTGCTGCGACGCGTCGCCACGGCGTACGCCGACCGCGACGCCGGCGGCCGCGGCCTGCAGACCTTCGACCTCCGCACCACGATCCACGCGGTCACGGCGCTCGAGTCGGCGCTCCTCGACCTGTCCGGCCAGGCGCTCGGCGTGCCCGTCGCCGAGCTGCTCGGCGAGGGCCAGCAGCGAGACAGCGTGCCGATGCTCGGCTACCTGTTCTACGTCGGCGACCCCGACCGGACGGACCTGCCCTACCTCCGCGAGCACGACGGTGCGGACGACTGGGAGAAGGTCCGGCGCGAGGAGGCGATGACCCCCGAGGCGGTCGTCCGCCTCGCCGAGGCAGCGCAGGCGCGCTACGGCTTCGCCGACTTCAAGCTCAAGGGCGGCGTGCTGCCGGGCGAGGAGGAGGTCGCGGCCGTGACCGCGCTCCACGAGCGCTTCCCCGACGCCCGGATCACCCTCGACCCCAACGGCGGCTGGCTGCTCGAGGACGCCGTGCGGCTGCTGCAGGGCAAGGACGACGTCCTGGCCTACGCCGAGGACCCGTGCGGTGCCGAGGGCGGCTACTCCGGGCGCGAGGTGATGGCGCAGTTCAAGCGCCGCACCGGCCTGCGCACGGCCACCAACATGGTCGCCACCGACTGGCGCCAGATGGCCGACGCGGTGCGCACCAACGCCGTCGACATCCCGCTCGCCGACCCGCACTTCTGGACCATGGCGGGCTCGGTCCGGGTCGCCCAGCTGTGCCACGACTTCGGCCTGACCTGGGGCTCGCACTCCAACAACCACTTCGACGTCTCGCTGGCGATGTTCACCCAGGTCGGCGCTGCCGCCCCGGGCGAGATCACCGCGCTCGACACGCACTGGATCTGGCAGGACGGCCAGGGCCTGACGACCTCGCCGTTGGAGATCCGCGACGGTGCGATCGAGGTGCCGAGCACGCCGGGCCTCGGCGTGACCATCGACCGCGACCGCCTGGCGGAGGCGCACGCGCTCTACCTCGAGCACGGCCTCGGCGCGCGCGACGACGCCGTCGCCATGCAGTACCTCGTCGACGACTGGGCCTTCGACCCCAAGCGCCCCTGCCTCGTCCGGTGACGGAGCACTGAGGTGGCCCTCGACCCCGACCTCGCCGTCTTCGTCGGCGAGGTCGAGCGGCAGCGAGGCCGGCCCGTCTCGGAGATGAGCATCGCCGAGGCGCGGGCCGGCATGCGGGCGCTGCGCGTCGACAGCGTGCGGCCGGAGGACGTCGTACGCATCGGCGCGGTGACCGACGAGCACGTCGACGACCTGCCGGTCCGGGTCTACCGGCCCGCCGCCGCCGAGGGTCCCGTGCCGACGGTGGTCTACTTCCACGGGGGCGGGTGGTTCCGCGGCGACGTGGACACCCACGACCAGGTCGTGCGCCGGCTGGTCCGCGACACCGGCGCGGTCCTCGTGAGCGTCGACTACCGCCTCGCGCCCGAGCACCCCTGGCCCGCCGCCACCCACGACGCCGTACGCGCTGTCCGCGTCGTCGCGGCCGAGCTGGGGTCGTACGGCGGCTCCGACGTCCTGGCCGTCGCGGGCGACTCGGCCGGGGGCAACCTCGCCGCCATCGCCACCCAGGAGCTGCGCGGGCAGGTCGCGATCGCCGCACAGCTGCTGATCTACCCGGCGACCGACCTCCTCGGGCACCACCCGTCGAAGGACGAGTTCGGCACCGGCCACCTCCTCACGGCGGCGATGACCGACTACATCAACACCCTCTACTTCTCCGGCGAGACGTCCACGCCGGGCGACCCGCGGCACTCGCCGCTGCACGGCGACCTCGCCGGCCTGCCGCCGGCCGTCGTCGCGACCGCCGAGTGCGACCTGCTGCGCGACGAGGGGGAGGCGTACGCCGCCGCGCTCTCCGCAGCGGGAGTGCGGGTGGACGCGGTCCGCTACGACGGGATGATCCACGGCTTCATGGACCAGGGCCACGTGAGCACGGCCGCGGCCGAGGCGACCCGCGACGTCAACCGTCGCTTCGCCCGGCTGCTGCACGACGTGTCCTGACGGGTCACGCATGCCCGGCGCCCGGCCCGGGAACAAGCAGGGATGACCGATCTCGGAATCCTGCTGGCGCGCCACGGCTACGACGCCGTCGCCCGTGACCGCACCGCCCGTGGTGGGGCGGACACCTACGTCTCGCGGCTGCTCGGACGCCGCACCGTCGTGCTCGGCGACCCCGAGGGGGCGCGGGCGTTCTACGACGAGTCGCTCGCCCGCCGCGCGGGAGCGGTCCCGCCGCCCCTTGCCCGGCTGCTCTTCGGGCGCGGTGCCGTGCACGGGCTGGACGGGACGGAGCACCGGGACCGCAAGCGGCTGTTCCTCGACGTGCTGGACCCCGACCGGCTCGGGTCGCTGGTCGACGAGGTGCGGTCTGCCCTGGTCACCCGCGCCGGCGGCTGGACCGGGCGGGAGGTCGACCTGCACCGCGAGCTGGTGAGTGTCTACGGCGCCGCGACCCTGCACTGGGCCGGCCTCGACGTCTCGCGCCGCGAGGCCGACCTCGTGAGCCGCCGGTTGGCCGAGATCGTCGACGGCTTCGGCTTCGCCGGACCGGCGTACGCCCGCGGCTGGCGCGCCCGCCGGTGGGCCGAGCGGTGGGCCCGGACCGCGGTCCGTGACGCGCGCGAGGGACGTACGAGCCCCGTGTCCGGAAGCGCCCTCCAGATGTTCGCCGCCGCCGACCTCGACGACCGCGTCGCCGCGGTGGAGCTGCTCAACGTGCTGCGCCCCACGGTCGCGGTCAGCTGGCTGGGCTGCTTCGCCGGGCTGGCGCTGGCCTCGGTGCCCCCGGAGGAGCGCGGGCGACTGGTGGCGCCGGAGGCGGTGCACGAGCGGTACGCCTTCGCCCAGGAGGTGCGTCGTACCTCGCCCTTCGTACCGGCCCTCACTGCGCTGGCCCAGCGCCCGGCGGAGGTCTCGGGCGTCCGGGTGCGGAAGGGTGACCGGCTGCTCCTCGACGTGATCGGCATCGACCACCACGCGAGCCGCTGGCCGGCGCCGCGCCTGTTCGACGCGGACCGCTTCCTCGACCACGACGAGGTCGCGGCCGAGACCGCCTTCGACCTCGTGCCCCAGGGCGGCGGCCACCCGTCGGGCCACCGGTGCCCCGGTGAGTCGCTGACCCTGCGCCTGCTGTCGGAGACGGTCCGGGTGCTGGCCGGGCTGGAGCTCGAGGTCAGCCCCGGGACGGCCGACGCGTCGCGGATGCCCACGCTGCCGGCGGGGAGCACCCGGGTGCGGGTCGAGCGTCCCACCCGGCAGTGGCCGGACCCCGCATGGGCCGCGCCTGCGCGGGCACTGGGGTGACATGACGAACCGATCTGCCTCGACCGACGGCGAGTCCACGAGCGAGGAGCGCGAGCGGACCGCCCCCGCGCCCGACGCGCCCGGCAAGCCCGACTCGCCCACTGACATCGCCAAGCCGACCTGGGGCTACTCCCTGCGCAAGGCCGTGCGCGAGTTCATGGACGACCAGTGCACCGACCTGGCGGCCGCGCTGACGTACTACGCGGTCCTCGCGCTCTTCCCCGGCATCATCGCGCTGCTCTCGCTCGTGGGGCTCGTCGGCCAGCAGCAGCAGACCGTCGACACGCTCCTGCAGATCCTGCGCGACATCGGCGCCTCGTCGGCCGCCGACACCCTCGAGCCCACCATCAACCAGCTGGCGTCGAGCCAGGGCGCCGGGCTGGCGCTCGTCATCGGCCTCCTGACCGCCCTGTGGTCGGCCTCGGGCTACGTCAACGCCTTCAGCCGCGGGATGAACCGCATCTACGAGATCGACGAGGGCCGCCCGATCTGGAAGCTCCGCCCGGTCATGCTCCTCATCACGCTCGTCACGGTGCTGCTGGCCGCGCTCGTGGCGGTGGGCCTCGTGCTGACCGGCCCCGCCGCCGAGGCGGTCGGCAGCGCGATCGGGCTGGAGTCGACGGCCGTGACGGTGTGGAGCATCGCCAAGTGGCCGGTGCTGCTGGCCGTCGTGGTGCTCATCGTCGCGCTGCTCTACTACGCCACCCCCAACGTGAAGCAGCCGAAGTTCCGCTGGATCAGCGTCGGCGCGGTGGTCGCCATCGTGGTGTGGATCATCGCCTCGGCTGCGTTCGGCTTCTACGTCGCGAACTTCTCGAGCTACGACAAGACCTATGGCTCGTTGGCCGGCGTCATCGCGTTCCTGCTGTGGCTGTGGATCACCAACCTCGCGCTCCTGTTCGGTGCCGAGCTCGACGCCGAGCTCGAGCGCGGCCGTCAGCTCCAGGCGGGCATCGCGGCCGAGGAGGAGCTGCAGCTGCCGCCGCGCGACACCCGCAAGTCGGACAAGGCCGCCGAGAAGGAGCAGGAGGACATCGAGCGCGGGCGCAGGCTGCGCGAGACGCGGGGGCGACGCTCCTAGGCCGATCCGTCCGCGGCCGCGAGGAAGGCGTCCACCTCGGCCGCGGTCGGCGCCGACTCCGGGCCGCGCCGGGTGACCTTGATGGCGGCGGCCGCGTTGGCCCGGCGACAGCCCTCCTCCCACGGCGTACCGGCAGCCACCTCGGCCAGCAGCGCGCCGGTGTGGGTGTCGCCCGCACCGTTGGTGTCCACGGGCGTCTGCGGGAACCCCGGGACGTACGTCGTCGCGCCGGCGACGTGGACGGCGCAGCCCTCCGGACCGTCACGGACGATCGCAACGGCGTCGCCGCGCAGCAGTGGGACGACCGCTGCCGTGAGCGCGGTGAGGTCGTCGGGCGCGTCCTCGCCGACGGCTCGCAGGACGTCCTCGGCCTCCTCGGCGTTGCTCGACCAGACGTCGGTCACCTCGAGCATCGCCGACCGGACGTCGGGGTCGAGGCCCGCGAAGGCGGCGCCGGGGTCGAGCACCACGACCACGTCGGGGTGCAGCGTCGGCAGCCAGGCGAGCAGGGGGTCGCGCGTGCTGTCGAGGGCGAGCGAGAAGCCGGTGACGCAGACCAGGTCGCCGGGCTGCGGGTCCGAGGTGGCCAGCGACTCGACGCTGATCCGGCGCTCGGCACCCAGCGTGGTCACGAAGGTGCGCTCGGCGCTGGGCTCGACCATGACCACGCAGATGCCGGTGTCGAGTCCCTCCACCGGCGGTGCGGACACCCCGATCCCTGCATCGGTCAGTGCGGCGCGGATCAGGTCGCCGTGGGGACCGGTGCCGACGGCGCCGGCCTGCACGCACTCGGCACCGAACCGGGCCGCCGCCAGCAGGACGGTGACCGTGCCACCCGCGTAGTCGGTCGCGGAGGCGGCCATCACGTTCTGTCCGCGGTCCGGCAGGTCGGGGACCTCGACCACCACGTCGACGAGGGCCTGGCCGGTGTGGATGACCCGGCTCACCTGAGCAGTTCTTCCGTCGTGGCCAGGGTGATCTGCGGCGGGTAGAGCGACATCACCGTCATCGCCGCCTCGTGGTTCTCCGGTGTCGAGCCGGCACACGCGTCGGTGACGACGGTGATGGTCGCGCCGGCGTCCGCCGCCGCCAGCGCCGTCGACACGACGCAGCAGTCGGTGCTCACCCCGGCCAGCACCAGGTGGGGGAGCGGTCCGGTGACGGCCTGCAGGGCGTAGCCCCACTTGCCGAAGGTCGGCAGCGACACCACCTCGCTCGCCAGGCCCTGCACCTCCGGCACGAGCTCGAGCAGCGGGTCGCCCTCCGGGACGTCCGCGAAGGGCCACGCCCGCATGTACGCCGCCCAGCTGCCCTGCGGCTCGGGGGCCGGCACCCAGCGGGTGACCACGGTGCGCTCGCCCGCGGCGGACGCGAGGCGTCGTACGGGCTCCACGATGTCGGGGAACATCGGCGACCCCCACTCGCTGTCCGGGGAGGCGAAGATCCGCTGCGGGTCGATGACGACCAGCCAGGCGTCGGGGTGCATGTGGCCAGCCTGTCAGAACCCGAACGAGATATCTGAGGACGTCGTGGTCCGATCGAGGTCCTCCATCCGTCCAACCCGTCCTCAGATATCGCGTCCGACGACAGACATCAGCGGCCGCCGGTCCCCCGACCGGCAGCCGCTGATCTGCCTGAGGCAGTAGAGGGGATCTACTTCACCTCGGCACGCAGGATCGCGCGGAGGCCGATGGCCAGCGGGATCCAGAGCCAGACGAGCGTGGTGACCCCGAGCTGCTGCCAGTACTCCGTGGTCATCGTGTTGTCGAAGAGGCGGGTGATGGCGAACTGGACGTCGACCCAGGGCTGCAGGTCGGCGAACCACTCCTGGAAGGCGGCCAGCGTCCCGAAGGCGATCGGCAGCACGAAGGAGTAGACGAGGTAGCCGACGAGCGCGGCCGGGGTGGAGCGGAACACCGTGCCGAGCATGAAGCCCATCAGCATGCCGAGCACGTTGGCCAGGATGATGTTGCCGAACTGGCTGAGCGAGATGTCCCACTGTGCGTCGAGGCCGGTGATCGCCGAGCCGGCGAGGTTGCCGACGGCGCCGACGGCGAGCGCGACGAACATCGCGACCACGCCGACGAGCAAGGTGGTGACGGCCTTCGAGGTGAGCACGCGTCCGCGCCAGGGGACCAGGGTGTACGTCGTCAGGCCGGTGCGCTGGCTGTACTCCGAGGTCACCGCCATCACCGCGATGATCGGCAGCACGACCGAGAGCGGCATGCCGATCGCGGACGAGAAGGTGTTCTGCGTGATCGCCTCGTCCGGCGCCCAGAGGATCACCGCGGCCGTGGCGAGGAGGGTCACGATGCCGACGCTGGCCATCAGCCAGAAGCCCGCGCGGGTGTCGAACATCTTGCGCAGCTCGACGCCGACCAGGCGGGTCATCGGGATGGGGCGCACGACGCGGGGCGCGGCGGGTGCCGCGGGTGTGGTCGCGGGGGCGACGGCGGGCACCGTGGTCGCCTCGTGGATCTGGGTGGTCATGCTGCTGCTCCTTCGCGGGCGGTCTCGGCGGTGAGCTCGAGGAACATCTCCTCCAGGCCGGCGCCGTCGGCGGCGCGCAGCTCGCGCAGGACGACGCCGGCACGGTGTGCCGCCTCGCCCACGAGCTCGGGGTCGGCGTCGGCGCGCAGGCCGCCGTCGATGGGGGTGGTGACGACCGACGCCTCGTGCAGGGCGCGGGCGAGGCGGTCCTGCTGGGCGGGGTCGGCGGTGCGGACGAGGGTGCCGGCCGCGGCGAGCAGCTCGGCCTTGCTGCCCTGGGCGACGATCCGGCCCTGACCGATGACGACGATGTCGTCGGCGATGACCTCGATCTCGTGGAGCAGGTGGGAGGACAGCAGCACGGTGCCGCCCTGGTCGGCGAAGCCGCGGAGCAGGTCGCGCATCCAGCGGATGCCCGCCGGGTCGAGGCCGTTGGCGGGTTCGTCGAGGATGAGCACCTGCGGGTCGCCGATGAGAGCGGTCGCGATGCCGAGGCGCTGGCGCATGCCGAGGGAGTAGTTGCGGACCCGGCGCTCGGCCTCGGTCTCGGTGAGCCCGACGCGGGCGAGCGTCTCGGTGACCCGCGACTTCGGCAGGCCCATGGTCTGCGCGGCGATCGCGAGGATCTCGCGGCCGGTGCGACCGGCATGCTGCGCGGAGGCGTCCAGCAGGACGCCGACCTCGAGGCCCGGGTTGACGAGCTCGCGGTAGTCGCGGCCGGTGATGGTGACCTGACCGGTGCTCGGCCGGGTGAGGCCGACCATGATGCGCATGGTCGTGGACTTGCCGGCGCCGTTCGGGCCGAGGAAGCCGGTGACCCGGCCCGTGGCGGCCGTGAAGGAGACGTTGTCGACGGCCGTGAACGGGCCGTACTGCTTGGTGAGGTGCTCGACGCTGATCATGGGTCCAACCCTCGCCGCGCCGGGGCCTCCGGCGCATCGGGGACGGCACCCCGCCGGCCCCTGAGGACGACCCTGAGAGATCCCGCACGGGGGCCCCGGGGTGCGGATCGGGGGAGTTGGGCACTACTTGGGACAATGGCCGGGTGAGCCAGCCCACCAAGCAGCGTCCGCCCCAGGTCAGCCTGGCCTCGGGCATCGTCATGTTCTCGTCGGTGGTGGTGCTCCTCACCGCGTGGGAGCGGGTCACCTCGCTCCGCTCGCTCGAGACCCAGGAGGCGATCCGCGACGTCCTCGCCGAGGCGCCGTTCACCTCGCTCGGCCTCACCGTGTCGAGCACGACCGAGATGCTGCGGGTCTCGTGCATGGTGGCCGCGGCCTGCGCGTGCGCGACCGCGATCCTCGGGTGGTACGTCCGCAAGCCCGACCGTTCCTCCCGGCTGGCCCTGACCCTGTTCGCGGTGGTCGTGTTCCTCACCGGGATCCCGGCCGGCGGCCTGGCCGGCTCGTTCGTCGCCGCCGGTGCGGCGATGCTCTGGATGCATCCCGCCCGTGAGTGGTTCGCCACCGGCAGCTGGACGCCGCCGGACCCGGTTCCGGCGAAGGACCGGGGGACCGCCGACCGGGACGCCTCCGGCCGTACGCCGTGGGGCGCCCCCGGTGCGTCGGGACCGGCCGACCCGTGGGGCCGGCCACCCGCCGGCGGGGACGATCCCTCGACCTCCTCCGGCACCCCGCCCTCGATCCCGCCGCCGGCCAGCCGCCCGTTCGGCGAGCCCGCGCCGCCCACCCAGCAGCACCCGGTCGACCGGCCCGCGGAGTCGCCGTACGGCCAGCCCTACGGCCAGCAGCACCAGCCCGCCCCGGCGCCGTACGCCGCACCTCCCGCGGACTGGCAGCGCCGCCAGCTGCTCCAGGCCCGGCCGGGAGCGATGGTCGCGGCGTTCGTCATCACGGTCGTCACCGCCGGTGGCCTGCTCGGGATCTCGCTCCTGTGGCTGGTGATCGCCGGGTTCTCCCCGGAGTTCCTGCGCCAGGTCCTCGAGCAGCAGCAGCCGGAGATGCTCGACGACGGCCTGAGCCTGGAGCAGGTGCGCACCACCGTCTACGCGCTCGCCGGCCTCTTCGTCGTGTGGTGCGCCGTCGCGCTGGTGCTGGCGGGCTTCGCGATGGCCCGCCGCGAGTGGGCGCGGCGCGGCCTCATGGTCAGCGCCGCCTTCAGCGCCGGGGCCTGCTTCGCCCTCGTGCTGAACACCCCGCTCGTCCTGCTGCCGGCCGCAGCCGCCGTGGCGACCGTGGTGTGCCTGCGCCGCGGCGACGTGCGGCGGTGGTTCCAGCTCGACCCGGGCCAACCGCCGACATGGTGAGATAGGGGCATGACAGGACCGACGCACCAGCCCTACGGCCAGGACCCCTACGGCCAGGACCCCTACGGGCAGCAGCCGGGCGGACAGCCCTCCCCGTACGGCCAGCAGCCGTCCTACGGCCAGGCGCCGGCCGGCCGGCGTCCCGGCACCGTGACCGCGGCCGCGTGGATCACGATCGTCTTCTCCGCGATCACCGCCGCGCTGTTCGGCTTCACCGGGCTCGGGCTGTTCGTCGCCCGCGACCAGGTGATCACCGAGATGGAGCGCGTCCCGGAGTTCCAGGACGCCAACATCGACGCCGACGCTGCCGTGGGCGTGCTGGTCGCCGTCATCCTGGGCCTGGTCATCTGGGCGATCATCGCCATCGTGCTGGCGGTCCTCGTCCTGCGCCGCTCCAACGTCTCGCGGATCCTGCTCGTCATCTCCAGCGCCGTGGTGGCGCTGTTCTCACTGCTCGGCGCGGGCAGCGGTGTCTCAGTCGTCACGCTCGTCGCCTCGATCGCGGTGATCGTGCTGCTCTTCGTCGGAGGAGCCGGTGACTGGTTCAAGGGCCAGTCGTCGGCCGGCGCCTACCCGGGCTACCAGGGCCAGTACGGCGGCCAGTACGGCGGCCAGTATGGGCAGCAGGGGGACCAGTACGGCAACCCCTACGGCAACCAGTACGGCTCGCAGCCCGACCAGCAGTCCGGCCAGCAGTCGTCGCCGCAGTACCCGCCGCCGAGCAGCACGCCCTACGGCCAGGGCAGCCAGGACAACCCGTTCGGCCAGCCGCGGCCGAGCGACGAGGACGGGTCCGAGCACCCGCCGCGGGACTACCCCGGCCGCTGACCGCGGACGACGTCAGCGCGACAGGTCGGCCGCCGCGAGGCGGCGTACGCCCTCGCTGATCACGTCGCGCTCCTTGCAGAACGCCCAGCGCACGAGCTGGCGGCCGGCCTCCGGGTCGTCGTAGAACCCCTGCGTGGGGATGGCGACGACGCCGGCGAGCTCGGGAAGTGCGAGGCAGAACGCGCGCCCGTCGGGCCAGCCGAGGTGGCTGACGTCGGTCGTGGCGAAGTAGGTGCCCTCCGGCACCCGCGGGGCCAGCCCGGCGGCGGTGAGCCCGTCGCAGAGCAGGTCCCGACGGCCCTGCAGGTCGCGGGCGAGCTCGAGGGGCCAGTCGGGCTCGTGGTCGAGCGCGTGGGCGACCGCGGGCTGGAGCGGTGAGCCGGAGGTGAAGGTGAGCCACTGCTTGGCCGCGAGGACGGCCTGGACGAGGGGCTCCGGTCCGGTGGCCCAGCCGACCTTCCAGCCGGTGAAGCTGTAGGACTTGCCGGCGCTCGACAGTGTCAGCGTGCGCTCCCACATCCCCGGCAGGGTCGCGATCGGGACGTGCCCCTCGGCCGAGCGGGCGTCGTCGAAGACCAGGTGCTCGTAGACCTCGTCGGTCACCACGACGACGTCGTGCTGGATCGCGAGGTCGGCGACCACCTGGAGCTCGTCGCGGGTCAGGACGGTGCCGGTGGGGTTGTGGGGCGAGTTGAGCAGGATCAGGCGGGTGTCGTCGGTGACCGCGCTCCGCAGCTCGTCGAGGTCGGGTCGCGGTGTTGTCCTCGAGCCGGCGGGCGCCCGGAGCGTCACCGGTCGTCGGCGGGCGCCGCACATCTCCAGCATCGCGACGTACGAGTCGTAGTAGGGCTCGAGCACGACGACCTCGTCGCCCGGGTCGACGAGAGCGAGCAGCGCGGCGGCGACCGCCTCCGTGCACCCCGTGGTGACGACGACCTCGCGGTCGGGGTCGGGCTCGAGCCCGTAGTGGCGCTGCTGGTGTCGGGAGATCGCTGCGCGGAGGGCGGGTACGCCGATGCCGGGGGCGTACTGGTTGGCGCCCGCCTCCAGCGCCGCCTCCGCCGCGGCGAGCACCGACGGCGGGCCGTCGACGTCGGGGAATCCCTGGCCGAGGTTGATCGCGCCGGTCCGCACCGCGAGCGCGGACATCTCGCTGAAGACGGTCGGCGGGATGTGGGCCAGGCGGGCGGCGAGGGGCTTCGCGGTGGGCACGGGCCCACGCTACCCAGCGCTCTCCGGCGGTCGGGCCCGGCTAGGGTCGGGTGCCGTGACCACCGACGCGACCCTCGCTGCCGACATCGACGCGACCTGCCGACTGACCGGGGAGTTCACGCTCCGCTCCGGGCAGGTGGCCGACACCTACTTCGACAAGTACCTCTTCGAGGCCCAGCCGGCCCTGCTCGACCGCGTCGCCGCCCGGATGGTCGACCTGCTGCCCGAGGGCACCGAGCTGCTCGGCGGCCTCGAGCTCGGCGGGATCCCGATCGCGACCATGGTGTCGGCGAAGACGGGGCTGCCGGCCCTCTTCGTGCGCAAGAAGGCCAAGGAGTACGGCACCGCCAAGCTCGCGGAGGGTCCGGACGTCTCCGGCCGCCGGGTCACCATCATCGAGGACGTGATCACCACGGGCGGTGCGGTCCGCGACGCCACGCGTGCGCTGCGCGAGCTGGGCGCGACCGTCGAGGTCGTCGTCTGCGCGATCGACCGCTCGCCCGAGGGCGAGGACCCGCTCGCCGACGTCGGCCTCGAGGTCCGCTCGGTGCTGACCCGCGCCGACCTCGACGCCGCCCGCGGCTGAGGCCTTCTGCGCGCGGGCGGTGAGTGACGCACGTTTTCAGGCGTCGGAAGATGTCTCACTCACCGCTGGCCCGCGCGTCGTACGCCGAGCGGTGAGTGACGCACGTTTTCAGGCGTCGGAAGGTGTCTCACTCACCGCCAGCGGGGAGTACGACGCTCAGTCGACGTCGCGACCCATGACGTCGCGGTCGGGACCGCCGTCGTGGGGGCCGATCTCGGCACCGTGGGCGTGGGTGCGCTTGTGGCGCCACCACTCGATCGCGATGGGGATCACCGAGAAGGCGAGGATCACGATGATCAGCTTGTCGATGCTCTCGCCGAGGGTCGGGAACGCGTCGCCGAGGAAGAAGCCGAGCAGGCAGATCGAGGCCACCCAGAGGACCGCGCCGATCAGGCTCCAGAGGAAGAACCGGTGTCGCTCCATCCGGGTCACGCCGGCGACGACGGTGATGTAGGTCCGCACGAACGGGACGAACCGGCCGATGACCAGCGCCTTGTTGCCGTGGCGGTCGAAGAACGCGGTGGTCTGGTCGAAGTACTGGCGCTTGATGATCCGGCCGTCGCGTTCGTAGAGCGGCTGCCCGATCTTGCGGCCGATCTCGTAGCCGACCACGTTGCCGAGGAAGGCCGCGACGATCAGCGCCGACATCACGATGAGCAGCTCGACGAACGGAGGGCCGGGGAACAGGTCGAGCTGGCCGGTGGCGATGAACAGGCCGAGCGCGAAGAGCAGCGTGTCGCCCGGCAGGATCGGGAAGAACAGCCCGCACTCGACGAAGACGATGACCAGGCTGATCCAGAACAGAGCGGTGCCGAAGCGGTCGAGCAGCCAGTTGGGGTCCATCCAGTCGATGCCCAGGAGCATCGGGTGGACGCCCGACATGAGGATGGACTGCAGGTCCCACAACGTGCTCACCGCGCAACCCTAGAACGCGCCCCTAGCATTCCCCGCATGCACGAGCAGGAGGAGCGGGCGCCGTACGACCCGATGCCGCACGGTCCGCCCGAGGTCGGCGTGGGTCCGTGGGAGGGACCGTGGCCCGTGGGCGACCAGTGGGACCCCGACCTGCTGCGCGAGGGCGACCGCCGCAACGTGGTGGACCGCTACCGCTACTGGACGATGGCGGCCATCGTCGCCGACCTCGACACGCGGCGGCACGGCTTCCACGTCGCGATCGAGAACTGGCAGCACGACTTCAACATCGGCACGATCGTCCGCACCGCCAACGCCTTCCTGGCCGCCGAGGTGCACATCGTCGGCAACCGCCGCTGGAACCGCCGGGGCGCGATGGTGACCGACCGCTACCAGCACGTCCGGCACCACCCGGACGCCGCCGGCCTGGCGTCGTACCTCCACGCGATCCCCGCCGACCGGGGCGGGCCGGTCCGGCTGCTCGGCATCGACAACCTGCCCGGGTCGCTCCACCTCGAGACGATGCAGCTGCCGCGGCGGGTGTGCTTCCTCTTCGGCCAGGAGGGGCCGGGGCTGTCGGAGTCGGCGCGCGAGGTGTGCGACGGCACCTTCTCCATCGCCCAGTTCGGCTCGACCCGGTCCATCAACGCCAGCTCGGCCGCGGCGATCGCCATGCACAGCTGGGTGCGGGAGCACGCCGACCTCACAGGCGGCGACGCCTGGCGCGGCTGAGGCCCGCCGCCCGGGGACCCCGACCGGGCCCGGGATGTCCCCACGGCACCCCGGACCCGGCTCCTCCCAAGGTCTAGCTGGTCGTCCTCGCATAGCAGACGAGCGTGCGGTCGCCGGCGCGCCAGGCGGCCTTCGCCGGCCATCCGAAGCGGTAGGACAACGTCGAGACCGCCTTGCGGCAGCGGTCCGTGCCGATGCGCTCGCGTGCCTTGCGCGCGGGGTAGCGCGCTCCGTCGACGCGCAGCGCGGACGTGGCACGGAACGTGTGCGGGTGCGTGCAGGTGGTGACGCGAGCAGCACGGCCGGCCAGGCACCGCGCCACGGACGCATCAGCCCGGCGCTTGCCGACGCGCACGTTGGCGGGGAGCGGTTGGAGGTCGCCGGCGTTGCCGAGCACCAGGTCGCACCGGACCCACCGTGCGCCGGCCGCCTGCTGCTCGGCGGTCGGCACGAACCAGCCGATGTCGTACGCCGTCAACCGCACGCCGCGAGCGGTGGTGCCGAGCGCCTGTCGCTGGGCTCCGAAGCAGGTCTCGAGCGCGAACCGTTCGAGGCGGCGACCGCCGAGGCCGAGCCCGTCGGGGAGCTGCGCCACGGCGATCGTGGTCGCGGTGTGGGTGGTCGCGCAGTCGACCGGGGCCTCGTCGTACGACGCTGCGGCCAGCTCGTCGGCACTCATGTCGTGGCACTGGCCGACGACCGGCGCCCCGACCATCGGGTCGGCGGCCTGCGCGGCGGGCGCACCCGTCCCGACGGCAGCCGCCAGCATCCCGACGAGGACGGCGGTTCTGGGTCCGGGACGGCGTGCCACATACGTCAACCTAGGCCTGACGAGGGGCGAGCGCCAGCGCCCGGGAGGGTGCAACCTCCACCCCCTCTCCAGGTTCAGCGCTGAGGGGCCAGCACCGCCTCGAGCGCTGACAGGCCGCGGCTGCTGTGGCTCTTGACGGTCCCCTCGTTGATCCCGAGCTCGGTCGCCGTCTCGCGCACCGACAGCCCGAGCCAGTGGCGCAGGACGACGACCTTGCGCTGCTGCTCCGGCAGCCCCTGGAGTGCGTCGAAGAGCGCCGACCGCTCCTCGACGGGGGTCGGCTCAGGTGCACCGCTGTCCGGCAGGTCGTCGGTGGGCCGCTCGCGGCGCCACGGCCGGCGGGACTCGTCGATGTTGGCGCGCACCATGATCTGGCGGCAGTAGGCCTCCTCGCCCCCCTGCGTGCGGATGCGGGGCCACGCGACGTAGAGCTTGGTGAGCGCGGTCTGGAGCAGGTCGTCGGCTCGGTGCCAGTCGCCGCACAGGGCGTACGCGATCCGGCGCAGGTGGGCCTGCCGGGCGGCGACGAACTCGCTGAACGCCGCGTCGCGGTCGGCGGCCCTCATCGCATGCCCTCGTCCGAGGCGTACTGCTCGCGGGCCCAGTCGATGAACGCGTTCATCGAGTCGAAGGAACCGGGTGCCGCGACGACCTCGAGGCTGCCGTCCACGACGCGGTAGGCGGCGAACCGCGCGACCTCGTCGACCAGCACCCGTACCGCGGCAGTGCGGTCGGCCCCCAGGGCGAAGTCGCCCAGGTCCGCGGTGGCCCGCTCCTCGAGGAGGACGGCCTCCTTGCCGGCCACGACGTCGCCGTCGGGCTGCAGGCGGAGCCAGCGCGACGGGTCGGTGCCGGTGGTGGCCGGTGCGCGGAACACACCGTTGGCGACGTCCAGGGTGCGTTGGCTCGCCACCCGGCCTGCGAGCCAGCCGGCGAAGTCGCCGGTGGCGTCGTTCGTGCCCACCGAGGTGCCGCCGTCGGAGTAGCGGGTGAGGAGCGAGTACTTCTCCCGGCCCTCGAACATCACCCGGATGCCGAGCGACTGTCCCTGCGCCGCTGTGTAGCCCATCGGGTTCGGGACGCGATCCAGCACGGGGCCGGCTCCGGGCGCGAGCACGAGGCCGTCGGCGTCGAGGGTCGCCGGCTCGCCGAGGAAGTCGGGCTTCGCGGCCTGTCGCCTCATCCGCTCCAGCTTGCGCTCGCGTGCCAGCTTCTCCGAGGCGACGTCGGGCGAGGCGATCTCGCGCTGGGTGCTGTCGGCTCGCTCGTCCGCGATCGGAGCGTCCGACCGCGTGGTGGCGCCGGGCGCGACCGCCCACGCGGTGCCCCCGCCGATCACCAGTGCGGCCGCGAGGACGGCGGCGGTCGCGCGCCGGCGGCGTACGGCCTTGCGTCCCGCAGCGACGTAGTGCCCGGGCGGCACGTCGTGCCCGGCGCCGAACGAGCTGTCCAGCTCGTGCTGCCAGTCGATGTCGGTGCTCATGCTGCGTCCCCCTGCGGTGAGTGTTCCACCCGGGAAGACGGGGCGGAGGCCGCACCGGTTGTCACGCCCGTGGGCCAGGTCGTGAGACGACCGGTCGGCCCGGGGCGGACTCATGGGTAGCCACTAGGGTTGAGGGCGCCTGCCTGACCGCTTCAGAGGAGATCCAGAGATGCCCATCGCCACTCCCGAGGTGTACGCCCAGATGCTGGACGCCGCGAAGGAGAAGTCCTTCGCCTACCCGGCCATCAACGTGTCGTCCTCCCAGACCCTGAACGCCGCGCTCAAGGGCTTCGCCGACGCCGGCTCCGACGGCATCATCCAGGTCTCGACCGGGGGCGCGGAGTACCTCTCCGGCCCCTCGGTCAAG
The DNA here is from genome assembly GCF_057656315.1 of Nocardioides sp. Soil_C_8. Taxonomy (NCBI): domain Bacteria; kingdom Bacillati; phylum Actinomycetota; class Actinomycetes; order Propionibacteriales; family Nocardioidaceae; genus Nocardioides; species Nocardioides sp. Soil_C_8. The sequence goes on from NZ_JBDGKQ010000005.1 coordinate 89,374, forward strand.
GACATGGTGACCGGTTCCGTCGCGTTCGCCGCCTACGCCGCCGAGGTGGCGAAGAACTACCCGGTCAACATCGCGCTCCACACCGACCACTGCCCCAAGGACAAGCTCGACGGCTTCGTCCGCCCGCTGCTCGACATCTCGGCCGAGCGCGTGGCCCGCGGTGAGGCGCCGCTGTTCCAGTCGCACATGTGGGACGGCTCGGCGGTTCCCCTCGACGAGAACCTCACGATCGCCGAGGAGCTGCTGGCCAAGTGCGCCGCGGCCAACGTCGTGCTCGAGATCGAGGTGGGCGTCGTCGGTGGCGAGGAGGACGGCGTCGCCAACGAGATCAACGACCAGCTCTACACCACCCCCGAGGACGCCATCGCCACCATCAAGGCCCTCGGTGCCGGCGACCGCGGTCGCTACATGACCGCCCTGACCTTCGGCAACGTGCACGGCGTCTACAAGCCCGGCAACGTCAAGCTGCGCCCCGAGATCCTCAAGTCCGCCCAGGAGGCCGCCGCCTCGGAGCTCGGGCTCGGCTCCGACGCGCGACCCTTCGACCTCGTCTTCCACGGCGGCTCGGGCTCGACCGCCCAGGAGATCAGCGACGCTGTCGACTTCGGCGTGGTGAAGATGAACGTCGACACCGACACCCAGTACGCCTTCACCCGCCCCGTCGCGGCGCACATGTTCGCCCACTACGACGGCGTGCTGAAGGTCGACGGCGAGGTCGGCAACAAGAAGCAGTACGACCCGCGCGCGTGGGGCAAGGCCGCCGAGGCCGGCATGGCCGAGCGCATCGTCGAGGCCTGCCAGAACCTCCGGTCCGCGGGGACCTCGCTCGGCAACTGATCATCGTGTGAGCGGTGCGTGAGCCACGTTCCCACGGCGGGAAACGTGGCTCACGCACCGCTCGGTGCTTCGCGGGTTCCTGCGTACGACAAGGGGCTCAGGCAGCCGGGCCCGCCGCGGCGGCCGGCTCCTGCTCGCGCGCGCCCGGGCGGGCGCCGAAGTGGCGCGGCCGCTCGAAGAAGCACACCGCGACCAGGCCGAGCAGCAGCACCGCCGGGAGCAGCAGCAGCGACTGCGCCATCGCGTCGGTGAAGGGCCCGGCCACCTGCGCGGGCAGCGCCCCGCCGCCGGCCGACCCCTCGGACGGGGAGAAGGCCAGCCCGTTGGCGACCAGGCGGGCGTCGATGAGCACGGCGATCGCGGCCGAGCCCAGCACGGCCCCGACCTGGCGCGTCGCGTTGTAGACCCCCGACCCGGCGCCCGCGCGCTGCGGGGGGAGGTTGCGGTTGGCCGTCGTGGCGAGCGGGCCCCAGAGGAACGAGCTGCCCACGCCCATGAGGGAGAACACCAGCACCAGCACCCACAGCGGCGTGTCGGGAGCGAGGACGAGGCTGAGCACCAGCAGCGCGACGCCGAGCGCCGCGAAGCCGCCGAGCGTCAGGACTCGCGGGTGCAGCCGGTCGGTCAGGCGCCCCGCCACGGGCGCGAGGACGATCGACACGATCGCCATCGGCGCCAGCACGAGGCCGGCCTCGGTCGGGGAGTAGCCGCGGACCAGCTGCGCCCACAGCATGAGCGGGAACCCCATCGCCGTGAAGGCGAACGAGACGGTCGTGATGGCGAGGTTGGACACCGAGAAGTTGCGGTCCTCGAACAGGCTCAGCGGCACGAGCGGCTCGTTGCGGTTGCGGTGCTGCCACCACACGAAGGCGGCGAGGACAACGACGCCGCCGATGATGAGGTGCCACACGGTGATCGGTCCGGTGATGGTCGACCAGTCGTACTGCTCGCCCTCCTGGATGCCGAAGACGAGCAGGAACATGCCGACCCCGCTCAGCGCGACGCCGAGCCAGTCGAAGCGGTGCTGGTTGGTCTCGAGGCGAGGCACGAGCCGCCAGGCGAGGACGAAGGCGACGACGCCGACCGGGACGTTGACGAAGAAGATCCACTCCCAGCCGAGGCTGTCGACCAGCACGCCGCCCAGGATCGGGCCGACCAGCGTGGCGGCGCCGGCGACGGCCCCCCACAGCGCCATCGCCGAGCCGCGTCGCTCGATCGGGAAGATGCGGGTGATGACCGCCATGGTCTGCGGAGTCATCATCGCCGCGCCGAGGCCCTGCGCCACCCGCGCCGCGATCAGGCCCTCGATCGTCGTCGTCAGGCCGCACGCCAGCGAGGCGACGGTGAAGACCGTCAGCCCGACGAGGTAGAGGTTCTTCGGGCCGTAGCGGTCACCGAGCCGCCCGGTGATCAGCACCGGGACGGCGTAGGCAAGAAGGTAGGCGCTCGTCACCCACACGACCTCGTTCACCCCGGCCTGGAGGTCCTCGATGATCGCCGGGGTGGCGACGCTGACGATCGTGGTGTCGACCAGGATCATGAAGAACCCGATGCACAGGGCCCAGAGGGCCGGCCACGCGTGCGTCTCGTCGGTGGGCGCCTCGGCCCGAGTCGGTGCAGTCACGATCCCAGTGAACACCGCGGGGCCGACATCGATTCCGCACCCCCGGACGTGCCACGAGCGGTGCGCGAGGAGGGTTCCGTGTGCCGGAGGTCCTCCTCACGCACCGCTCGGGCGGTGGTGGGTGGCGTACGCCGCTAGCGCGCCCCTGCGTTGCCGGGGATGTCGTCCGCGTCGCCGTAGGGCGAGTCGTGGCTGCCGTGCTCCGCGAGGTCCTTCTGCACCCGCGGGTCGTCGGCGTCGGCGAAGTAGTCGAACGGGATCGTCTCGTCGCGCCCGTTGGACACGTTGGTCGCCTTCAGGACCGCCGTCACGACGACGGCGACGACCACGTTGAGCACGAACGCGGTCACCGCGATGTAGCCCATCTTCTCCAGGCCCGGGATGAGCGCCGTCGAGCCGCCGAAGTGCTTGCCGGTGACGGGGTTGACGACGTTGTAGGCCTCGATCGTGCCGTAGACCATGCCGGCCGCCCACCCGAGCAGCAGCCCGTAGCGGTGGAACCAGCGCGTGAAGAGGCTGAACACGATGGCCGGGAACGTCTGCAGGATCCAGATGCCGCCGAGGAGCTGGAAGTTGATGGCGTTCTGCTTGTCGAGCGTGAGCACGAAGATCAGCGCGAACGCCTTCACCACCAGCGACATCAGCTTGGAGACCTTCGCCTCCTGCGCCGGGGTGGCGGTCTTGTTGATCCACTCCTTGTAGATGTTGCGGCTGAAGGTGTTGGCCGCGGCGATCGACATGATCGCGGCCGGCACCAGGGCGCCGATCGCGATCGCGGCGAAGGCGACGCCCGCGAACCACGACGGGAACATGTCCTCGAACAGCTGCGGGATCACCAGCTGCGCGTTGGGCTCGCCGTCCAGCCCGATCGGCTGCGTGCCGGCGGCGATGGCGACCCACCCGAGCAGGGCCAGCAGGCCGAGCACGAAGGAGTACGCCGGCAGGATCGAGGCGTTGCGGCGGATCGTGTTGCGCGAGTTGGACGACAGCGACGCCGTGACCGAGTGGGGGTACATGAACAGCGCCATCGCCGAGCCGAGGGCCAGGGTCGCGTACGCCCAGAACGCCGCCGAGCCGGGGATGAACGACGCCGTCGGCGGGAGACCGGCCTCGACCGAGGCGGCGTTGGTCGTGGCCATCTTGTCCTCGGCCGCGCCGAAGATCGCGTCCCAGCCGCCGACCTGCCCGGGCAGGTAGATCACCGCGACGATGATGACGAGGTAGATGAGGATGTCCTTGACGAACGCGATGACCGCCGGGGCCCGCAGGCCGCTGGAGTAGGTGTACGCCGCCAGCACCGCGAAGGCGATGAACAGCGGTGCGTCCTTGGCGATGATGTTGTCGCCGCCGCCCAGCCCGGCCACCTCGAGCACCGCCTGGATGCCCACGAGCTGCAGCGCGATGTAGGGCATGGTGGCCACGAAGCCGGTGACCGCGACGGCCAGCGACAGCCCGCGGTCGTCGTACCGGCCGCGGACGAAGTCGGCCGGGGTGACGTAGCCGTGGCGGTGGCTCACCGACCACAGCCGCGCCATGAAGATGAAGATGATCGGGTAGAGGATGATCGTGTAGGGCACGGCGAAGAAGCCGGCGACCGCACCCGTGGCGAACATCGCAGCCGGGACGGCGACGAAGGTGTACGCCGTGTAGAGGTCGCCGCCGAGCAGGAACCACGTGATCCAGGTGCCGAACTTCCGGCCGCCGAGGCCCCACTCCTCCAGGGACTCCATCGAGTCGGCCTGCTTGAAGCGGGTGGCCATGAAGCCGGCCACGGTGACGAGGGCGAAGAGCGCGATCAGGACGGTGAGGGCGACCCAGTTGACGCCGCTCGTGTCGGACGCCATGACGGTGAGGTGGGGGGTCATCGGTCCTCACCCACCTTGTGCGTGGTCTTGCCGCGGGCCGAGAGGGTGAGCCGGAAGGCGGTGTAGGTCAGGGCCGAGCAGAGGAACACCCAGAGGAACTGGTACCAGAAGAAGAAGGGGAACCCGAAGAGCTTCGGGTCCTCCTTGGCGTAGTGGGGCACCCAGAGGAGCACCACGATCGGGATCGCGAGCAGGACGGCGGCGAGCGCCATCTTGCCCTTGTCGGTCGGGGGGACGCCCGGGTCTTCAGGGCGCGACTGAGGTGATGGATTCCCGGATTTCACCCGCGCGACCTTACTCGCGCGGTGACGACCGTCACCCCTCCCTCGGGGTGTCGCGACCAGCGGTCGGTCTGGGGCGACGAACGGTCGGGCGTCAGCCCAGCAGCTCGTCGGCCGCGGTGGGGCTGGAGTCGCGCAGGAAGGTCGAGCAGCGCTCCCACTCGTCGGTCTCGCCGATCGCCCGGGCGGCCAGCGCGAGGAGCGCGAGGGAGCGCAGGAAGCCGCGGTTGGGCTCGTGCTCCCACGGCACCGGGCCGTGGCCCTTCCAGCCGTTGCGTCGGAGCCGGTCGAGCGAGCGGTGGTAGCCGACGCGGGCGTAGGCGTAGACGGTCACGTCGTCGGCACCGGCCTCCTGGGCCTGCTGTGCCAGGGCGGCCCAGGCGGCAGGGGAGTCCGGGTGGCGGCGTACGACGGCCGCAGGGGCGTCGCCCCCGGCGAGCTCGGCGTCGGCGGGGTCGGCGGGCAGGTGGGTGGGCGGGGGACCGGCCATCAGGTCGCCGCCGAAGGAACCGGAGGTCATGGGCCAACCCTAGGTGGGGGTCCGAGAGACTTCTCCCATGGCCCAGACCTTCACGACCGAGATCCAGGCGCGCTACCGCGACATCAACCTCGCCGGTCACGTGGACAACGTCGAGGCGGTCCGGGTGCTCGACGAGGCGCGCTACGAGTTCCTCCGCTTCGCCCGCCTGCCGGGCCTCCCCGCCGGGGCGACGGGGCTGCTCCACGGCGCCGCCCCGGACGTCTCCGAGCTCGTCGCCTCGCAGACGATCGAGTACCACTCCGAGATGCGGTTCGTTCCCTACCAGCCGTTCCTCGCCTCGCTGTGGGTCTCCCGGATCGGCCGCTCGTCCTTCACCGTCGCGGCCGAGCTCCGGGTCGAGGCGGGCGGCGGCCCGGCAGCTGTCTGGGAGTGCGTCAACGTGCTCTGGGACCACCACGCCCAGTCGGCGTGGACCATCAGCGACGCCGTGCGCGCCGACCTCGAGCACTACCTCGGCGACCCGGTCGGCTTCCGCCGCTGACGCGGCCACCGCGACAGGTCAGCTGACGAACGCGCAGACCACCTGGATGGTCAGCGTGGCAGTGGCCAGCTCGTTCCTGTTGAAGGCGGCGGCCGTGGCGCTGGTCGCGCCGATGTTGACCGCCGCGCCCTCGTACGTGGTCGTGAGCCACCCGACCGCGCTCAGCACCCGCTTGCCCGCGGGACACGTGGCTGACGCCTCGGTGGTCGACATCGGAGGCAGCGACTTGGTCTCCGTCACGATCTGGTAGCCGGAGATGCCAGGCGCGCCGGTGGGGCCGGCCGGACCGGTTGCGCCGCGAAGCGACGAGACGGCGCCCGATGAGAGGTCCTCCTTCTTGAGTGTGCCGTTCTTGATGACCTTGGACGTCAGGTTGTTCTTCTTGATGTCCTTGGTGGTCACCGTGCCGTTCTCGATGTCGTTGCCGGTGATGACGAGGGCGGCGGTGGCGCCGCTGGTGGCCGCGGCGACGACGAGGGTGCCGGCGATGGCGATCGCCGGGACACCGCGCCGGACCGAGCCGAGTGCGTTGGTGAGCATGACAGTCCTCCGGGGGTTGGTGCCTTTCCTGCATGGCACCACCCCTCGGCGGAGGGCAAGCGACGGTAGAGGGACTTACCCGAATTTCCGGAAGCCGGCTCAGGCGCCGAGCAGCTGCCGCACCTTCGCCGGTCCGAGGGCCAGCACGAGGGTGGGCAGGCGCGGGCCGCGGTCGGCGTCGACCAGGAGGTTGTAGAGCAGCCGGAAGAAGTCCTTCTGGTCCGCCTTCACCTGGTCGGTGGGGGCGTCGTCGAACCCGAGGCCGCGGGCGACCTTGGGCGTGCCGTAGACGACCGACGTGACGGCGTCGAGGTCGCCGTCGTCGGGCAGCCGGTCGAGGAAGATCCGCAGCCACAGCTCCTCGTCCTCGCTGAGCGAGGACAGCCGCTCGGTGTCCGGAGCCTCGCGCACCGTGGTGCGCTCGTCGGCGGGCACGTGCTCGGCGGTCCACTGCATCGCCTTGGACAGCCGCGGCTCGAGGTCGGCGACGGAGTCGTGGGCGTAGCCCGACGACTCGATGATGCGCGAGATGAGGTCGGCCGACCCCGCCGTCACGTCGGCGACCGACGACAGGGCCCGGAAGGGGACCGGGACCGCCGGGGTGGGCAGGCGGCCGGCGGACGCCGTCTCGGACGCGCGGTGCCACGCGAGCGTCGCGACGTCGGCCCTGGTCGGGTCGGCGGCCTTGCGGCCCAGTGCGTCCCACTCGTCGTAGAGCCGCACGACGGAGGCGCCGAAGTCGATGTCGAAGGCCTGGGTGGGCGCTCGGCGGACGTAGAGCCAGCGCAGCATCGGCGACTCGAGGATGCGCAGCGCGTCGGTGGCCGTGGGCACGCCACCGGCCGACGACGACATCTTCTGCACGCCGGCGAAGCCGACGAACGCGTAGATGACCCGGGCGGGCGCCTTCCAGTCGAAGATCGACGACACGATCTCGGTGCCGACGGTGTAGGACGAGCCGGGAGTCATGTGGTCGCGGCCGGCGGGCTCGAAGTCGACCTTCTCGTAGGCCCACCGCATCGGCCAGTCGACCTTCCAGACGAGCTTGCCGTCGGTGTCGGTGGACAGGTCGGTCGTGCCCTCGAAGCCGCACGAGGAGCAGGTGTAGGACAGCGTCGTGGTGGCGTCGTCGTACGCCGTCGTGGTGACGGTGTCGCGCCCGCACTGGCGGCAGTAGGGGCGGTAGGGGAAGCGGGCGATCGCGTCGGCCGAGGAGGCCGCGGTGGGGTCGCCCTCCTCGTCGTCCTCGTTGGCGACCGAGTCAGCGAGGTCGGCGGCCTCCTGCTCGGACGCGTCCTCGGCGGGGGCGACCTTCTTGGTGCGGTGCTTGGCCAGGACCGCCTCGATCTCGTCACGCCGGGAGACGGCCTCGAGGACCTGCTCGCGGTAGGCGCCGGAGGTGTACATCTGCGTCTGCGAGATCTCCTCCATCTCGACGCCCAGCTCGCGCAGCGACTCCTGGAGGGGTGCCTTGAAGTGGTCGGCCCAGCTGGGGTGGCACTCCCAGGGGTCGGGCACGGCGGTCAGCGGGCGCCCGATGTGGTCGGCCCACTCGGCCGGCACGCCGGCGGGCACCTTGCGGAACCGGTCGAAGTCGTCCCACGAGTGGAGGTGGCGGACCGGGACGCCGCGGCGCCGCAGCTCCTCGGCCACGAAGTGCGGGGTGATGAACTCGCGCAGGTTGCCCAGGTGGATCGGCCCGCTCGGGGACGCACCGGACGCGACGGTCACGAGGTTGCCCTCGCCCGCGTGGCGTACGGCGTCGTCCGCCGCGCGCGTCACCCAGTCGACCGGATCACCCTGTTGCCGTCCTCGCGCCATGCGCGCAAGGCTAAGGGACGCCGTATGGCGCCGGAGCCGACCCCCGTGGCGGCTCCGACGCCGTGCTCCGAGGAGCGGGCCAGCCGCACACCCCCGCGGCGGCCGGCGAGGACAGTATCGACTGGCCGTTCGTTGCCACGCGGATCATGAGTGCCGATGGCACTAAACTGCCACCATGCCCGGCGACCCGTCCTCTGCCCTAGCGGCCCTCGGCCTCGACCGCAGGACCGAGCAGCTCTACTTCCGGCTGGCCCCGGTGTCCGGGCACACCGTCGTCGGGGTCGCGCAGCTGGTGCAGGAGCGGCCCGACCAGCTGGTGCGCAGCCTCGCCCCGCTGGTCGAGCGCGGGCTGGTCGTGGTGTCGGACGAGCGGATCGTGGTGCCGCCCCTGGCCGACGCGGTCTCCGAGCTGGTGCTGCGCCAGGCGCGCTCGGCGGCGTCGTCGGCGGCCATGCTGGCCCAGCTCTCGAGCGCTGTGCCGCACCTCGTGGCCTCGACGACGCGCCCCGACCCGCGCCACGTCACCGAGGTCCACCCGCTCGACGGCGAGCTGAGCTCGGGCGGCAACCCGCTGGAGCTGCTGCAGCTGATGCTGCGCACCAGCCGGGGCGACATGCTGTGGCTGCGCCCCGACGCCTGGGCCATGCCGCGCGAGTCCCAGGTCAGCGAGCTGCTCGCCGAGGCGATGGCCACCGGTCGCCGCTCCCGCGCGATCTATCCCGCGCGCGCGGTGACGGAGGCGCCCGACGCCCTCCGTGTGCGGGCCGGGTTGGGGGAGCAGGTGCGGATCATCTCCGAGGTGCCCACCCGGTTGTTCATCTTCGGCGACAGCCACGCCGTGATCCCCGAGCCCATCGGCTTCACCGACGAGCCGCGGGTGCACGTGCGTCAGCGCTCGATCGTGGCGGCGCTGACGATGTGGTTCGAGTCGCTGTGGGACCGCGCCGCGCCGGTGCCCGAGCTCGAGGCCGGCCGGGTGAGCCCGGACGGGAGACAGTTCCTGCTCGAGCAGCTGATGGCGGGGGCCACCGACGAGGTCATCGCCCGCAAGCTCGGCATCGGCCTGCGCACCGTCCGGCGACGCATCGCGGGCCTCATGACCGAGCTCGGCGTGGACACCCGCTTCCAGGCGGGCGTCGAGGCGGTCCGCCGCGGCTGGCTGTGACGGTCAGCGCGGCAGGATCATGGTGTACGCCGCCCGCTCGAGGCGCCAGCTGCGGCTGCGCTCGGGCCCGGAGATCTCGCCGTCGGCGGAGAGCCAGAACTCGTCGCCGCTCACCTTCACCGACGTACCGCGCAGGGTGACCACGTCGTCGCGCTCGTCGTGCTCGCCCTTGCGCAGCCGCAGGACGTAGCCGAGCTTGGCGCTCGGCTTCACGGCGCGGCTGATCATCACGTCGAGCAGCCCGTCCTCGGTGTCGGCGTCGGGGTTGAGCTCGGTGCCGCCGCCGACGTTGCCGCCGTTGCCGATGGCCACCATCAACACCGGCCGGTCGACGTCGTTGACCACGTCGCCGTCGAGCTCGACGCGCAGGCGCCAGTTGGGCGGGTGGAAGGCGGAGAGCGCGGCGCCGATCGGGTAGCCCAGCTTGCCGAGGTTGACCTTGCCGACGCCGACGGCGCCCAGCCGGGTCTTCCACTTCGCGCCCTTGCGGCTGGCCTGCGCGCCGACCCCGACGTGCACGTTGTTGACCACGACGTTGCCGGTCTCGTCGACGATGAGGTCGACCTGGCGGGGCTCGCCGGACAGCACGAGCTGCGCCGCGTCCTCGATCTCCAGCGGGATGTCGTTGCCGCGCGCGAAGTCGTTGCCGGTGCCCATCGGGAGGAGCGCGAGGGTCGTCTGGTCGAGCTCGCGGCGCTTGTGCAGTGCCGTCACGACGGCGTGCAGGCTGCCGTCGCCGCCGGCCACCACGACCGTACGACCGCCGGCGCGGTGGAGGACCCCGTCGAGCTCGCCGGGGTTGGAGGTCTTGGCGACCTCGACCGAGGCCTTCTCCCGGAGGACGACGAGGGCCTCGGCGAGCCGCTCCTCGTCGGAGGTGCCGGCGTCGGCGTTGGTGATGACCAGCAGGGAGCGCACGTCCGGACCCTAGCCGACGGTCGGGGATGCGGTCCGGGGTGCGGTAACGTGGCGTCGCAAGAGCTCCGGTGCCTTGTGCCGGAGCTGTTTTCTTTCTGCCGAATGACAGAGGAGGGCTGAGATGCCCGCGATCGTCGTGCTCGGCGCCCAGTGGGGCGACGAGGGCAAGGGCAAGGCCACCGACCTGCTGGCCACCACGGACCCCATCGACTTCGTGGTCCGCACCAGCGGCGGCCACAACGCCGGCCACACCATCGTGGTCAACGGCGAGAAGTACGCCACCCACCTGCTGCCGAGCGGAATCCTCACGCCCGGCGCCACCTCCGTGATCGCCAACGGCGTCGTGGTCTCGCCGGAGGCGCTGTTCCGCGAGCTGGACGGCCTCGTCGCTCGCGGCGTGGAGGTGGCCGACCTCAAGGTGAGCGCCAACGCCCATGTGATCGCGAGCTACCACGCCACGATCGACAAGGTCACCGAGCGCTTCCTCGGCAAGAACCAGATCGGCACCACCGGCCGCGGCATCGGCCCGGCCTACGCCGACAAGATCAACCGCGTCGGCGTGCGGATCGCCGACCTCTTCGACGAGAAGATCCTGCGCGAGAAGATCGACGCCGCCCTCGACGTGCGCAACCACCTCCTCACCAAGGTCTACAACCGGCGTGCCATCGAGGTCGACGCGGTCGTCGAGGAGCTGCTGTCCTACGCCGACCGGCTCCAGCCGATGGTGTGCGACACCTCGCTGCTGCTCAACCGGGCGCTCGACGCCGGCCAGACAGTGCTCTTCGAGGGCGCCCAGGCCACCATGCTCGACGTCGACCACGGGACCTACCCCTTCGTCACGTCCTCCAACCCGGTCGCCGGCGGTGTCTGCGTCGGCGCCGGCATCGGGCCCACCCGGATCGACCGGGTCATCGGCGTGATCAAGGCCTACACGACGCGCGTCGGCTCCGGCCCGTTCCCCACCGAGCTCTTCGACGAGGACGGCGTCCAGCTGCAGACGCTCGGAGGGGAGATCGGCGTCTCCACCGGTCGCACCCGTCGCTGCGGCTGGTACGACGCCGTGGTCGCCCGCTACGCCAGCCGCGTCAACGGCCTCACCGAGCTCTTCCTCACCAAGCTCGACATCCTCGGCGCGTGGGACCGCATCCCGGTGTGCGTGGCCTACGAGATCGACGGCGAGCGGGTCGACGAGATGCCGATGACGCAGACCGAGTTCCACCACGCGAAGCCGGTCTACGAGTTCTTCGACGGCTGGAAGAGCGACATCTCCGGCTGCCGCTCCTTCGACGACCTCCCCAAGAACGCCCAGGCCTACGTCCAGGCGCTCGAGGAGATGTCGGGCGCGAAGATCTGGGGCGTCGGGGTGGGACCGGGCCGCGAGCAGACCGTGGTGGTCCACGGGTGAAGACCCTCGTCGTCGGCACCGGCGGCCGCGAGCACGCCCTCGCGCTCGCCCTCGACGCCGATCCCGCGGTGACCGAGGTGCACGCCGCCCCGGGCAACCCCGGCATCGGCGAGGTGGCCACCCTGCATCCTGTCGACCCGATGGACGGCCCGGCCGTCGCCGCCCTCGCCACGTCGATCGGCGCCGAGCTGGTGGTCGTCGGTCCCGAGGCCCCGCTGGTCGCAGGCGTCGCGGACGCCGTCCGCGCAGCGGGGATCGCGGTGTTCGGCCCGTCCCGCGACGCCGCCCGCCTCGAGGGGTCCAAGGCCTTCTCCAAGGAGGTCATGGCGGCCGCCGGCGTGCCGACCGCCGGCTCCCGCACCTGCACGACGCCGGACGAGGTCGCCGCGGCCCTCGACGCCTTCGGGGCGCCGTACGTCGTCAAGGACGACGCGCTCGCGGCGGGCAAGGGCGTCGTCGTGACGACTGACCGCGACGAGGCGCTGGCCCACGCCGCCGGGTGCGGCCGCGTCGTCGTGGAGGAGTTCCTCGACGGACCGGAGTTCTCGATCTTCGTCGTCTGCGACGGCACCGTGGGACGACCGCTGCTGCCGGCGCAGGACTTCAAGCGCATCTTCGACGGCGGTCTCGGACCCAACACGGGCGGCATGGGCTCCTACGCCCCGCTGACCTGGCTGCCCGACGGCGTCGTGGACACCGTGATGGCCGACGTCGTCGCGCCGACGCTGGCGGAGATGCAGCAGCGCGGTGCGCCGTTCGTCGGCTGCCTCTACGTCGGGCTCGCGCTGACCGCTGCCGGCCCGAAGGTCATCGAGTTCAACTGCCGCTTCGGCGACCCCGACGTGCAGCCGGTGCTCGCCCTGCTGACCTCACCGCTCGGCACCCTGCTGCGCGCCGCCGCCGACGGTGACCTCTCCGCGGTGCCCGAGCCGACCTTCGCCGACGGAGCCGCGGTGTCGGTGGTGATGGCGAGTGCGGGCTACCCCGAGGGTTCCAGCACGGGCGACGTCGTCGTCGGCACCGAGACCCTGGCCGTCGAGGACGACGTCGACGTGATCCACGCCGGCACCGCACGGACCGACGCCGGGTTGGTGACGGCCGGTGGCCGGGTGCTCGCCGTCCGGGCGACCGGCGCCGACGTCGCCGACGCCCGCGCCAAGGCGTACGAGGGCATCTCGACCATCAGCTTCCCGGGCGCCCAGTGGCGCCGTGACATCGCCGCCGAGCCGCTCGGGGTGGTCGAGGGTGCCGCGTCCCGTGACTGAGCCGTTCGCGGTCGGGTCCGACATGCGGGTGCGCGAGGTGCTGCACGGTGCCGAGTGGGCGTCGTGGGACGAGCGCGTGGTCGGTGACGACGGCGTGGTGCTCGCGACGGTCAAGGTAGACGGGACGCCGATGGCCTTCCCCGCGCACCCGGTGCCGCACCCGTGGGGCCACCTCGAGGCCTGGACCGGCACCAACGTGCTGAAGCTGCGACGCACCGGCGACTGGTACTCCGTCTGGAAGTTCTTCGCCTCCGACGGCGCCTTCCTGTCCTGGTACGTCAACTTCGAGACCCCGGTCGTGCGCACCGCCGACGGGGTCGACGTCAACGACCTCCAGCTCGACGTCGTCATCGATCCGGACGGCGCGTGGCGCTGGAAGGACGTGCAGCACCTGGCCCCGTGCCTGGCGTCCGGCCGGATCACGCAGCACGAGCTCCACGCGACGCTCGCAGCGGCCGCGGAGGTCGCGGACCTCCTCGAGCGCGACGTCCGCTGGTGGGCACCGTGGGACGGCTGGACCCCCGCGGATGGGACAATCGGGACGTGACCGTCCCCAACGTCCTGGCCACCCGCTATGCCGGCGCCGATCTCGCCGAGATCTGGTCGCCCGAGCACAAGATCGTCCTCGAGCGACAGCTCTGGATCGCGGTGCTCAAGGCCCAGCGCGACCTCGGCATCGCCGTGCCCGACGGCGTCGTCGAGGCCTACGAGTCGGTCGTCGACAAGGTCGACCTCGACTCGATCGCCGCACGCGAGCGGGTCACCCGCCACGACGTCAAGGCCCGCATCGAGGAGTTCTCCGCCCTCGCCGGTCACGAGCACATCCACAAGGGGATGACCTCGCGCGACCTCACCGAGAACGTCGAGCAGCTGCAGGTACGCCGCTCGCTCGAGGTGTTGCGCGACCGCGCCGTCGCCACGCTGGTCCGCCTCGGCCGGCTCGCCGCCGAGCACGAGGCCACCGTGATGGCCGGCCGCTCGCACAACGTCGCCGCCCAGGCCACCACCCTCGGCAAGCGCTTCGCCACGATCGCCGACGAGATGCTGATCGCGGTCCAGAGGATCGAGGAGCTCCTCGCGCGCTACCCGCTGCGGGGCATCAAGGGGCCGATGGGCACCGCCCAGGACATGCTCGACCTGCTCGACGGCGACGCCTCCCGGCTCGAGGAGCTCGAGGAGCGGGTCGCGCGCCACTTGGGCTTCGAGCAGGTGCTGACCAGCGTCGGCCAGGTCTACCCCCGCTCGCTCGACTTCGAGGTCGTCTCCGCGCTGGTGCAGCTGGTCAGCGGCCCGTCCAACCTCGCCACCACCGTGCGGCTGATGGCCGGCCACGAGCTGGTGACCGAGGGGTTCAAGGAGGGCCAGGTCGGCTCGTCGGCGATGCCCCACAAGATGAACACGCGCTCGTGCGAGCGCGTCAACGGCCTCGCCGTCATCGTCCGCGGCCACCTCTCGATGGTCAGCGAGCTCGCCGGCGACCAGTGGAACGAGGGCGACGTCTCGTGCTCGGTCGTGCGCCGCGTCGCGCTGCCAGACGCGTTCTTCGCCACCGACGGGCTCTTCCAGACCTTCCTCACCGTGCTCGACGAGTTCGGCGCGTTCCCGGCCGTCATCCAGCGCGAGCTCGACCGCTACCTGCCTTTCCTCACCACGACCAAGGTGCTGATGGCGGCGGTCCGCAACGGCGTCGGCCGCGAGGCCGCTCACGAGGCGATCAAGGAGGCGGCCGTCGGCACCGCGCTCGCGATGCGCGCCGGCCAGGCCGACAACGACGTGTTCGCCAAGCTCGCCGCCGACGAGCGGCTCGGGCTCACGAGGGACCAGATCGACGCGCTCGTCGCCGACCCGATCGAGTTCACCGGCGCTGCCGTCGCCCAGACCCGCGCGGTCGTCGCCCGGGTCGAGGCGCTCGCGGCCCACCACCCCGCCGCGGCGTCGTACTCGCCGGGCGCGATCCTCTGACACCACGCAGGCAGTTCGCGGTTCGTCCGCCCGTCGGCACGCTCAGCGCAGCCTTCGTGCGGCCGAACTGCCTGCACGGTGTACGTCAGTCGCCGAGCCGCCACGAGCGGACGGCGGCGGCGAAGGCGAGCGACAGCACGGCGAGGGCCGCGAGGAGGGCCGCGCGGGCCGCGACCGGCGCCGAGGTCGCGGTGCCGACAGCCTGGTAGACGGTCATCAGCAGCGCGGCGCCGAGGGCCGACCCGATCCGCTGGCCGGTCTGGAGCGCGCCGCCGGCCGCCCCGCCCATCGCGGGCGGCACCTCGGCCAGCGACAGGGTGAAGTTGGGCGAGATCACGCCGCCGCCGCCGATGCCGGCGAGGAACATCGCGGGCGCGAGCGTCCACCACAGGGTGTCGGTCGGCGAGGTCACCAGCCAGGCCGCGAGCGCGGTGCCGGTCATCATCACCCCGAGCGCGACGAGGGTGACCCGTCGTCCGAGCTGGCCGACGAGCCGGCCGGCGAGGGGCGAGGTGGTGGCGGCGCCGACGGCGAACGGCGTCATGAGCAAGGCGGCCTGGAGCGGTGAGAAGCCCTCGCCCTCCTGCAGGTGCACCGAGAGCACCAGGAAGATGCCGGTGAAGCCGGTGAAGTAGAGGGTGCCGACGAGCAGGCCGTTGGCGTAGCCGGGCAGCCCGCGCAGCAACGACACGTCGAGCAGCGGCGGCCGGTCGAGCCGGACGGTCCGCGCCTCCCACCGCACGAACGCCCATGCCAGTGGCGGGAAGGCCAGCAGCACGAGCAGCGGCCGCCCGGCGCCGCCCTCGAGGCTGATCAGCGGGAACAGCACGGCCAGCACGGCCAGCCCCAGGAGTGCCGCCCCGACCAGGTCGATGCGGGAGTCCTTCGGCTCGCCCTCGGGGCCGGCGCCAACGTGGTTGTCGGGCACCAGCCAGCGGATCAGCACCAGTGCGACCAAGCCGATCGGCACGTTGATCAGGAAGAGGGAGCGCCAGCCGTTCTCCTCGCCGAGGAGGCCGATCAGCAGGCCGCCGATGAGGGGCCCGGTGGCCGACGCGACGGCCACGGTGAAGCCGAACATGCCGAAGGCCCGGCCGCGCTCGGCGCCGCGGAAGAGCTGCTGGATGAGCCCGGAGTTCTGCGGCGTGAGCAGGCCGGCGCTGGCGCCCTGCACGAGCCGGGCCAGGACGATGGCTGCCGCGTTCGGGGCGAGCCCGACCGCGGCGCTGGAGACGACGAAGCCGACGAGCCCGATGGTCATCATCCGGCGACGGACGTAGGCGTCGCCGAGGCGCCCGCCTGCGACGAGCGTCATGCCGAAGGCCAGCGCGTAGCCCGACACCACCCACTGGATGGTCGCGGCGGAGGTGTCGAGCCCGGCCCGGATGGACGGCACGGCGACGTTGACGATCGTGACGTCGAGCAGCGACATGAAGCCGACGACGAGGGACACGGCGAGCACGCGCCAGCGCCGCGGGTCCGGCTCGTACGCCGCCTCGTCGCCGCTCGGGCGCGCGGCCTGCTCGTCCTGGGTCATCCGAGCCAGCCTCTCACCCGGTGCCAGCACGGGGGACCGCCCGACGGGAGGGGCAGGATGGGGTCATGAAGGCGATCCAGGCGCGGGTGACCGGACAGGTGCAGGGCGTGGCATTCCGGTGGCACACCCAGGAGCGGGCCCGGCAGCTCGGCGTCGTGGGCTGGGTGCGCAACGAGGTGGACGGCACTGTCCTGGTGCACGCCGAGGGCGAGGACGACGCCGTCGATGCGCTCGTGGAGTGGTGCCGGCACGGTCCGCCGTCCGCGCGGGTGCGCGACGTCGCCGCCCGCGACGCGGCGCCGAGCGGCGCTTCGTCGTTCGAGGTCACCGGCTGACGTCACCGGCCGCGCTCTCGAACTGTAGTGATCTTGTCGACTATCGTGGGCGCATGACGACCGTGACATCAGCGCCGCCGACCTACGACGACGTCGAGGTCGTGGTCCCCGCCCCCGGCCCGGGCGCCGGCAACTGGGCCGGGGCCGCGAGCGCCGTGCTGGTCGACGGGGTGTTCTGGCTGACCTGGCGGGTCCGCCGCCCGCTGACCGACGGGCGTGGCGTCTCGGTGGTCGTCGCCCGCTCCGACGACGGCGTCACCTTCGAGCCGGTCGCCGAGGTGGCGCGCGAGGCCTTCGGCGCCGAGTCCTTCGAGCGGCCGGTGCTCGTGCCGCTGCGCGAGGGCGGCTGGCGGCTCTACCTGTCCTGCGCGACCCCCGGCTCCAAGCACTGGTGGGTGGACAGCCTGTCCGCCGACACGGTCGAGGGGCTGCCCGACGGCGTACGACGTCGCGTGCACGACGGCGACCGCGACACCGGCGTCAAGGACCCTGTCATCACGGTGGGCCACCACGGCTACGAGATGTGGCTGTGCTGCCACCCCCTCGACGAGCCCGGCCACGAGGACCGGATGACCACCCGCCGGCTCACCAGCGTCGACGGCCTGGCGTGGGAGGACCACGGCGAGGTGCTGGCCGGCCGCGAGGGTCGGTGGGACGCCCGCGGCGCGCGGGTGAGTGCGGTGCTGCCGGACGGCACGGTGCTGTACGACGGCCGGCCGGACGCCGAGTCCAACTGGTTCGAGACCACCGGGGTGGCGACCTGGGACGGCACCGCGCTGACCCGGCTCGACCAGCCGCCGATCGCCTCCCCGCACTCCGACGGCGCGTTCCGCTATGCCACTGCCGTGCCGCTGCCGGACGGCCGCGTGCGTTACTACGTCGAGGCCGCGCGCCCCGACGGCGCGCACGACCTCGTCACCTGCGTGCGCTGACCTCGCGGGCCACTCCGTCTGCCTCGCCGGACGGCGGGGTCGGGTCGCTCTCGCGCTCGACGAGGCGGGTGACCGTCGCGGAGCGCTGGGCGAACGAGCCGCGGCTCTCGGGGTTGAGCCAGTCGCCGAAGTCCTGGCCGGTGAGCTCGCCGAGCAGCGCGATGTCGTCCGCGTAGCTCTCGATCAGGTGCTGCCGGCTGGTCGCGTCGAGGCGGGGCCGGTGCGCGTCGCGGTGGTCGCCGAGCAGGCCCAGCGACAGCGGGTGGATCGCCCGCCACACCTGCGGTGGCGCGAACTGCCCGAGCCGCGCTCCGCTGCGCACGACCGGCCCGAACACCTTGGGTCGCCAGCCGGGCGGGACGAAGCTGCGCGAGTTGTCGCGGGGGATCGAGTCGACCAGGCCCTCTCGGATCCCGAGGAACCGGCTCACCCGGTCGACCGTGGCTCCAGGGGCGTCGACGAGGTCGCGGTAGCGGATGACGAGGATGCGCTCGGGGTCGACGTAGCGGTGCAGGTGCGCGAGCTGCTCGCCGTACCTCCCGAGCTCGCGGTAGCGCCAGAAGGGCGCCCAGCCGGCCCGCACGCGCTCGTCCTCGCGGCCGAACGCCGACACGAAGTCGGCCTCCGGCTCGAGGCCGTCGGACCACAGGTGCATCCAGTTGCTGTAGGCGCGGTCGACCGGGTCGCGGACCACGGCGACGAGGCGCACGTCGGGGAGGTCCTCTGCGATGCGGCGGTGCGCGCCGCGGCTCCACAGGTAGAACGGCGTGCTCTCGCCGCGCGCCTGGTGCTGCGCGGCCGGGGCGAACAGCGGGAAGTAGCGGTCCGCGCGCCAGATCCACTCCTGCTGCGAGTGCTTGTCGCCCGGGCCCCGCCAGGCCGGCGGCGGCGCGCCGTCGCACAGCCAGTACTTCGGCTCCTTCGGGTCGGAGACGAAGACGTCGGGGTGCTGCGCGAGTGCGGCGTGGAGCGCGGTGGTGCCGGCCTTGGGGGCGCCGATGACGAGGAAGTCGGGGCGTGGTGCTCGGGGCACGATCCCTCCCGGGGACGAGGTGCTGTGACTTAGTAGACTAAATCACTAGACAATGCCGCGCCAGAGGGCGTCAGCCCAGGAGTCCCTGCCGTCGTGCCGTGGCTGCCGCCTCGGTGCGGTTGGCGGCGCCGAGCTTGGCGAGGATGTGCGAGACGTGGACGGTCGCCGTCTTGGGTGACATGACGAGCTTCACGCCGATCTGCCCGTTGGTCAGGCCCTCGGCGACCAGCCGGAGCACCTCGACCTCGCGCTCGGTCAGCACGCCGTCCGTACGACGCTCGCGCGGGCCGATCGCCCACCTCTCCGCCAGCGCGTCCGCGCGCGCGAGCAGCGGCCGCGCCTCGAACTGCTCGGCGATCCCGCGACCGGCGACGAGGTGGTGCCGGGCGGCGTCGCGGTCGCCCTGGGCCGCCTCCTGCTCGGCCAGCGACAGGTGGGTCACGGCCGCGTCCGGGACGTGCCCGATCCGCACCCACCCCTCCAGTGCTGCCCGCAGTGCCGGCCGCGCGTCACGCCCGTGGAAGCGGTCGAGCTGGGCGGCGAGGTCGACGGGCCAGACCTCGCCTAGGGGGCCGAAACGGCGCAGGACCTCGGCCACCTCCTCGAGCGCCGCGACGTGCTCGCGCGCCTCGTCGAGGTCGCCCGGGGTCGCTTCCGGAGCGGCATCCGCCTCGGCCCGCGCGGCGAGGAGGACGCACTGCCAGAGGTGGTCGCTGTCCAGCACCAGGCGGTCGCCCTGCCAGAGCGGTGCCAGGTCGGCGCGCATCTGCCGGAGGTCGCCTGCTGCCGCGGCGCTGGCGGCGACGGCCTGGCGCATCATGCACTCCGGAGCGCCGCTCTTGGCGGGCGCACCGGCGTAGCGCCGCCACCTCGACACGTCGGCAGCCCCCTGCTGGGCGAGGTCGAGCAGGGTGAGGTGGAGGTTGCTGCAGCGCAGGTCGTCGGCCCACCAGGGCGCGGACTCCTCCAGCAGCGCCCGGGCACGCGCCCACTGGCCGGTGAGCAGCCACGTCGACGCGGCGTTCTCGACCAGGTGCTCCCACACGTTGACGGACAGGAACGGGTGGTCGAACCGGCGCAGCGACTCGGTGGCGGCAGCGTCAGCCGCCTCGTGGTGTCCGCAGATCGTCTCGCACCACACGAGGTTGCCCCAGAGGTGGAAGACGCCGTCCCACCGCTCGTGCCCGAACTCAGCGAGCGCCTCGCGCAGCGACGCAGCCGCCCGCTCGGGATCTCCGTTGACCTGGGCGCGGTAGGAGTCCGTCGCCGCGACCGCGACGCTGAGACGGATGTTGCCCAGGACGGCGGCGGCGCGTCGCGCGTCGAGGCACAACCGCTCGCCTCGCGCCGGGTCGTCCGTCATCGCCGACCCCAGGATCGACCACATCTGGACGGAGAGGAGGTCCACCGGGTCGTCCTCGACGAGGTCGGCGATGGCGGCGATCTCGTCCTGCGGGTGCGCGTTGCCCTCGCCCTTGCCGTGGACCTCGTGCTCCAGCGAGAAGTAGCGCCGCTCGACGGGGCTCAGCAGCTGCGCCGGCACTGCGTCGACCCAGTCGCCGAGGCGCCGGGACGCGTGCGCGACGACGGCGCTGCGGGCGAACGCGTCGCGCAACGACATGCCGGCGACCTCCGGCGCGTCGGGCACCTCACCGAAGGCTCGGAGCACGCGGACCCACAGCGCCGTCTCCTCATCCGGTCGGCACACCCGCTCGGCCGCGGGGAGCGCCGCGACGGTGGCGGCGAGCGCCCGTCGTACGTCGCGCGCCTGGTGCCAGTGCTCGGCGATCGCGAGGAGCGCCGGGTCGCCCGCCAGCACGCCGGGATTGTCCTCCAGCACCTCGGCCCACCTGCGGTGCCACGAGCGCCGGGCACCCGGTCCGGTCTCCCGGCTCGTCGCCTCGCGCAGCAGCGCGTGCCGGAAGCCCACCAGGTCGCGGTCGGGGTCGGTCGTGAGGATCCCCGCGTGCTGCGCCTCCACCAGTGCCGCGTCGAGCTCATCGGGGGTGGCGTCGAGGACCTGCTCGAGCAGGCTGATCCGCAGGTGGCCGTCGCCGACCGCCGCGGCCTCCACCAGCCGCCGCGTCTCGGGGTCCAGGCTCCCCAGCCGCCCCGCGGCGACGGCAGCCACGGTGGTCAGCTCCGGCCGTCCCGCGGCGGCCACCAGCTCCTCCACCACGAAGGGGATGCCGTCACTGAGCCGCTCCACGCGGCTGGCGACCTCGGCCGACGGGCGCGAGCCGAGCAGGTCGCGGAGCTGTCGCTGCACGGCGTCCGTGCTCAGGCGTGCCAGCGGCAGCACCTCGCACCCCGGGGTCCGCGCCAGCCCGGCGACGTACGACGTCAGCGCGGCCTCGGCGGACGGCGTGCGCTCCGGGTCGTCGGTGCGCACCGTGGCGACGATCAGCAGGCCCGCGGGCAGGGTCCGCGCCGCCAGACCGACCAGGTCCCGCGTCGCCGAGTCGGCCCAGTGCAGGTCCTCGACGACCCACACGAGGGTGCGCTCGCGGGCCAGCCGCTCGAGCAGGTCGAGGAAGGTCGACAGCAGCTGCACGCGCTCGACCTGCTGGCGCGGGGCAGCGCCGGGGAGCAGCGGCGCAAGCACGTCCCGCTCGGAGGGCCGCAACACGTCGACACCGGCGACCCGAACGAGGTCGCGCAGGGTGTCGGCGACGACGCCGAACGGGATCTCTCCCGTCGTCATGTCGACGGCGTGGCCGGTGAGCACCAGCGCGTCGCCGAGGCTCCCCACGGCCTCGGCGACGAGCCGGCTCTTGCCGATGCCGGCCTCGCCGGTGACCAGCAGGCAGCGGCTGGTGCCGCCGCGGGTGCTCATGACAGCCCCGGCGATCCGGTCCAGCTCGGCCTCGCGGCCGACGAGCCTCCCGACCATCTGCCGATGGTCGCAGGCGAGGAGGCCGTTGGCCACGGGTGGACGGTCGGCACGTGCGACCGGCATCAGTGGGCCGGGCGGGGCACCGGGAACCAGCGGCTCCACCCGTTGCGGCGCGGCGACGGCACCTCGGTGACGACCGGCTCGGCCGGCTGGCGCGTACGGCGTGCGGCGCGGGCCGCGGCGACCTCGCGGGCGACGTCGGCGCGGTGGAAGCCGGCGATGCGGGCGGTGGTGTCGATGGCGGTGCTGTTCATGACGGGCTCCTGACCGGGTGCTGGTGGATGACTCCACGCTGCGGCTAAGACCCCCTGCCCCACATCGGGCAGACGCCTTATCTCCGCCTGGCCTTCGCCTGCCTGAGGTGGTCCGTCGGCGACCGAGGTGCCTCAGACCTGCACCGGCGTGGCGGGGATCTCGTCGCTGCCGGCTTCGCGCGGACAGCCCCAGCGCCCGACACTTGAGTTCATGAGCGCCCCCGTGACCGTGTCCGTCACCCGTCACGTCGACCCCTCGCGCACGACCGAGATGCTGGCGTGGGTGCAGGCGGGCACGTCGCTGGCCGAGAAGTTCGACGGGTTCCTCGGGTCGGGGTGGGTACGGCCGAGCGAGGACTCGACCGAGTGGCACATGCTCTACCGCTTCGCCGACAACGACTCGCTCGCGACCTGGGAGGCCTCCCCGCAGCGCGAGTGGTGGCTCGAGGCGGCGCACGGCAGCGTGGAGGAGCGGCGGCGCGAGCGGCGTACCGGCATCGAGGGATGGTTCGACGAGCCGGCCTCGGTCGAGGCGCTGAGCGCCGCCCCGGTCGCCCCGCCGCGCTGGAAGCAGATGGTCGTGATCTTCATGGTCTTCCTGCCGCTGAGCCTGCTCGCCAACTTCATCGCCTCGAGGACCATCGGCGGCTGGCCGCTGGTTCCGCGCGTCGTGCTGGTGACGTCGGTGATGACGCCGCTGATGACCTACGTCTTCCTGCCGTGGATGACGCGCCGGATGATCTGGTGGCTGCACCGCTAGATCCGCACGTAGGGTCCGCACATGGGGGACGCCGCTGCCGGTCGTGACGGTCCGGGCTGGCTCGGGCTCGGGTGGGTCGGGTCCGGGGTGGTCGGCGGTGCCGCGGCCGGGGTCGTGGTCGGCGTGCTGGGAGGCGCGCTGTTGTCGGGCCTGTCCGATCAGTCGCCCGACGAGGTGGGACCGGAGGTCGGCCCGGTGTTCGGCGGCATCGTCGGCGCCGCAGTGTCGCTGCCGGTCGGTGTGCTGCTGGGTCTCGCCGTCGGTATCGCGCTGCAGGGGCTCGTGCGCAACGACCGCGCGACCGCCCCGCTCAGCGCCCTCACGGGCCTGGGTCTCGGGCTCGGCCTCGTCGTGGTGATCGGCGTCGTGCTCGGCGTGGTCGTCGATCCGTCGGCGCCCCCGGGCCTGCCGGCCCCGATCACGGCGGTGCCCGCCGTCCTGGTCGGTGCCGTCGGTGCCGGACTCGCGCTGCTGATGCAGCGCTCGGCCACTAGGCTCGGCGCGTGGCAGCCGAGCTGAACATCCCCGCAGCCCCTCCGATCGAGGGCACCACGCACCTCCACTCCGGCAAGGTCCGCGACCTCTACCGCATCGACTCGGGCACGCACGAGGGTCGGCTGCTGATGGTCGCCAGCGACCGCATCTCCGCCTACGACTTCGTCCTCGACACGACCATCCCCGACAAGGGCGAGATCCTCACCCGGATGTCGCTGTGGTGGTTCGACGAGCTGGCTGCCCTGGTGGGCAACCACGTGGTGTCGACCGACGTGCCGGCCTCCGTCGCCGGCCGAGCGGTGATCTGCGAGCAGCTCGCGATGTTCCCGGTCGAGTGCGTCGCCCGCGGCTACCTCACCGGCTCGGGCCTGCTCGACTACCAGCGCACCGGCGAGGTCTGCGGCATCCCGCTCGTCGCCGGCCTGCAGGACGGCAGCCGGCTGCCGGAGCCGATCTTCACGCCCGCCACCAAGGCCGAGCTCGGCGACCACGACGAGAACGTCGCCTACGAGGCCGTCGTCGAGGAGGTCGGCGACGACGCCGCGGCGGAGCTGCGGATGCTGACGATGGAGGTCTACGGCAAGGCGCACCTCGTCGCCCGCGAGCGTGGCATCATCCTGGCCGACACCAAGCTCGAGTTCGGGCGCCGGCCGGACGGGACCACGATCCTCGCCGACGAGGTCCTGACCCCCGACAGCTCCCGCTTCTGGCCCGCCGACGAGTGGCAGCCCGGCCGCGCCCAGTCGTCGTACGACAAGCAGATCGTGCGCGACTGGCTCACCGGCGAGTCCGGCTGGGACCGCACCTCCGGGGAGGCGCCGCCGCCGCTGCCCGAGGCCGTCGTCGAGCGCACCCGCGCGCGCTACGTCGAGGCCTACGAGCTGCTGACCGGGGAGACGTTCTGACGACGCGGCGGTTCTCGGCGACCGTCGAGCTGCCACACCCGGCGGAGGAGGCGTTCGCCTACCTCGTCGACCCGCGCCGCCGTCCCGAGTGGCAGTCGAGCCTGCTGTCGGTCGACGTGCCCGAGGACGAGGAGCCGCACCTCGGCCAGACCTGGACCGAGCTGACCGTGGTCGGCGTACGCCCGAGCCTGGAGGTCGTCGAGTTCGCGCCGTTCCGCTCGTGGGCCGAGCGAGGCACCTGGCGCGGCGTGGAGGCGACGCTGCGCCTCCGCTTCACCGGCACCCGCGAGGGCTGCCGCGTCGTGGCCGACGGTGAGGTGTCCGGCTCGGGGCTGTACGCCGTCGCCGCCGGCAGCTCGGGGGTGCTGGCCAAGCGGGCGATCGCCGCCGACCTCCGCACCGCCGGCCACCGGATCGCGCAGCGCGCCGACTGAGTCGCCTCAGCCCGACCAGACAACCCGTGACGACCTCCTGAGTGGCTGAGTAGGTTGGCGCCATGCCGAACCTCTCCTCGCTGCTCGAAGGCTCCGCCGAGGCCCACCCGGACCGTACGGCCGTCGTGCTCGGCGACACCCGCCTGACCTACGCCCAGGTGAATGCCGCCGCCAACCAGGTCGCCAACCTGCTGGTCTCGCGCGGCATCGAGCCGGGCGACAAGGTCGCGCTGAGCTGCCCCAACCTGCCGTACTTCCCGATCGTCTACTACGGCATCCTCAAGGCCGGGGCGACGGTCGTGCCGCTCAACGTGCTGCTCAAGGGGCGCGAGGTCGCCTACCACCTCGACGACTCGGACGCGAAGGCGTACTTCTGCTTCCAGGGCACCCCCGAGCTGCCGATCGGCACCGAGGGCCACGCCGGGTTCGAGCAGACCGACGCGTGCGAGCACTTCTTCGTGGTCACCGCCGACCCGGCCGCGGAGTCGCCCATCGAGGGGACCGAGACGCTCGGCCAGGCGCTCAAGGGGCAGTCGCCCGTCTTCGAGACGCGCGAGGTCTCCGGCGACGACACCGCCGTCATCCTCTACACCTCCGGCACCACCGGTCAGCCCAAGGGCGCCGAGCTGATGCACCGCAACATGATCAGCAACGCGCTCGCCAGCGACGCGCTCTTCGGCGCCGACTCCGACAACCCCGACACGCTGCTGTGCGTGCTGCCGCTGTTCCACTCCTTCGGCCAGACGGTGATCATGAACGCCGGCTTCGCCTTCGGTGGCACCGTCGTGCTGCTGCCGCGCTTCGAGGCCGGCCCAGCGCTGACGCTGATGGAGCAGGAGGGCGTGACGTTCTTCGCGGGCGTCCCGACGATGTACTGGGGCCTGCTCGGCGCGCTCGACGACTCAGGGGTCGACGTGAAGAAGGTCGCCGACCAGGTCCGGGTCGCGGTGGCGGGTGGGTCGGCCCTTCCGGTCGAGGTGCACCACGAGTTCGAGCGGCGCTTCGGCGTGACGATCCTCGAGGGCTACGGGCTGTCCGAGACGTCGCCCGTGGCGAGCTTCTCGGTGTGGGGCGAGCCCGTGCGCGTGGGCTCGATCGGCAAGCCGATCCCCGGCGTCGAGATGAAGCTGATCAACCCCGAGCCCGGGGTGCGCGAGGACGTCGAGGACGCGGAGGGCGTCATCGGCGAGATCGCGATCAAGGGCCCCAACATCATGAAGGGCTACTACGGCCGCCCCGACGCGACCGCCGAGGCGATCGTGGACGGGTGGTTCCGCTCCGGCGACCTCGGCCGCAAGGACGCCGACGGCTGGTACTACATCGTCGACCGGTCGAAGGACATGATCATCCGCGGCGGCTACAACGTGTACCCGCGCGAGATCGAGGAGGTCCTCCTCACGCACCCCGACGTCTCGCTCGCCGCCGTCATCGGCGTGCCCCACGACAGCCACGGCGAGGAGATCAAGGCTGTCGTCATCCGCAAGGACGGCGCCACGGTGACCGAGGACGAGCTCGTCGCGTGGGGCAAGGAGCAGATGGCCGCCTACAAGTACCCCCGCATCGTGCAGTTCGTCGACGCCCTGCCGATGACCGCGACCGGCAAGATCCTCAAGCGCGAGCTCGCCTGATGCGTGCCCTCGGCATCGCGCTCGGGGTGATCATGGTGGCCACGGGTGCGGTCTGGACCTTCCAGGGCCTCGGCTACCTCGAGGGCAGCCCGATGACCGACCAGAGCATCTGGGCGATCCTCGGCCCCCTCGTCGCCGGCCTCGGGCTCGGCCTGGTGATTGCTGCCGCCCGCCGCCGGGAGTGAGGGACGTGCACCGTGCAGGCAGTTCGCGGCCAGCACGGGCCATGACACGCTCAGCGCCAGCTCTTCCGGCCCGAACTGCCTGCATGGTGCTCGCGGCGGGCTGACGTCACGCGCCCGGCGGGCTGATCCCCAGCCGCTCCTGGAGGGCGAGGGCGTCGAAGGGGGCGTGCACCTTGGCGTCGTTGTCGAAGTAGACGAAGACGTCGAGGCCGTCGGCCTCCCAGCCGCGCACCTTCTCGGCCCATCGGTCGAGGGCCGCGTCGGAGTAGCCGCTGGCGTAGAGCTCGGTGTCGCCGTGCAGCCGGACGTAGGCGACGCCGCTGGTCACCTCGTCGAACATCGGCCACGTGCCCGCGGAGTCGGCCACCACCATCCCGATGTCGTGGGCGCGCAGCAGCTCGCAGAACTCGGCCGTGCGGAAGGAGGTGTGCCGCACCTCCAGCACGTGGCGCAGCGGGCGGTCGGCCGGCGTGGCGGTGTCAGCGGGCTCCTTGAGCTTGTCGGGGTCGTGATGGGTGGCGGCGTACGACGACGCGGCGGCCGTGGTGCGCGGCAGCAGGTCGAAGAACGCGGCGAGGCGGTCGGGGTGGAAGCCCAGGTTGGGCGGGAGCTGCCACAGGACCGGGCCCAGCCGCTCGCCCAGCGACAGCACGCCCGAGGCGAGGAAGGTCGCGAGGGGAGCCTCGACGTCGTTGAGCTTCTTCATGTGCGTGACGAAGCGCGGCCCCTTCACCGCGAACAGGAAGTCCTCGGGCACCTCGGCGGCCCACGCCCGCCAGCTCGAGGGCCGCTGCAGGGAGTAGAAGGAGCCGTTGACCTCGACGCTGGTCAGCCGCTCGCCGACGTAGGCGAGCTCGCGCCGTTGCGGCAGCCCGGGCGGGTAGAACTGGCCGCGCCAGCCGGCGTACCGCCAGCCGGAAATGCCGATCCGTGCCATCTGGTGCTCCCGTCGCGTGCCGTGCCGCCGCCCCTCGCGTACCCGCTCCGTCCACCGTCATGCCCGCCGGGCGCGCCCGCCCGGCGGCTCACTAGAATCGGCCCTGCCCGTCCCACCCTGTCACCCAGGAGCATCCCCGTGGCCCGAGTCGTCGTCGACGTCATGCCCAAGCCCGAGATCCTCGACCCCCAGGGCAAGGCGGTGCTCGGTGCGCTGCCCCGCCTCGGGTTCGACCTCGTCACCGACGTCCGGCAGGGCAAGCGGTTCGAGCTCCAGGTCGACGGCGAGATCACCGACGCGGTGCTCGCCGAGATCGAGGACGTCGCCCGGACGCTGCTGTCCAACCCCGTGATCGAGGACTTCGAGGTCCACGTCGAGGAGCACTCGGTGGCCGAGGTCGCGCACGAGGCCGGTCGCTCGTGAAGGTCGGTGTCGTCACCTTCCCCGGCTCGCTCGACGACGTCGACGCGCGTCGCGCCGTCACCATCGGTGGCAACGAGGCGGTCGCGCTCTGGCACGGCGACGACGACCTCAAGGGCGTCGACGCGGTCGTGCTGCCCGGCGGCTTCTCGTACGGCGACTACCTCCGCTGCGGCGCGATCTCACGCTTCGCCCCGGTGATGACGTCGGTGGTCGAGGCGGCCGGCAAGGGACTGCCCGTGCTCGGCATCTGCAACGGCTTCCAGATCCTCTGCGAGTCGCACCTGCTGCCCGGCGCCCTGATCCGCAACGACCACCGCAAGTTCGTCTGCCGCGACCAGCGCCTGCGCATCGAGCGCGTCGACACCCCGTGGACCTCGGCCTACGCCGCTGGCGCCGAGGTCACGATCGTGCTCAAGAACGGTGAGGGCGGCTTCGTCGCCGACGAGGCCACGCTCGACGTGCTCGAGGGCGAGGGCCGCGTCGTCGCGCGCTACCTCGACGACAACCCCAACGGCTCGCTGCGCGACATCGCCGGCATCTCCAACGAGCGCGGCAACGTCGTCGGCCTCATGCCGCACCCCGAGCACGCCGTCGAGGACCTCACCGGTCCCGGCACCGACGGGCTCGGCTTCTTCACCTCCCTCGCATCAAAGGTCTTCGCATGACTCCCACCCGCCTCTACCGCCTCGTCGCCCGCGCCGAGGCCGTCACCTGGGCGCTGCTCCTCACGGGCATGTTCCTCAAGTACGTCACCGAGACCACCGAGCTCGGCGTGCAGGTGTTCGGCATGGTCCATGGCGTCGTGTTCATCGCCTACTGCCTGGTGACGGCGCTGCTGTTCGTCGACCAGAAGTGGCCCGTCAGCCGGCTGGCGCTGGGCCTCGGCGCGGCGGTGCCGCCGTTCGCGACCGTCCCCTTCGAGCGGTACGCCGAGCGCGCGGGGCTGCTGGGCGACGCCTGGCGTCTGCGCTCCGACGCGCCGCACGGCCTCCTCGAGCGGCTCACCGCCTGGCTGGTCCGCAGGCCCGCCCAGGGTGCGCTCGTCGGCCTCGTCGCGGTCGCTGGCCTGACGGGCGTGGCGCTCGTCGTCGGCCCGCCCGCCTGACCTCCACGGCCCGACTCGAGCGGCCGTACGTCCGCTCGACGCACGCCATGGCGTGCGTCCAGCGTCAACGGCGGCACTCGAGCGGCGACCTCGACGCGGGTCAGCGACCCTGCTGCAGCTTGTTCCAGGTCTGTCGGGTGGCGACGCCGGAGACGCCGATCTTCAGGCGCGACTGATAGGTCCGCACGGCCGCCTCGGTCTTGGCGTCGAACACCCCCGTTGCCCGGAAGCGTCCCGCGCCGGCCGCGTTGAGCGCCCGCTGGAGCCGGTGCACCGACTCGTCGACGGAGCCGCGCTTGATCGTCGTACGCGCCCCGGCGGCGAGCAGCGCGGTCCAGTGCCGCTTCGAGAAGGTGTTGCTCGGCGTGAACTTGCGGGCGGCCTGCCAGGCGCGCGCACCGGCGATGGTGGCGGCGTCGTACGAGCCGTTGACCGGCCCCGAGTAGGTGCCCTGCTCGGTGAGCAGGCACTGCAGCACCTTGACGCGCGTCGTCTGCGCGGAGCCGGGGGAGAGGGCGGGGTACTTCCAGTAGCCGAGCCGCGTGCCGGGGCAGCGTCCCTCCGGACGGGGCTGGGAGCCGGCGCCGAGGTCGATGTAGTTGCTGTCGATGTTGATCGTGACGCCGCCCCACGTCTCGTTGTGGCCGCCGAGGTACTGCTTCATCCGGCCGCCGGGTCGCCAGCCGTCCTCGGGGATGTAGGTCGTGGACGTGTTGGCCTTGCCGTCCCAGCGCGCGATCCAGATGCGGTCGGGCAGGGCGAACTGGCCCGGGCGCTGGGTGCGGGCGTCGTCGAGCATCTTGATGCCCGAGCTCGCGCTCGAGTAGAAGCCGGCGGTGTAGCCGAGCGCCTTGATCCGGGTGACCCAGGCCGACGTGAAGACCAGGGCGGACTCGCGGCAGTGGGTGTCGCTGAGGTTGAAGCCCTCGAGGTCGTACCAGATCGTGCTGCCCGCGCCGATGCCGTACGCCATCGCGTCCGCGGCGTTCTTGTCCGCCTCGGCCGCACCCTGCGCGGCGGCCTTCGCGTAGCCGCCCGTGGGGAGCGGGGAGATCTTGAAGTCGTCCTTGTAGCGCGGGAAGCGCGGCTGGCAGGACGCCTGCGGGCCGAGCGCGATGGGCAGGAGCCGCCACCCCCGCGCGACCTGGGCGGCGACCCACGTGGAGCTGAGGTTGGGCTGCGTGCGGCACGCGCGGGAGTCGCCGGAGATGTAGATGCCGACGGCCGTGAACGGCGACTTCTTCCACCACGCGTCCATCGCCGACTGGGTCGGTGCGACGCACTGGTCGAAGCCGTAGCCGGTGAAGTCGCCGGGCGTGGCGAGGGCGACCTGGCGCTGCGAGGCCAGCTTGCGGGCCTGGGGCGCGGGCTCGGCAGTCGCGGCGGTCGATCCGACGAGCGGCGCGGCGAGCACCAGCGCGAGGGCGGCCGTCACGGTCCGGAGGAGCGTACGAGGTCGGGTCTGGCAGGCGCGGCGCATGGGTGACTCCAGCAGGGCGGGGAAGGGCGAGGCGACCTCAGGGAATCACAGGAGTCACACGGGTAACAGACGTTCGCCGGAACTACATGCCTGTAGTTCGAGGCATCAGTCACTGGGCACGTCGTCGAGGAGGAAGTTGCCCTTCGCCTCCTCCTCCTCGACGAGCTCCTCGAAGGCGAGCGCGATGTCCTCCTGGTGCTCGTCGACCATGCGTGTCAGGTGGCCCTGCAGGAGCGCGCCGTTGGGTGACTCGCCGGCGAAGACGCGCTCCCACGTGTCCTCGCCGCCACTGATCTTCTCCACCAGCGTCTTCATGTCGTCGCCGAGCTCGCCCGACTCGGCCTGCTCCTCGAGGGCCTGCCGCTCGTCGTCGGAGAGCAGCGGGCGTGCGTTGAGCTCCTCCACGGTCGCCTGCAGGTCGGCCAGGCTCGAGGTCAGGTCCTCGCGGGCGGCGGAGATCGCGGCCAGGATCTCGGCCTGGCTGCGTGGTTCGCTCATGGGTGGAGGCTACGCCGGGGCGGGCGCGACCGGCGCGACCGGCGCGGGGCGCTGGCCGACCGTCGGGGTGGTGATGGTGCTCGGGTCGCGGGTCACGCTGCCCGGCGTGCCGGTCGAGACCTCGACCCCCGGCGTCGAGACGGGCGCCTTGTCCCCGTCGAAGAAGTTCTTGACCGTCGTGATGAGCGACTTCACCTGTTGGAGGATGTTGATGAGCTTCATCAGCGCCTTGTAGGCCTTCATCACCGCCTGGAACGCTTGAAAGACGGCCTGCACGACCCGGGCCCAGCCCACGCCCGGGATGCTCATGGTCGCGAGCGCGGCGGACACGGTCTGGACCGCCACCTTGACGCACTGCACGACCGACAGCGCGGTCTGCCAGGCGTCGCGACAGATCTGCACGACGGTCTGGCCCATCTGGACGAGCTGGCCGGCCTGGCTGTCGAGCGAGCCGACCCAGGTGCCGATCTGCCTGACCGCGGCGTCGGAGGCGCCGCCCTGCCAGGTCTGCGTGATGGTGCGGCTGCCGCTCTCGAGGTTGGCCGCGACGCCGTGCATCGACTGGCCGAGTGCGCCGAACGACGACCCCTGGGTGGACGCGCTGACGACGTCGCCGCCGATCTTCTCGGCGAGCTCGGCGCGGATGTCGAAGCCGGTGAGCATCCGCACCAGGTCGCACACGGTGTCGTAGGGGAAGCCGAAGCTGATCCGGGGGAGGCTGCTCTCGGTGGGGCCCGCCCGCCGGATGGTGGTGTCGGCGACGTCCCAGAACCTGCTCGACCCGTCGCGGCCGTCGACGCCTGCGGCGTTGTGGCGGCGTACGACGCCGTCCTCGGTCAGCGTGAAGTCGCGGGCGGTCGCGCGCAGCGCCTCGGCGTGGTCGCGCATCCCGGTGCCGTTGTCCTCGAGCGACTGGTGCACCGAGGGCAGCAAGGCGTTGTAGGCGCCCATCATGGTCTCGAGGATGGGACCGAAGTCGGTCTGGACGAGGGCGTGGCCGCCGTTGCGGGCGATGCCCGACAGGTCGTCGCTCGCGCGCTGGACCTGCGCGGACCAGGCGTCGAGCTCGGAGAGGTCGACGGTCATCACGGCGTTCATCGCGGCTCCTGCAGTGTCCGAGAGGGCGGGTGCTTGCCGTTCGACTTCCCCGTCCGGGGTCCCGCGAAACCGCCTCGGACCCGATCTTTGCCCACAGGCCGGTCGCCGTCGTGTTTGGCTCGCGCGGGCGCGGGTATCCCGCTGAGGTGAACGCACGCGGCAAGCGATCCCTGATGCAGGTCGAGCCGGCCCGGCTGGTGGAGCTGGCGGGCACGTCCGAGCGCGTCCTCGACGCGATGAGGCAGGACTGGGCCGACGCCGCCGACGAGCTCGCCGGGGCCTGCGTGGCGCTCGGCGACGCGGCCGGCACCGCCAACCTCGCGGCGTCGTACTCCGATGCGCTGACCGATGCCGACGAGGTCCTGACGTCGCTCGCCGGTGCCCTCGAGCTGGGCGTCGCGGGCCTGGTCGATGCGGCCCGCGACGCCGTGCGCGCCGACGACGCCGTCGCGTCGGAGCTCGAGCGCGCCACCCACCTGCTGGGCGAGGGGCCCCTCGGCATGCTCCCGGGACCGGGAGGGCGCTGACCGTGCCGGCCAACCCGTGGGAGCTGCGTGCCGACGTCCGGCCGCTCGAGGCGGCCGCCCAGCGGTGGACCGAGGTGAGCGCGCTCGTGTCACGTCGCGGCGACGAGCTCGTCGACGCCGCGCGGCGCGCCACCGAGGGGTGGGACGCGGCCTCCGCGGAGAGCTACGAGGAGCACCGCAAGCAGGTGCTCGCGCACCTCGACCGCTTCACCTCGCTGGCCGACCGGATCGCCGACTGCCTGCGGGCGGCCGCCACCGTCATGACGTCCTCGCAGAAGGAGCTCGACCGCGCCTGGACCACGGTGGCCGCGGTCCCGCACGAGGTGGTCGGGGAGTCGCGCCACCTGGTCTTCAAGCCCTCCGAGGACGAGGAACGCGGCAAGGTCACGCGCGGCCAGGCCGAGACCGACGACATCCGCCACCGGCTCACGGTGGCGCTCGACCAGGAGAGCGCCCGGCTCCGGTCGGCCCGTGCCGAGCTGGTCACGGTGCGCACCGAGCTGCTGTCGCTGACCGGCGGCAGCTTCGCAGGGTTCGGCGGTTCCGGCGGGGAGGAGTCGGGGGTCGGCACCGTCGCGCCCCCGTCGACCTCGGTGCCGGGAGCCGCCCAGTCCGGCGTCGCCGGTGTGGCGGGGCTCCCGCCGCTCGCCCCGGTCGCGGTCTCCGTCCCCGACCTGACCGGACTCTCCGCGGCGGGGCTGACGTCACTGTCCGCGGCCGCCGCGGGCGGGCTCCTCGGCAGCCGCGCGGGCGGGGGGAGGCGTCCGGTCACCGGCACGCCACCCATCGGCGGGATGGCCGGCGGCATGGCCGCGCGGGCCGGGACGATGTCGCGCGGCATGGCCAGCGGTCGCGGCGGCCCCGCCCGGATGCAGACCCCGCGGCTCGAGCGCACCTCCTCGGAGGAGGCGGCTGCCCGCGCCGCGCGGGAGAAGGAGCAGGTGCGCGAGGCCAAGCGCGCGGCCCTCGAGGAGAAGCGCGCCGAGCGCGCCGCCCGCAAGGCCGAGCGGGAGGCGGCACGCGAGGCGGGGGTCCGCGCCGGCGGCAAGGAGTCGCGGCGCGACGACGAGCGCGAGGATGAGGACCAGGCCGACGAGTCGGCGGAGGTCGAGGCCCTGGAGGTGGGGACCGAGGCCGACGACCAGGCGGACGGTGGCGAGCGTCGTCAGGCCGTGCGGGTCGTCCACGAGCCGACCCCGGGCGGACACGCGCAGGAGCCCCGCCGGTAGGCGCGCGGCCGACGCGGACGGGGCTCCTCCTGGGTTGGGCCCGAGGTCAGGCCCGAGGTCGAGCCCGAGGTCGGGCCCGAGGTCAGGCCGCCTCGGCGACGGGCTGCTCGCGGTCGTCGACCAGCTCCACGACCTGCGGTGCAGGCGCCCGGAGCAGGGCCGCGGTGACGAGCAGCGCCAGCGCCGCGAAGCCGGCCGAGGTGAGGAAGGCCGCCTGCAAGCCGGGGACCAGCTGGCCAGGCACCGCGCCGGCGGCGTACACCGAGACGATCACGGCGACGCCGATCGCGCTGCCGAGCTGCTGGGTGGTCTGCAGGAGGCCGGACGCCGCGCCCGCGTGCTCCGGCTCGACGCCGGCCAGGACGGTGACCGTGATCGGCATGAACACCAGGCCGGTGGCCAGGCCGGCGATGACCATCGGCCCGAAGACGGTGCCGAGGTAGGTACCGTCCGTGCCCGCGTCGCTGAGCCAGGCGTAGCCGAGCGTGAGCGCGGCCGTGCCGGTCATCACCATCGCGCGCGGGCCCACCCTGCCGATGAGCCACGGGGTGACCCGCGACATCGCGAAGATGCCGAGGCTGAAGGGCAGGAAGGCCACGCCCGACATCAGCGGTCCGAAGCCGAGCACCGTCTGGGCGTACTGGACGACGAGGAAGAACATCGACAGGTTCGCGCCGACGACGAGCGCCATCGCGACGAGGGCGCCGACGCGTCGCCGGTTGCGGACCAGGCGCGGCTGCACCATCGGGTGCGGGTGCCGGGTCTCGGTACGGGCGAGCAGCAGCAGCAGTGCCGCGCCGAGGACGAAGCCGCCGACGGTGCGAGCCGACCCCCAGCCGTGCTCGGGAGCTCCGATGAGGGCCCAGACGAGGGACACGGCGCCGACCGTCGCGCTCGCAGCGCCGACGAGGTCGAAGCGTCCGGGACGACGTGCGGTCTCGTCGACGAACCGGCCCACGAGGAGCAGCACGGCGATGCCGAGGGGGACGTTGATGAAGAGCGTCCACCGCCACGACCCGACGTCGGTGAGCAGCCCGCCCAGGACGAGGCCGATGGAGGCGCCGCCCGAGGAGACCGCGCCGAAGAGCGCGAGGGCCCGGTTGCGCGCCGCCTCGTCGGGAGCACTGGTGGTCAGCAGGGCCAGCACGCTCGGTGCGGCCAGGGCCGCGCCGACGCCCTGGAGCGCGCGCGTCGCCACGAGCTGGCCGGGCGTCTGGGCGAGCCCGCCGAGCGCGGAGGCGACGGTGAAGACGGCGAGGCCGGCCTCGAAGGTGCGGCGGCGGCCGAGGACGTCGCCGAGGCGCCCGCCGAGGAGGAGGAGCCCGCCGAAGGCGAGGGTGTAGGCGTTGAGGACCCACGACAGGGATGCGGGCCCGAAGGCGAGGTCGGCGTCGATGCGCGGGAGCGCGACGTTCACGACCGTGGCGTCGAGCACGATCATCAGCTGGGCGACCAGGACGATCGCGATGCCGGCGGCGGCGCGACCGGCCTGCGGTGGCAGGTCGGTCGGGAGCTCGCGCCGGGATCCCTGCGGGAGCAGGGAGGTGGTGGATGACATGAGGTGCAGTCCTGTTCTGACTCTGTGGAGCCGAGGTACAGTAGATCCGGAGGATGACTCCGCTTCCTCGGTGACAATACGGAGACTGTCTCCGTTTAGCAAGACCGAAAGGGAAAGTCCGTGCGTGCCGACGCTCAGCGCAACCGTGACCGCATCGTCGAGGTGGCCCGCCAGGTGTTCCGCGAACAGGGCTACGACGCGTCCCTCGACCTCATCGCCAAGCAGGCCGGGGTGGGGCCGGGCACGCTCTACCGGCACTTCCCGACCCGTGACGACCTCATCGATGCGGTCATGCAGGCCTGGGTCGACCATGTGCAGGACACGACCGACAAGGCGCTTGCCCACGAGGGAGCCCCGCGCGACGTCCTCCTCAACTGGTTCGAGGAGTACGTCCGGCTGATCAGCGTGCACAAGGGCGGCCCGGCCAAGATCACCGGCGCCATGGGCGACGAGAGCTCGCCGATCCGGAGCAAGTGCGAGGTGCTGCAGACGGCGAGTGGACGGGTGCTCGACGAGCTGCGGGAGCAGGGCGCCGTACGCGACGACGTCACTCCCCTCCAGGTCGCGCGGCTCGTCGGCGGCGTCGCCACGGTCGCCGACACCTCCGGCCTCGAGGTCGAGACCGTGCGCCCGATGCTCGAGGTCATCGCCGACGGGCTGCTGGCGTAGTCGTGGGGCGGTCGCGGCCCGGGTGGACCGGCGGCCGACCTCGGGCGCGACGCCGGTAGATTGGCGCCGTGCCCGACACGAGCGCCGCCCCGCAGTCCCGCCCCGCCACGAACGCCGGTCTGACGACCTCCGGTGCGACCGGCACCCTCGACACGGTGGCCCTGGCGGCCACCGACGCCGAGCGCGAGCAGCCGTGGGCCGAGCTCGGCCTCAAGGCCGACGAGTACGCCCGGATCCGCGAGATCCTCGGGCGTCGCCCGACTAGCTCGGAGCTCGCGATGTACAGCGTGATGTGGAGCGAGCACTGCTCCTACAAGTCCACCAAGGTGCACCTCAAGCAGTTCGGCGAGATCCCCCAGGAGACGCCGGTGGGCAAGATGCTCGCCGGGATCGGTGAGAACGCCGGCGTCCTCGACATCGGCCAGGGCTACGCCGTGACGTTCAAGGTCGAGAGCCACAACCACCCGTCGTTCGTCGAGCCCTACCAGGGCGCCGCCACCGGCGTCGGCGGCATCGTCCGCGACATCCTCGCGATGGGCGCCCGCCCGGTCGCGGTGATGGACCCGCTGCGCTTCGGCCCGCTCGACGCCACCGACACCGCGCGCGTGCTGCCCGGGATCGTGGCCGGCGTCGGCGGCTACGGCAACTGCCTCGGCCTGCCCAACATCGGCGGGGAGGCCGTCTTCGACGAGACCTACGCCGGCAACCCGCTGGTCAACGCCCTCTGCGTGGGCGTGCTGCGCCACGAGGACCTCCACCTCGCCAAGGCCTCCGGCGCCGGCAACCAGGTCGTGCTCTACGGCGCCCGCACCGGCGGTGACGGGATCGGCGGCGTCTCGGTGCTCGCCAGCGAGACCTTCGACGCCCATTCAGACGGCACCGGGGGCCCGGCCAAGCGGCCCAGCGTCCAGGTCGGCGACCCCTTCATGGAGAAGCTGCTCATCGAGTGCACGCTCGAGCTCTTCGCCGCCGGCGTGATCGCGGGCATCCAGGACCTCGGCGGCGCCGGGCTTTCGTGCGCCACCTCGGAGCTCGCCTCGGCGGGCGACGGCGGCATGCACGTCGAGCTCGACCGCGTGCCCCTGCGCGACTCCACGCTCGCTCCCGAGGAGATCCTCATGAGCGAGTCGCAGGAGCGGATGATGGCCGTCGTCGAGCCCGCGGACGTCGACGCCTTCATGGCGATCTGCGAGAAGTGGGACGTCGAGGCCGTCGTCATCGGCGAGGTGACCGACACCGGCCGCCTGCACATCGACTGGCACGGCGAGCGCGTCGTCGACGTACCTCCGCGGTCTGTTGCGCACGACGGCCCCACCTACCAGCGGCCGTACGCCCGGCCCGACTGGCAGGACGCGCTCCAGGCCGACGACGCCTCCGGCCTGGCGCGTCCGGAGTCCGGCGACGAGCTCCGCGACACCCTGCTCCAGCTCGTCGCGTCCCCCAACCTGGCCGACAAGTCGTGGATCACCGACCAGTACGACCGCTACGTCCAGGGCAACACCGTCCTGGCCCAGCCGGCCGACTCCGGCATGGTGCGCGTCGACGCCGACACCAACCTCGGCGTCTCGGTGTCCACCGACTGCAACGGCCGCTTCGCCAAGCTCGACCCCTACACCGGTGCGCAGCTCGCGCTCGCCGAGTCCTACCGCAACGTCGCCACGGGAGGCGCCCGCCCGCTGGCCGTCTCCGACTGCCTCAACTTCGGCTCGCCCGAGGACCCGGACGTGATGTGGCAGTTCGCCGAGGCGTGCCGCGGCCTCAAGGACGCGTGCCTCGAGCTCGGCGTCCCGGTCACCGGCGGCAACGTCAGCCTCTACAACCAGACCGGCGAGACGGCGATCCTGCCGACCCCGGTCGTCGCGGTCCTCGGGGTCATCGACGACGTCACCCGGCGTACGCCGACCGGCTTCGCGGCCGCGGGCGAGCGGGTGTTCCTCCTCGGTGAGACCCGTGACGAGCTCTCGGGCTCGGAGTGGGCCCACGTCGTGCACGGCCACCTCGGCGGCCTCCCGCCGGCGCTGGACCTCTCGGCCGAGCAGGCGCTCGCCGCGCTGCTGCAGGACGCGGCCCGCGACGGCGTCCTGACCGGCGCCCACGACCTCTCCGAGGGTGGCCTGGCCCAGGCGCTCGCCGAGTCGACCTTCGCGCGGGACATCGGGGTCTCGGTCTCCCTCGCCCCGGTCGCCGACGACGCGTTCGTCGCCCTGTTCTCGGAGTCGACCGCCCGCGTGCTCGTCACGGTGACCGACGCGCAGGCCGACACCCTGGTCGACCTCGCCCAGCGCCACGGCGTACCGCTGGTGCCCCTGGGTCGCACCGGTGGCGACACCATCTCCGTCGAGGGCGCCTTCGACCTGCCCGTCGCCGAGGCCAAGGCGGCCTGGCGCGCGACCCTTCCGGCGGCCCTCGGCTCCTGACGTCGAGTCGGCGCATCTGCACACTGAAATCGCGCCGAGTCGGCGCACCTGCACGTGAGGCGTGTGCAGATGCGCCGACTCGACCCGTTGGGAGCGAACAGACTCGCCGACTCGACTAGCTCGAGCGGCGCATCGCCCGCACCCCGACGACGAGGCCGAGGGCCGCGACGACACCCGCGCCGAGCACGCCCTGGAGGACGACGTCCACCGGGAAGGTGCCGGCGAAGAGCGCGCGGACCGCGTCGACGACGTACGTCATCGGGTTGAGCATCGAGACGACCTCGAGCCACTGCGGTGCCCCGTCCATCGGCAGCAGCACGCCCGCGGTCAGCAGGGTCGGGAAGAGCAGCGTTTGCTGGACGGTCCAGAACATCCAGTCCTCGCCCTTCGACGCCAGCGCCAGCGCGAACGACAGCGCGCCCACGCCGATGCTGAAGACGGACAGGACCAGCGCCGCCGCCAGCACGCCGCCGAGGTGCAGGTCGAAGCTGAACGGCGTGACGACCGCGACGATGATCGCGACCTGCATCAGCATCGGCACGACCTCCTTGAGCGCCCGTCCGACCAGCAGTGCCGGCCGGCCCAGCGGCGAGACGAGCTGCCGCTCGTGCGAGCCGGACTGCATCTCCTCCATCAGGTTGGAGCCGGTGAAGGAGGCGCCCATCAGCGCGGTCATCGCGACGATGCCAGGCACGAACCACTGCAACGCCGAGCCGTCGGCCATCTCGGGCAGCAGCGGCGCGAACAGGCCGAGGAAGACCAGCGGCTGGATCATCGCGAAGACCACGGCCATCGGCTCGCGCCACACGGGCTTGAGCTCGCGGTTCATCACGTTGACGGTGTCGGCGACGAAGGTGCTCATGCTGCGACCTCGCTCTCGGTCTCGGCGGACTGGGCGTCCGCATCGGTGGTGGGGGACTGGTGGGTCTCGCGCAGGCTGCGACCGGTGAGGTCGAGGAAGACGTCGTCGAGGGTGGGTCGCGCGACCTCCACCCGGGTCGGGGGTACGCCGTCCGCGGCGAGGTCGGCCAGCAGCTCACCGACCATCGCGGAGCCGTCCTTGACCCGCAGGTCGACGGACGGTCCGTCGACCTCGACCCGGGCGTCGGGGACCCGCTCCAGCCGGGCGGCGGCCCGGGCGGAGTCGCCCGGCGAGCCGAAGCCGAGGCGGACCAGGTCGCCCAGCCCGCTCTTGAGGCGGGCCGCGGTGTCGTCGGCGATCATCCGCCCGTGGTCGACCACGATGACGCGACCGGCGAGGGCGTCGGCCTCCTCGAGGTAGTGGGTGGTCAGCACCACGGTGCTGCCGCTCTCGGCGTGCAGCCGCCGGATCAGGTCCTGGAGGTTCGCGCGGTTCTGCGGGTCGAGGCCCGTCGACGGCTCGTCGAGGAAGAGCACCCGCGGGAGGTGCACGAGCCCCATCGCGATGTCGAGCCGGCGCCGCTGGCCACCGGAGAGCGAGGACACCTTGCGGTCGGCGACGGCGGTGAGGTCGAGGTCCTCGACGAGCTCGGCGGCGCGGCGCCGGGCGTCGGTGCGGGACAGGCCGTGGGCGCGGCCCTGGCTGATCAGCTCGTCCCGGCCGAGCTGCCGGTGCCCGGCGCCGTTGCCCTGCCCGACGAAGCCGATCGCCCGGCGCACGTCGCGCTGCCCCGTGACGACGTCGTGGCCGGCGACGCTCGCCGAGCCCGCCGTGGGAGCGATCAGCGTGGTCAGCATGCGCAGGGTGGTCGACTTGCCCGCCCCGTTCGGCCCGAGGAAGGCCACGAGCTCGCCTTGCCCGATCTCGAGGTCGAGGCCAGTGACGGCCTCGACGGTCTGCTTGCGCGAGGTGAAGTGGCGGGTGAGGCCACGCGTCACGATCGCCGGTCCGGTGTGCTGGTGGTAGGTCATGTCCCCGACGCTAGGGACCCATGCGGTCAGTTCCTGTCCGCATTCGTACCTATTCTGGATCCATGAGCACGAGCGAACGGATGCTGCGACTGCTGTCCCTGCTCCAGACCCACCGCTACTGGCCCGGCCCGGAGCTGTCGGACCGGCTCGAGGTGAGCCCCCGCACCCTGCGTCGTGACGTCGACCGGCTGCGCGACCTCGGCTACACGGTGGACGCCGTACGAGGTGCTGCCGGTGGCTATCAGCTGCGCGCGGGCGGGTCGCTGCCGCCACTGCTGCTCGAGGACGAGGAGGCGGTCGCGATCGCGGTCGGTCTGCGGACTGCCGCCGTGGGTGCGGTCGGCGGCACCGACGACCGGTCGGTGCAGGCGCTGTCGAAGGTGCTGTCCCTGATGCCGCCGCGGCTGCGCCGGCAGATGGACGCCGTCGCGTCGCAGACCGATGCTCCCGGCCCCTGGGAGGGGGCGCCAGTGGTCGACGCGACCGTGTTGACCACGTTGGCGCAGGCCTGCCGCGACAGCGAGCTGCTGCGCTTCGACTACGCCGCCCGCGAGGCCGAGGTGAGCCACCGCCGCGTCGAGCCGCTGCGCCTCGTCTCGCTAGGCCGACGGTGGTACCTCGTGGCCTGGGACCGCGACCGCACCGACTGGCGCAGCTTCCGGCTCGACCGGGTCAGCGCCCCCGAGCCCACCGGCCAGCGCTTCCGCCCGCGCGAGCTCCCGGCCGACGACGCCCTCGCCTTCGTGCAGCAGGGCATCCGCCGGATGCCGCAGCGCCACGCCGTACGTGTTCGGCTGGCGATGCCCGCCGAGGAGCTCGCCGCCACGGTGGGCCGATGGGGCACCGTGAGCGCGGACGGGGAGGGGTGCGTGCTGGAGATGAACGTCGACGACCTCGACTGGCCGGTGATGGTGCTGGCGTCGTCGGGTGCCGACTTCGTCGTCGAGTCGCCGCCCGAGCTGGTGGAGAAGGTCGCCGAGGTCGGCGCCCGCTTCTCCCGCGTCGGTTGAGGACTGTGCACCCGAGTTTCCTGCTTTGTGCCCCAGGTCTTGTGTGACAAGCGGGAGAGTCACCGGATATCCGGTGACTCCCACGATCACGCGGCAAGCGCCGGGGCAGGAGCCCCCTCCTCGTGGGTGACCCACTCCGAGGGGCGGGGCACCGAGCGGATCGACCGGCTCGAGGTGAGGAGGACGGCCAGGAGGGCTGAGGCGACGACCAGCGCGCTGATCGCCGTGGCGCCGCCCTGGTGCTCGAGCAGGTAGCCGCCGAGCAGCGGAGCGAGTGGCATCACCGACATCGACGTGAACTGGCTCGTCGACCCGATGCGGCCCTGCAGGTGGGCGGGGGTGACGGCCATCCGGTACGAGCTGATGCCGGCGTTGCCGACCGGGTTGAGCAGCAGCAGGAAGAACGTGCTGGCGCACGCGGTCCACACGCTCGACGAGACGGTCAGCGGCACGAGGGGCAGGCAGCACATCCAGCCGATCAGGACGGTCAGCCGCCCGGTGGGCATGCGGTGGATCAGGCTCGGCGCGAGCAGCGCTCCCAGGATGCCGCCGAGGCCTGCGGCCATGGAGACGAGGCCGATCTGCGCGGCGGGCACGCCCTCGGCGACCATGCGCAGGAGGACGACGAAGAAGATCGCGTTGGTCACCAGGTTGGTCAGGGAGGACCAGACCATCAGCGTGCGGAAGAACGGGCGCTGCCAGATGAACCGGAAGCCCTCGGCGAGCTGCCGGCGCAGCGGCTCGCGGCGACGGCGCGGTGCCGACAGGTCGGTGCGCACGCGGCTGACCGTCGCGCACGCGACCGCATAGGTGATCGCGTCGACCGCGAACGGCAGCCACCGTGTGACGGCGTACAGCGCACCTCCCAGCGGCCCGCCGAGGAGCGAGGCGACGTGCTGGCGGGCCTGGTTCTGGCTGAGGGCGGTCGGCAGGTCGTCGGTGGCCACGACCGAGCGGATGGCTGAGAGCTGGGCCGGGTTGAACGCTCCCGCTGCGACGCCGGCGACGAGTGCGACGGCGACCAGGTGGGGGAGCGTGAGGGTCCCCGTCGCGCCCGCGACCGCGAGGGAGGTGTACGCCGCACACCCGGTGACGCTGGAGGCCAGCATGATCCGCTTGCGGTCGACGCGGTCGGCGAGCACGCCGGCCGGCAGCAGCGTGGCGCAGAGGCCGCCGAGGTAGGCCGCCTCGACGGTGGCCGCGGTGAGCGCCGAGCCGCTGAGCGCGTAGGCGATGAGCGGGAACGCGAACGTCGACAGCGCGCTGCCGAGCTCGCTGACGGTGTCGCCGATCCAGAGGACGGTGAAGTCGCGGTTCTTCGAGAGCTGTCGGTACCCGGGCATGTTCCGCACCATATGTTGCGCAAGTACTGTTGCGCAATAGTGCGTGCGCAATTCGGTAGGGTGGTCGCATGGCCGAGTCAC
Organism: Nocardioides sp. Soil_C_8; assembly: GCF_057656315.1. NCBI lineage: Bacteria > Bacillati > Actinomycetota > Actinomycetes > Propionibacteriales > Nocardioidaceae > Nocardioides > Nocardioides sp. Soil_C_8. The sequence goes on from NZ_JBDGKQ010000005.1 coordinate 131,741, forward strand.
AGCCGTTGAGCGACCCCCGTGTCCTGCGTGCGATCGCGCACCCGGTGCGCACCCGGATCCTCGACGAGCTCTACGCCTCCGGGCCTGCCCGGGCCGCCGACCTCGCGCGGGAGATGGACATCCCGGCCAACCAGGCGAGCTTCCACCTCCGCCAGCTCGCGAAGTACGGCCTGGTCGAGGAGGCGCCGGAGCAGGCGCGCGACAAGCGCGACCGCGTGTGGCGCGCGACGGCCGACGCGGGCTACACGGTCAATCTCAGCGAGCTCGCCGCGGCGCCCGGCGGGCGGGCGGCGGTGGAGGTCTTCCGCTCGAACAAGCTGGCGTGGCTGCACCAGGTCGTCGACCGCACCTTCGCGATGAGCCGCGAGGAGGGGCGCGGCGTCTTCTCGACCTCCGACCACGCGATCAGGCTCTCCGACGACGAGGCGCACCAGCTGCGCCAGGAGATCGACGACCTGGTCGAGTCGTGGGCCGACCGCACCCGCGGCCGCGACCCGGAGCGCCGGACGTACCTGCTCGTGCAGATGGTGCAGCCCTACCCCGACGAGCCGGCTGACGGGCCCGGGCCGACGGAGCCGGACGAGACGACCGACGGGTGACCGGGCCGAGCCGCCGCGCCGTGCTGGCCGCCGCCGGGGCGGTCGGCGTGTCGGCCGCCCTCGGCGGGTGCGCCGAGGAGCCGTCCGGCAGGGTGGGTGACGTGGCGAGCGAACCCCGGCGGATCACCTACGGCGACGACCCGAGCCAGTGGGTCGACCTCCACGTCCCCGGCGGCGCCAGCCGCGGGCTGGTGGTCGTGATCCACGGCGGCTTCTGGAAGGCGCAGTACGGCGCCGACTACGGCGCCCCGCTCGCCGAGGACCTGGTCGCGCGCGGCTGGACGGCCGCCAACGTGGAGTACCGCCGGGTCGGCAACGGCGGAGGCTTCCCCGCCACCCTCGACGACGTGCACGCCGCCATCGGGGCCGTCGCCGCCGACGCCACGGGGCCGGTCGTCACCCTCGGCCACTCGGCCGGCGGGCACCTCGCCACCTGGGCCGGCGCCCGGTTGCGGTTCGACCGCTGGGCCGACGGCCCGGCCCTCACCCACGTCGTCAGCCAGGCGGGGGTGCTCGACCTGCGCGCCGCGGTCGCGGACCACCTCGGCGACGACGCCGCGGTGGCCTTCCTCGGCGACGCCGGCGAGTCGGCGTACGACCGGGCCGACCCGCTCACCCAGGTGCCCCTCGACGTCCCGGTCTGGGCGGTCCACGCGCGCGACGACGACACGGTCCCGTTCAGCCAGGCCGAGGCCTACGTCGACGCGGCGACCGCGGCGGGCGCCGACGCCACCCTGGTCGAGGTCAGCGGCGGCCACTTCGGCGTGATCGACACCGACAGCCCCGCCTGGGCGGCCTGCGTGGAGATCCTCGAGTCGGTCTAGCCTCGGTGCGTGCCCGCCCGACTCAAGGTCCTGACCCCCGAGCAGCTCGCCACGGCCGAGGCCGCGGGCGACACCCGCGCGCTGGTCAAGCACTACCTGGCCCGCCTCGAGCTGCGCGCCCCCGGCCGGTCGGTCGAGGTCCGGGTGCCGCCGTTCGCGGCCGTCCAGGTCGTGCCCGGCGTGCGCCACACCCGGGGCACCCCGCCCGCCGTCGTCGAGACCGACGGCGAGACCTGGCTCGACCTCGCCACGGGCCGTACGACGTGGGGCGAGGCGCTCGACGCGGGCCGGGTGCTCGCGAGCGGCGAGCGCACCGACCTGTCGCCGTACCTCCCGCTCTGAGCACACCCGGCGTGGAAGGGGAGACCCGCAGCAGGTGATTCACACCGGCGCCGGTTTCCGGTAGTGAAGGAGCATGGCGACCCTCACCGATGACCAGGTCCGCGAGCTCGACCTCTGGTTCCGTGCGGCCAACTACCTCTCCGTCGGGCAGATCTACCTCCTCGACAACCCGCTGCTCGAGCGACCACTCCAGCGCGAGGACATCAAGCCCCGGCTGCTCGGCCACTGGGGCACGACGCCCGGGCTGAACCTCGTGTGGACCCACCTCAACCGGCTGATCCGGGAGCGCGACGTCGACGCGATCATCCTCTGCGGGCCGGGCCACGGCGGGCCGGCGGCGGTCGCCAACGCGTGGCTGGAGGGCACCTACTCCGAGGTGTTCCCCGCGATCGGCGCCGACCGCGACGGCATGTCGAGGCTGTTCCGGCAGTTCTCGTTCCCCGGCGGCATCCCGAGCCACGTCGCCCCGGAGACCCCGGGCTCCATCCACGAGGGCGGCGAGCTCGGCTACGTGCTCTCCCACGCCTACGGCGCCGCGATGGACAACCCCGACCTCGTCGTGACCGCCGTCGTCGGCGACGGCGAGTTCGAGACCGGTCCGCTGGCAGCGAGCTGGCACGGCAACAAGTTCGTCGACCCGGTCAACGACGGCGCGGTGCTGCCGATCCTGAGCCTCAACGGCTGGAAGATCGCCAACCCGACCATCCCGGCCCGCATCCCGCGCGAGGAGCTCGAGAGCCTGCTGCGCGGTTACGGCCACCACGTCATCACCGTCGAGGGCGACGACCCCGCCGACGTCCACCAGCAGATGGCCGCGGCGCTCGACGAGGCCCACGACATGATCCGCGAGACCTGGCGCGCCGCTCGCGAGGACGGCGACGTCGAGCGACGGCCCTGGCCGATGATCCTGCTCGTCACGCCGAAGGGCTGGACCGGCCCGGCAGAGGTCGACGGCAAGCCGGTCGAGGGCACGTGGCGGGCCCACCAGGTGCCGCTCGCCGGCACCCGGGAGAACGACGAGCACCGCGCGCAGCTCGAGGAATGGCTGCGCTCGTACGCTCCCGACGAGCTCTTCGGCGACGACGGGAAGCCGGTGGAGGCGGTACGCCGGCAGTCGCCCGCGGGCACCCGCCGGATGAGCGCCAACCCGCACGCCAACGGTGGCCTGCTCAAGCGGCCGCTGCGGCTGCCCGACTGGCGCGACAGCGCGGTCGAGGTGGAGCGTCCGGGCTCGTCCATCCACGAGCCCACCCGCGTGCTGGGTCAGTGGCTCGTCGGCGTCGTCCGCGACAACGACACCAACTTCCGCATCTTCGGGCCCGACGAGACGGCCTCCAACCGCCTCGACGCCGTCTACGAGGTGACCGACAAGGTCTGGGCGGGCGAGCTCGCCGACGTCGACGAGCACCTCGCCCGGTCCGGCCGGGTGGTGGAGATCCTCTCCGAGCACACCTGCCAGGGCTGGCTCGAGGGCTACCTGCTCACCGGGCGGCACGGGCTCTTCAGCTGCTACGAGGCGTTCATCCACCTCGTCGACTCGATGCTCAACCAGCACGCCAAGTGGCTCAAGACCACCCGCGAGATCGAGTGGCGCCCGCGCATCGCCAGCCTCAACTACCTGCTCAGCTCGCACGTGTGGCGCCAGGACCACAACGGCTTCTCCCACCAGGACCCCGGGTTCATCGACCACGTGGTCAACAAGAAGGCCGAGGTCGTGCGCGTCTACCTGCCGCCGGACGCCAACACGCTGCTGTCCACGATGGCCCACTGCCTGGAGAGCGAGCACTACGTCAACGTCGTGGTCTCCGGCAAGCAGCCGAGCTTCGACTGGCTCGACGCCCAGCAGGCCGACCTGCACTGCGCCCGCGGCCTCGGCATCTGGGACTGGGCCTCGAACGACGAGGGCGATCCCGACGTGGTCGTGGCGGCAGCGGGCGACGTACCCACCCTCGAGGCGCTCGCCGCGGTGTCGCTGCTGCGCGAGCACCTGCCCGAGCTGCGGATCCGCTTCGTCAACGTCGTCGACCTGATGCGGCTCCAGGACGAGCGCGAGCACCCCCACGGCCTGAGCGACCGGGAGTTCGACGCGGTCTTCACCACCGACAAGCCGGTCATCTTCGCCTACCACGGGTATCCGTGGCTGATCCACCGGCTGACCTACCGGCGCACCAACCACGACAACATCCACGTCCGTGGCTACAAGGAGGAGGGCACGACGACCACGCCGTTCGACATGGTGATGATGAACCACACCGACCGCTACCACCTGGTCATGGACGTCATCGACCGTGTGCCGGACCTCGGCACGCGGGCGGCCGCCGTCCGCCAGGAGATGGTCGACACGCGTCGCCGCGCCCGCCAGTGGACCCGCGACCACGGCGACGACCTGCCCGAGGTGCGCGACTGGCGGTGGGACGCCGACGCCGACCCCGGGCACGGTGACTCGCCCTCCACGACGGCCGACCCCGACACGGGCGCGGACAACCTCTAGCCTGCGCCCATGGACGTGACCTCGCTCGGCTTCCGCACCGACCTGGCCCTGCTGACCGCGTCGGGCAGCACCGTGGAGGACCGCGGCACCCACCTCGTGGTCCGTACGCCGGCCAACCCGACGTACTACTGGGGCAACTTCATCCTCCTCGCGCAGCCGCCCGCGCCGGGCGGGGAGCGGGAGGTGGTGGGCGCCTTCCACACCGAGTTCCCCGAGGCGCGCCACGTCAGCATCGGCATCGACACCCCCGACCTCGCCCCGGAGGCGAGTGCCGCGTTCGAGGCTGCCGGGCTCGTGGTCGACGTGGCGTCGGTGCTCACCGCGTCGGGGCTGCAGGCCCCCCGGGAGGTCGAGGCCGAGGTCCGCCCGCTGCAGTCCGTGTCGGACTGGGAGAGCCGCGCCCGGCTGAGCCTCGCGATCGAGGAGCGCGACGACGAGGAGTCGCACCTGCGGTTCGCGCGCGGGCGCAACGTGCAGGAGCAGGCGCTCATCGACGCCGGCCGCGGCACCCGCTTCGGCGCGTTCGTCGACAACGAGGTCGTCAGCACGGCGGCCGTCTTCACGACCGAGAAGGGCGTCGCGCGGTTCCAGAGCGTCGAGACGCACACCGACCACCGCCGCAAGGGGCTGGCCGCCGCGGCCGTGCACGCGGCGGGTCGCTACGCGCTCGAGCACCTCGGTGCGCGCACGCTCGTGATCGTCGCCGACGACGACGGCGAGGCGATCGGGATCTACCGGCGGCTCGGCTTCGTCGACTCCGAGCGCCAGCTGATGCTGGAGCGCCGGCAGAGCGACCGGTCGTCGCTCGACGGCTGAGCGGTGGGCCCTAGGGTGGCCGAATGACTGTCGACATCCCCGCCCGCCTCGCCGAGGTCATGCCCGGCATCCGCCGTGACCTCGAGGACCTCGTCCGCATCCAGTCCGTCTCCGCAGACCCGGCGCGCGCCGGTGAGGTCGAGCGCAGCGCCGAGGCCACCCGCGACCTGTTCGCGGCGGAGGGCTTCGAGTGCGAGATCGTGCGCGCGCACGACGGTGCCCCGCCGGCCGTGATCGCCAAGAAGTCGGGCCCCGAGGGCGCCCCGACCGTGCTGCTCTACGCCCACCACGACGTCCAGCCCGAGAACGACCACGCCGACTGGGACTCCCCGCCGTGGGAGCCCACCGAGCGCGGCGACCGGCTCTACGGCCGCGGCGCGGCGGACGACAAGGCCGGCATCGCCGCCCACCTCGGTGCGGTGCGGGTCTTCGGCGACGACCTGCCGGTGAACCTGGTGATGTTCATCGAGGGCGAGGAGGAGGTCGGCTCCGACACCCTCGTCGAGCTGCTGGAGGCCCACAAGGAGCGCCTCGCCGCCGACGTCATCGTCATCGCCGACTCCGGCAACTGGGACATCGGCGAGCCCGCCCTCACCACCTCGCTGCGCGGCCTGGTGCGGATGGACGTCGAGGTCCGCACGCTCACCCACGCCGTGCACAGCGGGATGTGGGGCGGCCTCGTCCCCGACTCGATCATGACCCTGAGTCGCGTCATCGCCTCGCTGAACGACGACGACGGCAACGTCGCCGTCGAGGGCCTCCACTCCGGCCCCGCCGCCGACGTGGAGTACCCCGAGGCCCGCCTCCGCGCCGAGTCCGGCGCCGCCGAGGGCATCGAGTGGATCGGCTCCGGCTCCGTCGTCGAGCGACTGTGGACCAAGCCGTCGATCAGCATCACCGGCCTCGACGCCCCCAAGGTCGAGGGCGCCTCCAACACCCTCGTCCCTGCCGCGCGCTGCCGCATCAGCATGCGCATCGCACCCGGCGACACGACCGCCAACGCCGTGCAGTGCCTGCAGGCGCACCTCGAGAAGCACACCCCGTGGGGCGCGACCCTCACGACGACCGTCGTCGACACCGGCGAGGCGACGCAGATCGACGCCAGCGGTCCGGCGTACGACGCCGCGCGCGCCGCGTTCGCCGAGGCCTGGGACGGCACCGCGCCCGTCGACATGGGCGTCGGCGGCTCGATCCCGTTCATCGCCGAGTTCCTCGAGGCGTTCCCGCAGGCCAGCGTGCTCGTCACCGGCGTGGAGGACCCCGACACCCGCGCCCACGGCGCCAACGAGGGCCTCCACCTCGCCGAGTTCGAGAAGGTCGTCAAGGCCGAGGCGCTGCTCCTCCGCAACCTCGGCGAGCTGCCCCGCTGATCTCGCTCGAGCGGTGGGTGACGCAGCTTCTGGGCCGCCGGAAGATGTCCCACCCACCGCTCGGGCGGGTGGTCCGGGCGTGTGGGCGCCGTCGGTAGCCTCGCGCCATGGCGACCTTCCGTGCCCGCGACCGCTCGACGGCCGTGCTGCGCTCACCGCGCAGCGAGGTGTGGGCCGCCCTCACCGACGCCGACCTGATCGCGCAGATCACGCCCTACGTCACCAGCATCGACGTCGAGGGTGACCGCTGGGTCTGGCGGATGGGCACCATCCCGGTTCTCGGCCTCTCGGTGGCGCCGAAGTTCACCGAGGTGATGGAGCTGCACCCCGAGGACCGGATCGTCTTCACCCACGACCCCGACCGGCCCGACGAGATGACGGCCGTCGACGGCACCTACGACCTCGCCGACCACGCCGACGGCGGCACCGACGTGAGCATCGACCTCCAGATCGCCTGCAACCTCCCGCTCCCGGGCCTGGCCAGGCCTGCGGTCGAGCGCGTGATGGCGGGGGTCGTCAAGCACATGGGCACCGTCTTCTCGCGCAACCTCCTCAAGCACCTCGGCGAGCAGGCCGCATGAGGGTCCTCGTCCTCGGCGCCACCGGCTACATCGGCTCGCGCCTCGTCCCGCACCTGCTCGAGCAGGGGTACGACGTCGTGGCCGCCTCGTCCTCGCCGCCGCGGCCCGAGCACTTCGGCTGGGACGACCGGGTCCGTGCGATCCGCTGCGACGTCACCGATCCCGCGGCGGTCGCAGGTGAGGTGGCCGACGCCGACGCCGTCGTCTACCTGGTGCACTCGCTGGACCGCAGCGACTTCGGTGACCGCGACCGGGTGGCGGCGGAGACCGTCGCGGCTGCCGTGGCGGAGAGCGACGTACGACGCCTCGTCTACCTCTCCGGTCTCGTGCCGCAGGTGCCGGAGGACCACCTGTCGGCGCACATCGCCTCGCGGCTCGAGGTCGAGCGCATCCTCCTCGGCGCAACCGACGGAGCGGTCGCGCTCCGCGCCGGCGTCGTGGTCGGCGCCGGGTCGACGTCGTTCGAGATCATCCGGCAGATCGCGACGCTCTTCCTCGTGCAGCCGGTGCCGACGTGGATGAACAGCTCGGTCCAGCCGGTGGCGGCCTCCGACGTCCTGCGCGCGATCACCGACGGACTGGCCGACGACGGCCCGACCGGTGCGGTCGACCTCGGCGCCCCCGACGTCGTCGCCTACCCCGACCTGCTGCACGTCGTCGGCGGCGAGGCCGGGCTGTCGCGGGTGCGCGTGCCCGCGCCCGTCGCCCCCACCGGGCTCGTCGGCCTCGGCGCGGCACTGGCCACCACGGCGCCGTTCAACACCGTCACCGCGCTCATCGAGTCGCTGCGGCACGACATGGTCTGCCGGCCCGGCCACACCTGGGAGCCGCGCTCGGGCGGTCCGCTCCTCGGCCTCGAGGAGGCGGTGCAGCGGGCGCTCACACCGTCGTACGCCGGCCCCGAGGGCGCGCTGCCCTCCGACCCGGACTGGACCCGGCCGCTGCCGCTGCTGGACGTCGTACCCATCCCTGCCGCCGGGAAGGCGGCCGCCCGGCTCGCCCTCCACCGGATGCGGGGCTTCTTCCCCGACGCCTGAGCGGTATCGGCGGGCGGTCGCGACTGGGGCGATCGGCCCGGGCGCCCGTAGACTGCTGGCCGTGCCCTACCAGAGCAGCAGGCGGACGGGCGGCGACGGCCGTCTCACCACGGCACTCGACCCCCAGGACCAGGGCCCGCAGGACGCCTGCGGCGTCTTCGGCGTCTGGGCGCCGGGCGAGGACGTCGCGAAGCTGACCTACTTCGGGCTCTACGCCCTGCAGCACCGCGGCCAGGAGTCGGCGGGCATCGCGGTCAGCAACGGGCGCCAGATCCTGGTCTACAAGGACATGGGCCTGGTCTCGCAGGTCTTCGACGAGTCGACGCTCGAGTCGCTCAAGGGTCACCTCGCGATCGGCCACTCGCGCTACTCCACCACCGGCGCGTCGACCTGGCACAACGCCCAGCCGACCTTCCGGCCCACCGCCGACGGCTCGATCGCGCTCGGCCACAACGGCAACCTGATCAACACCCACGAGCTGCGCGGCATGGTCGGCGAGCTGCCCGGTCCGGCCGGCGAGCTCGAGATCAAGGGCGTCGAGGGCGCGACCAACGACACCAGCCTGGTCACCGCGCTGCTCGCCCACCACCCCGACACCACGCTCGAGCAGCGGGCGCTGGAGGTCCTGCCGCAGCTGCGGGGGGCCTTCTGCTTCGTCTGGATGAACGAGAACACCCTCTACGCCGCCCGCGACCCGCAGGGCATCCGCCCGCTGGTCCTCGGCCGCCTCGACCGCGGCTGGGTCGTGGCGAGCGAGGACGCCGCCCTCGCCACGATCGGCGCCAGCGTCGTCCGCGAGGTCGAGCCCGGCGAGATGATCGTCATCGACGAGAACGGCCTGCGATCCCACAAGTTCGCCGAGCCCGCGCGCAAGGGCTGCGTCTTCGAGTACGTCTACCTCGCCCGTCCCGACGCCACCATCTCCGGCCGCAACGTCCACGAGGCGCGCGTCGAGATGGGCCGGCGGCTCGCCCGCGAGTTCCCCGTCGAGGCCGACCTCGTCATGCCCGTCCCCGAGTCCGGCACGCCGGCCGCGTCGGGGTACGCCGCCGAGTCCGGCATACCGTTCGGCCAGGGCTTCGTGAAGAACGCCTACGTCGGCCGCACGTTCATCCAGCCCAGCCAGACACTGCGCCAGCTCGGCATCCGGCTCAAGCTCAACGCCCTCGAGCACATGATCCGCGGCAAGCGGATCGTCGTGGTCGACGACTCGATCGTGCGCGGCAACACCCAGCGCGCCCAGGTGCGGATGCTGCGCGAGGCCGGGGCCCTGGAGGTGCACGTCCGGATCTCCAGCCCGCCGGTGAAGTGGCCGTGCTTCTACGGCATCGACTTCGCGACCCGCGCCGAGCTGATCGCCAACGGGCTCGACGTCGACGAGATCGCCGCCAGCGTGGGCGCCGACAGCCTCGGCTACATCTCGCTGGAGGGCATGGTCGAGGCGACGGGGCAGCCGGCCGAGCGCCTCTGCCAAGCCTGCTTCACCGGGGAGTACCCCATCGAGCTGCCCGACGAGAGCCTGCTCGGCAAGCACCTGCTCGAGGCGACCCTCCAGTCGCCCACCATGGGGCGGGCCCTGCCGGTCCTCAACAACCCCTGACCCGCACCCCGCCGCCACCTTCCGAGGAGCCACGTGTCCGACGCTGACCGCGCCCAGTCCGAGGGGGCCTACGCCGCCGCCGGGGTCTCCATCGAGGCGGCCGACCGCGCCATCGACCTGATGAAGGGCTGGGTCGAGAAGGCCCGTCGGCCCGAGATGATCGGCGGTCTCGGTGGCTTCGCCGGCCTGTTCGACGCCTCCGCGCTGACCCGCTACGAGCGGCCGCTGCTCGCGACCTCGACCGACGGCGTCGGCACCAAGGTCGCGATCGCACAGCTGATGGACGTCCACGACACGATCGGCTTCGACCTCGTCGGCATGGTCGTCGACGACCTCGTCGTCTGCGGCGCCGAGCCGCTCTTCATGACCGACTACATCGCCACCGGCCGGGTCGTCCCCGAGCGCATCGCGGCGATCGTCAAGGGCATCGCCGAGGCCTGCGTCGTCGCCGGCTGCGCGCTGATCGGCGGCGAGACCGCCGAGCACCCCGGCCTGCTCGACCCGGACGACTACGACGTCGCGGGCGCCACCACCGGCGTCGTGGAGGCCAGCAAGCTGCTCGGTCCCGGCCGCGTCCGCCCCGGCGACGTGGTGATCGCGATGGAGGCCAGCGGCCTGCACTCCAACGGTTACTCCCTCGTGCGCCACGTGCTGCTGGCGAAGGCCGGCTGGACGGTCGAGCGCCAGGTCGACGACTTCGGCCGCACGCTGGGCGAGGAGCTGCTGGAGCCGACCCGCATCTACGCCAAGGCGTGCCTCGACCTCGCTGCGCGCACCGAGACCCACGCCATGTCACACGTCACCGGGGGCGGCCTCGCCGCCAACCTCGAGCGGGTGCTCCCCGAGGAGCTGTCGGTGCGCATCGACCGCTCGACGTGGACCCCGCAGCCGGTCTTCGACGTCGTACGCCGCGTGGGCGAGGTGCCCCAGGCCGACCTCGAGGCGACCCTCAACTGCGGCGTCGGCATGGTGTCGCTCACCGCGCCGGAGTCGGTCGACGCGGCCATCTCCGTACTGGCCGGCCACGGCATCCGCGCCTGGGTGGCCGGCGAGGCCCGGGCGGACGCCGACAACGGCGGACGGGTCCTGCTGGAGGGCCAGCACCCCGGCTGGGGATGAGATTCGGCACTTCGAGCACGAAAACCGTGGTCTTGGTGTGCGGGAACAGCCACCGCTCAGGTAGCGTTGTCCCCACGATATGTAACCGATCAGACCGGGCGCGTCGGGCAGCTCTCCGACAGCCCCGGCCAAGTGTGCGAGGGGGTCGACCCTATGGGGCGCGGCCGAGCGAAGGCGAAGCAGACGAAGGTTGCCCGCGACCTGAAGTACCGGACTCACGAGACGGACTTCGGCGCGCTGGCGAAGGAGCTGCACGGAGAAGACACTCACTCCACGAGTGAGGTCGATACCGATGACGACGAGTGGGCGGACTATGCCGACCCGCGTCGTCGCGCAGACTGACTGATCGCACCCGATCCCCCCACCCGGGCGACCGGGTGGCGCGGCGTACGAGCGCGCCCTGGGGCGGTCAGGTGACCGGGCAGTTCCTCGCGCTACAACGCAGCGACCGGGCAGTTCCTCGCGCTCCAGCGCGAGGAACGGGCCCGGTCAGCGTGCTGATCCGCGAGGAACCGCCCGGTCGGCGTCAGCCGAGGTGGATGCCGCGCAGGCGGCCGACCTCGCGCATGCGACGCTCGGCGAGCCGGTCGGCGGCCTCGGCGGTGGTGACCCCGTCGGCCTTGGCGAGCTCGAACACCTTGCGGGTGGTCTCGAAGATGCCGGTGGCGCGCTGCTGCGCGCGCTCGAAGGAGAAGCCCTCGAGCTCGTCGGCGACCTGGATCACGCCGCCGGAGTTCACGCAGTAGTCGGGCGCGTAGAGGACACCGCGCTCCTCGATCTGCTTCTCGATGCCCGCGTGCGCGAGCTGGTTGTTGGCCGCGCCGCAGATGATCGTGGCGCGGAGCACGTCGAGCACGTCGTCGCTGATCGCACCGCCCATGGCGCACGGGGCGTAGACGTCGATCTCGCTCGCGACGAGCTCCTCGGTGGTGGCGACCGCGGTGACCTGCGGGAACTGCTCGCGGATGGCCTCGACCGACGGCGCGTGCACGTCGGTGACGACCACCGTGGCGCCGTCCTCGATCAGGTGGCGGACCAGGTGGCGACCCACCTTGCCGACGCCCGCGACACCGACCGTACGGCCGGCGAGCGTGGGCTCGCCCCACGCCTGCTCGGCGGCGGCGCGCATGCCCTGGAAGGTGCCGAACGCCGTCAGCACCGAGCTGTCGCCCGCGCCGCCGTGGGCGACGGTGCGTCCGGTGACGTAGTCGCTCTCGCGCGCGATGTGGTCCATGTCCTCGGAGAACGTGCCGACGTCGCAGGCGGTGAAGTAGCGCCCGTCGAGCGACTGCACGAAGCGGCCGTAGGCGCGCAGCAGCGCCTCGGTCTTGAGCTCGGCCGGGTCGCCGATGATGACGGCCTTGCCGCCGCCCAGGTCGAGGCCGGCCAGCGCGTTCTTGTACGACATGCCGCGCGAGAGGTTGAGGACGTCGACGATCGCGTCGTCGGTGCTGGCGTAGGGGTAGAACCGCGTCCCGCCGAGGGCCGGGCCCAGTGCCGTGGAGTGGATCGCGATGATGGCCTTCAGGCCGGTCGCGCGGTCGTTGCAGAAGACGACCTGCTCGTGCTCGCTGCCGAGCTCGAAGACGTCGACGCCGGAACTGGGTACTCCAGACATGCTCATGGGTCCTTTTCTGGTGGGTGCGGCCGCGGGGTGTGCGGACCTGGTCAGCGCGGTCGAGGGGTGGTGACCGCCGTCACCTCCAGAGTAGTCCGCGGAGATGGTCCGGACCGCATCACCGCGACCGCATCACGACCAGGTCGCCGTGCGTCCCGTAGCCGAGCAGCTTGCCGCCGGCGGACCTGCCGTCGAACGTGACCATCAGCCACCGGCCGTCGACCTGCGCGACCGTCGGCCACGGCAGGTTGGTCGGGTACGGCGCGTCCAGCGTCCCCCTCTCGGTCATGGTGAGGTCGTACGCCGGGAAGCGGGCGCGCAGGCCGCGGGGCGAGTCGCGCCCGTCGCTCGCCAGGACCACCGTCTCGCCGTCGACCTCGACCAGCGTCGTGCCCTCGGTCGACGTACGGTCCGTGGCCGCCCCGAGCAGGCGCAGGTCGTCGAGCGCCGGCCCGGCGGCCAGCGCGGGGTGGAAGTCGAAGAAGCGGCGTGCGCTGACGAACCCGACCAGCCACTCGCCGTCGCGCCCGACGAGGTGGGGGTCCCACGTGGCGATCGAGTCCAGTCCCTCGACGGGCAGCGGCAGCTCTCGGGTGTCGAGTACGTGCGCGCCGCGCAGCAGGTCGCTGTCGGTCTCCGCGAGGGTGACCCGCAGCCCCGCCGGAGTACGTCGACCCGCGCGCGTCGTCGGGGCCTCGAAGTCGCCCCACGTGCTGGTCGCCACCAGCCACCCGTCGTCGGTCCGGACGACGTGCGTGGCGTGGTCGCCGAACACCCCCGGCCGGTCCGGCCTGCGGAAGAACAGGTCGGCGGAGTGGGTGAGGTCGAGCGCGTCGGGGTCGAAGCGCCACACGCTGGTGTGGGCGGTGTCGAAGAACCCCGGCCCGGCCGACGTCGCCGTCAGCCACAGGGCCCCCTCCCGGTGGATCGGACGGCCGTCCCCGCCGGTGACGAAGCGGGTGTCGCGCAGGCCGAGCTGGCCGAACCGTCCGGCCGTCCCTCCACCGGCGGGCAGCTCGACCCGGAGCCCGGCCAGGACGGCCTCGTCGCGGGTGTCGAAGGTGTCGCGCAGGTCGTGCCGCGCACGGGCGACCCACCCCGAGGCCTCGTGGCTCCACGCGGTCACGTGGGTGCCGGTGAGGCTGAGCCCGAGACCGGTCGGCTCCTCGGCGCGGTGGAAGCGGCGGCTGCGCAGCGCTCCCGCCTCCGGGACATCGAGGGACACAGAACCGTCGTCGAGGGACGCCGCGAGGCGGTGTTCGCCGAGGTGGAGCGTCACCGGACCGTCGAGACCGACTGTGGTCGCCGCGACGTAGGGCGCCACGGCCGGCATCGCGACCTCGCCCGCCGCGTCCGTCTCGACCTGCATGGCACCGGAGGCGACCAGGTCGACCGGGCGCAGCCGGCGGACGATCTCGAGGCGGGGGAGCACCCCGACATCCTGCCGGACCTCTCCCGGACCTCAGTCAGCCAGCAGGTACCCCAGTGCCACCCCGGCCGGCACCCTGCCGCCCGCCACGCCGACGTGCGACCGGCCCTCCCACACGACCGCCCGGCCGTGCGGGATGCCGGCGGCGGTCCGTTCGAAGAGGTCGCGGGTGTAGAACCCGTCGGCCGACCCGCCCAGCACGAGCGTCGGAGCCGTCACCCGGTCGAGCTGTCCCTCGACGTCGAACACGTCCTCGGCGGCGATGACGACGAGCATGTCGCGCTGGTCCTTGGCGGTGAACTGCCCCATCACCCAGCCCGCCGGGCGCGTCAGGATGCGCAGCTGGGGAGGCGTGCCGGCGGCCACGATGGTCGAGGTCGCGGCACGGACGTCACCTGCCTCGGTCAACCGGGCCACCTCCGCCATCACGGAGCGACCCTGCGGCGAGAGCCGGCACGCGGCGGCGGCGACCACGAGACGTCGTAGGAGCGCAGGACGGTCCACCGCGAGCTGGAGCGCGATCGACCCGCCGGTCGACGTCCCGTGCAGGTGCACCGGCTCGCCGAGGTCGTCCTCGATGATCGTCGCGTAGTCGGCTGCCAGGTCGGACATCGTCGTCCCGGTGGGGAGGCCGGGGCGCCGGTTGGCGAGGTAGACGGTGAAGTGGTCGGCGAACGGCTCCGCCCAGGTCAGCGACGACCGCCGGGCCGTCCCCTTGGGGGCTGCGTGCTCGGTCGTGAGCCCGGCCGCCACCAGGAGCACCGGCCCGTGGCCGGTCCTCAGGTAGGGCACTCCGTTGCTGAACGTGCCTTCCTCGACCTGCGGCACCCCTCCACCGTAGGCGTCACGCGGGGATCCGTCCGCCCGGACCAGACCGCACTGGTCGGGGCACGCAGAAGGGCCCCGGTCGGGACGTGACCGGGGCCCTTCGGTGCTTGTGGGCAGGGGCGGGGTCGAACCGCCGACCTATCACTTTTCAGGCGATCGCTCGTACCAACTGAGCTACCTGCCCAAGCGGGACGAGGATACATGAGCCCCGCCGTGGGTCGGCAATCGGCTCAGTCGCTGCGTGGGACGTAGGCCGGCAGCTCCAGCCAGAACGACGACCCGGTGCCCGGTGTCGACTCGCCGCGCACTGCGCCGCCCTCGCGCTCGGCGATGGTGCGCGACAGCGACAGGCCGAGCCCGCTGCCCTGCGTGGTCGGGGCGGCGAAGCGTACGAACGGTTCGAAGGCGTGCTGGAGCTGCTCGGGAGTGAGACCGGGGCCGTCGTCGCGCACGACGACCCGCACCATCGGCTTCGCGCTCTCGCCCACCAGCCTCTCGGCGGTGAGGTGCACGGTGCCTCCGGTGGGCCGGTGGTGGGCGATCGCGTTGCCCAGGAGGTTGGCGAGGACCTGGCGGACCGCGGAGGGGTGGCCCCACGCCGCGAGGGAGGGGTCGACCACCGCCTGCATGTCGACCCCGGCCGTGCGGGCGGGGGTCCGGTGCCAGTGGATGACGTCGGCGACCGCGTCGGCCAGCGAGATCTCCTGGCGCTGGTCGTCGGTCGACAGGGCGCGGCCGGCGCCCAGGAGGCTGTCGACGATGGTGAGCAGCCGCTCGCAGGAACGCACGATGACAGGACCGTCGCGCTTCATGCCGCTCGTGACGTCATCGGCGGACCCGTGCTCGGCGTCGTCGAGCAGGACCTCGGTGTAGCCCAGGATCGCGGACAGCGGCGTACGCAGCTCGTGCCCCACCGCGCCGAAGAGCTGCTGGGTCGCCAGCTGGGCCTCCGCGCCCGCCTCGATGGCCTCGGCCAACGAGCGACGCGACTGCTCGAGGGTCAGCCGGGAGACGATGACCGCGTTGAGCAGCTTGAAGTCGGCGACGAGCTCGGCTGGCCACTCCCCGGCGGTGCCGCTCGCGGCGGACAAGCTGCCGTACATGTCGCTCTTCGACGTGAATGCCGACGCGGCGAGGCTGCAGATTCCCGTGCGGAGGAGCTCGGAGCGGTCCTGGGCTGCCTCGTCCGGGAGCTGGTCACGGTCGAGGATCACGACGAGCTCACCGGCGCGCGCGTGCCGCGACATCCACGGCATGGTCAGGGCGGCCTCCGGCCCGGCGTCGGGCGGAGGAAGGATGCTCACCCTCGCCCCTGGTGCTGCCCACTCCCGGATCCAGGCGCGACCGCCGAGCTCCTTCCAACCGTGGGTGTCCTCGGGCCGGTACCTGGTGAGCACCGAGACGACGACGTCCACGCGGCCATAGGTCAGCAGGTGCCTGGATGCCAGGTCGATCGACTCGACGACACTCGTCTCGCCCGATGCGATCGCCCTCGCGAGCTCCGCGGCCTCCGGCGACGTCGCCGCAGGGGCCGACGTGTCCTGGAGGACGGGGTGCTCGATCACGGGAAGGGCTCCGATCGGGGGGTAGCAGTGAACCGGCACGGTTCGGGCGAGATCCCCCGACTCTGGTCGATCCGTACATCTTCGCTCAAGCGCAATCGGTGTCGCGCACCCCATCCCGCCAGAGCGACCAGTATCCCCATACCCAGGTTGCGTCCGGGGCAGGCGTGGGGTCCCGCCCCGAAGGGCAGCCACGCGCCGGGTCGGCGCGCTCCGGTCTGCCACCGGTCGGCGTCGAACCTGTCCAGCGCGTCGGGGTCCCCGGGGACGAGGTCGGCCAGTCGGCCGAGCAGCAGAGGGCTGACGAAGACGACGCGACCCTCGGGGATCGTCGTCCCGCCCAGCTCGACCTCGCGTGTGGTGACGCGCGCAGTGAGCCAGGTGGGCGGGGTGAGCCGCAGGGTCTCCCAGGCGGCGCTGGTCGGGTCGACGTCACGGGGTTGCTGGGCGAGCCACGCCAGCAGGAACGCGCCGGCGGCGATGGGGACCTGGATGCCGGCGGCCAGGATGGTCGCCGCCTCCTGGGGAGACAGGTCGACGTCGGGCTCTGCAGAGAGCGCCTCCGCGAGGACGTCCTCCAGCGCCACACGCGTGTCGTGCTCCGCGCGGCGGGTGCGGCTCCACCGCCACGGACGGCGGTGGGCGGCGATGATCGGGGCGAGCGCGTCGATCCACGCCAGGACGTGGTCGCCGATTCGGTCGCGCACCTCGTCGGCGGCGGCGGGCAGGACAGCGGTCGTGGTCGACCGGGCGACGGGGCGTCGCAGGAGGAGCATCCCGTCGTACGGCTCGGTCGGGTGCGACCGGGCGTGCTCGGCGAGCGCGGCGGCCCATTCGCGTTCGAAGGTCGCGACTCCGCGAGCCACCTGCGCGGGCCCGACCGGGGCGAAGACGGTGTGGCCGGAGCGGGTGTCCCCACGGCTGCCGGACAGGTCGTCGGTGCGGTTGACGTTGCCCGGGAAGTCAAAGGCCCCGGGGTCGGTGAGGACCTGCCGGGCCTGGTCGAGGCTGGTGGCGAGCCACGGTCCGCCGGGACCGAGAGCGGCCGCGGCGGACCGTGGTGCCGAGAGGACTGCGCCGAGCTGGCCACCGGCCGACTCGACGCTGTCCATGTGCATCACAGGACTGTGATGATGCCCCGTCGTCAGCGACGCGGGGGCGCCGGACGCCAGGCGTACGGCATGTGGTTCACGGCGCGCTTGCGCTCGATGGCGGTGCGGATGCGGTTCATCATGATGTTTCTCCAGGGTGGGGTGGACGGTGCACGCCGGGCGGCGTACAGGGTCACTACGCAGGAGTCCGTTGCCCGTGGTGATGACAGGGGTCGGGGTCAGGACTCCAGGTCGCGCAGCGTCTCGGCGATCAGGTCGGTCAGCTGCTGGATGCGCAGCGGCTTCTGCATGACTGTCGTGATGCCGAGTTCTTGGAGGACCGCGCGGTTCTCGCCGGCCCAGGCGGAGATGACGACGATGCGCAGCGCAGGCGCCACGTCGGGTCGGTCGCGCAACCAGCGCACCACCTCGACGCCCGTCATCCGAGGCATGGTCAGGTCGAGCAGCATGACGTCGAAGCGCTCGCGCTCCAGGGTCTCCACTGCGTCCTGGCCGTCGTACGCCGTCGACGCGACGTGACCGGCCCGCTCGACCAGGCGGCAGAAGACGTCGCGAATGTCCTCGTTGTCATCGACCACGAGGAAACGCAGCTGCCGCTCGTTGCTCACGAGTCAAGATTAGTCAAACGTTTGGCAAGTCGTGTGGCGTCTGCGAAAACTTGTCCGCAGGTCGGGCAGTGATCCGTGTCGCTCCGACCGCGGACCGGGCGAAGGTTGGGAGCCCGACGGCCGCTGCCCCTATGCTGGGCGCTGCTCGATCGGGTCCGTCCCGGACGAGCTGGCCCCCATCGTCTAGCGGCCCAGGACCCCGCCCTTTCACGGCGGTAGCGCCGGTTCGAATCCGGTTGGGGGTGCGATCCGGCCGGGCGTCGACGCCGATTGGGTGTCACCGAAGAGCATGGGTTAGAGTTCCACCCGCTTCACCAGCACGACCGGAGGAGCAGCACCATCCTGGCCCCGTAGCGCAGTTGGTTAGCGCGCCGCCCTGTCACGGCGGAGGCCGCGGGTTCGAGTCCCGTCGGGGTCGCCAACGCATGACCGGAAGGGTGAGCCACCAGGCTCACCCTTCCGATCATTTCAGGGGTGGTACGACGACCCGGTGGCCGTTTCGACGGCGCTCCTAGGCTGGCGCCATGCCGATCGACCTCGACCCTGCCGCGTTCGACGCCATGGTGGAGCGGGCCCTCGACGGCCTCCCCGACGACCTGGCCCGTCTGGTCGACAACGTCGTGGTGCTCGTCGAGCCGGAGGCGCCGGCGGACGACCCCGACCTGCTGGGGCTCTACGACGGGCTGGCGCTCACCGAGCGACCGGCCAACCACGCCGGCATGCTGCCCGACCGGATCCTGCTCTTCCGCGGACCGCTGCTCGACATGGCCGACACCGTCGAGGACCTGGAGGAGGAGGTGCGGATCACCGTCGTCCACGAGGTGGCCCACCACTTCGGGCTCGACGACCGGCGCCTCCACGACCTCGGCTGGGGCTAGCGGCTCAGGACAGGGCCGCGCCCACCACCCAGCCGAGCACGCAGGCACCGACGGCGAGCACGGTGGTGGCGACGACGTAGCCCGTTGCCGCCCGGGTCTGGCGCTCGACCGCTTGCACGGCGAAGGTCGAGAACGACGTGAACCCTCCGCAGAAGCCCGTCGCGAGCAACGCCCACGCGGCCTCGCCGAGGGACAGGGCGGCGAAGAGCCCGAACAGTCCCGACCCGACCGTGTTGACCGCGAGCATCCCGCGCGGGACGTAGCCGTCACGCCGGGCGATGACGTAGCGCAGTGGGGCGCCCACGGCGGCGCCGAGCGCGACGAGGAGCGTCGTGCTCATGCTGGGGCGCTCATGCCAGTGCGTCTTCCGGCTCGGGGCGGCGGGACAGGTGCTGGCCCAGCGCGGCGGCGGACAGCCCGGCCGCGAGGGTGAGGGCGAGGTAGGCGCCGGCGAGGCCGACGTGGCCGCCGCCGGCGAGGTCGCGCGTCTGCCCGGCCCACGCCGACACCGTGGTGAACCCGCCCAGGAGGCCCGGACCGAGGGCGGCCGCGACCCGGCGGGACCGGCGTACGACCGCGAGGACCGGGAGTGCCCCCAGGACGAACGCCCCGACGACGTTGATGGCGAGGGTGGGCCAGGGGAACAACGTGTCGGGCGCGGCGACGTCGACGAGGTGGCGCAGGACCGCTCCGACGGCACCACCGACAGCGACGAGCAGGACGTCGACGGCGCGGATCGGGGGGTGGGTCACCCGACCCGGCTCGTGGACGAGGTGGACGACGAGCCCTGGGCACCGTCCCAGGGCTGGGCGGGCGCGCCGTCGAGCTGGTGGACGAGCTCGGCGAGCAGCCAGTTGTGGAGGGCCCGCTGGCGCGGCGTGCGCGCCATCGACAACAACCGCTCCGCCCGGCAGAACGCGTCGGCGACGTCGAACATCTCGGTCATGGTCACGAAGATCGGGCCTGCCTCGCGGACCATCGGGAACGCGATGTCCACCCGCGACAGCCCGCTGGCCTCGGCCTCGACGACCTGGTCGCGGAAGGTGTCGGGGAACTGCCGCTCGAAGTTCGCGAACATCGACGTCAGGTCGCCGGCGAGGGGGTAGTCGGACTGGTGGGACAGCGACAGCAGCCGCAGCTCGCGGCGCAGCTCGTGGTACTGCCGCTTGAGCGAGGTGTAGAGGGGGACGTCGATGCCGAGCAGGCGCACGTCGACCGCGCCCTCGCTGGTCGGCTCGGGCGAGTGACGGTCGTGGTGGTCGATGACCCACTCGACCGACCCGGCGTCGGTCATCTCGGGCGCGGGCTCGAACCAGACGATCTTGCCGTCCGCCTCGATCGTCGCGCCCCAGGCGATGGCGCACTGGGCGACCATCGACAGGCCGCGGCCGAAGGTCAGCAGCAGGTCGAGGTCGTCGCCCTCGGCCGGCGGGGGCGGCACCGGGGGCCGGGGCGAGCCGTCGACCACCTCGATGCGCGGGTGGGAGGCGGTGCCCCGGACCCGGACCTTGTAGGGGGCCGCCGCGTGCAGGATCGCGTTGGCCACCAGCTCGGAGACCCCCAGCTCGGCGCACTCCACGAGGTCGTGCCGGTCGAGACGGTGGCACACGTCGCCCACCCAGCGACGCGCGTCGGCCGCAGCGCGCGGCGAGGACGCCAGCGTCAACTCGGAGCTCAGCGGCACTGGGACTCTTTTCAACAGGTGAGGGCCGGGGGTGGACAGTCCAGTGGAGCGATGATTACCCATGCACGGGTGGTTCAAACATCGACCATCACCATAGTTCTTCACGAGTCTGGGTAGTGGTGTGAGCAAGCAGACGCGCCCGGCGTTTCGCACCGCGCACTCCCGAGGAGGAGAATGGACGTGGCAGTGGACGGCACGACGCACCTTCGACCTCAGGAGCTTCCATGACCTCGCCCGCGACGCAGTCCTCCCGACACAAGGTGGTCGTGATCGGGTCCGGCTTCGGCGGTCTCTTCGGCACCAAAGCGCTCCGCCACGCGGACGTCGACGTCACGGTCATCGCGAAGACCACGCACCACCTCTTCCAGCCGCTGCTCTACCAGGTCGCGACCGGCATCCTGTCGGAGGGCGAGATCGCCCCGCCCACCCGCGAGGTGCTCGCCGGGCAGGACAACGCCAAGGTGATCCTCGGCGAGGTCACCGACATCGACCTCACCGCCAGGACGGTCACCTCGCGCGTCCTGGGCCGCGACACCGTGACGTCGTACGACTCGCTGCTCGTCGCCGCAGGCGCCAGCCAGTCCTACTTCGGCAACGACCACTTCGCCGAGTTCGCTCCGGGCATGAAGAGCATCGACGACGCCCTCGAGCTGCGCGGCCGCATCTTCGGCGCCTTCGAGATGGCCGAGCTCGGCGCCACGCGCGGCGACGACGTCGACCACCTGCTGACCTTCGTGGTCGTGGGTGCCGGCCCGACCGGCGTGGAGATGGCGGGTCAGATCGCGGAGCTCGCGCACAACACGCTGCGCAAGGACTTTCGCGCGATCAACACCCGCCACGCCCGCGTCGTCCTCGTCGACGCCGCTGGCCAGGTGCTGCCGCCCTTCGGCAGCAAGCTGGGTGAGAAGGCCAAGAAGGAGCTCGAGAAGCTCGGCGTCGAGGTGATGCTCGGCGCGATGGTGACCGACGTCGACGAGCGCGGCCTCGACGTGAAGTTCAAGGACGGTCGCGTCGAGCGGATCAACTCCGTCGCCAAGATCTGGGCCGCCGGCGTGCAGGCCAACCCGCTCGGCAAGATCCTGGCGGAGCAGACCGGCGCCCCGCTCGACCGCGCCGGCCGGATCGGGGTCAACCCCGACCTCACGCTCCCCGGGCACCCCGAGGTGTTCGTCGTCGGCGACATGATCGCCCTCGACAACCTCCCGGGCGTCGCGCAGGTCGCCATCCAGGGCGCCAAGTACGCCGCCAAGGAGATCCGCAACCGGGTCGAGGGCAAGGCGCCGCAGCCGCCGTTCAAGTACTTCGACAAGGGCTCGATGGCGATCATCAGCCGCTTCCGCGCGGTCGCGATGGTCGGCAAGCTCCGGCTCACCGGCATCGTCGCCTGGCTGATGTGGCTCGGCGTCCACCTCGTCTACCTCACCGGCTTCAAGAACCAGGTCTCCGCGCTGATGCGCTGGGCGATCACCTTCGTCAGCAACAACCGGTCGGAGCGCACCACCACGGAGCAGCAGATCTTCGCCCGCGCGGCCCTCGCGCGGCTGCGCGGCGGCGCTGCCGACCTGGTGTCCGATCCGGGCATCTACGACGCCACCCGCGCGATGATGGAGGAGACCCGCCGCCAGGAGCTGGAGGCAGCCGCGGCCCACGAGGCCGAGCTCACCGACTCCGGCGTGCGCGGCGTGCCGGCCGACCGCGTCGGCGGCGCCTGACGTCGTACGCCGTCGCGCTCAGGCGACGGGCTCGGGCACGGCGGGCCTGCGCCGGGACGGGATCCGGTGCCCGGTGGCCCGGGCCGCGACCCGGAACGCGATGATCGCGATGGCCGCGCCGGCGAGGTCGTCGGCGATGTAGTGCCAGCCGAAGTAGAGCGTGGCGACGACCGTGAGGGCGAAGTTGACCCAGAAGACGGCCCGGATCACCTGGCTGCGGACCGTGTGCTGGGCCATGAGGGCCCAGAGCAGCGCGATCGCGGTGTGCAGGCTGGCGAAGCCGGCGACGCCCTGGTAGTCACCCTCGCCCCAGAGGAAGCCGTGGCGTGAGTAGACCAGCGAGTCCATCAGGTCGGACGTGCCGTTGGGCACCAGGTCGCTGGTCAGCCAGGGGTACATGATTCCCGGGCCCAGCGTCGGGAGCAGGTAGTAGGACACCGTGCCGAGCGTCCAGGCGATCCCCTGCGCGGTGACGAACCACCAGCCGTGGCCGATGTTGCGCGACCAGACGAGCCACACGGTCACGAGGATCGCCACGAGGGGGATGTAGGCGAGGTAGACCGCGGACAGCACGTGCGCGGACAGCCCGGTCCCGAACAGGTCCTGCGTGAAGGTCGCGGGGTCGTGCCCGAGCAGCAGGAGGCGGTCCAGCACGCGGAGCTCGCTGTCGTACTTCACGTCGCGCACCAGCGGCAGCAGCGACTTGAGGTTCCGGTAGGCGACGTAGACCACGTAGAAGCCGGAGATCCCGACGACGACGAGCTGCAGGCGGGCGCGGGTCCAGTGGGTGCGCAGGCGGTGCCGGACGGCCGCGACCGTGCGGGCCGGGTCGAGTCGTCCCTGCCACAGCGCGCGGGGGAGCAGGTCCAGCACGATCGCGGTCGCGCAGAGCACCGGCAGCCGCACCCACGACGGCCCGAGGAAGCTGCCCTCGGGGTCGGCGACCGGGCGGTCCAGCATCCAGCTGGCGACGAACGTGACGGCACCGATCAGGGCGGCGTTGGCCACCAGGAACGTGTAGGGACGGCGCCCCGTGCCCTGGCTCCCGGTCGGTGCGTCGAGGGCAGCGGGAGTTGGCGCGGACATGTGACTCCGGTCGTGCAGGCGGCGGGCGTGAGGAGCCATTCTCGCGGTTCGCGCCAAACCTGCCCAACCCGCTCGGGTGTGATCTCGGGCCTGTGCCCGAGCCGACCCCTGTCAAGGGGGTCTTGTCGCCGGCCCCCGCGCGTGCTGGAATCAGCCAGCGCCCACCGGCCCGACGATCGGGGACCCGCGTCAGGTGCGCCCGGCTCGGGGGTGTGCGGTGGGACGACTGACGACGTGGTGGGTGACCACGCTGGTGGCTGCGTCGGTCGCGGTGCCGTCGGTCTCGGTGCCGTCGTACGCCGTCCCGGTGCAGGAGCCCTCCATCGACAGGGCCGCCGACCGGGCGCCTGCACCGTCGGTGGGGATCAGGGTCCGGCCGTCGAAGCCCGTGGCCGTGGGGCGACCGGTCGTCTTCTCGGGCACCGTGCGGCACGCGGCCCCGCGCTCGGCGGTGCGCCTCGAGAGGCGAGCCGCAACGGGCTGGCGGCGGGTCGCCGTCGACCGCACCAACAGGTTCGGACGCTACGACCTCCGCACCGTCCCGCCGCGCGGCGACACCGTCTTCCGGGTCGTCCTCCCGCGCCGGAAGGGACAGCCGCAGGCGCGGTCGAGCCGTGTCACCGTGCGCGCCACCTGGACCCCGGCGCTGGCGCTCACCCGGGTGTCATACGACGCCGCCGCCGGAGGCGGGGTGGTGACCCGGGTGGCCGGCACGGCGCCCGACCTGGCCGGCGTCCTCCTCGAGCGGCAACGACGGCTCGCCGACGGCGCCTGGGCGGCTGCGGGTACGACGCCCGTGCTGGCCGACGGCTCCTGGGCGGACGCCACGACCGGCGAGGCCGGGTGGCAGCTCCGCTGGGTGGCGCCCGCCGACGGCGCCCGCCAGCAGGCGTCCACCTCGGAGGTGACGGTCGCGGCGGTGCCGGTCCCGCCCGCGCCCGAGCCCGGGCCGGACCCGGCGCCGGACCCCACGCCCGATCCGGATCCCACGCCCGATCCGGATCCCACGCCCGATCCCGACCCCACGCCCGATCCCGACCCGGACCCGGACCCGGACCCGGACCCCGAGCCGGACGTCGTCCCCACCCTGACCGCGAGCGCGATCCACTACGCGTCCTCCGGCTTCGCCCAGGTGTCCGGTGCGAGCACCGGGCTGTCGAGCGGGGACGAGGTGCAGCGCGAGGTGCGGCGAGGCGGGGTGTGGGCAGCCGACGGGTCGCCCGTGCAGGTCGACACGGACGGCAGCTTCTCCGACCTCTTCCGCATCGAGCTCGGCCTGTCCTACCGCTACGCCGTGGCGGCGACCGACGAGCGCCTCGGTGCGGTGTCCGAGGCCTTCGGCTTCGCCTCGCCCGGCCCGCGGACCGTCCCCCTCGACGCCACCACGTCCGTGACCTTCCTGCCGGGCCAGCGCGTCCTCGACCTGGTCGTCGAGCTGGACGCCGGTCAGCGCTGGACCTGGGTCGGCACGCCGGTCGCGACCGCCACGCTCGTGCCGCCGACGGGCGAGCCGGTGCCGCTCACCGGCGACGCCGTCACCAGCACGGCCGCGCAGTCCGGGGACCACGTGGTCCGGCTGAGCCGCGACGACGTGTGGTCGGCGGCCACCGGCAGCGTCACCCTGTCCACGCCCCGCGTGGTTCCCGTCGAGGTCGACGGGCCGGCCCGCGACCTGGTCAGCTCGCTGAGCGGGCAGCTGGTGGAGGTGGTGTTCGACGGCGAGGCAGGGTCGGTCGTCTCGGAGTACGCACGCCCACCCGAGACCGGGGCGCTCCCGCGCAGCACGCCGACGCTGGTCGCGCCGTCCGGCGCCGTCGTACCCCGCTGGGGGCGGCTGCAGCGGGAGGGCCACGTGTGGCGCCTGCCCGAGACGGGTTCGTACACCCTGCGCTTCACGCCCGGGTTCCTCGACGTGGTCGACCGGCCCGGCCAGGTCGTGCTGTCGGCGCGGGTCGCCGACGTGTCCCTCGACCGCACCGACGTGATCTCGCTCGAGCAGCCCGGGCGGGTGGCCGTGGTGCGGACCACGGTCCCGGCGGGGCTGACGGTGACGTTCTCGGACAACGGCCCGGCGCACCTGCAGGAGGAGCTGTTCGCGCCCGACGGCCGGCTGATCGAGACCTACACGTCGTCGCCGAAGGTCTCGCCGACCGTCGCCGGCACCTACACCCAGCTCGTGTCCTACCCCTTCGGCTCGGCCGAGGCGCGCTACTTCGCCTCCGTTCCCGGGACGCTGACGGCGACCGTCGACGGACCCCGGGTGCCGCTCGACGTGGGCGACGCCCCCGACGCGTCGGCGCTCGTCCGGGTGCCGGTCACGACCGCGGAGCAGGTCTTCTCCGTCGAGGTGCTCGACGCGGACGGCGAGCTGTGCGGCCGGCGCCTCGGGTTCGTGGACGAGACGCCGCTGTGGACGGTGGTCTCTGACATGAACATCAACGCACAGCACCCACCCGTGCTGTGGACCTACCGCACCGGTGACCTGGTCCTGGCCGTCAACCCGTGCGGCAGCACCGGCTCGCTCCGGATCGTGACGGCCGCGGTCGCGCCCGAGACGGCACCGGTCCCGACACCCCTGGGCGACGTGGGGATCGTGTGGACCACCGACGTCGACATCGCGGCCACGGTGCCCGGCCAGGTCACCGTCGTCCCGTACGACGCCGACCCCTCCCAGAGAGGCGACCGCGTCGACGTGACGTTCGCCGAGTCCTCCTTCGCGGCCGACACGTTGTTCAACGTCGGCTGGAACATCACTGACTCACCGGGCATGTTCGTCGGAGTGCCGGGCACCGCTGACGACTTCTCGCTGTCACCGAGCTTCATCCACGAAGACCTGACCTTCTTCGCCTATGCCGGGCCTCGTGCGACGGGCAGGGCGACGCTGCGGGTGGAGCGGTTCGACTTCGCGGCACCCGTGCCCGCTGGTGACCCGAGGTGATACGGCGTATCATCGTGGTATGACCAGCTTGCAGCACCGCGAGGTCGACGAGGCGCTGGCCCGCGCGGCCGCGCAGCACGGGGTCGAGGCGGACCCGGAGAAGCTGCGACTGATCGTCTACACCGCCTTCGCGCCGCACGAGACGATGACGGCCGGCGAACGCGAGTTCCTGGTCGAGGCCGGCCTGCCCGCCGACTCCTTCGACCCGCACACGCAGGCCCTGGCACGTGCCCGCCTGGCCGCCCGCGCCGAGGCGACCAAGGCTGAGGCGGCCCCGTTGCTGCCGACCTCGAAGGTGGCGGCGATGCTCGGCCGTGACGCCGCCAACGTGCGTCGCTCGGTCGGCAACGGCGACCTCTACGCGATCCCGTCGGCCCCCGGCCGTGAGCGCGAGCTCCCCGCCTGGCAGTTCGTCGACCGCAGGCCGTTGCGCGGGCTCCGCGAGGTCGTCGCCGCCCTGCCCGAGCGGATGCACCCGCTGTCGGTCGAGGGCTTCATGACCGCGCCGCAGGACGAGCTCGACGGTCGTACGCCCGTCGAGTGGTTGGCCACGGGAGGCGACGTCAGCGCCGTCGTGGAGCTTGCGGAGACCGAAGCGCACACGTGAGCCCGAAGGTCCCCCGCACTCCACCGCACGAGCTCAGCCACACCGACGACGACGTCGTGCCCTACAGCGGCCAGCTGTGGCGCATCCACACCGTCGGCGGCGACCACCCCGCGCGCTGGGACGAGCTGCGCACCTTCGGGCCTCTCGACTCCCGCTGGGACCCGCACCCCGGACCGCGCGGCGACCACCCCGCGCACGGCGTGGCCTACGTGGCGACCCACCCGACGACGTCGTTCGGTGAGGTGTTCCAGCGACGCCGGCGCGTCGACCTGACCGACCCCGACCAGTACCTCACCGGCTGGCGGCCGGCCCGCGAGCTGCGGCTGCTCGACCTGACCGACACCTGGCCGTCCCGCCAGGGCGCTGCGGCGGCACTGACCGCCGCACCCAAGCCGGTGTGCCTGGAGTGGGCGCCCACCATCTTCGACCAGCTCGTCCTCGACGGTCCGCGCGTCGACGGGCTGTGGGTGACCTCGACGATCACGAACCGGCCAGTGGTCGTGCTCCACGGTCCCGCGCGGGACTCCTTCCCGAGCGCGCCGGCGATCTCGCGACCGCTCCACCACGACGACCTCGTCCCGGCGATCGACCTCGCGGTCGAGGAGCTCGGCTACGGCCTGGTCGCATCGAGCCGGGCCGAGCCGGCCTCGTGAAGAATCGGCGACTGGTAGGCCTCCAGGGGCTCGAACCCTGAACCAACGGATTAAAAGTCCGCTGCTCTACCAATTGAGCTAGAGGCCCGCGACCGGACGGCGTCGAGCCGCCCGCGCACGTGGCGTGCATCCTCTCAGAAGCACATGCCCCTCACGCCGATGGGCACTGGACCTGCTCACCCATCGGAGGAGAGCGACGACATGCGAGCAGCGGTCCGGCACGGCGTACGACGGATCCGTCCCCACGAGGCGGGAGCCTGACGTGGCCGGCGACAAGCTGGTCGCCGACCTCGTCGTCGAGCGCCTGCTGGCGTGGGGCGTGCACCGCGTCTTCGGCTACTCCGGCGACGGCATCAACGGCTTCATGGGGGCGCTGCGGCGGGCCGGGGGAGACCCGGAGTTCGTCCAGGCGCGCCACGAGGAGAACGCCGCGCTGATGGCCGTCGGCCACGCCAAGTACACCGGCGAGGTCGGGGTGATGACCAGCACGCAGGGTCCCGGCGCCGTCCACCTCCTCAACGGCCTGTACGACGCCAAGCTCGACCACCAGCCCGTCGTGGCCATCGTCGGGCAGCAGCCCACGACGGCGCTGGGCGCGGAGTACCAGCAGGAGATCGACCTGGCCGCGCTCTTCAAGGACGTGGCCGCGCAGTACGTCCAGACGGTGCTCGCGCCCGAGCAGGCGGCGATGGTGCTCGACCGGGCCTTCCGGACGGCGCTCGCGACGCGCTCGCCGTGCGTCGTCATCGTCCCGCACGACCTGCAGGTGTCCGCCGCGCCCGAGGAGGTGCCGCACGAGCACGGCGTCGTACCCACCACGCCGCAGTGGCGCCGGCCGCGGGTGCTGCCGACCGACGGCGACCTCGCCGAGGCCGCCGCGGTCCTCAACGCGGGGGAGCGGGTGGCCCTCCTCGTCGGACAGGGAGCGCGTGATGCCGGCGAGCACGTCCGTGCCGTCGCCGAGCGCCTCGGCGCGGGCGTCACCACCAGCCTGCTCGGCAAGCCCTGGTGGGACGAGACGCTGCCCTGCAGCTGCGGGGTGATGGGCCACCTCGGCACCACCGCGTCCGGGTGGCTGCTCGACTCCTGCGACACCCTCCTCGTGGTCGGCAGCAACGACCCCTGGACCGAGTTCTACCCCGCGCCGGGACAGGCGCGAGCCGTACAGGTGGACATCGACGGCCGGCACCTCGGCAACCGCTACCCCGTCGAGGTCGGGCTCGTCGGCGACGCCGCCGAGACGCTGGTGGCGCTCCTTCCCCTCCTCGAGCAGCGGGACGGCTGGCGCTCCGAGGTCGCCGAGCGGGTGAGCGCCTGGCACGCGCTCGCCCGGGAGCGGGCCGACGGGCCGGCCGACCCGCTGAGCCCCGAGCGGGTGGTGCGCGCCCTCACCCCACGACTCCCGGCGGACGCCCAGGTCAGCGTCGACGTCGGGTCGGTCACCTACTGGTACGCCCGCCACCTCACCCTGCCGCCGGGTGTCCCCGCCCACCTGTCGTCCACCCTCGCCTCCATGGGCTCGGGCATCCCCTACGGACTCGCCGCCAAGCTGCACGCCCCCGACCGGCCGGTCGTCGCGCTCGTCGGTGACGGCGCCATGCAGATGAACGGCATCTCCGAGCTGGTCACCGTCGCGCACCGCTGGCGCGACTGGGCCGACCCGCGGTTCGTGGTGCTGGTGCTGCACAACCAGGACCTCGCCGAGGTCACGTGGGAGCAGCGCGAGACCGAGGGCGACCCCCGCTTCGACGACAGCCAGGCACTGCCCACCTTCCCCTACGCGGCGTACGCCGACCTGCTCGGCCTCGCCGGCATCCGGGTCGACCGTCCCGAGGACGTCGACGCCGCGTGGGACCGCGCGCTCGCGGCCGACCGACCGGTCCTCATCGAGGCCGTCGTCGACCCCGACGTCCCGCTCCTGCCTCCGTTCCCGGCCGGGCGGGAGAAGCTCGACAGCTTCCGTCGAGCCCTCGACCAGGAGGACGACGGCGAGCACGCCCGAGCCCTGCTCGACCAGCAGGCGCGGCAGGAGGGCGACTGACTCAGTCGGTGCCGTCGGTCGCGAGGACGGCCGCGGCGAGGCTCCTGTCGATGTGTCCTGCCATCAGCGCGGACGCGGCGCCGGCCTCGCCGTCGACGACGAGCCGGACGAGCTCGTGGTGCTCCTCGAAGTCCCGGGTGCGGTCCTCGCCGCCGGGCGGCAGCTGCAGCCCGACGCGGCGGTAGCGGTCCGACTTGTCCCAGAGGTCGTCGAGCATCCGGACCACGACGTCGTTGTGCGACGCGGAGTAGAGCGCACGGTGGACCTCGCGGTGGGCGGCCAGCGCCGTCTCGCCCCACTTCCTCGTGACGGGCTTGAGCCGCTTCAGCGCTGCCCGCATCCGTACGACGTCCTCGTCCGTGCGGCGCTCGGCGGCGAGCGCCACGGCGGCGGGCTCGAGGGCTCGCCGGGCCTCGAGCAGCTGCCGCGCCTCGGCGAGGTCGAGCTCGGCGACGCGGGCGTTGCGGTGGGTGTCGAGCCGTATCCACCCCTCGCCGCTGAGGCGTCGTACGGCCTCCCGCAGCGGCGTGATGCTGATGCCCAGCTCGGCCGCGAGCTCGTACTGCGCCAGGGGCGAGCCGGCCTCGAGCGAGCCGTCGAGGATCTGCTGGCGGATGCGGGCGTAGGCGACGTCGGCCTTGCTGGTGAAGAGGGTCTCGGCCACGGACGGATCTTATAAGACGATTGGCCAACGGCGGCGCGACGTGCGTAAGGTGCAGATCTCGCATCTTATAAGAATTGGAGACGTCATGAGGATCGTCACCGCCCACGAGGGCGTCATCCCGATCAGCTCGTCGATGAGCAACGCCTTCATCGACTTCTCCACGATGGACTGCTCGGTCCTCGCCCTGGTGAGCGACGTCGTGGTGGATGGCGAGCCGGTCGTGGGCTACGGCTTCAGCTCCAACGGCCGCTACTCGGCCGGCGAGATCCTGCGCCGCCGCATCCTGCCGCGCCTCCTCGAGGCGGACCCGGACAGCCTCCTCGACGAGGCGGGCGGCCTGTCGCCCAGTGCTGCCTGGGACGTGATGATGCGCAACGAGAAGCCCGGCGGGCACGGCGAGCGGTCGGTCGCCGTCGGTGTCGTCGACATGGCCCTGCACGACCTCGCGGCCAAGGTCGCCGGTGTGCCGCTGCACCGCTGGATCGCCGACCACTACGGCGACGGCGGGTCCGACGAGTCCGTCTTCGTCTACGCCGCCGGCGGCTACTACGCGCCCGGCAAGACGCTGGGCGACCTGCAGGACGAGATGCGCGGCTTCCTCGACGCGGGCTACGAGGTGGTCAAGATGAAGATCGGCGGCGCCGACCTGGCCGAGGACCTGCGGCGCATCGAGGCCGTCATCGAGGTGCTCGGTGGCGACGGGTCGCGGCTCGCGGTCGACGTCAACGGGCGCTTCGACCTCGACACCGCGCTGGCCTACGGCCGGGCGATCGATCCCTACGGCCTGTTCTGGTACGAGGAGGTCGGCGACCCGCTGGACTACCGGCTCAACGCGACCCTCGCGGAGCACTACCGCGGCCCGATCGCCACGGGGGAGAACCTGTTCTCCCTGCAGGACGCCCGCAACCTCGTCCGCCACGGCGGGCTGAGGCCCGACCGCGACTGGATCCAGGTCGACCCGGCGCTGAGCTACGGCCTCGTGGAGTACCGCCGGATCCAGGACATGCTCGCCCAGCACGGCTGGTCCTCGCGCCGATGCATCCCGCACGGCGGCCACCAGTTCTCCCTCCACATCGCGGCCGCCCTGCGGCTCGGCGGCAACGAGTCCTACCCGGGCGAGTTCCAGCCGACCGGCGGCTTCGCCGACGACGCCGTCATCGAGGGCGGACGGGTGCGGCTCGACGACCGTCCCGGCATCGGCCTCGAGGGCAAGGCCGCGTTCCACCGCGTGCTCCGCGACCTGCACGCCTGAGCCCCGCGCCCTAGCGTGGCCCCATGACCACTCTCGTCGAGATCTGCCTCGAGGACGTCGGCGGCGCGGCGGTGGCCGCGGCGAGGGGCGCGGATGCCTTCGAGGTGTGCGCCGGGCTGGCGGACGGAGGGACGACGCCGACGCTCGGCTTCGTGCAGCACTGCGCCGCGGCGGCGCCGGGACTCGAGATCCGCGTGCTGGTGCGCGCCCGGCCCGGTGACTTCGTCCACTCGCCGGAGGAGGTCGACGTGATGGTCACGGACATCGAGGCGGTGCGGGAGGCGCTCGCCGGCACCGCCCGGCTGGGGTTCGTCGTCGGCACCCTGACGCCTGACGGCGAGGTCGACGCGGACGTCGTACGACGGCTCGTGGCCGCGAGCGGCGACGCACCGGTCACCTTCCACAAGGCCTTCGACTCCGTGCCCGACAAGCGCGCCGCGCTGGCGCTGCTGGGCGACCTCGGGGTCACCCGCGTGCTGACCTCCGGTGGCCCCGGCCCGGCGCTCGACCACCTCCGCGAGCTCGTCGACCTGGTGCGACGCGGCGGCGAGGACGTCCGCATCGCGGTCGGGGGTGGCGTACGGCCGGCGAACGTCGCCCGGGTCATCGCGGAGACCGGGGCGCGCGAGGTGCACCTGCGGGCACCGGGCACGGTCGTGGCCGCCGGGTCGTCCGCCGGCTACGACGACGGGCGCCGCAGCGTGACCAGCGCCGAGGTGGTGGCCGAAGTGATGTCAGCCCTCGGCAGGTAGGCGGGTGTCGCCGGGGAACAGCACGGCGTCCGCCAGCGGGTCGACGCCGCTCACGTCGTCGAGGGGGAACATCGGCCGCCGCACGCGCCGGTGCCCGAGCCGCGCGAGGTCCTGGTCCACGCCGCCCGGGGTGAGCGCCAGCATCCAGTCCGCCGCCATGTCGAACAGCTCCGGCTCGAGGTAGCCGATCTTGACCACCACGAGGTCGGCGGTGCGCGGGTCGAGGCCGAGCCGGGTGAAGTCCTGCTCGCGGTGGTACGGGCGTCGACGCCGGGTGACGACGACGTCGATCGCCGAAGTGCGCACGACGACCTCGAGGTTGTCGGCGGACGGCACGACCGCCACCACCTCGCCACTGAGCTGCACCGGCGGCGCCGGGCGTGCGTCGACCCGCGCGCCCACCGTGAGGCGTACGTCGGCGCCGACCCCGGCCTCCGCGGCCGCGAGCGCACCCGCGGCGTCGGGGATGGACGCGTAGATCGCGCGCCTGCCGCTCGCGGCCAGCTCCTCGCTCGCCAACAGCTCGGCGAGCGTCCAGGTCACGTCGCCGGCGCCGCCGGCCGTGGGGTTGTCGCCGGAGTCGGACACGAAGTACGGCGTGACGGGTGACGCCAGTGCGGCGGCGAGCACCTCGTCGAGGGAGCCGGTCGGCGCGACGAAGCCGAACTCCTCGCGTCGCTCCCACAGCTCGGTGGCCAGCGCGGTCGCCTCGGACATCGCCAGCTCGGCGTCGTCGCCGACCACCATGACGACCGCCCCGTTGCGGAGCTCGTCGGCCCACGGGTAGCCGATCCAGATCCCGGCGTCGAGGACGCCGTCGAGCGCCTCGATCGCGGGGACCCGGGCGTAGAGGCTCGTCGCCGGCTCCTGGCGCGTGCTGGTCATCTCGCCGGGCAGCAGGATCGGCACCGGCACCCAGGCCTTCGCCGGACGGCGCCGCCCCGGCGGCAGCGCGAGCCGGTCGACCAGGTTGCGGGCGGCCCGCTCCTTCGTCTCCTGCCAGTCGACGTGCGGCGCCGTGCGGTAGGTCGTCAGCAGGTCCACCGTCTCGGCGAGCGTGCGCGACACGTTGCCGTGGAGGTCCATCCCGCTGCTGATGAGGCAGTCGGGTCCCACCACCTCGCGCACGGCGACCGCGAGGTCGCCCTCCATGTCGTCGAGGCCGACGACGCTCGCCGCGCCGTGGATGTCCAGGACGACGCCGTCCAGGGGCGCCTCGGCGACGGCGGCGACGAGGCCGGCGAGGATCTCGGCCTTGAGCAGGGCGTAGTCGTCGGCGGGGATCGCCCCACCTGCGATGTTGCGCGCCTGCAGGATGCCGAGCCACTCGGCCCGGTCCGCGAGGGCGCCGCCGGGCCGCCAGAACTCCCATGCGTCGAGCACCTCCCGGCCCCGCCGCGGAGCGAGCATCGCGGCCGTCGTGAGGGCGGGGGAGAAGGTGGACGCCTCGAGGCTGATGCCGCAGACGGCCACGCGTGGGAGGTGCGGAGGGACGACGTCGCTGGTCACTTCCCCGATGGTGTCAGGGGCCTCCGGCAGGCCGGTCGGCAGGCCCGTTGGCCGACTGTTCACCAGCACGTGGTTCTCGACCAGTGACGAGCGGCGATTTGTTGGTAGTGTCTGCCGTGCAACAGGTGCAAGTTCCAGCAGGTCGACGCCCGCGGAGTTTGTGATCCAACGGCGTTTGTTCTTCGGGCCCTGCCAGCTCGTGAGTCTCAAGCGGCGTGTCACCGCATCTGGTGCGGGTCGTCGAAGTGGCGACTCCCGCCCCTACAGAGGAGTAACGAGCACCATGGCTCAGGGCACCGTTAAGTGGTTCAACGCCGAGAAGGGTTTCGGCTTCATCGCGCAGGAGGACGGCGGCGACGACGTCTTCGTGCACTACTCGGCCATCCAGACCAACGGCTACAAGTCGCTGGACGAGAACCAGAAGGTCGAGTTCGACGTCACCCAGGGCCCCAAGGGCCCGCAGGCGGAGAACGTCCGTCCGCTCTGATCGGCTGACGCTGGACCTGTTCCAGATCTGATCAAGAGTCTGGCTCCTCCCCCTCAGTGGGGTGGGGCCAGACTCGATTTCGGGGCACACTTGACACATTCGGGTCATTTT
Source organism: Nocardioides sp. Soil_C_8 (assembly GCF_057656315.1). Taxonomy (NCBI): domain Bacteria; kingdom Bacillati; phylum Actinomycetota; class Actinomycetes; order Propionibacteriales; family Nocardioidaceae; genus Nocardioides; species Nocardioides sp. Soil_C_8. The sequence continues at coordinate 166,051 of NZ_JBDGKQ010000005.1, forward strand.
CCGGAGCCCGCGAGTCCGTCAGACTTGGCGTGCGCGCATAAAGTCGGGTGGCCCAACTAATAACCGAGGATGTCAGGAGGGTGACGGATGCACGACCAGTTCGACGTGACCCTCGAGGACGGCGACCTCCTCGGCGAGGTCGAGCTGACGACCACGCTGATCATCGCCGCGAGCGAGTCCGACGACCACCTGTCGCAGGAGGAGATCGACCGTCTCCTCGGCGTCACCCCGCGCCGCCCCTCCGAGGACTGAGCGCGGCTCAGCACGTCGCGAAGAGCACCGGTCCGCTGGTGAGGTCCGAGAGCACGTAGCTGCCCTCCGTCGGGCGGAGGTCGAGCACGACCTCGCGCCCCTCCGAGCCGGCCCGCTCCACGGAGAACCGGTCGGCGAAGTCGCCGCCCTGCCCGGGCGCCGGTCCCGCCGCCAGCCGGGCCCGCGTCTCCGCATCGCCCCGGGCGTCGTCCGCGTCCTCGACCTGCATCACCGCGCGCACGTCGCCCCCGGGCAGCACCCCCATCGCGTAGCCGGTCAGGGGGTGGACCTCGCCCGCCGCCGCGACGAGCTGCTCGGCCTCGGCCTGCGCGTCGTCGTCGGCCTGCGCCATCGCGAGCTGCTCGCAGGCGTAGTCGCCGTCGTACACCGCCGCGGCCAGCGGGTCGTCCAGCGACGCAGCGAGGTCGCCCAGGTCGTCGGGGGCTCCGTCGCCCTCCAGGACCTGCTCGAGGAAGGGCGCCTGGTCGGAGGTCAGCACGAGACCCTCGTCGGCCAGCAGCGCGACGTGCTGCAGCTCGGGGGTCAGCATCGAGCCCACGCCCGCGAGCACGTCGGGGCCGCCGACCCACACACCGTCCTCCTCGTCAGGCTCGGTCCAGCCCAGGTCGGCCAGCCGCTTCGCCACCGCGTCCAGGTCGACGTCGTCGTCGACCTTGAGCACCTCGACCGCGCCCTCACCCGACTGCGCGAGGAGCTCCCACATGACGGTGGCGGGGGAGAAGCCGAGCTCCTCCTGCATGACACCGGCCGACGTCCCGAGGGCCGACATCGACGACAGGTCGGCGCCGAAGGCCTCGGCGAGGAAGGCGTCGACGTCCTCGGCCGACGAGTCGGCACCGACGTCGGCGTCGAGCTCACGGCGTACGCCGTCCCAGTCGGTCCAGGAGAAGCGTACGGCGTCGGCCGGCGCCAGCTCCATCGCCTCCTGGAGCGGGGTCCCGGGCGTGAGCGCGCGCCACGCGACGAGCCCGGCGCCCGCCACGACGAGCACGGCTGCGACCGCCAGCACGACGCGGGTCCGGCCCCGGCTCCGGCCGCGGGTCCCGGCAGGCGGGACGTCACGATGTGGCACGGGGCTCCTCGCGGGGTCGGGGTGGATGTGAGACTACTTCCATGGAGCCCCGCGACGTGCGCGCTGCCGGTGCTGTCGTGACCCGCAAGGGCGGCGAGGTGCTCCTCGTGCACCGGCCGAAGTACGACGACTGGTCCTTCCCCAAGGGCAAGCTCGACCGTGGGGAGCACGTGGTCACGGCCGCGGTGCGCGAGGTGGCCGAGGAGACGGGTCTCGACGTGCGCCTCGGGCCCGCGCTGTCGCGCCAGCGCTACCGGATGTCCAACGGGCGCTGGAAGTCAGTGGACTACTGGACGGCCCGGGTCGTCGGCAGCGACGACGTGAGCCGCTACCGCTCCAACGCCGAGATCGACGCGGTCGAGTGGGTCGGCTGGAAGGACGCGCAGGAGCGACTGACCTACTCCTACGACCGCGAGACCCTGGCCGAGGCGCGCCCGCTGCGGCGCCGTACCCGCGCGCTCGTGGTGCTGCGCCACGCCGAGGCCCGCTCGCGCAAGGGGTGGAAGAAGGACGACCGGCGGCGGCCGCTCGTCCGGCTCGGCGAGGCCCAGTCCGAGCGGCTCGTGCCGATCCTGGCCGCCTTCGACGTGATGGTCGCCCACACCTCCTCCAGCACCCGTTGCGTGCAGACGGTGATGCCGTACGTCGACGTGACCGGCTGGCCGGTGAAGCTCTACGACGAGCTGAGCGAGGAGGACTCCACCGTCGAGGGCGTCGTGGACCTCGTGGACGACCTGCTCGAGGGCGGTCCGGGCGCCGGGGGCGCCGTGCTGTGCACCCACCGCCCCGTGCTGCCGACCGTGCTCGACGCGCTGCAGGTGGACGACGTCGCGCTCGAGCCCGGGTCGATGCTCGTGGTGCACCACCGCAAGGGCCGCGTCGTGGCGACCGAGCACGTCGCCCCCTGAGCGCCTGCCTCTAGGGCGTCGTGTGCGCGCCCGTCAAGGGCGCCCGGGCGAGTTCATGTGATCGTCGTCCCACGCCCGAACGGGTGATGCCAACCGGTCCTGCCGAGTTCACCGCGCGTTCACCGACGGCGCCGTGGTCGTTCTCCTGACGTGCCTACGTTCCTCATCGTCAGCACTCATCAGACTTCCATCAGGAGCATCCGAAGTGAACCGCACTTCCTTCCGCAAGCTGCTCGCCCCGAGCGTCGCCGTGCTTGCCCTCTCGATCTCCCTCACCGCCTGCGGCGGTGGCAACTCGGCGGACGAGGCGTCCGCCGACACCGGCGACTCCAGCTCCGCGAGCGGTGACTTCGCGGACCTGTCCGGCGAGCTCGCCATCGGCGGCGCCTCCTCGCAGGAGTCCGCGCAGAACGCCTGGATGGTCGGTTTCGGCGAGGTCGCGCCCGGCGTGACCGTCTCCTACGACCCGGTCGGCTCCGGCGGCGGTCGCGAGAACTTCATCTCCGGCGGCTTCCCGATGGCCGGCTCGGACTCCTACCTCACCGACGACGAGGGCGAGCTCAGCGGCGCCACGGAGACCTGCGGCTCCGAGCCCATCGAGATCCCGAACTACGTCTCCCCGATCGCGGTCATCTACAACGTCGACGGCGTCGACGACCTGAACCTCGCGCCGGAGACCCTCGCGGGCATCTTCGCCGGCACGATCACCAAGTGGAACGACAAGGCGATCGTCGCGGACAACCCGGACGCCACCCTCCCCGACGAGGACATCACCCCGGTCCACCGCTCCGACGAGTCGGGCACCAGCGAGAACTTCACCGACTACCTCGACGCCGTCGCCGGCGACGTGTGGACCTACGGCGCCATCGAGACGTGGCCGAACGAGGCCGGCGGCGAGGGCGGCAAGGGCACCTCCGGCGTCGTCCAGGTCGTCACCGACGCCCCGAACACGATCGGCTACGCCGACGCCAGCCAGGCCGGCGGCCTGGGCCAGGCCAACATCAAGGTCGGCGAGGAGTACGTCGCCCCGAGCGCCGACGCCGCCGCCAAGATCTTCGAGGTCTCCCCGCGCGTCGACGAGGGCTCCAGCGTCAACATGGCGTTCGACCTCGACCACGAGACCGAGGAGGCCGGGGTCTACCCGGTCGTCCTCACCTCCTACCTCCTCGCCTGCGAGAGCTACGACGACGAGGCGACCGCTGCGAACGTCAAGGGCTACATCTCCTACATCCTCAGCGACGAGGGCCAGGAGATCGGCTCCTCGGAGGCCGGTTCGGCTCCGCTGACCGACTCCATCCGCGAAGAGGCCCAGTCGATCGTCGACACGATCTCGGCCGGCTGAGCATCCACCAGCACCACGGCGGGGGTCGGGCCCATGAGGCCCGGCCCCTTCCGACACGTCGTCACCCGGCACCCGTCGGAGGAGGAACAGAGTGACAACCGCGATCCAGGACCCGGCTCCTGACCTGCAGACCAGGGGCCGGACCACCCGCGTGGGGGACGCGGTCTTCAGCCGCACGGCGCTCGCCGCCGCCCTGCTCGTCGTCGCGCTGCTCGCCGGCGTCGCCATCTTCCTGTTCATCCAGGGGCTGCCGGCGCTCGAGGCGGCAGGCGAGCAGGCCTACGGCAAGCCCAGCGTGTGGGCGTACGTCGGCCCGCTGCTGTTCGGCACGATCCTGTCGGCGGCGCTCGCGATGATCATCGTGGCGCCGCTCTCGATCGGGCTGGCGCTGGTCATCTCGCACTACGCACCCCGCCGGGTCGCCAAGCCGGTCGGCTACCTCGTCGACCTGCTGGCCGCCGTGCCGTCGGTCGTCTTCGGTCTCTGGGGCATCGCCGTCCTCGCGCCGCGGCTCGTGCCGTTCTACGACTGGCTCAACGCGTGGTTCGGCTGGATCCCGCTCTTCGGCGGCCCCGTGTCGAGCTCGGGCCGCACGCTGCTCACCGCAGCGGTCGTGCTGGCGCTGATGGCCCTCCCGATCGTCACCGCGATCCTGCGCGAGATCTTCGCCCAGACGCCGACCATGCAGCAGGAGGCGGCGCTGGCGCTCGGCGCCACCCGCTGGGAGATGATCCGCCTCGCCGTGCTGCCGTACGCGCGCTCCGGCATCGTCGCCGCGCTGCTCCTGGGCCTCGGCCGCGCGCTCGGCGAGACGATGGCCGTGGCGATGGTCCTCTCGGCCACGGGTGCGATCATCAGCTTCGACGTCATCTCGTCGGCCAACTCCAACACCATCGCGGCGAGCATCGCCAACAACTACGCGAACGCCGCCGGCCTCAAGATCAACGTCCTGATCTTCGCCGGCCTCGGGCTCTTCGTCCTCACGTTCGTCGTCAACTTCCTCGGTCGCTGGGTCGCCACCCGCGGGCAGGTGAAGGGATGAGATCACCCCACGCCGTTCTTCTCCTCCGCTCCGCTCCTCCGAACAACGCCGCAGGGACCCCGACATGAGCACCTTGATCGACACCGACCTCGACCCGGTCGACCGGCTCGACCCGATCACCGGCGGCACCCTGCCCCGCGTCGCGCCGGTCCTCGTCGGCGTGTGCTCGGTCGCGCTCGGCGCGCTGGGGATGCTGCTCGGCCTCGGTCCGGTGGCGGCCCTCATCGTCGCCTGGATCGCCTTCTCGATCGCCCTCTACGGCTGGACGCGCGCGATCGAGGGCCCGCGGAAGGCGACCGACACGTTCGTCCGCACCCTCATGTGGACGGCGTTCGCGCTCGCCATGCTGCCGCTCGTCAGCCTGATCTGGACCGTCGTCGCGCGCGGGGCACCCGTGCTGACGCCGGCCTTCCTCCACGACGACATGAGCGGTCGCGCGCTGCTCGGCGTCGGCGGCGGCATCTACCACGCGATCATGGGCACGGTCATGGTCACCGCGATCGCCGCGATCATCGCGATCCCGATCGGCCTGTTCACCGCGATCTACCTCGTGGAGTACGGCAAGAACAACCGCCTCGCCAAGACCATCACCTTCCTCGTGGACGTGATGACCGGCATCCCGTCGATCGTGGCCGGCCTCTTCGCGGTCGCGCTGTTCATCGTCATCACCGGTGACCCGCTCCCGCGCCTGGGCATCGGCGGCTCGATCGCGCTGTCGGTCCTCATGCTGCCGACCGTCATCCGCTCGGTCGAGGAGATGCTCAAGCTCGTGCCCGACGACCTGCGCGAGGCGTCGTACGCCCTGGGCGTGCCGCGCTGGCGCACGATCGCCAAGGTCGTCCTGCCGACCGCCGTCGCCGGCATCGTCACCGGCATCACGCTGGCCATCGCCCGCGTCGCCGGCGAGACGGCCCCGCTGCTGCTCATCCTGGGCACGGCGCGCGTCGCGAACTGGAACCCGTTCGACGGGCCGGTGCAGACCCTGCCGGTCTACATCTTCCAGTCGCTCGGCCAGACGACCCACTTCAAGTACGGCGAGATCTGGACCGACCGCGTCTGGGGCGCCGCCCTCTTCCTCATCATCATCGTCATGTCGCTCAACCTGGTCGCCCGACTGGTCGGCAAGGCGTTCGCCCCCAAGACCGGCCGCTGAGCCGGGTCGTACGTAGGAACCAAGGAGTCACCCCCACCATGGCCAAGAGCATCGACGTCTCCGACCTCGACATCTACTACGGCGACTTCCTCGCCGTCGAGGGCGTCAACATGCACATCAAGGCACGCTCCGTGACCGCCTTCATCGGCCCCTCCGGCTGCGGCAAGTCCACGGTGCTGCGCTCGCTCAACCGCATGCACGAGGTCATCCCCGGCGCCCGCGTGGAGGGCAAGGTGACCGTCGACGGGCAGTCGCTCTACGACAACGCCGTCGACCCGGTCGCCGTACGCCGCCAGATCGGGATGGTCTTCCAGCGGCCGAACCCGTTCCCGACGATGTCGATCTACGAGAACGTCCTCGCCGGCAACCGCCTCAACTCCAAGAAGATGAAGAAGTCCGAGGCCGACGACGTGGTCGAGCGCTCCCTCAAGGGCGCGAACCTCTGGAACGAGGTCAAGGACCGCCTCGACAAGCCCGGCATGGGCCTCTCCGGCGGCCAGCAGCAGCGCCTCTGCATCGCCCGCGCGATCGCCGTGGAGCCGCAGGTCCTGCTGATGGACGAGCCGTGCTCCGCGCTCGACCCGATCTCGACCTCCGCGATCGAGGACCTGATCCACGAGCTGAAGTCCGACTACACGATCGTCATCGTCACCCACAACATGCAGCAGGCCGCCCGCGTCTCCGACGAGACCGGCTTCTTCAACCTCAAGGCCGCCGGCCAGCCCGGCCACCTCGTCGAGTTCAACGCGACGCCGAAGATGTTCGCCAACCCCGACAACGAGGCCACCGAGGCCTACATCTCCGGCCGCTTCGGCTGATATGCCACCCCACCTGCGATATCTGAGGACGTGGTGAACGGAAATCGGCCCGTTCGTCGACCACCACGTCCTCAGATGGATCGCGGCGCACGCGGCGCCCCGGGACAGGTATCTGAGGACGTCGTGAACGGAAATCGGCCTGTTTGACGACCGCCACGTCCTCAGATAGGTGGGCTGTGGAGGAGCCGAGCGCGCGTGGTCGCGTCCGGAGCACGATGCTTGCGTGGACTCGGACTCATGGACGGCGGGCGCCTGGCCTGCGCGCGGGATCGGCCCTCGCGAAGGGTTGCGTCCTGGCGTGCAGTGGCCGGCACGCCGAGATCCGCGCGGCTTGGACGGCCCGAACGCTTGGGCAACCCGTTCCGAGGCATGGCGGCGGGCCGGCTCCAACCTGTGGGTCCCGTCCGACCTCGACGCGACGGACCCCGCGCAACGCATCGTGGAGGCGGCCGCACAGCTACCGGGCTACGGGGGCGTGACGGGCTGGGCCGGGCTCTCGTGGCTCGGGGGCGTCTGGTTCGGCGGGGTGGGACGCGGTGCCGAGCTGCTCCCGGTTCCGGTCGCGGTCAGCAGCGGTCACAGCATGCGAGCGCGCGCTGGTCTCGAGGTCTCGCAGGAGGTGATCGCGCCTCGGTACGTCGTTCGCTGTGGCGGCGTGCGCGTCACCCACCCGCTCTGGAGCGTCGCGTTCGAGATGCGACGTGCGCGTGACGACGAGGCCGCGGTGGTGGCGTTCGACATGGCTGCCTTCAACGATCTGGTGTCCATCGAGGAGCTCACGGTCTTCGTGGACTCCGACCTCGTGGCACGTCGGGGCGTCGAACGGGTCCGCCGAGTGCTGCCGCTCCTGGACGAGAACGCCTGGTCGCCCATGGAGCCCGTCATGCGGCTGGTGTGGCGCGAGGCGATGGAGGCGCCACGGCTGCTGAGCAATGTTCCCGTGTTCGACCACGACGGGCGCTTCGTCGGCACACCTGACGTCATCGATCCCACCGCGGGCGTCTACGGGATGTACGACGGCGGGCTGCACCTCGCCGGATCGGTACGCCACGGCGACGTAGCCAAGGAAGCGGCGTACCGGCGTCTGGGACTCGAAGGCGCAACGATGATGGCGGGTGACCTGGTCGATCGAGACCCGTTCCGGGCGCGTCTGCGCGAGGCGTACGTGCGCGCAGCCCGGCAACCGGCCTCGGATCGCGCGTGGACGCTGCGGACGCCGCCCTGGTGGCAGGACACGACCACCGTCGAAGCGCGCCACGCCCTCTCGGCGCACGACCGGTCAAGGCTGTTGGCCCACCGCCGGCGAGCCGCATGAATCGACCTGTCTGAGGACGTGGTGGACGGAAGTCGCAGGTTGAGGCGTACGTGGCGTCCTCAGATGTCTCCAGGCGCAGGCGGGGCCCAAGAAGGGGGGCGACGGGACGCCCGATCAGGGGAGGAAGATGTGCGCGATCCAGTAGCAGACGGCGGCGACGAAGGCAGCGGCCGGGAAGGTGAGCACCCACGCGATCAGGATCGAGCGGGCCACGCCCCAGCGGACGGCGGAGAGGCGCTTGGTCGCGCCGACGCCCATGACCGCAGAGGTGATCGTGTGGGTGGTCGAGATGGGCGCCTCGAAGACGTACGCAGTGGAGTAGAGCACGCCTGATGCCACGGACTCGGCGGCGAACCCGCGGGCCGGGTCGAGGTGGATGATCCGGCGTCCGAGGGTGCGCATGATGCGCCAGCCGCCCGACCAGGTGCCGAGCGAGATCGCCGCGGCCGAGGTGAAGATGACCCACAGCGGGAGCGGGTCGCCCTCGGCGACGTAGCCGCCGGTGAGCAGCGCCAGGAAGATCACGCCCATCGTCTTCTGGGCGTCCTGGAGGCCGTGGCCGAGCGCCATCGCGGCGGCCGACACGGTCTGGGCCATCTTGAAGCCACGGTTGGCGCGGCCCGGGTTGGCCCGGCGGAACATCCACATGATGGCGACCATCAGGGCGAAGCCCAGGGTGAAGGCGACCACCGGGGAGATCAGCATCGGGAGGACGACCTTCTCGACCACGACGTCCCAGTTGGCGGTCGTCCCGGCCGCGATCGCGGCGCCGACGAGGCCGCCGATCAGGGCCTGCGAGGACGAAGAGGGAAGCCCGAGCCACCAGGTGATGAGGTTCCACGTGATCGCACCGAGGAGGCCGCACATCACGATGACCAGGCCGTGGCTGCCCTCCCCTGGGTCGATCGTGTCGGACACCGTGTGCGCGACCTTCTGGCCGAGGAAGGCGCCGACGAAGTTCATGATCGCCGCCATGGCGAGCGCCACGCGCGGCTTGAGTGCGCCCGTCGAGACGGACGTGGCGATCGCGTTGGCCGCGTCGTGGAAACCGTTGGTGTAGTCGAACACCAGGGCCACGACGACGACCGCGAGGATGATCGCGATCTCCATCAGACCACGCTCCGGGCGCGCGAGGGCAAGGTGATGGCAGGCATCGGGGTCAGGACTCCTTGACCGCGATCTGCTCCACGATGTTGGCGACCTTCTCGAACGCGTCGATCGCCCCCTCGAGGGACTCCACGATGTCCTTGAGCTTCATGACCTCGAGCGCCTCGTAGTCGCCGCTGAAGAGGTTGGCCAGGATGCGGCGGTACGACTTGTCGCCGGTGTTCTCGAGACGGTTGATCTCGATCCAGTACTCGTCGAGCGAGCCCATCGACTCCAGCGACGGCATCGCTGCCGCGGTCAGCTCGGCGCAGCGCTGCAGCACCTCGACCTGCTGGGTGGTCTCCGGCGGCAGGGACGTGACCTCGTAGAGGAGGACGAGGTCGACGGCCTCGTCCATCATGTCCATCACGTCGTCGAGCGCCGAGGCCAGCGAGTAGATGTCCTCGCGGTCGAAGGGCGTGACGAACGTGCTGTTGACCCGTCGGATGATCGAGTGGGTCGTCTCGTCGGCGGCGTGCTCGGCCTCGCGCATGCGCTGCGCGATCTCGGCCTTGGAGTTGCCGACCGACAGCATCTCGCTGAGGAGCTGCGATCCGACGACGAGGTGGTTGGCAGCTTCGGCGAACAGGTCGTAGAACGAGCTGTCGACGGGGCGGAACTTCAAACGCACGGTGAACTCCGAACGGGGGGCGGATGAACCGTGGTTCATGGTAGGGGGTGAGCGGCCCCTTGACGCAAAACCGGGGTGCCGTTCCCGGCTCGGTGTGACGCTCCGCTCAGCGACGGCGGGCGCGCTGGCGGGCGATCAGCTCGTCGTGCAGGTGGCGCTCGCCGCGGTGCAGCTGCCACTCGGCGTCCGGCCCGAGCTCCCACGCCGTCGTCGTCGGGTCGAGCGCCAGGTCGAGCAGCCCGCCGACCTCCTCGACGACGTCGGGGTCGCGGAGACGTACGAGCACCTCGACGCGGCGGTCGAGGTTGCGGTGCATCATGTCCGCCGACCCGATCCACGCGGCCGGCTCGCCGCCGTTGTCGAACCAGAAGACGCGGCTGTGCTCGAGGAACCGGCCCAGGATCGAGCGCACGCGCACGGTCTCCGACAGGCCGGGTACGCCGGGTCGCAGCGCGCAGATGCCGCGGATGAGCAGCTCGATGCGGACGCCCTCCTGCGAGGCGAGGTAGAGGGCGTCGATCACCGCCTCGTCGACCACCGAGTTCGCCTTGATCCGGATCCCGGCGGGCCGGCCGGCCTGGTGGTGGGCGATCTCCTGGTGGATCTGGGCGACCAGGCCCTCCCGGACGCTGTGCGGCGCGACGAGGAGGTGGTCGTAGGTGCGGTTGCGGCTGATGCCCGAGAGGTTGTTGAAGAGCAGGGCGACGTCCTCGCCGATCTCGGGGTTGGCCGTCAGCAGCCCGAGGTCCTCGTAGAGGCGGGCGGTCTTGGGGTTGTAGTTGCCGGTGCCGAGGTGGACGTAGCGGCGGATGCCCTCGGGCTCGTCGCGCACGACCATCGACAGCTTGCAGTGGGTCTTGAGGCCGACCAGGCCGTAGACGACGTGGCAGCCGGCCTGCTCGAGCTTGCGGGCCCACCGGATGTTGGCCTGCTCGTCGAAGCGGGCCTTGATCTCCACGATGACCAGCACCTGCTTGCCGGCCTCGGCGGCGTCGATGAGCGCCTCGATGATCGGGCTGTCGCCGGAGGTGCGGTAGAGCGTCTGCTTGATCGCCAGCACGTGCGGGTCGGCGGCGGCCTGCTCGAGGAAGCGCTGCACCGAGGTGGCGAAGGAGTCGTAGGGGTGGTGCAGCAGCACGTCGTGACGCGCCACGGAGTCGAACACGTCGACCGGCGACGACGACTCGACCTCCGCCAGGCTCGGGTGCGTCGTCGGGAGGAAGGCGGCGTACTTGAGGTCGTCGCGGGGCAGGTCGGCGATCGAGTGGAGGCCGGTGAGGTCGAGCGGGCCGGGCAGCGAGACGACCTCGTCGCGCCCGACGCCGAGCTCGGAGACGAGCAGCTCGAGCACCTTGGGGTCCATCGACTCCTCGACCTCGAGCCGCACCGGTGGGCCGAAGCGGCGTCGCTGCAGCTCCTTCTCGAGCGCCTTGAGGAGGTTCTCCGCGTCGTCCTCCTCCACCTCGAGGTCCTCGTTGCGGGTGACCCGGAAGGTGTGGGAGCCGAGCACGTCCATGCCGGTGAAGAGCTTCTTGAGGTGCTCGCCGATGACGTCCTCGATCGGCACGAAGCGCTGGTTGCCGACGTTGACGAAGCGGCCGAACGTCGGCGGCACCTTGACCCGCGCGAAGTGCTCGGTGCCGGTCCCCGGGTGCCGTACGACGACCGCGAGGTTGAGCGACAGCCCGGAGATGTAGGGGAACGGGTGGGCCGGGTCGACGGCGAGGGGGGTGAGGACGGGGAAGATCCGCTCCTTGAAGAGCTTCTTGCAGATCTTCTGCTCCTCGCGGTCGAGGTCGGCCCAGCGCACGATCTCGATGCCCTGGCTGCCGAGCTCGGGCAGCAGGTCGACCAGCGCGCGCGCGTGCCGCTCCATCAGCTCGCGGCTCGCGGTCCAGAGCATGTCGAGCTGCTCGCGCGGCATGTGCCCGCTCGCGGCGCGCACGGCGACGCCGGCGGCGATGCGGCGCTTGAGGCCGGCGACGCGGACCATGAAGAACTCGTCGAGGTTGCTGGCGAAGATCGCGAGGAAGCGGGCGCGCTCCAGCAGCGGGAGGTCAGGGTCCTCGGCGAGCTCGAGGACGCGCTGGTTGAACCGGACCCAGGAGATCTCGCGGTCGATGAAGCGGTCCTCGAACTTCTCGACGCCCTCGATGGCCTCGGCGTCGGGCTGGTAGGGCGGCTCGACGTCGAAGGTGTCGGTGGGGTGCCCGAAGGGCTCGGCGACCGGCCCTTCCTCCACCGACGGGGAGACAGCGCTGGTGAGGGTGGCCGGGTCGGACATGCCACTCAGTGTGGCACCGGAAGATGAACGTGAGATGACCTTCGTCTCAGTAGACCAACGCCTGGACGCCCTCGCCCAGGACCTGTTCGGCGAAGACGGCCGCGCCGGCGATGGTGACGCCCTCGCGGAGGTCGGCGGCGACGATGCCGCGACGTGCGGCGCACTGCGAGCAGACGGTGATCGTCCCGCTGGTGAGGACCGCCGCCATCAGCTGGTCGAGCGGTGTGGCGAGCTCGAGCTCGAACTCCTCGGCGCGACCCGGTACGCCGAACCAGGCGGCGTCGCCGGTCAGCCACAGCGACACGTCGGCGCCGGCGGCCGCCGCTGCGGCGGCGACGGTGAAGCCCTGGTTGAGCCGCTCGGCGTCCTCGGCGCCGCAGGTGACCTTGAGGACCAGTGAGCGAGGCATGCGCCCAGACTAGAGTCGTCACCATGCCCTTCGAGCTGCCGGACAACCTGCACCCCAACTGCGGCCCCGTCGCGTGGCTGCTCGGCACCTGGCGTGGCAACGGCCACGGCGCCTACCCGACCATCGACTCGTTCCAGTTCGGCCAGGAGCTGATCTTCACCCACGACGGCCGCCCGTTCTTCCACTACATGTCGCGCGCGTGGATCGTCGACGAGCAGGGTGAGTTCGTCCGCGACGCTGCCATGGAGACCGGCTTCCTGCGCTGCCCCGAGCCCGGCAAGGTCGAGCTGCTCCTCGCGCACAACATCGGCTTCTCCGAGGTCTGGTACGGCGCGGCCGAGGGCGGCAAGCTCGAGATCCACACCGCCGGCGTGTCCTTCACCGAGACGGCGAAGGAGGTCACGGCCGGGTCCCGGATGTACGGCAACGTCGACGGCGACCTGCTCTACGCCTACGACATGGCGGCCGTCGGCCAGGACCTCCAGCCCCACACCTGGGCGCGACTCCAGCGAGCGTGATGAACACCCCACGACGTCCTTCTCCTCCGCTGCGCTCCCCCGAACGAGCGCCGCGGGGACCCCGGAAGAGCGTGTGATGTCCGACGACCTGGCGGCACGGCTGCGGGAGCAGGGGCTCCGGCTCACCCCGCAGCGCGAGCTGATCCTGCGGGCCGTCGAGGAGCTGCGCCACGCCACCCCCGACGAGGTGTTGTCGCACGTGCGCGGCCAGGTGAGCTCGGTCAACGCCTCCACCGTCTACCGCACGCTCGAGGTGCTCGAGGAGCTCGGGCTGGTGCGCCACACGCACCTGAGCGACCGCGCGCCGACGTACCACTCCACCCGCGAGCACGAGCACGTCCACGTGGTCTGCCGCGGCTGCGGCTCCGTGCGCTCCTACGACCCCGAGATCGTGCGGTCGCTCGTCACGGCGCTGGGGGAGGACGGGTTCTCCGTCGACGTCGGGCACCTCGCGATCTTCGGCACCTGCGCCGACTGCTCCGCCGCCGCTGGCACGTGAGTCTCTGAGGGACTCGCGGCTGCTTTGCACCCGAGTTTCCCGCTTGTGGGCCGAGATCCCGGGTGCCAACCAGGGGAGTCACCGGATATCCGGTGACTCCGCGGCGCGACGCCTATTGCAAGAACTCTTTCGAAAGACTACTTTCGACAGGTGTCCAGCCCCCGCCACCTCCGTGACCCCCGCGCCCTCGCGGCCGTCGCCCACCCCGTCCGGATGGGCATCATCGAGCTGCTGTCGGTCCACGGGCCGATGACCGCGACCGAGCTGGCCGACCAGCTCGACGAGACCCCGGCGAACTGCTCGTGGCACCTGCGCAAGCTCGCCGAGCACGACTTCATCGAGGAGGCCGCGGGCGGGACGGGCCGGCAGCGGCCGTGGCAGATGCGGACCATCGGGATGTCCTGGGCCGAGGACGACGACCTCAGCCGGGACGAGCTGCGGGCCGGGCAGGCGCTGAGCCGGATGCTGCTCGAGCGGTGGGTCGACCGCTTCCTCGGCTCGAGCGAGCGCGAGACCGATCCCGGGTGGCGCGACAGCGGCGGGCTGACCCAGCACGTCGCCTGGCTCACGCCCGAGGAGCTCGCCGACCTGACCGGCCGGCTGCGCGAGGTCGCGGGGACGTACGACGACCGGCTCGCCTCCGGTGAACGGCCGGACGGCGCCCGGCTGTGCGAGATCGTCGCCTGGGGCGCGGCCGTGGAGATCGAACGATGAGGGCCGCCTTCGCCCAGCCGGGCTTCACCCGGCTCTTCGCCGGGCTGACGACGTCGATGCTCGGCGACTCGATCATGCTGCTGGTCCTGAGCATCTGGGTGAAGACGCTCACCGACTCGAGCGCGATGGCCGGCTTCACGTTCTTCTTCATGTGCATCCCGGCGATCTTCGCGCCGTTCGTCGGCGTCTGGCTCGACCGGATCAAGCGCAAGCCCATGCTGGTGTGGGGCAACGTCCTCTCGGCCGTCGCCGTCCTGCCGCTCCTGCTGGTCCGCGACGCCGGTGACGTCTGGATCATCTGGACGGTCGCCGGTCTCTACGGCGTCAGCTTCGTGGTGCTGCCCGCCGGCCTCAACGGCCTGCTCAAGGAGCTGATGCCGGAGCGGATGCTCGTCGACGCCAACTCCAGCATCCAGACCGTCAAGGAGTCCTACCGCCTCTTCGGCCCGCTGCTCGGCGCCGCGCTCTTCGCCTGGCTCGGCGGGTGGGCGGTCGCCCTCGTCGACGCCGCGTCGTTCCTCGTCGCGGCGGCCGTCATCTCGACGATCCGGGTCGAGGAGGAGACCCCCGAGCGCGAGCACGCCGCCTACTGGAACCAGCTCACCGACGGCCTGCGCCACCTCGTGCACGACCGGGTGCTGGGCCACCTGCTCATCGGCTTCGGCCTGTCGATGCTCGTCCTCGGCTTCACCGAGTCGGCGATCTTCGCGCTCACCGACCACTTCGACCGCCCCGCGACCTACGTCAGCGTCATCGTCTCGGTGCAGGGCATCGGCGCGGTCGTCGGCGGCATCGCCTCCGCCCGGTGCGTACGCCGCATCGGTGAGGTCGCGACCAGCGTGCTCGGGCTGGTGCTGCTCGGGGCGAGCGCCCTGGGCATCGCGGCGTCCCCGGCGATGGCGGGCGTGCTGGTGAGCATCGTGGTCTTCGGTGTCTCGCTCCCGCTGCTCGTCGTCGCCTACATGACGCTCCTGCAGCGTCGTACGCCGCAGCGGCTGATGGGCCGCGTCTCGACCGCCGCCGAGGTCGTGATGACGGTGCCGAGCGCGGTCTCGCTCGCCCTCGGCGCCGCGCTGGTGACGATCGTCGACTGGCGCTGGATCTTCCTGGTCATCGGCGTCGCCACGTTGGCCGGCGCCGGGCACGTCGCCTTCTGGCTCCGCGACCAGCTGGTCCGACGCGACGCCGCGCCGGAGATCGTCGAGCACCATGAAGGCAGTTCGGACCTCGTGGGCCCCGGCTGAGCGTGGCGAACGGCATGTGGCAGCCCAACTGCCTTCATGGTGTCGGCGCGTAGGCTCGAGGCATGCAGTCCCCGCTCCTCGCCCTGCCCGGAGCCGTCGCCGGCGACGGGATCGATGCCCCGGTCGCCGCCCACTACGGCTCCTTCAACACCGAGCAGCGCAGCCTCGCGCAGGGTGACGGGTTCGTCGACCTCTCGCACCGCGACGTCGTACGCGTATCCGGACCCGAGCGGCTGTCGTGGCTGCACAACCTGACCACGCAGTACTTCGACGGCCTCGCCCCCGGCACCTGGACGCAGGCGCTCGTGCTGAGCCCGCAGGGCCACGTCGAGCACGCGTTCACCGGTGTCGACGACGGCGAGGCGTTCACCGCCCACACCGAGCCGGGCGCCGGCGCGGCGCTGGTGGAGTGGCTCGAGCGGATGAAGTTCATGACGCGCGTCGAGATCTCCCTCGTCGACGACCTCGCCGTGATGTGGCGCCCGGGGGAGGGCCAGTCGCACGTGGCTGGTCGCTACGACCTCGTGCCCCGCGACCGGCTGGAGGCCTACGCCGAGGCCGCCGGCCCGGCCTGCGGGCTGTGGGCCTTCGAGGCGCTGCGCATCGAGCGCGGCGAGCCGCGGCTCGGCATCGACACCGACCACCGCACGATCCCCAACGAGGTCGGCTGGATCGGCGCGGCCGTGCACCTCGACAAGGGCTGCTACCGCGGCCAGGAGACCGTCGCGCGCGTCCACACGCTCGGTCGCCCGCCCCGCCGGCTGGTGCTCCTGCACCTCGACGGGTCGGAGAGCCGCCTGCCGACCGCCGGGTCCCCGGTGTCGTACGACGGTCGCGACGTCGGCTTCGTCGGCTCGAGCGCCCGCCACCACGAGCTCGGCCCGATCGCGCTCGCGCTGGTCAAGCGCAACGTGCCGGTCGACGCGACGCTGACCGTCGACGAGATGCCCGCCGCCCAGGAGGTCGTCGTCGACCCCGAGGTCGGGTTGCACGTCCGCCCCCTCCGCTGATCCCACCCCGCGATATCTGAGGACGCAGCGTCCGCCTGAAGGGCACCTCGACGTCCGCGACGTCCTCAGATATCGGAGGTCAGGGGCGGCGGTACTGCACGTGCGTGTCGGCGTCCGCGTGCCCGAACCCGAGGCGTGAGTAGACGGCGACGGCAGGAGCGTTGTCGGACTCGACGTAGAGCAGCACCTCGTCCACGCCGAGCCCGGCGAGGTGGTGCAGCCCGGCCAGGGTGAGCACCTTGCCGAGCCCGCGGCCCTGCGCGGCGGGGGCGACGCCGACGACGTACACCTCCCCGAGGCGCGCGTCGTGCTGCTTGGTCCAGTGGAAGCCGAGCATCCCGGAGTCGTCCTCCGCGACGAGCAGCCCGGCCGGGTCGAACCACGGCTCCGCCATCCGCCGGGCGAGGTTGTCGACGTCCATCGCGCCCTGCTCGGGGTGGTGGGCGAACGCGGCGGCGTTGACCGCGACCACGTCGGCGGCGTCGCTGTCGCGGTAGCTGCGCACCGTCACGCCGTTCGGCACGACGAGGTCGGGCAGGAGGAGCGAGGTCGGCCGACGCATCACCCAGAGGTCGCGCACCCGCTCCCACCCGTGGGACCCGGCGAGCCTTGCTGCGGCCGGGTGGTTGCCGTGCGACCACGCCGTCAGCCCGGTGCCGTACGACGACTCGGCGCGCGTGAGCAGCGCGGACCCGAGGCCGCGGCCGCGGGCCGCCGGGCGGACGACGAGCGAGAGGTCATCGGCGTGGAGCAGGGCGAAGGCGTCGTCCTCCGCGATGACGGTGGCGGCGCCGTCGGCGAGGGCGATGCGGGTCGCCTCGTCGAGCGGGTCGGCACCGTCGGCCACCGCGGCCTCGTCGGCGATCTGCTCCACGGTCTGCGAGGCGGAGTCCGGGCTGGCGTCCATGCGCTCGACCCTAGCGGCGCGGTCCCGACCGACATCTGAGGACGGGACGGTCGTCGATCGGGGGAGATCCCGTCCACGACGTCCTCAGACATCCGATGGAAGGAGAGCCGAGACGTCAGGACGTCGAGGACGGCTCCGACTCGGTGGCGGGCTCCCGGGTCGGCACGACGAAGCGGTAGCCGACGTTGCGCACGGTGCCGATGTGGTGCTCGTGCTCGGTGCCGAGCTTGGCGCGGAGGCGCCGGACGTGGACGTCGACGGTGCGGGTGCCGCCGAAGTAGTCGTAGCCCCAGACCTCCTGGAGAAGCTGCTCGCGGCTGAAGACCCGGCCCGGGTGCTGGGCGAGGTACTTCAGGAGCTCGAACTCCTTGTAGGTCAGGTCGAGCGGGCGGCCGCCGATGCGGGCGGTGTAGGTGGCGTCGTCGACGACGACCTCGCCGCGGTGGATCACGTGGGCGGCCGGGTCGTCGGGCGCGGCGGCGCCGGCCCGGCCGACCGCGAGGCGGATCCGGGCGTCGAGCTCGGCGGGCCCGCAGGTGTGGAGGACGACGTCGTCCATGCCCCAGTCGTGGGCGACGACGGCGAGGCCGCCCTCGGTGACGATGAGCAGGACCGGCGCGTCGGTGCCGGTGGTGCGGATCAGCCGGCACAGGTCGCGGGCGGCCGCGAGGTCCTGGCGCCCGTCGACGAGGACGAGGTCGGAGTCCGGCGCGTCGAGCAGCGCACTGCCCTGGGCGGGCACGATCTTCACGGTGTGCGACAGCAGCGCGAGCCCGGGGAGCACCTCGGCGGAGGGCTGCAGCGCGCTCGTGAGCAGCAGCAGGGCGCTCATCGCGGGGCCTCCTCGTCCGGGGGTTCAGCCGGGGGCGTCAGCCGGAGCGTCAGCCGGGGATGAGGAAGGATATCCCGCATGAGCGAGCGGACGGACGCGCAACGGAGTCGTGAGACAGCGGTCACCGTGCGCTACTGGGCCGGTGCCCGGGCCGCGGCCGGCACGGCCGAGGACCACCTCGAGACGACGGGCGAGCTGACCCTGGCCGACGTCGTCGCGCGCGTCCTCGAGCGCCACCCCGGTGAGCAGATGGCCCGCACGGTCGGGGTCTGCTCGGTGCTCCTCGGCGACCAGCCGGTCCGCACGCAGGATCCCGCCGCGGTCGTCGTACGCCCGGGCGACGTCGTCGAGCTGCTGCCCCCATTTGCCGGGGGGTGAGCACAGCCGCGCAGTTATGCGATAGAACTGCGTTTCGACAGACCTCCACGGGGGATGGTCTGGGTGCCTGGCACGTCGCGTGCCGGCATGAGTCCAAGGGGGACACAGCATGATCAGCACCAACGGGGGAGCTTTCGCGCGCCTTGTTGCAGGTGGCGCCGCCACCGCGACGGCGCTCGCCGGCTTCGCGATCGGCGCGGCAGCGCCGGCCAACGCCGCTCCGGTCGGGGTGACCACCACGGTCACCGACGCCGCGGGCAACCCGGTCGAGGGATACGTCACCGCGTACCTCGGCCAGAGCGACGGCGGCTACTACTACGAGGACGCCCAGTACGTCGCCGACGGGCGGATGAACCTGCCGCTCGAGCCGGGCACCTACAAGTTCGAGTTCGAGAGCATCGACGGCACGCTCGCGTCGGAGTTCTACACCGACAAGCCCGACCTCGCCACCGCCGACCCGGTCGCGGTCACCGGTCCGACCGCCCTCGCGCCGGTCGTCCTGGGGGCGGCCCCGACGGCCACCGGCCGTGTGGTCAACTCCGCGGGCCGCCCGGTCCGCAGCGGCTCGGTCAGCCTGCACGCCGGCGGTTCGTTCGTGTCCTCGGCCCGCATCGAGCGCGACGGCACCTTCCGCGTCGGTGCCCCGATCGCCGGCTCCTACAAGCTCGAGATCGACCCGGTCGGCTACGCGTCGGAGTGGTACACCGACAAGACCACCGAGGAGACCGCCGACGCGATCACCCTCGGCGCGGCGCCCCTGGCGCTCGGCGACATCGGCGTCAGCCGCGGCGGCGTCCTGACCGGCCGCCTCACCAACACCGCGGGCACCCCGCTCGAGCGGGTGCGGGTCCAGGCCTACGAGGGCAACGACGGCTTCTCGTCGTACTCCGACCTCACCGACGCCAACGGCGTCTTCCGGATCGAGGGCGCCCAGGAGGGTGTCTACAAGATCCGCTACACCGACCCGGTCGGCCAGTTCCTCGGTGAGTGGTTCGCCGACAAGGCCGACCAGGGCTCCGCCACCCCGCTGGTGCTCAACGGCGGCGCCACGGTCGCCGGGATCGACGCGGCCCTGGCCGACGACCCGTCCTTCGCCGTCGACCCGGCCGCGATCGACATGAGCGGCACGGTCACCGACTCCGCCGGTGCTCCGGTGATCGGCGCCCGCGTGACCGCGTGGAGCACGCCGCTCAAGGCGCGCGACGAGCGTCAGATGGCGGTCGCCATCACCAACCGCGCCGGCCAGTACGCCTTCGACGACCTCGACCCCGCCGCGACCCGGTCCTCGGAGGACCAGTTCAAGATCCAGGTCGAGGACGAGCTCGAGCGCGAGGACGGCCAGTACTACCGCATGGGCCGCTGGTACGGCGGTGCGCAGTCCTTCGCCGCCGCCAAGCCGGCACCCGTGCCGGCTGCCGGCGTCAACGTGGTGCTGCCGCTCACCGGTGGCATCTCGGGCACCGTGTCGGCCGCGACCGCGCTCTCGATCGACGGTGTCTCGGTGCAGATGCTGGAGGCCAACGACGGGCTCGTCACCGAGAACAGCTACGCCTACGGCGCGATCGAGGACGACGGCTCGTTCAACGCGACGGCCCTCAAGCCGGGCAAGTACAAGGTGCTGTTCCTCGACGGGAGCTACGACGACAAGTTCTTCGGCCCCGAGTGGTACGACAACACCAACTTCGCCAACGCGAAGGTCATCACCGTCACCAGCGGCAAGACCGTGACCGGTGTCGACGCCACCCTCGAGGAGGGCATGCGTGCGCTGCGCAAGCCCGAGATCAAGGGCAACCCCTACCTCGGCGGCAAGGTCCGCGCGACCACGGGCTACTGGACGCTCGAGGGCGGTACGACCTACCAGTACGCGTGGCTGGTCGACGACGCCGTCGTCGGCGAGGGCCGCACGCTCAAGGTCTCGAAGAAGTACAAGGGCAAGCGCATCGCCCTGCGGGTGACCGCCACCAACGACGGCATCACCGGCACCGCCCTGGCGTCCACCCAGAAGATCGCCAAGAAGCCGAAGGTCAAGATCTCGGTGAAGGGCAGCAAGGCCTCGGTCGTCGTCTCCGACAAGAAGGTCAAGGCCAAGAAGTTCAAGGGCAAGGTCGTCGTGCGGAAGATCGTGCGTGAGGACGAGTTCGGCGCCCCGGTCTACAAGAAGGTGGGCAAGGCCAAGCTGCGCAACGGCAAGGCCACCCTCACCGTCAAGAAGCTGACCAAGGGCAAGAACAAGCTGGTCTTCGACGTCGACCTCAAGGGCGGCAAGTACGGCGACGCGGAGGTCGCCAAGACCGTCAAGGTCAAGAAGAAGCGCTGACCTGCTGCTCCACTGCACCACCTGCTCCACGCGAGGCCCCGGGATCCGTCCCGGGGCCTCGCTCCGTCTCCGGACGGTGGCGTGAGCCGGGGTGGAACAAATGCGCGCGTCGCGGTCGTTGCCCCGGTGTGACCACCGGAGCCTGGATCGTCCTCGCCGCTGTCGTGCTGGCGACGGCGTTCGGACTGTGGCGGGCCGCGACCGACGGCCGCTTCCGCGGCACCCGCCCGATCGGTGAGCCGCTGGTCGAGGAGGGCGCCCCGGCGCCCGTCACGAGACCCGCCAGCCGTCCCGGCGCCGGCCTCGTCGCTTCGGTGGGCCAGGAGCTGGGGGAGCGGGCGACGCTGCTCCAGTTCTCGAGCGCCTTCTGCGCACCGTGCCGTGCGACGCGGCGCGTGCTGGACGAGGTGACCGACCTCGTCGACGGCGTCACCCACGTGGAGATCGACGCCGAGCACCACCTCGAGGCCACGCGGACCCTCGGCATCTTCCGCACGCCCACGACGATCGTGCTCGACGCGGCCGGCGCGGAGGTCACCCGCGCGACCGGAGCACCGTCCCGCGACCAGGTCCTGACCGCGCTCGCCCGCGTGTGATCTCAGGATGTGGATGGGTGGGTCACATGGTGAGACGCAAGTGGGTCCGACGGACCGCACCGCCTAGGGTCGTCCACATGTCCTCGACCATGCTCACCAGGCGCCGCGCAGTGGACCACTGCCGCGTGCGCTCGGCGCTGTGTCGAATGTCGTAGCGGTCCCACCGCTCGCCTGAGCCCTCCCGTCCGGCCTGTCGTCGCCGGACCGTGCTCGGTCGGTGGGACCCGCACGCCGGGCCCGTGCCCCGGCGTGCCCGGCCACTGCCGTGCCGACCGACCTCAGGAGAGACATGACCACCACCGCCACGCCCCGACCCGCGCAGGGTCCTGACGCGGCCGCCCGCCCGGAGGGCGGGATCGACCCCCGCGGCCCGCAGCTCGCCGCCGCCCTGACCGCCGTCGTCCTGGTGGCCGTGCTGCTGCTCCCCACGCCGTACGCCGTCGCGCTGCTCGCCGTGCAGGCGGTGCTGTTCGCCGTGGGTGCGGTGCGCGGGGTGCAGGCCACGCCGCACGCCTGGCTGTTCCGCACGCTGGTCCGTCCGCGCCTGGCCTCGCCCACCGAGTGGGAGGCGCCGGAGCCGCCGCGCTTCGCCCAGGCCGTCGGCCTCGCGTTCGCGGTCGTCGGGCTGCTGGCCTTCGCAGCCGGCGCGACCGTCGTCGCCCAAGTCGCCGTCGGGCTGGCGCTCGTCGCCGCCCTGCTCAACGCCGTCTTCGCCTTCTGCCTGGGATGCGAGGTCTACCTGCTCGTCCGCCGCTTCATCGCCACCGTCTGACACACGACTGTTCACCACCACAAGGAGCACACCAACCATGAGCCGCGAGAACTCGCTCGTCACCGCCCAGTGGGTCGAGGACAACCTCGACACCGACGGCGTCGTCATCATCGAGGTCGACGAGGACACGACCGCCTACGACAAGGGCCACATCCGGGGAGCCATCAAGCTCGACTGGACCACCGACCTCCAGGACCAGGTCCGCCGCGACTTCGTCAACAAGGAGCAGTTCGAGGCGCTGCTGTCCGAGCGGGGCGTGTCCAACGACGACACCGTCGTGCTCTACGGCGGCAACAACAACTGGTTCGCCGCCTACGCCTACTGGTACTTCAAGCTCTACGGCCACCAGGACGTCAAGCTCCTCGACGGCGGCCGCAAGAAGTGGGAGCTCGACTCCCGCGAGCTGACCGACGAGCTCCCCACCCGCGCGAAGACGTCGTACACCGCGCAGGAGCAGGACCCCTCGATCCGCGCCTTCCGCGACGAGGTCGTCGCCGCGATCGGCACGCAGAACCTCGTCGACGTGCGCAGCCCCGACGAGTACGCCGGCCGGCTGCTCGCCCCGGCCCACCTCCCGCAGGAGCAGGCC
This sequence comes from Nocardioides sp. Soil_C_8, assembly GCF_057656315.1. Taxonomy (NCBI): domain Bacteria; kingdom Bacillati; phylum Actinomycetota; class Actinomycetes; order Propionibacteriales; family Nocardioidaceae; genus Nocardioides; species Nocardioides sp. Soil_C_8. The sequence goes on from NZ_JBDGKQ010000005.1 coordinate 188,820, forward strand.
CAGCGCGCCGGCCACATCCCGACCTCGGTCAACGTGCCGTGGAGCAAGAACGCCAACGACGACGGCACCTTCAAGTCCGACGAGGAGCTCACCGCCCTCTACGACGAGGTCGGCTTCGACACCGACAAGGACACCATCGCCCTGTGCCGCATCGGCGAGCGCTCCTCGCTGACGTGGTTCGTCCTGACCGAGCTCCTCGGTCGCAAGAACGTGAAGAACTACGACGGCTCCTGGACCGAGTACGGCTCGCTCGTCGGCGTGCCCGTCGCTCTCGGCGACGAGCCCGGCAAGGCCTGACCCCCGCTGGTCGAGGAGGGACGAAGTCCCGTCACGAGACCCCACTTCTTCGAAAGGAACCATCATGTGCGGAGCCAAGGAAGGCGGCCTGTCGCTCGACGGCGTCAACGTCGCCAAGGAGGCCGTGATCCAGGGGCAGGTGCTGCGCAGCGGTGACGAGCCCGTCGCCAATGCGTACGTCCGGCTGCTCGACCGCAGCGGCGAGTTCACCGCCGAGGTGCCGACGTCCGCGACGGGGCACTTCCGCTTCTTCGCCGGCGACGGCGAGTGGACCCTGCGCACGCTCGCGCCGAAGGCCCAGCCCGTCGACACCCGAGTCGTCGCCGCGACCGGTTCGGTCGCCGAGGTGCAGGTGCTCGTCAGCGCCTGATCCACGACGCGCACGAACGGCCCCGCCTCGCGGCGGGGCCGTTTCGCGTCTCACGCTAGCGCCGGATCCTGACCGGCTTCGTGTGCACCCGGATCTTCTTCAACCCGGGCTGCTCGATCTTCAGGACCGCCTTGATCTTCTTGCCCTGGTCGGCGGTCCTGATCCGGTAGGCCTTGCCGGTCGCGCCCTTGACGCGCTTCCCTCCGACCTTCCAGGTGACCGTCACCTTCGCCTTCCCGGGCGTGGTGACCTCGGGGACCCTCACCCGGACCTTCTCCCCGACGGCTGCCACCCCGACCAGGCGCGGCGTCCCGTCGACAGTGACCGCTGACGGTTGCGTCGCCGGCGGTTGGACCACCGGCGGCTGGACCACCGGCGGCTGGACGACGGGCGGCGGCGTCGTGCCGAAGGCGACCGGGCCCATCAGGCCGGACGCCGCACCCGTCCCGGCCGCGTTGCGGGCGGCGACCCGGAACGTGTACGCGATGGCCGGGTCGGTGTCGAGGTTGCCCACCTGGATGCTGGACGCACTCGCCCCGGCGCTCCGGGTCCCTCGGACCGTTCCGTTGGCGTACACGGTCAGCGTGTAGCCGGCGATGGCGGCACCACCGTCGTCCACGGGCGGGGTCCACGTCACGAGGACGGAGGCCGGGCCAGAGACCGTCGCCGCACCGGCGAACGGTGCCGACGGCGCGGACGGACCCGGATCCGTCGGTCCCGTGATCGGGTTCGTCGGCAGCGACGTGGCGTTCTCCTGGGTGCCGTGGTCGTCGGTGTAGCTGGCGACCACCCGCAGCCGCCTGCCCGAGTGAGCAGGCTGCGGGACGAAGCCCGTGATGTTGAACGGGTTCGTCGCGACGTCGGTCCAGCTCGACGAGCCGACGTCGGCGACCTGCCAGATCCACTGGAGGGTCTCGCCGGCCTCGCCGAGGCCGTCCTCGTCCTGCAGGCCCGAGGCGCGCACCACCTGGCCGACGGCCGGGTCCTGCGTGCTCAGCACCGGCGGGACCGGCGCGTCCTGGACGTTGACCACCATCTCGGTCGTGGCCGGCGACTTGATGCTCCGGAGGACGTCTCCGTCGTCCATGAAGGTCACCTCGACCCGGAGCAGGTTGTCGACCTCGAGGTCACCGGGCGTGAAGGTCACGGTGCACTCGACGTGACCGTCCGCGTTGCGCCCGCAGTCCTGCGGGTCCTGCACGGCACCGGCCAGCCATTCCTCCCCGGTGTTGACGTCCTCCTCCTCGGCCATCAGCCAGCGGAACTGGACGTTGGTCGGGTCGTTCACCGTGATCTCACCGTCGAAGACCACGCGAGCGGTGATCGGCTGGTCCTCGGTCGTGGGCACGTCGTACTCGAGCGAGGCGGTGCCGAAGTCGCCACACGACTCCATCGGCGCCGGCCCGAGGACGAAGCAGCCGTCGTCGAAGTGCAGCAGCTCGATGTTGCGGATGACGTCCGAGCCCTCGGCCTCCTCGGCCTCGGCTTCGTCGCTGGCGTACTGCACCTTCCAGTAGCCGTCACCGAGGTCGGCGATCTCGTACGCCGAGCTCGGCGCGCCGTAGACGGCGATGTCGTTGTCGCCCTCGTTCGACGTCCCGACGATCTCGCGGTGGTACTGGATGTCCCCCGGGTCGATCGTGCCGTTGAAGATGCCGGTCTGCAGCGCGAGCGCCGACGGGCTGTCGTAACGCGTGCCGTCCACCGTGACGTAGACGTCCAGGTAGGCGTCGCCGTCGATGAAGTCGTCACCGACCCGTCCCTGCATCATGTCGCTGCCGCCACCACCGAGGAGCAGGTTGCTGACGCCATCGGTGTCGAACCCGACGGGCTGCTTCATGAACCGCTCCAGGTAGTTCTCGGCGTGACCCGGGTCGAGCATGTCGCGGAGACCGGCGATCTTGTCCACCGACTCCTGGGTCATCTTGTGCTCGTCGAGGTCGGGGACGTCGTCGATCTCGGTGCCCATGCCGCGCAGCACGTCGTCGCCGTCACCGCCCGAGATGCCCTCGACCAGGTCGAAGCGGTCACGGATCGCCTGCATGTCGGGCCGCTGGAGGGTGGTGAACCGCAGGTCCACGTCGACGCCGGTGGTGTCGCCGCGGTAGGTCACCCAGTCGTAGCCGTGCATGCCCTCCATGCGGTCGGTGCCCTGGGGGCGACCGATCAGGATGTCGTGGCCGCCCTCACCCTCCACGTCGTCGTTGCCGGCGCCGCCGTCGACGATGTCGTCGCCGCCGTGCGGGTTGCTCTGGAACTGGTTGGCGTTGTCGCCCTGCATCAGGTCGGCGTGCGCGCCCCCCTCGATCCAGTCGTCGTGCTCGCCGGCGAAGACCGTGTCACGGCCGTTGCCCCCGATCACCACGTCCCGCCCGGTGCTGCCGAAGACGGTCTTGAAGTCGTTGCCCGAGACCACGTAGTCGTGACCGTGGCCGGCGAGCAGCAGGTCGTCGCCCGACCCGCCCTTCAGGGCGTCGTTGCCCCACCCACCCTTCATGTTGTCGTCACCGAAGGTGTCGGTCAGGACGTCGTTGCCCGGACCGCCGATGTGGCTGTCGTTGCCGGAGCCGCCCTCGATGCGGTCGTTGCCCCCGTAGCCCCAGAGCGCGTCATCGCCCTGACCTGCCCGGATCCTGTCGTCCGCGTCCCGGCGGCCGTGGATCTCGATGTGCTCGTCGCCGTCCCACCGGTAGGTGCCGTCAGGCATCAGGATGAGGCCGGCCGGCAACGGGTCCGGGAGGTTCTCCAGGTCGATGTAGGGATCCTGCACCGCGAAGATGTCCGCCGGGAGCAGCGTGGCATCGGTGTTGCGCTGGATCAGACCGGAGAACGAGTTCCCCTCCAGGGCGGAGAAGAGCTGGTTGCCCTGGTTGCGGAACAGGTAGTAGAACCGGTCGCCGAACTGCAGGTCCTCGATCTGCTTCTCGAAGACGTAGTTGAAGGTCGAGCCGAGCATGCCACCGAACGGCTCGAGCGCCTCGGCGAGTCCGCCGATCCAGAAGTCGACCTCCTCGAGGCCGGTGGTCGTGTCGCCGCCCTCGTCGGCCCAGGCGCCGGTGCTCGTCATGAAGGCCTCACTGTCGGCCGGTGCGACGCCCGGGAAGTCCTCCCAGTTGACGATCTGGTTGGCCGCCTCGCGCTTGCCCGCGACGGTGCCGACGGCCTGGATCGTCGGGTGCTTGCCGTACGCCGCGACGAAGTTGACCAGCGAGGCGTTGGGGTTGGCCGACTCCCGACCGAAGTTGTCGCCGTTCTTCATGCCGAGGCCGAAGTCGATCCAGCTCTCGTACGGCTTCAGCATCGGGTCGCCGCTCTCCTCGAAGAACGTCTTGCGAGCCACCTGCAGGGGCGGGACGCCGACGTCCCTGGCACGGACCATGTTGATGGTCGCCAGGTCGAGGGGCAGCCCGAGCAGGTCGTTGCGCAGCGTGTCGATGACGTGCTCGTCGATCTGCCCGCCGACCTGGTTGGTCGTACCGTTGACCACTGCGCCGGCGGCCTGCTCCGGTGTCAGCGTGCCGTCGTTGTCGTACGTCCGTGGGTTGAGGAAGCCGTCGAGCAGGCTGACGTCCTCGACGCCCGGCACACCTGGCAGGTTGCGCTCGATGTCCTCAGTGAGCATCGAGTGGCCGAACCGGTAGACGACGTGCGCGTACTCCGCGACGATCGCCGGGTTGATGGTCGCGTCGTAGCTGTTCTCGTTGAGCACGATGGCGTCGATCGCCGGCTGGATCTTGCGGGCGAACTCCTCGAACACGAGGTGCTGGTACTGCATCTCGGTCGGGAAGCGAGCCGCCTGGAAGAGCCGCTGCTCGTAGGTCCAGTCGTCGGCCTCGGGGCCGTCGGGGAGCGGCTCGCCGAGCAGCTCGTTGTAGGTGTTGGACTCACCCATGAACGCGAGCTTGAGCTGCTCGTTCTCCGGCTTGTCGAGGACGTCCTCGATCGCCTCGGCCATCCGGTTGTGCTCGGAGTGGAAGATGTGGTGCACCGAGGTCAGGCCGATGTTCTCGTTGCCGCGGCCGTCACCGGTGACGAAGTGGTCGTCGAGCGCCACGTTGTCGTAGCCGCTCAGGTCGTTGGGGTCCTGGGTGGCGCCGTGGGCGATGTCGTCCAGGAACGCGTGGTTGGTGCGCGCGGCCCCTTCGGTGCTCACCGGGCTGTTCGGGTCGCCCTCGACCTCGGTTCCGTCCTGCATCTGGAGCACCGGGAACCCGTCGTCGCCGGGGATGAAGTTGCCGTAGGGGTCCACGTCGACCTGGGGGACGTTCGCGACGTCCGGGTAGTCGTTGTTGCCCGGTCCGGGGTCGCCCTGGGCGCCCAAGGCGATGCCGAGCACCTCGCGCGCCTGGCGCTTGACGTCGGCCCAGGTGGCCAGGCCACCGGTGCCGCCGCCCGGCAGCGTCCCGTCCAGCAGCTGGCCGGTGTCGACAGGGACGTTGGGCGTGGCCGGGTCATCGTCGTGGTCGCGCAGATCGTACTCGCGCAGGAAGACCTGGTGGGACGGGTGCGAGGTGTAGGTCTGGTTCTGGTCGATGAAGGGCGTCGTCTGGTTGTTGTGGACGTCGTCCTCGGTGCCGACCTGGCCGTCGGGGCCGGGGTAGCGGGTGGCCCGGGTCAGCATCAGGAAGTTGGTCGGGCTGCCGTCGACGTACAACGGGTCGTCCGGGCGCAGAGGCACCACCAGGGTGCCGTTGCCTCCCTTGTTGACCAGGTCGAGTCCGTGGTCGAAGAACTGGCCGAAGAAGGTGAACCATGCGTTGAACGGCGCCGACAGTCCCTCGTCGGGGGCGGTGTTGGGGACGAACACGTTGCCGTCCGCGTCGATCGAGGAACCGGGGGTGTTGGCGGCCGCGTTCTGTGCGGCGGGGTTGGCCACGGTCTGGTCCACGATCAGGTTGCTGATGACACGGGGCTCGGAGTCGTAGACGAAGCCCTGGCGCTGGCCGTAGCACGTCTCGCCGGCGGCACACATGCTGGTGTTGGCGGGGTTGTTGCCGGGCGCGCCGGGTGGGACTGACTCCGCCCGGCGCCAGCGGACCGGCAACTTGCGGGGGAATGGCTGGTCCGCCGCGCCGTAGTGGGGGTTCTCGAGGTTGTTGAAGGACCCGTCGACGGTTCGCAGGCCCAGCGGAAGGGCGGGATCGGGCACGCACTTGCCGGTGGTGTCCGTCCGCGTGGCGCAGAGCAGGTTGCCGCCGGCCGCGTGGGCCTCCGCGATCTGGATCTGCTTCAGGATGTGCTCGAGGTCCTCCTCGACCAGCACGAAGTCCGGGTTCGTGTCCTTCGCGCTCGCTCCGGGTGGTGCGACCAGGCCGGTCACGCCGGTGACCGCGAGGGCGGTCGCCAGTGCGCCGACCAGGGCGGTGCGGAGGTTCCGCCGGCCCGTCCGTGCGGGCATTCTCGTCAAGCTCATGATGATGACTCCCCTTGTGCTCCACCCTTGGACGGGTGACACGAGACCCCACTCGGCTCGCGTCTCGGCAGTGTGGGAACGCACGCGTGAACATCTCGTGAAATGAGGCACCCCGGTCTAGGCAGGCACCCCCCGGATGGGGTACAGCCGTGCGGAAACGCCCGCGGGTCCCCTGGGTGTCATGTCACGCTTGACTGCGGATGAGTGGTGCGACCGGGGGGAAGCATGGATCCAGCGGGCGAGAAGCCTGTCGTGAGGCTGTTGGGGCACGCCTGTGTGCAGGATTGCGCCGGCGGGGTGGTCGAACCCGACGCGTGGCGGACGGCGAAGTCGTTCGACCTGCTCAGGGTGCTCGCACTCTCGCGCGGCACGCCCGTGGCCTGTGACACGTTGGTCGAGCTGTTCTGGCCCGCTGCCGGCCCCGACCGGGGCGGGACCAGCCTCCGGACGGCTGTCGCCCACGTCCGCCGGGTGCTGGGGACCGAGAGCATCGTCCGTGTCGATCACGGACTGATGTTGGACGCCTGGGTCGACGTCGACGCCTTCTGGGGCCTCGCAGCCCGGGTGGAGGTGGCGCGGTCTGACGGCGTCCCCGCGCAGGTCGTCGAGCTGGCCAGGCAGGCCGAGGACCTCTACGAGGGCGACCTCGACGTCACGGGCAGCGAGTGTGCCCGCCTGCACGACGCGCGCGCTGAGCTGCGCGCCGAACGCATGGGTCTGCTCCTCGACGGCGCCGAGGCGGCCGGCAGGTGCGCCGACTGGCGCCAGTCCTTGGAGTTCGCCCAGCGGGCCGCCGGCATCGACGTCACCGACCGCTCGACGCGCGCCCTCATGCGCGCCTGGTACGCGTTGGGCGAGGCCGCGAAGCCCGTCGAGGAGTTCGAGCGGCTGCGGCGGCGACTCGCGGACGACTACGGCGTCGACCCGGCGCCGCAGACGCGGGCGCTCTACCTGGAGGTCGTCGGCTCGTGCGACGAGTGGCCCCCGCGCGAGACGGTCGTGGGTCGCGAGGCCGAGGTCGCGCAGGTGGTGTCTGCGGCGATGGCCTGGTTGCTGGATCCGGACCGAAGGGGCGGCGTCGTGTGGCTGGTCGGCGAGCCGGGATCGGGCCGTGACGCGGTCGCCGACGAAGCTGGTCGGACGCTAATGCTCCCGATCGCCGACGACTCGATCGACGCCGCCGACGACGGGTGCGCCCGCTCGCACATCGGACCGACACTGCAGCGGCTCGCCGACCAGGGTCCGTTGACCCGCGGGCTGGCCGACATGCTGACCGACCGCGCGCGCAGCCGCGGACGCATCTTCCTCGTCCCCGTCACCCACGTCGAGGAGCCCGCTGCCGAGGGGCGCGACTCCCTCGTCGGGGTCGGCCCCCTGGGCCGGGCGGACTTCGGTCGGTTGCTGGGTCTGGTGCTTCAGGCGAGGCCGACTCCCGACCTGGAGACCGAGCTCTTCGACGAGTCAAGGGGCCTGCCGGGCTTGGCGACCCAGGCGGCCCGTGCGCGCATCGCGTCCGGTGACCTGGTGTGGACGACCCGCGGCGTGGGAACTGCCAGGCGGCCGCGCGGTCGCTCGAAGATCGTCCCCACCCTCGTCTCGATCCCGTGGGCACTGCTCGGCGCCCTGGGCCTCCTCAACGGTGAGGGGGCGGTCGAGGCGGGCGCCAAGAGCAACGAGCTGGAGCAGCGCGAGCGGAGGCTCGTCCTTGCCCGCTGAACGACTGGTCCAGACCACAGGAGGGACGCCTCGCGCCGTGAGCGCGGGGCGTTCCTCTCATTTTCGCCACCATTCCCCCACACCCCGGTCGGCGGGCTTGTGGGCGTCCTACCGTGGCGGTCCGGGCCGTGTGCCGTCGTCTTGGGCTGTGTCGTGAAGAGCGGAGGTGGTGATGGTCGCCGAGATCGCACCCATCCCCGAGACCGACGAGCTCTGGCGCCTGACCATGGAGCACTCGCCCGTCGGGATGGCGATCGTGTCGCCGACGGGTGGGTTCATGACCGCCAACGTCTCCCTGTGCGACATGCTCGGCTACGAGGCCGACGTGCTCATCACGAAGTCCTTCCAGGACATCACCCATCCCGACGACCTCGACGCCGACCTCAGGCTGTTCGAGCAGACGCTGGCGGGCGAGATCAGCTCCTACCGGATCACCAAGCGCTACGTCCGCGCCGACGGCAGCATCCTGGTCGGCGACCTGTCCGTCGCCCTGCTGCGCGACCCGTCGGGCACCCCGATCCACTTCATCTCCCAGATCGTCGACCTCAGCGAGCGCCAGGCGTTCGTCGACCGGCTCGACGCCGCGGAGGCCGCCGCGGAGGCGGACCGTCGTACGGCCCAGGCGATCTTCGAGGGCGTCGCCGTCGGCCTGCTCCGCATCGACGCCGAGGGCCGCTACGTCGCCATGAACGCCCGCCACCGGGAGTTCCTCGAGCTCGCCTTCCCCGACGGCCACCACGGCCAGGCCGGGCAGGCCGGCTTCGCGTTCGACGCCGACCAGCGGCCGCTCGATCGCCACGACATGCCGTCGGTGCGCGCCTCACGCGGCGAGGAGTTCGACGACGTACGCATGTGGGTGGGGGAGCACCCGCAGTCGCGTCGTGCGCTGTCGGTCTCCGCGCGCCGGGTGCTCGACCGCTCGGGCGCGCTCGCGGGCGCGGTCCTCGCCTACCACGACGTGACCGACCTGGTGCGGGCGATGAGCGTCAAGGACGAGTTCGTCTCGACGATCTCCCACGAGCTCCGTACGCCGCTCACGGCGGCGCTGGCCTACCTCGAGCTGCTCGACGAGTCGACCGACGTCACGCCCGATGGCCAGCAGCAGGTGAGCGCCGCGCGGCGCAACATGCTCCGGCTCTCGCACCTGGTCGCCGACCTGCTCTTCACCACGCGGGTCTCGGCCGGCTCGCCGCTGGTCGACCCCTACCGCGTCGACGTCGCCGTCCTGCTCTGCGAGGCCGTCGACGCGGCGTCGCTCGACGCCGACAGCCGGGGTGTCCGGATCGACGCCCGCGTGCCCGACGCGCTGCCGGCCGTCGCCGACGGGATGCGGCTGCGCCAGGTCTTCGACAACCTGCTCGACAACGCGATCGCCTACAGCCGCGAGGGCTGCGTCGTGACGGTCGACCTGGCCGCGCGCAAGGAGCACGTCGTGCTCACGGTGACCGACGAGGGCACCGGCATCGACGCGAGCGAGGTGGAGCAGGTGTTCGGCCGGTTCTACCGCGGAGCCAACGCCCGCCGGCTCCAGGTGCCTGGCACCGGGCTCGGCCTCACGATCGTGCGCAGCATCGTCGAGGCGCACGGCGGCGTGGTGTCGCTGGAGAGCACCCTCGGCGAGGGCACCAGCGTCTGCGTGCTGCTGCCCCGCTGAGGCGGCCGGTCAGCCCGCCGTCAGGCAGGCGGGCGAGGGCCGAGGTCGACCCGGATGTCCTGGTCGACGATCTTGGACGCGTCCTCGCCCCAGCCGAACGCAGTCTCGTCCGTGGTGACGTCGACGGCGAAGCGACCTGCCTCGAAGAAGCCGGTGCTGTCATGGGTCAGCGTGACGCCGAACGCGCCCGGACCGCGGTGGGAAGCGTCGCCGGTCAAGGACGTGTGCGCCTCCTGGGTCGTGACGAAGCGCATCGTCCAGCCTCCGCCCCAGTGCCTGATCTCGTTGAGCGGATCGACCATCCACCCAGGCGCCAGGTCGGACACGGCCGGAGGATTCGGGTTGTTGTAGACGGCGGCCGGGACCGTCATGGCGACTCGGAGCCGTCCTACGGACGGCTGCGGGCCGCCCGTCAGGCGCACGCCGCTCGCCTCGACTCGCACGGCGGTGTAGGACGCCCACGCCGCCGACGCACTCACGGTTTCGACCGATGCGAAGCCGAGGTGCGCCACCGGGACGGGCGCCGGGTCGGACGCCGACGGGGCAATCGCGGCGCGCAGGATCGTCTCGTCGCCCCGGGTGCCCCGGAACTGCCCGGCGAGGGTGTCCTCGCCGAGGTCGAGGGTCGTGGTGAAGGGACCCGGCGTGACGGGGTAGGTCAGGGTGAAGGTGCCGTTGGGCAGCGGGGTCACCGTGCCGGGCGCGCCCGACGCGATGGCGACGGAGCCGAAGAGGTGTGCCTCTTCGATCCGGAGCGTGAGCACCCCGGCCTGGCCCGGAGCGCCCTCGACGGTCGTCGACAGCGTCAGCCGGTCGGGGGCCTGGTAGCTCGCCACCGGGGCGCTGATGCCCAGGGAGCCCGACGCGTTGGCGAACGCCGGCGCGGTCGTCGCGACGGTCACCGCGGGCAGCGACCACACGGCTCCCCGGACGACAGCCCGTCTGTTGAGCACGGTCGACCCCATGCGTGCCTGATCGGACACGGTGCACCCCCACGTCGGTGAAACCCGGCACCCCCACGGGCCGGTGCGGCGAGCGTAGGTCGACTTTCGCCCGTTGCCATCGGGCTGCAGGGAACGTGCGGGAAACCTTGATGTGGTCTGGTCCGCCCGGTGCAGACCTTCGAGCGACCGGGTGCCAGCGCGGGAACAGGGAGGGGTCAGTGGCGGTTCTTGCGCCGGCCGGCGGTGCTCTCGACGTAGTCGTCCGTGCCGTAGCCGTAGTGGCCGTAGTTGCCGGCGCCGACGGTGCGCTTGGAGACGCGGTTGAGGATGATGCCGAGCGGACGGGCGTTGACCGTGCGCAGGTGGCCCAGCGCGTTGTCGAGCTCGGTGTCGAGCGTCTTGCCGGCCGAGACCACGACGAAGGCACCGTCGGCCGCGTGGGCGACGACGGCGGCGTCGGTCACGGGCAGCAGGGGAGGTGCGTCGATGATGAGCATCCCCTTGGCGGTGAGGTCGGCGATCACGCTGCGCATGGCCTGCGACCCCAGGATCTCGCTGGGGTTGGGCGGGCGCGAGCCCGAGGTGAGCACGCTGAGGCCCTCGATGGTCGGGTGCGACTGGAGGGCGTCGGCCAGCTCGAGGCGGCCGGTCAGCACGTCGGTGAGGCCAACGGTGTCGTCGACACCGGCGGTGGCCGCGACGGTCGGTCGGCGCAGGTCGGCGTCGACGAGCGTCACGGCCTGCCCGGAGCCGGCGAGGGCGGCGGCCAGGTTGGCGGCGACCGTCGACTTGCCGTCGCCCTGCTTGGGGCTGGTGACGACGATCGCGCGCGGCGGGTTGTCGACGTCCATGTAGGACAGGTTGGTGCGCAGGCGGCGTACGCCCTCGGCGGCGAGCGCGGCGTTGCCGGTGGTCGTGCCGACGAAGATGCCGGGCGACTTGCCGACGTCGGGGACCGAGCCCACAACAGGTACGCCGGTGTCGCGCTCCACGTCCTCGCTCGAGCGGATGCGGCGGTCGAGCAGGCTGCGCACGACGGCGTAGGCGAGCCCGAGCAGGGCGCCGAGCACGGCGCCGAGGAGCACGTTGCGCTCGACCTGCGGCGACACGGGGCTCGTCGGCAGCTGCGCCGACTCCGACACCTCGATGCGCATGCCCTGGTTGCCGTTGGACTTGCCGGCCTCGATGCTCTTGACCCGCTGCGCCAGCGCGCCCACCCACGCGTCGGCGAGCTGCTGCGCCTCCTCGGGCGTGCCGGCGCGGGCGGTGATCGAGATGATGACGGTGTCGGGCGTCTGGGCGGCGTCGATGCGGCCGACCAGGCCCTCGGGCGAGGTGTCGAGCCCGAGGTCGTCGATGACGAGCGACGCGGTCTCACGGTCCTTCGCCAGGACGACGTACGACGCCGCGCGCGACTTGGACAGCGAGTCGTTCAGGCTGTCGAGGCCGGGGTCGCCGCCCCCGCCGGAGGTCACGAAGCCCGACGAGCTGGCGGCGTAGACCTTGGGCTGGATGCTGCTCCACCCGAAGGCGGCCAGTGCGGCCACCAGGATGAACGCCGTGACGGCGATCCAGTGGTTGCGCAGGATGCGCAGGTAGTCGGCGAGCTCCACCGGATCCCCTTTACTTTCCCGGATGTCTTGAGAAGCGTAGGTGCCGTCGCGCGGGACGTCCCGTGAATCGGGCGGTCCGTGGAGAAGTACAACATTCATCGAGGAAACCCTCATTCGAGTAAAACTCGGCGGAGTTCGAGATTTCGCTGTATAGCCTTCCGATCACCCGGACGGCACGAGTCGACCGGCAGTGGTCGGGGGGCGACCACTCACAACTTCAGGTGGGGGCACCAGAAATGAGCGATCAGCTCACCAGTCAGTCACGCTCGAACGAGAGCGGCATCACCCGTCGGACCGCGCTGCGTGGGGCAGCGTGGTCCGCATCGGCGGTCACCGTTGTCGTGGCGACGCCGAACATCGCGGCCGCGTCGCCGGGCGTGACGCCGAAGGGGAGCGCGAGCGGCTCAGTCACGCGTAGCAGCGGCAACGGCGATGTGTTCACCTTCAACACAACGCTGACGAACACCGGGACGACGACTTTCACGAATCCCACAGTCGTCATTTCGTGGAACGGCGTGACCCGCACGTTCGCGCTCGGCGCCTCGATCGCGGCCAACGGCTTCGCGCGACTGCCCAAGCTGGGCGACTCGGCCGTTTCCTTGGGTACCTCGCAGGGCGGGACTGTCACCATGACGTTCTACGCCGGAGCGCCTTCTGGGACACCGCTGAAGACCCTGACTTTCCCGAACGTCGAAAAGGGCAAGACCGTCGTCGGAGCCTGACGGCCCTCCGCTACGTTTCCTCGGGCGCAGTCTCCTGCTTGACGCTGACGCGAGACACCGCGCCCGCAGCACGTTTGCCGAGCAGCCGAGGCGCCGCTGCCATGAAGTGCGGAGACGATTCCTCGGCCGTGATCCACGGGGGTAGTGCACTCCTGCTCAGCAGGCGGATGACCTCCCGCGGTGACGCGTGTGTCCGCGAGACCCCACGCAGGCCAAGGAGGAAGTTGATCCCTGGAATCGCCAGGGGTCGGTGCGCCGGAGCTGTGGTTACCTGGTTGCGGAGGACGGCGCACCAGAGGTCGTCGGTCACAGCTCGGGCAGCCTCCTCGGCGACCGGTGGCGCACCGGGCGGTGCGCCGAACGCACGAACCGCCAGGCCGAGGGACAGAAGCTCGTCCCCGCGAAGCGGGCGATCCACGCTGGTCCAGGTGTCCCGCCGCGACGCGATGACGTGCAGGTCGAGCAGGCTCCGAAGCCACCTCCACCGATCCTTTGCAGCGTGGCCAGCGGAATGCGCCAGTGCGTCATAGGCGGACAGTGTGGGCGTCGGGCGCCCATCCACCGTCACGACCTGACGTCGCGTCCACAAGGTGTCGAAGTCCGGGAACGTGCCGCGGGTCGGCACCAGGTGCCAGTGCAGATCGACGTCGGTACTCGGGCCGCTGAGCAACAGCTCGTTGCCAGTACGGACGAGGTGGCGCCACGCCCACGACGGGCCTGGTCGCGGGTACCCGGGCGCCGGTGCCCAGCCAGCAGAGGCGAGCACTTCGTGAGCTCGCTCGAGGTCTGTTGGAGCTACAAGCACGTCGAGGTCACCGGCCCCGCGGAGCGAGAAGTCCCCGTAAGCCTGGGCCGAGAGGGCCACCCCCTTGAAGGCGAGCGCTCGGATGTCGGCGTCGCGAAGTGCCGTCACGACCACGGACAGGTCGGCCGCCAGCGCAACCGCCCCCGCGTGCTGGCGGCCGGCCGCGGCCCCCAACTCGGATCTCGCTTGAGCTGGGATGTCGAGTCGGTCGAGGTTCGCGGCCAAGTAGGGAATCACATGGTGCTGACGTGCTGCTCCGACCAGGAGGCTGGGACTCAGCCCTGCAGGCGGCGTCCAGTGATGGTCGTCGTCCGAGCGCACGTGACGCAGAGCGTCCCGCAGTGCTGCGACCGCCGCGGTCGATTCGTCCGTGAAGGCGTCCGGCCCAGACCGATGGCTGAGGAGCGCCGAACCCTCGTCGTCGTCAGACCCGTCGTCCTCAATGACCACCACGACCCGGTGTGCGACGAGGTCCCAGAGCTGCTGCTCGGTGAGGGCCTCAGCCGACGCACCTCCGTCGGGCGGACCGAACGTGGCGACCACGTGACGAGTGATTGCTTCGAGCGTGACGTCCGCGCCGTCGGGCACGGCTTCGAGGATCGTCGTGGCGATCGGCGACAGCCCGAGGACGCTCTCGTCGACCATGACCACGCTGCGGTCGTCCTCGACGTAGTGATCGGTCAGCACCCCGCGCCTGACGATCACGACTCCACCGCCAAGAGCCCAGTGAGGACGGGCGCGAGGTCCACCGACTCGGCGTACCGCACGTGTCGGGCCCCGCCCACGAGGTGGATCAGCTCGGCCAGGCGGTGGAGCGGCTTGTCCATGCTGGGCAGGTAGGACGACTGCGGCGCGATGGCCGCGATGGCGTCCACCGTCTCGAGCAGCTCGACGGTCGGCTGACCCTCGTGGTGAGGATCCCGCTCGATCACCAGCAGCGCGGCCAGTCGGCACTCGCGCTCGGTGGTGAGCAGCCCGAGGTCTGACGGGGCGACCTGCTTCTTGAGGTGTCCGCCGTCGATGATCGACAGCGGCTTGCGGTAGGCAAGAACGACCCCGTCCGTCGTGATGGCGGACGTCTCGTCGGTGAGGTAGGCGAAGGTCTTGCCCAAGGTCACCGAGGCGGTCGTCTTGCCGGTGCCCGAGGCCGCCACGAGCACGGCCGTCCGGCCGCTGGTGGGGTCGGCGAGAGCCGCGGCGTGGAGCATGACGAGCTCGCCGGCCCTGGCGTCGATCGCGGCGGTGGTGACGGCGGGGGACAGGTAGTGGAGGGCGCTCCCGACATCCGAATTGAGGGCCTGCACCTCGCCGGTGGTGGGCTCATCGTCCGTCAGCGCATCCTGCCACGCCGCGAGCACGGGCTCGCGGAGCGCCGGCGAGGCGCGCACCGGCACGACCACACCGAAGGCCGCGACGTGGGCGACCACGTCGTCGGATCCACGATCGTCGGTGCTGGACATGCGCGCCACCCTAGGCGGATCGGCCATGACCTGGCTGGGAAGGCAAAGAATGGGCCCCCCGCGTGGGGTGCGGGGGGCTCCGGGCGCTCCGTGGGGTGAAGCGCATCTCTTTGGCTCGTAGTGGGGGGCACTTGACGAGCGAAGACATCTCGGCGGGGGCATTTGCCAATCTGTCTTGACTGAGTTTGCCAGACACGGCGCGTCCGCGCAGCATTTTTGACACAATCGCCGCGAGCGAACGATTCCCCTGTCTCGCTCGGTCAGCTCACACCCCACATAGGAGTCCCCATGAAGAACATCGCTCGCATCGTCGTTGCCGCCACCGCCGTCGTCAGCCTGGCCGGCATGGCTGCTGCTCCTGCGACCGCGGCTCCCAAGGACGCCCAGCAGCGCAACGTGTGGTGCTGCTGATCTGCACGGCTGATCAGAGCTTGGTCGTCTCGACTTTCTTGCGTGCGGCCCGAGACCGCACGGCCCTTCACACGCTGGTCGGAGAGACGACCGTTGTACGCGTGCGGAGCCCTGTCGAGGCCGCCGCGCGACGGTAGGCGTCGCGGGCGGCCTCGGCCAGGTCCACGCTCTCGAGGAGACCGGCCAGGTCGAACCACAGCTGGGCAGCGGCCTTGTCGGCACCGATGGCGGAGAGGCGAAGCACTGCTTGCTGGTAGAAGTTGGCTGCCTCGTCCATTCGTCCTTCGGCAGCGCACGTACGGCCTGCCAGGGTCAGCGCTTCCGCCTCGGCAAGCGGGGCGTGCCCGCTTGAGGTCACCTCGACCTCGCCGATCAGGTCTCGGGCCTGCTCGAGCTCGCCTGACAGGTAGGCAGCCCGGGCCAGGCCGAGCAGGGTCCAGGCACGATCCGTGGGAGAGGCGCTGCTCCATTCCATCTCGGTGACCGCTCGGGTCAGGTTCTCGCGGGCCTCGGCCACTGCGGGCGGGTCGAGCTCGAGCTGCAACCGGCCGACCTCGGTGCGCAGGCGAGCCAGGTTCCGAGCGTCCTGGCCCTCGCTCAGTAGTGACAACGCGCGCTCGGCGAGCGGCACCGCAGCTGCGATGTCTCCGCGGTTCGCCTGCATGACGCTGGCGTTCCAGTACGCCGAAGCGCGGGCTCGCGGAGAGTCGAGCGTCTCCGCCTGGGCGATGGCCTTGCTACACAGCCGCACGGCGTGCGCTGTGTCACCACGCTCGAAGTAGGCGGCCGCGACCGTGACCGAGAGCTGGACCGCCTCGTCACTGGCGTCCAGGCCCGCCGTCGAGAGCTGCGACAGCACCTCCTCGCCGCTGGTGATCGCACGGCCGAGGTCGCCGGTCTCGCGGTGGATGCGGCTGAGCGCGATGCCGGCCTTGATGCGGCTGACGCCGCTGACGGTGCCGTCCTCGAGGAGCGTCTCGAGCTCGATGATGGCGTCGTCCTCGCGACCGCTCGCCTCCAGTGAGCGAGCGTGGAGCAGCTTGGCGCGATCGCGCAGGCCGGTTCCGGCCACGTCGCCCACCCGGCTCAGGGCGGCGTCGAGGTGCTTGGCAGCCTCAGCCGGCTCTCCGGACTCGAGGGCGAGCTCGGCATAGTCGAGCGAGAGGCGCACCTCGTCGGGATCCTGGCCGGGCTCGACTGCCAGCAATGAGTCGACCGTCACGTCGAGTCGCACGGCGAGCGCGTCGAGTGCCTTCACCGTGGGCTTGCGAGCGCCCGTCTCGAGGCGGGAGAGGTAGGCGACCGACATCGTGTCGCCGACCACCTCGCCTTGGGTCAGCCCCCGGGCGACACGGATCGAGCGAAGCCGACGACCCAGCTCGTGGGCGTCGGCCTGGGCGAGCAGTTCGGCCTGACGTGCGTCCATTCGGCCATTGTGGGGGTCGGGCGAGCAGAGTTGTTGAATTCTGGCAAAAAACGGTCCTCAGGTTTGCCGCTCTAGTCCCATGTGACCATCCGCGCTAGGTGCGTCGAACTGGTCGGCTCGTCTGCCGAAGCGTCGCTGCACACCTATTTACCCCCATAGGGGTGGGGGGCGAGTAACTGGTGAGGAACAGCACACCTCACATACGGTTCATGTTCGTTCAACTTTCCACGAGCTGGCCCGAATCTCGCTTAGCGTATGCATGTCAGTCAGGGGTTGGTTGACGCAGCTGTCCCGGGGGGTCTCGGGGTCCAAGTCATCCGTGGGGGATGCAAATGTCGGTAGTCAGTCGTGTGCCCGAAGCAGTGATGCCTCGTGCAGAGGTAACGCATCGATCGATCCAGATCGCGAACACCGAGCGGGACGGCGCAGCTGTCGACTGGCGTCGACGACACGCGCGTGCCCTCCTGATCGGGGACCTCGTCGTGCTCGCGCTGGCTGTGGGCACCGCGCAAGTCGTTCGATTCGGGGTGTCCTCGGACCGACCGGTCAGCGGTCTCGGTGCTTCATACGCCGTCCTCGGCGTCGCGCTCGCGGCGACGTGGTGGCTGTCGTTGCAGATGCACCAGGCGCGCAGCCCTAAGGTCGTTGGTCACGGCTGGGAGGAGTACCGACGGGTTGTCGTTGCGACGTTCCGTGTCTTCGCGATTCTGGCGATTGCCTCGGTTGCCCTGCAGATGGACGCTTCCCGCCTCTACCTGGCGACCGCGTTCCCGCTCGGACTCGTGGGCCTGCTGATCGAGCGCAAGCTCGCCCGGGTTGGCCTGCACCGAGCGCGAGTGCGGGGCGAGGCGGCCGAGAAGGTTCTGGTCATCGGCGGAGAGCGAGCCGCAGCAGAACTCGCTACGTGGTTCGCCAAGCACAAGACTGCCGGCTACGAGGTGTGCGGCGTGTGGGTCCCTGGCGAGAGCCACCCGCTGGCCGCGATCATCGGAGACGCGCCGCGAGGTGTCCCCGTGATGTCCTCCGGGGCGGACTTCACCGAGGCCCTCGCGCGGTCCGGCGCCACCACCGTCGTGGTGACGGACACTGAGCACCTCGGGCACGAGTCGCTTCGTGACCTTGCGTGGCAGCTCGAGGGGTCGAACATCGACCTCATCCTGTCCCCCAACGTCCTGCACGTGTCGTCGTCCCGCCTTTTCCTGCAGGACGTGTCGGGCATGCCGATGCTGCACGTTGCCGAGCCGCAGTACGCCGCTGCCGCAAGGCTCAGCAAGCGCGTCTTCGACATTGTCGGGGCGTTGATCCTGCTCGTGGCTGCTGCGCCGCTCTTCATCGCCACCGCGGTTGCGGTGAAGATGTCGAGCCCCGGCCGGATCTTCTACGGACAGGAGCGCATTGGTCGTGACGGTCAGCGTTTTGGGATGATCAAGTTCCGCTCGATGCGCTCCGACGCCGACAGTCAGTTGGCTGCGTTGCTCAAGGCGGAGGGCAAGTCCCTTGCTGAGCTCCCGAAGTTGGCGAAGGACCCGCGGGTCACACGTGTGGGGTCATTCATCCGGCGCTACTCGATCGACGAGCTTCCCCAGCTACTCAATGTCGTCAAGGGCGACATGAGCCTGGTAGGCCCGCGCCCTCAGCGCGACTTCGAGGTCGCACAGTACGACCGCATCGCCGAGCGGCGACTCACCGTGCGACCCGGGATGACGGGTCTGTGGCAGGTATCAGGGCGCTCTGACCTCGCGTACGCTGAGGCGATCAACCTGGATGTCCACTACGTCGAGAACTGGTCGATGATGAGCGACCTCATGATCCTCTGGCGCACGGCCCGCGCGGTCGTCGCGTCCGATGGTGCGTACTAGCCTCATCGCAGGTCGTCGGCATGACATCTCGGGAGCGCGTGGATGAGTAGACCGCTGGTTTCATTAGTCACAGTGACGTTTAACAGCGCCTCCACGCTCTCTCACTTCTGGGCAGATTGGCCGCGTGACGTCTGCGAATGGATCGTGGTGGACAACTGCTCGAGCGATGACTCCGTCGCTGTCGCTGAGGAGCTGGGTGCCCGCGTCCTTAAAATGCCGGCCAATCGTGGCTTCTCAGCGGCGAACAACGCGGGGGCGAAGCTAGCGACGGGCGATGTCCTTGGGTTCGTGAATCCCGACGTTACGGTCACCCGAGAAGGCGTCATGCATCTGGGCGACGTCGCTTGCGCAACCTCAGCTCTGGTAGCACCGCAACTGGTCAACCCGGACGGCAGCCTGCAGGAGAACGGGCGGGGCGCACCGTACCCGGCGCGCAAGCTGGCGCACATGTTTGCACCCGAGTCCGCCATGAATCGTCGCTATGTGCGCCATGTTGACTCCGGCCTGGCCCGAGTGGTCTGGGTAATGGGTGCGGCAGTCTTTGCAAGCCGCTCGACGTTCGATGCTATCGGCGGGTGGGACTCGGGCTTCTTCATCTACTACGAGGATTCAGACATCTGTCTTCGGGCATTGCGCCACGGCACGCCGACGTTCGTAGACGGTGACGTACGGTTCGTGCACGGATGGGCGCGCGAGACCGCGAACGGAAAATCGCTGGATATCTGGAAGCACGAACTCCGGTCTGCGGCGCGGTTCTACGTCAAGCATCCCCATTGCTTGGTTCCCGTTGGACGCCAGAGTCGGAGTCTCAGGGCTATAGACGGCAGCTACCCACAATGACGATTCCAACTCATGCAGTTATTCCAGTCGACGCGCCTAGGAATAGAATTGGCGCTGGCCTCCCGTGGCGCTTCGCGGCCGCACTCGTCACGATAGCACTGACTCTGCCATTCGCGCTCGACGCTCAGCACGCCCTTGTGCAGGGCGCGTTTGATTACGGAGATAGGGTTGAGTGGCAAGCGCGCGCCCTAATCTTTCTGCCACTTGCGGCTTTGGTTGCGAACGCCGGCGCTCGCGAGTTTCGAATTGCTATCTCGGTGTATTGGGCGTGGAGCTTCGTGTTCCTCGGCCTTGCCCCCGCCATCCAGCTCGCTACGCAGGGTTTCCCTTGGACCGGCACCTTCACGGTGCCGGTAATTGAGCAAGCTCAGTCGCTCGTACTCTTGGGTCACGTGGCCTTTGCTACCGTTGCGTGGCTCGCGGGGCGGCAACGTCCGACATCCAAGACTGCTGAGCCGTCAGGTGCCGATCCGTCGGGTCGAGAGGAGAAAGAGCCATACGTTCGGGTTCTGAATGCGTTCGGTCTGGCTTACGTGGTAGTGGCAACACTCTTCATCGCCTTCATGGGTAGCGCGCTCTTCAATGCTCGAGCAGTCTTTCGTGTCAGAGTTCTAGAGATTGCCTCTCTACCGCTAGGAGGATTCCTGTACTTTGCAGTTACTGCAGGCGCCATTGTCATACCGAGTGCACTGATCATCAGCCGCCGTTATGGGGTGAACGTCCCTGCCTGGCTGATAGTGGCGACTTGGCTAACCGCGGCAGTCGTAACCAACCCACTTGTTGGCTCGCGTTTTCTCAGTGGCAGCTTCATTGTTGCAACCGCAGTTGCGCTTCTCCATGGTCGGCACCTGCTCCGCCTGGTTCCAGTTGGGAGTGTGGTCCTGCTCGCTCTGGTGTTTCCGTCGCTGGACGTCCTCCGGGGCGACGCAACGGGTTCGAACGCCATCGAGGTGCTCTCCGTCGAAAATTCGCTGCTCGACTACGACTTCGACGCATTCGAGATGGGGACACGTGAGGTTTCATTGGCGCCTGAGGCCAAGGCGTTCCTTCCGAGTTCGAGCCACCTGCTCATAGCCCCCATCGCTCGATGGATCCCGATCGTGTCGCGTCCATACATCGGAGACTCCGGCGGGTCACTCGTTGCGCAAGCTACAGGCATGGAGTACACGAACGTGTCGATGCCACTCTGGGCGGAGGGTCACTTGATCGGCGGCACGGCCGGAACGATTGCGGCCCTCGCCGCGCTCGGTGCTTGGCTCGGGATCACTTCGCGAAGTCGTGGGCGAACCGCTGGCGTGCCGCAACTGGCGAGTCTCCCGGGAAGTACCGCTCTTCTGTTCATCGTGCTGCGGGGCTCGATCTACGAGGTACTTGGATACCTAGCGTTGGCCGTAATCATCTACTACCTCCTAGTCCGGAGCGGAAGAGTAAAGACAGATGCCTGAGATGTCGGGCGTTCGCCCTGCGGATGCACCCGTGACAGCTGCGTTCTACCTGCCGCAGTTCCATGCGATTCCTGAGAACGACGAGTGGTGGGGAGCAGGGTTCACCGAATGGACCAATGTGCGGCGTGCCCGCCCGCAGTTCGATGGCCACTACCAGCCGCAAGTGCCTGCTACGCCGTTCGGGGAGTACAACCTTCTCGACGATGACGTAATGCGGTGGCAGACCGAGCTCGCCCGGGAGAACGATGTCGATGCATTCGTGTTCTACCACTACTGGTTCGCAGGTCAACGCCTGCTGGAGAAGCCGGTCGACCGCTTCCTCCAGAGCGAGCTGGATCATGGGTTCGCGATCTGCTGGGCCAACGAGAACTGGACTCGACGCTGGGACGGAAAGGAGCGGGAGGTCCTGTTGGGGCAGGACTACACCGACGAGTCGCCAGCGGAGGTCTTCGAATCGTTCCTGCCCTACCTACGGGACCCTAGGTACATTCGTCGCGCAGGCGCGCTGGTTCTCCTCGTTCACCGGGCGGATCACCTGCCCGCGCCACGCAGGTTTGCCGAGACTTGGCGCCGTCTGGCATCGGAGAACGGCCTCGGGGAGCTTTGGCTTGTCGCGTCTGAGACGCACAGCGCCGGCCCTGACGAACTCGGCTTCGACGCCGTTGCTGAGTTCCCGCCGGTCGGGGACAGCGACCTGCGCACCGCGCTGACCCGACTCCCTGCCGGCGCGGCCAAGGATTTTCGTGGCCGGATGTGTTCGTATCCCGCACTGGCAGATCGATACATCACGCGGGAGAGGACGCAGTTCATCCGCCACCCGACGGTTGTGCCCCGCTGGGACAACACCCCTCGGCGAATGCAGAATGCGACTCTCTTCGTGGGGAGCACCCCACGGCTGTACGCCGAGTGGCTCACCCATGCCCGCGAAGCGGAGCGCGCTGCCAGGGGTAGCGATGGCCTGGTCTTCATCAATGCTTGGAACGAGTGGGCCGAAGGTGCGTATCTAGAACCGGACAACAAGTGGGGCTACGCCTATCTGGACGCGACCCGATGGGGCGTGTCTCCCTCGGATCTACCGCACGTCGACGAGTCGCATGCACGCGGCCGAGTGAACTTCGCAGGTCTGACACGAGGGTCTGCTCGCACCGTCAAGACCATGGTGCAATCAGCTCGCGAGCGCGCACGTCGGTGAGCGGGGAGAGCGTTGCGGCTGTTCTGGTCAACTGGAACTCCGCCGAGGATGTGACGCGGGTAGTCAGGGCCGTCCGCGAGGAGTACCCAGGGCTGGCGGTAGTGATCGTCGACAACGACTCAGAGAACTCGGACTGGTTGCTACTCGATCGTCTGGCAGCGGATGGTGCGACCATCGATCGGTTGCCGACAAATCTCGGGTACGCCGCGGGTGTCAATGCGGGACTGCGTATCGCACGGGCCCGCGGCTACGAATGGGCCTGGCTGTTGAACCCCGATGCCATGCCATATCCCGGTTGCTTGACCCTGCTTCTCCAGAACGCTGGCGAAAGCGGCCTGCTCTCCCCGCAGCAGCTGTCGTCGGAGCAACCTCTGAGTGATGACGCGGTGCCGTATGTCAGCGCGGCCCGGAGTGACGGGTCGCGGCTCGTGCATGAGCGCTGTCAGGGCTGCAGCGTTGGCCACCATCCAGTGGACGTCGTCACCGGAACTGGTTTGCTGGTCAAGGTCGACGCCGCCCACGCAGTCGGACTCATGGATGAGCGGTTCTTCCACTATAAGGAAGAGTTCGAGTTCGCCGAGCGAATGGCAGCCGTCGCACAGCTGCGCTATGTCTGCGCCGCCAAACTGTGGCATCAACGAGGCGGTTCGATGTCTCAGGAATCCCCACGCGCAACCTATTACCGGGTCCGTAACGAGCTGTTGTACCTGTCGCTGCGACTCGGCTCGGCGTGGCGCTTGCGCGCACGTACCCTGCGATGGGTGGCGCGCTCCGTTGCCGGCGCACTGCGGGCAACCCCGGCAACGCGTCACGCGACGCTGCGCGGCGTCGCGGACGGCTTGCGCGGACGCTGGGGCAGGGTGGCTTGATGCGGATAGTAATGATCGGGCACTCGGCAGGATTGTTGGGCGCCGAGCGCTCCATGCTCGACATAGCGTCGGGTGCTGTTGCCGACGGCCACGAAGTCGTCGTCGTCCTGCCCGCCCACGGACCCCTGGTGGACTCTCTGCGCGCCGCTGGCGCGACTGTCGTTCTCCTTCCCATGCGAGCCTGGATGGGAGCGCGACACTGGCTACCGCCGGTGGGCCTGATGCGAGTGTTCCAAGCCTTCGGGTCGGTTGGCGGACTGGTTTCACTCCTGCGATCGCTCCGCCCGGACGTGGTGGTGACGAACACCTCCGTCATTCCAGCTGGCGCGTGGGCAGCCGGCAGTCTTGGACTTCCGCACGTCTGGATCGTCCGCGAATCCCTGCGAGACAACAGGCAACTGGGCTCGTTCCTACCCAAGCGCTCGATTGCACGGCAGATCCTCAGACGGTCAGCCGCGTTGTGCACGATCTCGCCATACGTGGAGGAACAGATCTTCGACCTCGCGCGTGCGAGGCATCCGAACACCTTCACCGTGAGCCCCAATCCCGCAGCCGCTGTTGCGCGCACGGATCTTGCGCCTCCGGAGGGGGCTCGGAGGACATTGGTTCTTCCGGGGTACTTCTCGCGGGAGAAGGGGCAACACCTCGTCATTCTGGGCGCGTTCCTGGCACGGAAAGCCTGCAGTGACCTCGATATCCGTGTGGTCGGTCGTGGCGGGCTGGTCTTCTCGGCGCTTCTTCGAGCACTCATTCGCGTCCTGGGCTTGCGATCGAACGTGGCACTCCTGCCGTGGGCAGACGACCTCAGTGCTGAGTACACGGCAGCTCACTTCGTCATCACTGGCTCGCGCAACGAGGCCTTCGGTCGGACCGTAGTCGAAGCTTTTCGGCACGGTCGTCCTGTGATCGGCTTTGCACGCGGCGCCACCTCGATGCTTCTGCGCGACGGCGGCGGAATCGCCACCGAACCAGCGAACGCCAAGGGAATGGCCGCTGCTCTCCACCAAGCGGCCACAATGTCGGCGGAGGACTACGAAGACCTGAGACAACGGGCCGCGGCAAGGGGGGAGGAGTTCGCCAATGCCCCCTCGCAGTACGTGGCATTCCGAAACGTGCTTGTCGAGATTCAGCGGCGTCCGCTCCTCGCGGGCAACTAGGAATGAATACTTCGTCGTCTCGCTCTGATGCAGTCGTGAGTGCGGCCAGAGGACGGGCTCGTAAGGTGCTCGCGTACGCGGCATTCCCGATGATTGGGGCCGTCACGCCGCTGCTGGCCATACCGGCCATCTCAGATCGATTCGGTGCAGCGGGCTGGACCTCGATCGCGGTCGGTCAGTCGGTTGGTGCAGCCGCCTCCGTGGCCGTCGAGCTCGGCTGGGGCCTGACCGGGCCTCAGGCAGTCGCGTCGGCGGATCGTGCGGGGTCGTTCGCGCTCCTGGCGTCATCCTTGAAGTCCAGGGCGGCAGTGGCGGCCGCCGTAGTCCCGCTATCAGCTCTCATTGTCTGGTTGTTGGCGCCTCCGTATGTGGTGGCAGCCATGCTCGCAGGGGTGGCGATGACAGTGAGCGGCCTCTCGCTGAACTGGTTCTTCATTGGGCTTGGACGTCCGTCGCGCATCTTCTGGAGCGACGCGTTGCCGCGACTGCTCTCAGTGTTGCTTGGGGTAGTAGCGATCATTCTCCTCGATGCGCCTCTCGTTGCGTTCTCGATGTGCCTGGTGCTCGGGTATCTCGCCTCGCCTCTGGCTGGCGTGCTTCTCGTGCGGCCACGGCGGGTTGACTTCGCGCGGTCGGATGGGGTTGCGGCCGTTGTGCGCCGTCAGTCGATGGCGTTGCTCGGGCGTGGCCTCAGCGCGGTGTACATCGGACTTCCGGTTGCGCTCGTTCAAGCCTGGGCGCCCGGAGCCGTGGCTTCTTTCGCGGCTGCAGAACGTCTTATGAGGATGGGCTTGCTGGTGCTTCAGAGCGTCCCGAACGTTCTACAGAGGAGTATTGGAGTGGCGACCGCCGACGCTCGTTCGCTGGCTGCTGTTTCGAGGCAAGTTGTTCTCTTGCAGGCAGCGGTTGGGGTTGGGGCCGGAATCACCTGTGCATTGGCACTGCCGCGGGCGGTCGACCTGATGTTCGCAGGCGAGGTAAAGGTCAGCTACGCCACCTCTGCGGGGGCCGGTTGCGTCGTCCTGCTGACGTCGCTGTCCAGGGCGACAGGGATGCTGCTGGTCGCGCGTAGACGGGTCCGGTGGATCACCGTGAGTGCCGGCGCAGCCGCGGCGTCGGCCTTCCTCCTGTTGTCGGTGCTGCCCAGTCGTAACGGAGCTCCCGGCGCCATGCTGGCACTGGCTTGCGCAGAGGGCTTGGCACTCGTAGTGCAGGTGACAGGCCTCAGCCGCGGGGGTCGAGGGAAAACAACGCGGCCCTGACCGAATCGATCAGGGCCGCGTGCACCAGGCTGCGTCAGCTGGCGCTGTTGATCATGCCCGCGCCGACGGTGACGCCGGTGGCCTCGTCGATCAGGATGAACGAGCCCGTGGTGCGGTTCTTCGAGTACGGGTCGCACAGGAGCGGCACGGTGGTGCGCAGCTGGACGCGGCCGATCTCGTTGAGCGCGAGCTCGCCGGCCTCCTGGTCGCGGTGCAGCGAGTTCACGTCGAGGCGGTACTGGATGTCCTTGACCATCGCGCGGCCCATGCGGGTCGTGTGCTTGATGGCGAGCTTCTGCCGGGGCTTGAGCGGCTCGTTGGTCATCCAGCAGATCATCGCGTCGATGTCCTGGCTGGGCCGGGGAGCGTTCTTCGGGCGGGCGATCATGTCGCCGCGGGAGACGTCGACGTCGTCCTCGAGGTGGATCGTGACCGACATGGGCGGGAACGCCTCGGCGACCTCCTGGTCGAAGAGCTCGACCTTGGAGATGGTCGACGTCATGCCGCTGGGCAGCACGACGACCTCGTCGCCCTTCTTCAGCACGCCGCCGGCCACCTGGCCGGCGTACCCGCGGAAATCGTGGTACTGGTCGGACTTCGGGCGGATGACGTACTGCACCGGGAAGCGGGTGTCCACGAGGTCGCGGTCGGAGGCGACGTGGACGTGCTCGAGGTGGTGCATGAGCGTCGGGCCGGAGTACCACGGGGTGTTCTCGGAGCGGTTGACGACGTTGTCGCCCTGGAGCGCCGAGATCGGGATGACCTCGAGGTCGGGGATGTTGAGCTTCGTCGCGAACTGGGTGAACTCGCGGTGGATCTTCTCGTAGACCTCCTGCGACCAGTCGACGAGGTCCATCTTGTTGATCGCCAGCACCAGGTGCGGCACGCGCAGCAGCGAGAGCAGCACCGCGTGGCGGCGCGACTGCTCGGTGAGTCCCTGGCGGGCGTCGACGAGGACGAGCCCGAGGTCGGCGGTCGAGGCGCCGGTCACCATGTTGCGGGTGTACTGGATGTGGCCCGGGGTGTCGGCGATGATGAACTTGCGGTTGGGCGTCGCGAAGTAGCGGTAGGCCACGTCGATGGTGATGCCCTGCTCGCGCTCGGAGCGCAGGCCGTCGGTCAGCAGGGCCAGGTCGGTGTAGTCGTAGCCCTTGGACTGCGACGTGGTCTCGACCGCCTCGAGCTGGTCCTCGAAGATCGACTTGGAGTCGAGCAGCAGCCGCCCGATGAGGGTGGACTTGCCGTCGTCGACGGAGCCGGCGGTCGCGAACCGCAGCAGGTCGGCGTTCTCGGTGACAGCGGCAGCTTCCTCGCCGGCGGTGGTCTTCTCGTCGGCCATCAGAAGTAGCCCTCCTTCTTGCGGTCTTCCATGGCGGCCTCGGAGAACCGGTCGTCGCCGCGGGTCGCGCCGCGCTCGGTGACCCGGGCCACGGCAATTTCCTCGATGATGGCTGCGGTGTCGGTCGCCTCGGACTCGACGCAACCGGTCTGGGTGCGGTCACCCACGGTGCGGAAGCGGACCATCCGGGTCTCGACCTTCTCGCCGCCCTTGGGCTGGATCTCCGGGCCGACCGACAGCAGCATGCCGTCGCGCTCGATGACCTCGCGCTCGTGGGCGAAGTAGATGGAGGGGATCTCGATCTGCTCGCGGTGGATGTAGCTCCAGATGTCGAGCTCGGTCCAGTTCGACAGCGGGAAGATCCGCATGTGCTCACCGGCGTGGATGCGGCCGTTGTAGAGGCTCCACAGCTCGGGGCGCTGGTTCTTCGGGTCCCATTGGCCGAAGTCGTCGCGGTGGGAGTAGACGCGCTCCTTGGCGCGGGCCTTCTCCTCGTCGCGGCGGCCGCCACCGAAGGCGGCGGTGAAGCCGTTCTCCTCGATCGCGCCGAGCAGCGTGCCGATCTGCATCCGGTTGCGGCTGGTCTTGCCGTCGTCGACGACGTGACCGGCGGCGATCGCCTCGTCGATCGTGGCGACAATCATCCGCGCGCCGAGGCGGTCGACCCACGAGTCGCGGGTGGCGAGCACCTCGTCGAAGTCCAGGCCGGTGTCGACCTGGAGCAGCGGGAACGGCAGCTTGGCCGGGAAGAAGGCCTTCTCCGCGAGGCGGAGCATGACGATGGAGTCCTTGCCACCCGAGAACATCAGGACCGGCTTCTCGAACTCGGCGGCGACCTCACGGAAGATGTGGATCGACTCCGCCTCGAGCTGGTCCAGCTGGCTCAGCTGGTAGTCGACGTGGGTGTTGGTCATGGCGTAGCAAGGACCTCTCTAGGGACAGCAGCCATCATCGTAGCGACGGGCAGCGCCACGGACGATTCGCACTGCCGGGGGTGGTCACCCTGCGCCCACGGGGGTGGCGGGAGCGCCCGTGCGAATCAGCGGGTTTGGTTCCCGGATCGGGTGGGTACTACTCCACCATGCTTCTCTGGGCTGGTGTGATCCTCGCAGCGTGGATCCTGCTGTCCTTCCCCGTCGCCGTGGTCGTCGGGCGCATGTTCGCGGCACGCCCCGTCGTCGTCGCCGAGCCCGTCCGTACGCCGGCCGTCAGCGCCGAGCACGTGGCACACCTCTCACGCGTCGAGTCCCGGCGCAGCGCGGCCACGCGGTGGCCGCACGAGGCGCGGGTGCTCGCCACGTCGCGGCGTCGCGAGGCCGTGACCTCCGGCGGCCTCGCTCGCACCGCCGGGTGACCATGCCCACCTGACGGTCGAGCGGCCGGCGAGACGATTTGGTCGCCGCCACCGTGCCTTGGACACAATGGCGCGCATGCGGACCATCCCCCGAGCCCTCACGGCTGCGCTCGCAGGAGCCCTGCTCGTCACGGGCTGCAGCTCGTCCGACGACGGCGACGCCGCGCCGCCGTCGTACAAGAAGAGCGACAGCGTGCAGGCGAAGGTGCTGCCCCAGCTCGCCGCCAACGGCGAGGACGTCGAATCCGCCGATGACGCCGCCTGGGTCGTGGACGCCACGATCGACGACGTCGACGAGGGAACCGCGGTCGCCCTCGTCGCGAAGACCGACGACGGCTGGTCCGACGTCGACGAGCAGGAGACCGACGGCAAGGGCCGCGTCTCGCTCTCCAGCCGCGAGCCCGGCGACCTCCACGTGGTGGTCGGCGTCGGGGACGACGCCATCGGCACCCAGGTCGCGACCGGCGACGCCCCTGAGGCGACCTTCACCGACGACTTCGACGACGAGAGCACCGTCGACGGCCCCGACGCCACGTGGCTGACCCGCGACCAGGGCTACACCGGCGTCCGCACCTGCTCCAAGGCCAGCGCGGACAATGCCGAGGTCGCGGACGGCGTGCTCCGCCTCAGCGTGACCGAGGACCCCGAGCGCAAGGGCGACGAGTGCCAGCTCCCCGGCAAGCGCAAGAAGTTCCCCTACCGGCTCAACGGGCACCTCGGCACCGAGCACCGGCTGGACTTCACGTACGGCTACGCAGCCGCGCGCATCAAGACGCAGTCGGCCCGCGGCCAGCACGCAGCGTTCTGGATGCAGCCGGTCGGCGGCCAGGGCGCCGGCGGGCCCAAGAAGGGCGGCGCCGAGATCGACGTCATCGAGTACTTCGGCGACGACCACCCCGAGGGCGGGCTCACCAGCTTCACCTACTTCCTCGACAAGGCGGGCAAGAAGCAGACCGTCGGTGGCTGGCTCCCCAACGCCGACCAGCTCGGCGACGACTGGGCCGAGCAGTACCACGTGTTCTCCGTGGAGTGGACGCCCGAGGAGTACGTCTTCCGCATCGACGACAAGGTCACCCAGCGGATCAAGGGGGTGAGCTCGGGCAAGCCCGAGTTCCTCATCCTCAGCCTCCTGTCGTCGGACTACGAGCTGCCCCGCTTCGACGGCAAGCTGCCCCAGACCATGGAGGTCGACTGGGCGCGGGTGTGGGAGACCGGCCCGAAGTGAGCCGTGGACGAAGCGTGGTCGTCCTGTAGCAAGCGCGAGGACGCCGGCGTTCCAGACTCGTCGCGTGAAGCGAATGGGGGTCGGCGCGGTGCGTTGGGGACGGTGCAGGATCAAGTACGGGCGGGCGTGCCCGCACAACAGCCACTACCACCGTTTCTCGGACGAGTAGGCCGTCCGATGACGCACCGCGGAGTCGTGATCTTCTGGGCCGTGGCCGTCGCCGCGTGGCTCTTCGCGGGGTGGCTCGCGACGCAGCTGCCGTACTGAGGTCTGTTCGGGTTTGGGGGTTTCGTGACGGTCGCTGCGCGACCTCCTCAACCAGCGGTAGGCGGCGTGTCGAGGACGAGGGTGATGGGGCCGTCGTTGACGCTCTCGACACGCATGTCGGCGCCGAAGCGGCCGCGCTCGACATGGGCGCCGAGGCGCTCGAGCTCGGCGCAGACGGCGTCGTAGAGCGGCTCGCTCACCGGGCCCGGGGCGGCGGCCTGCCAGGTGGGGCGGCGGCCCTTGCGCGCGTCGCCGTACAGCGTGAACTGGCTGACGACCAGGACGGGTGCGCCGACGTCGCTGGCGCTCTGCTCGTCGCGGAGGAGGCGGAGGTCCCAGATCTTGCGGGCCGTCCACGCGACCTCGGCCGGTCCGTCGTCGTGGGTCACGCCGAGGTAGACGAGCAGCCCCGGGCGGTCGAGCTCGCCGACGACCTCGCCGTCCACCCGCACGCTGGCGGACAGCACCCGCTGGATGACGACGCGCACGACGGTGCCCCGCTCAGACGCGGGTGAGGATGCCGACCTCGACGAGGTCGTCGACGTGGGTCTCCACGAGCGACCTCGCGTCGCCGGACTCGGGCTCGCCGAACTCGACGAGGAGCCCCTCGGCGAGCCGGTCGAGGCTCGCGGTCCCCTCGCCGAGCAGCGTGAGGATGCGGGTGGCCAGGAAGGACAGCGCGACGACGGTCTCGCCGAGCATGACGCAACCGATGCCGTCGTCGCTGACGTGGAAGTCGACGAAGTCGCGGCGGCGCACGCGCTCCCCGTCGTCGACGGTGGCGGGGCCGAGGAGCTCGACGAGGGTCGGCTCGGGCACCTGCTCCGTCACGACCTCGCGCGCCGGCGGGTGGTTGAGCAGCTGCTGGGTGACGGCGACCAGGTCGTCGGCCTCGCGGTAGTCGACCCGGTGCACGGCGCCGACCTCCTCGACCAGGGCGGCCAGGCGGTGCAGCGGCTTGTCGAGGGCGCGGAGGTAGGACGCGTTGCCCGACAGGTGGGCGATCGCCTCCGCGGTGGGGAGCTCGGTGAGGACGGGCGGGACGAACCCCTCGGCGTGGCGCTCGAGCAGCAGCACGGCCGCCGGGCGGAGGTCGGCCGGGGCCTCGCGAAGGCCGAGGTCGTCGGGGGACTGCAGGCCCTCCGCGGGCTCGTCGGACGACACGAGCGGCTTGCTGTAGGGGAGCAGGTCGAGCGCGGCGGTGAAGGCGACGGTGTCGTCGGTGACGTAGCCGAAGTGGCGCGCGAGCGTGCGGGCCGCGGTCGAGCGCCCGCTGCCGGCAGGGCCGACGAGCACGACGCACCGGCCGGTCTCCGGGTCGGCGACAGCCGCGGCACGCAGCATCAGCAGGTCGCCCTCGTTGGCCTCGATCGCCTGGAGGGTGACGGCCAGGGCGACCTGGTCACCGACGACCGACCCGCTCGGCCCGGCGATCGCGCCGTGCGCGGCGGCGTCCTCCACCACGGCGGGGTCCTCGTCGACCAGCACGCGCACGCTCCGGCCCTCCACGTCGTCGACGCGCCGCGCGTCGCAGCGCGACCACGCCCGAAGGAGGTCGGCGGCCACGGTGTCGGCGTTGCCCCCGGCGACCTCGACGTGGACCTGGGTCCCGAGAGCCGTGACAGCGACGACGTGGCGAGGGCTGGCCGAGAGGGTCACTCGCGGGAGTCTAAGGTGCGCGCATGGACGAACTGCTCATCACGGTGGCACCGACGGGCGCCGAGACGGCCAAGGCCGACTGCCCGCAGCTCCCGACCACCCCTGAGGAGGTGGCTCGCACCGCCGCCGACTGCGAGGCCGCCGGCGCGGCGATGATCCACATCCACGTACGCGACACCTCCCACCAGCCCACGCTCGACCAGACGCTCCTGCGCGAGTGGGTCGCCGCGGTGCGCGAGTCGTCCTCGCTCGTCGTCCAGCTCTCCACCGGCGGCTCGGTGCACGACCCGCTCGACGAGCGGCTCAAGGTGCTCGACGCCGAGCCCGACTCCTGCTCGCTCACGATGGGCACGACCAACTTCGGCGACGACGTCTTCCTCAACCCCTGGCCCTTCGTCAAGGACCTCTACCAGCTCGCTCTCGAGCGCGGCGTGGCGCCCGAGTTCGAGCTCTTCGACCTCGGCCAGGTCCACGCGCTCGGCCGCCTCATCCAGCAGTACGGCGTCCCGGCCGGCGGCAAGGTGCACGTCGACTTCGTCATGGGCGTCCCCGGCGGCATGCCCGGCACCGCCCCGGCGCTCGTCGCGGGCGTCGCCGCCCTCCCGCCCGAGGTGACCTCGTGGTCGGCCACCGGCATCGGCCGCTCCACGCTGTCGGTCGCGATGGCCTCGCTGTCGATGGGCGGCCACCTGCGCGTCGGCATGGAGGACGTGCTCACCATCAGCCGCGGCGTGCCGGTCGAGTCCAACGCCCAGCTCGTCGAGCGCGCGGTCGAGCTGGGACGGATCGCGCAGCGCACGCCGATGGCGCCGGCGCAGTGCCGCGAGCTGCTCGGCCTGGCCTGAGGCCCGGCTGGTTCGGTCAGCCCGTCCTGCGGGTCAGCGCCGGCGGCGCTTGCCGCCCCCGGCCGCCACGGGCTCCTCGAGCGGGGCGTAGCCGTAGCCGTAGCCGTACCCGCTGGAGGCGGCCTTGGCCGGCGTGCGGTTGACGACCACACCCAGCGTGGTGGCGCCGACCGAGTCGAGACGCTCGATCGCCGTCGAGAGCTGGTCGCGGGTCGTACGGCCGTGGCTGACCACGACGACCGCACCGTCGGCGCGCGTCGCGAGCAGGGCGGCGTCGGTCACCGGCAGCAGCGGGGGAGCGTCGAGGATGACGACGTCGTAGCGCTGGCGCAGCTCGAGCAGCAGCATCTCCATCGCCTGCGACTGCAGCAGCTCCGACGGGTTCGGCGGGATCTGGCCGCAGACCATGACGTCGAGCGACGTGTCGGCGTACTGCTGCATGACGTCCTCGGCGCTGACCTTGCCGATCAGGACGCTGGTGGTGCCGATCGCGCCGTCGAGCTCGAGCCGGTCGGCGATCAGCGGACGACGCAGGTCGCACTCGACGAGCGCCACCCGCTGGCCGGCCTGGGTGAGCGTGACCGCGAGGTTGACCGCGGTGGTGCTCTTGCCCTCGGCCGGCAGCGAGGAGGTCATGACGAAGACCTTCTGCTCGTGGTCGATGTCGACGTACTGCATGTTGGTGCGCAGCACGCGGAAGGCCTCGGCCCACGGGGTGGCGGTGGACAGCACCTCGCTCGGGGTGCGCTTGGCGTCGGTGTCCTGGAAGATGTTGCCGAGGACGGGTGCCGAGGTGATCTCGGCGACGTCGTCGGCGCCCTTCACGCTGGTGTCGAGGAGCTCGCGCGCCACGGCCAGGCCGACGCCCAGCAGCAGGCCGAGGACGCCGGCCAGCGCGAGGTTGCGCAGCGGCTGCGGGGAGATGGGTGAGCGGGCGACCTGGGCGTCGTCGATGAGCGTGGCCTTGACGACGGCCGCCGTCTCGCCGCGCGGCGTCTCGAGCTCCTCGACGAGGAGCTGGAGCTGCTCGGCGTAGGCCTGCGCGATGTCGCGGGCGCGCTCCGCGTCGGGGTCGGTGGCCTCGATCTCGAGGAGCACCGTCTCCGGGACGGCCGAGGCGCTGACCTGCTCGCGAAGGTCCGTCGGGTCGGCGTCGCCCAGCTCGGTGGCGACGCGCTCGGCGAGCTGGTTGCTGGTCACGAGGTCGGCGTAGGACGCCACGCGCTGGGTGGCGAAGAGGTTGCCGGTGTAGGCGGAGTTCTCGTCGGTCTGGCTGGTCGAGACGAAGATCCGGGTCGTCGACGCGTAGGTCGGGGTCACCGTCCACGTCCACACCGCGGCGACCGCCAGGACCGCCAGGACACTCCCGAGAACCAGCCGCCACCGCCGTCGGACGGTGCGCCAGTAGTCCTGCAGCTCCACTCGTTTTCCTCTTCTTGTCAACGAAACTTTGACAAGGGTAAGCGCTCGACCGCCCTCGTCCGTCATCCGCGGGGGCGGGTGGACGGGAGGGGCCGTTCGACGTCCGCAGCGCCCGCGACACGCCGTACGACGTCTCCCGACACGCAACCGGCAGAGGGGGCTCAGGCCGCCCTATCGGCCCTGAGCGCCTGCGCGCCGCGGACCGCGTCGACGACCTCGTGCGGCGAGAACATCACCTGCTCCCAGGTGAAGCGCAGCACGATCCAGCCGCCGATGACGAGGGCGTTGTAGCGGCGGCAGTCCTGGTCGTGCTCGGCCTTCCCGGCGTGGTGCTTCCACGAGTCGGCCTCGATCGCGATGCCGGCGAACGGCTCGGCGAGGTCGGGGTGGTAGGTGACGTGCCCGAGCGTCGTCGCCCATTGCGGGACCACCCTGATGCCTGCCTCGATGAGAACCGCGCGCAACACGGACTCGAAGGGGTTGGCCGCCAGCGGTGTCGCGTGCGCAACGACCCGACGCACCTGCGGGTCCTCGCCCATCGCGGCCTCGAGCTCCTCGCGGGTCACGTCGCTGTGCCGGAGCGCGGAGTCGGCCACTGCGAGCGCCTCGTCGAAGGGGAGCTCGGCTGCGCAGTCGAGGACGGTGCGCACGCGGCTGGTGGCCCAGCCGTCGACGCCGTGCCGGGGAACATCGCTGATGCGGACCTCCGCCTCCACGGGCCGGGCCGGCTTCGCGGAGGCGCCGAGCTGCGGGTAGCGCGCCGGCCACTTCGACTCCCACCCCCAGTGGGCGACCGCGCTGAGGAGTCGCAGGTGCCCGTCGATCTCCCCCGCGATGCCACGCGCGAGGTCGGCCGTCGGGAGGGCGTAGCGCCCGCGTGACACATGGATGACCCTGCGGCAGGCGACAGCGTGGCGCAGCCGCTTGTGGTGGTGAGGCGGAGGATGTCGGCCGTCGACCCGATGCCGCCGAGGCGGGTGAGGGCGACGACGACGTCCATGGCCCGAGTGTGTCGAGCATCGGCGGGCGTCGCGACCGTCTCTCCACAGGGGCCGCTCGAAAGCCCGCGACGCGCGCGACACGCCGTACGGCATGCCCGACGCGCCGGGCCGCGCGCCGTCACGCGGGCGGAAGCGGCCCTACTGCCGGTCGACCTTCTTCATTCCCACGACCCCCGGCCGGTAGTCGGGGTCCTCGAGCTGGGCGATGGTCGGCGAGCCGAACATCGGCAGTCCCTGCTGCTTGCGCAGGAAGCCCCAGACGATGGGCAGGACGACCAGCACGACGAGGCCGATGCCGGCGATCAGCATGGGGTGGGTCTCCTCGACTCCGAGGGGTGCCCAGCCGGACTTGTCGAGCAGCGCGACGCCGCTCATCGTCAGCACGACGACGATGCCGCGGCGGATGAAGGACTGCGGCACGCGCGGGGCGAGGCTGGAGCCGAGGATCGTGCCGGGCACCGAGCCGATGAGCAGCGGGATGAGGATCGTCCAGTCGATGCCGTGGAGCGCGATGTTGGAGATCGCCGCGGCGAGCACGAGCGGGACGGCCTGCACGAGGTCGGTGCCGACGAGCCGCACGGCCGACAGGCCGGGGTAGAGCATCAGCAGGGCGATCATGATGACCGAGCCGGAGCCGACGCTCGTGATGCCGACGAGCAGGCCGCCGAGCATGCCGACGAGGAGCGTCGGGACGACCCGGATGGCGGGGTCGTCGTCGTGGACGTGGGTGCCGGAGCGGACGCGGCGCAGGTTGACGTAGAGGCGCAGGGCGTACGTCGCCGCCGCCAGCAGGAGCGCGAAGCCGATGCTGATGATCAGCACGTGGTTGAGCTCTTCGGTGTCGTCGGTGAACCACGCGACCAGGTGGGGCCCGAGCAGCGCCATCGGGATGGAGCCGATCATCAGCCACATCGCGAGCTTCATGTTGGGCGAGCCCTCGCGCTTGTGCACGATCGCGCCACCGGTCTTGTAGACCGCGGCCGCGGTGAGGTCGGCGGTCACGACGGTCGCCGCCTCGCCGACGCCGAGGAAGAGCAGCGCCGGCGTCATCAGCGCTCCACCGCCCATCCCGGTCAGCCCGACGACGATGCCGACGAGGAAGCCGGCGGCGAGGATCGAGAAGAACGTGACGGTGATGAGCTCAGCCACCGGAGCCTCCTGCAGCGAGCCGAGGAACGATCACACCCAACATTCTCGACATTGTGTCTGCTGCGGTCGCCGCAGCCGATTCCCCGCGCCGGTAGGGGTCGGCGATGTCGTGCTCGCGGCGCGCCGCCGTACGACGTGCGCCGACCGCCGCGACCAGCTCGCGCCCGCGCAGGTCGGGGTGCTCCTCGACCGCGGCGGCGAACTGGCCGACGGTGAACACCTTGCGGAGGTGCTGGGGAAATTCCTCGAGGATGAAGCTGCGGTGCGTGGCCTCCGCAGTGAGCACCACGTCGGCCTCGGCGAGGATCGCGCCGGTCAGCCGGCGGCTCGCGAAGCCGGACGAGGTGTCCTCGACGAGCGTGGCGACCATGACCTCGTCCATCGCGTGGCTGTCGAAGCCGTGGGTGCCGGCGCTGGAGAACTCGACGCCGGAGCCGGGGCCCGACAGCCTCCGCGCGGTCAGTTCGAGGAAGGGCGAGCGGCAGATGTTGGCGGTGCAGACGAACAGCACCTTCAGCGGCTCAGGCATCGGTGCCCCGCAGGTGGAGGTAGCCGGCCTTGTCGAGCGCGACCAGGACGTCGTCGAGCGCGTCCTCGATGGTGCGGCCGGTGGTGTCGACGCGAACCGCCGGGTCGACGGGCTCCTCGTAGGGCGAGGAGATGCCGGTGAACTCGGGGATCTCGCCGGCGCGCGCCTTGGCATAGAGGCCCTTGCGGTCGCGGCGCTCGCACTCCTCGAGCGGGGTGGCGACGTGGACGAGGAAGAACGCGCCGCCCGCGG
This sequence comes from Nocardioides sp. Soil_C_8, assembly GCF_057656315.1. Lineage (NCBI taxonomy): Bacteria > Bacillati > Actinomycetota > Actinomycetes > Propionibacteriales > Nocardioidaceae > Nocardioides > Nocardioides sp. Soil_C_8. The sequence goes on from NZ_JBDGKQ010000005.1 coordinate 225,317, forward strand.
ACTCGACCATGTCCTGCACCTGCTCGCGGGTCTCGGTGAACGGGGCGATCGGCGAGCAGACCGCGACCCCGCCGTGGCGGGCGATCTCGGCGGCGACCCAGCCGATGCGGCGGATGTTGGTCTCGCGGTCGGCCTTGCTGAAGGTCAGGCCCGCCGACAGGTGACGGCGTACGACGTCGCCGTCGAGGCTGGTGACCGTGCGGCCGCCCTGCTCGAGGAGCAGGTCCATCAGTGCCCGCGCGAGAGTGGACTTGCCGCTGCCCGACAGGCCGGTGAAGAACAGCACCAGGCCCTGGTCCTCGGGCTCGGGCTGGTCCTCGTCGACGATCGCGGCGATGGCGGCGGGGTAGCCGGAGTCGCGGTCCGCCAGGGCGTGGACCGGGTCGCCGGCGGCGTAGGTCTCCACCACCTGGGCGCCGAGGGCGTGGTCGGCCTCGGCGTCGCCGTGGGAGGGGAGTGGGATCGCCACGACGGAGGCGTCGTCGAGCAGGTCGGCGGCCGCGAGGGTGGCGCGCACGAGCGCGACCGGCGACAGCGAAGAGGTGCCGGTGCCCATCAGGGCCAGCAGCGCGACCCGGCCGAGGCTGCGCAGCTCCTCGAGGTCGGCCTCGGTGAGCGCGTCGACGACGGGGACGAAGGTGGCGCCGGCGTGCTGCTCGCGAGCCTCGGCGGGGGTGAGGTGCAGCCGGCGGAAGGGGCCGTACTGCGCGTGGGTCAGCGGCTCCAGCGAGCCGTCCTCGGCGACCCGGGCCAGCGGCAGCCCCTCGGGGTCGACGAGCTCGGCCTCGGCGGCGCCGTCGGGCAGGTCGAGGGTGACGACGCTCCCGTCCTCGTTGAAGCGGGTGAGCGGGGCGTAGGCGCCGGAGACCAGGAGCTCCAGGTCGTCGAGCTCGGTCGGCGTCGGGCAGTGCTGGATCACCCGCGCATCCTCTCAGAACCGCGGTGAGTAGCCTGCCGCCATGTCTGCTGCTGGGTCCGTCGCTGGCCGCCCCGTCGTCGCCGAGATCGTCCGTTCCGGGTTCGTCGAGGGCCACCACTACGGCTCCGTCGTCGCGCTGGCCGCGGACGGGTCGGTGGACTGGTCGGTGGGCGAGGTCGCGGCCCACGTGCTGCCGCGCTCGAGCAACAAGCCGGTCCAGGCGCTGGCCATGGTCGAGCTCGGCCTCGACCTGCCCGACGACCTGCTCGCGCTGGCCTGCGCCTCGCACTCGGGCGAGCCGTTCCACGTGGAGGGCGTACGCCGCACGCTGGCCTCCGCCGGGCTCGACGAGTCCGCGCTCCAGACGCCCCCCGACTACCCGCTCGACGACGACGCCCGCGAGGGCGTCGTACGAGCCGGGGGCGCGAAGGCTCCGGTCCTGATGAACTGCTCGGGCAAGCACGCGGCGATGCTCGCGACGTGCGTGCTGCGCGGCTGGGACACCGCCACCTACCTCGACCCCGCCCACCCGCTGCAGGTCGCGATCGCCGACACCTTCGCCCGGCTCACCGGCGAGCCGGTCGACGCGGTCGCCGTCGACGGCTGTGGTGCGCCGCTGCTGTCCACGTCGCTCACCGGCCTGGCGCGGGCGTTCTCGACCCTCGCCACCGCGACCGACGGGCCCGAGCGTCGGGTCGCCGACGCCATCCGGCGCCACCCCGAGTTCGTCAGCGGCACCACCCGCGACGAGCTCGCGCTGCACCGGGCCGTCCCCGGGCTGATCGGCAAGGCGGGCGCGGAGTCCTGCTACGCCGTCGCGCTGCCCGACGGGCGGGCGTGGGCGCTCAAGACAGACGACGGCGCGGCGCGGGTGCGGCCGGTGCTGATGGCCGAGGCGCTGCGCCGCTCGGGCGTGCTCGAGGACGACGGCGTGGACGCCGAGGCGGTCCGCTCAACCGGGCGGCTCGAGCTCCTCGGCGGAGGAGTGCCGGTCGGGGAGATCCGCGCGGCCTTCTGAGGCCGTCGCGCGCAGGAGCCGCCTGACGAGGACGGCGAGCAGCGCGCCCACCAGCATGCCGAGGGTGTTGGCGACGACGTCGCCGTTGGTCGCCTGCCGCGCGCCGAGGGCGACCGCCTGCACGACCTCGACGAGGAACGACACCACGAAGCCGGCTGCGGTCCAGTCGCGCCAGGTGGGGCGCTGCCACAGCAGGCTGCCGAGCAGGCCGAGCGGCACGAACGCCACGACGTTGAGCATCGACTCGACCCGTCCGGGGTGCGCGAGGACCTCCGGGACGCCGAGACCCCGCAGGGCGTCCGTCAGGTGGAAGATCACCCAGTCCGGGCCCCTCGACGTCGGCGCCAGCAGGACGACCGCGAGCAGCACGACCCAGGCGACCAGCGCGGCGCACACCGCCGTACGCGCGCGGCGGCTCAGGGTGGTGGCGGACACGGCTGGATCCTAGGTCGCGGCAGCATTCGACAGACTGTGCGAACCCGCTGCTAGCGCCGAAACGCTCTTCGGCAAAGGACTTGTGAGTGGTCTCACCCGCGTCGGGTTTGAAATCTGCTAACTGCTGTTAGCACAATGGGGACATGGCCAAGGACAAGCACACCCCGGCCAAGGTGAGCGGCAGGACGACCTCCAAGCAGCCCGGCAAGACCAGCAAGGCGGTCGTCGGCTCGCTCGGCACGCTGGGTGACTACCTCAAGGAGCAGCGCCTCGCCGCGCAGCTCTCGCTGCGCCAGCTCGCCGACCAGGTCGGGGTGAGCAACCCCTACCTCAGCCAGATCGAGCGTGGCCTGCGCAAGCCGTCGGCCGAGGTGCTGCAGCAGCTGGCCCGCGCCCTGCGCGTCAGCGCCGAGCAGCTCTACGTCCGTGCCGGCATCGTCCACCCCGACCCCGGCCAGCCCGGGTCGGTGGAGCTCGCGATCCTCGCCGACTCCGCGTTGACCGAGCGGCAGAAGCACTCGCTGCTCGACGTCTACGCCTCGTTCCTCGCGCTCAACGAGCGCGACCAGTCCTGACCGTCAGCCACACCCCCACCCGAAGGAGAACCACATGGCCACCACCAAGCGCGACCTCAAGACCGAGGCCCTCAAGCCCGTCCTCGCCGGCGTCGGCGTCACCGACCTGGCCGTCGAGGCCGTCCGCGAGGCCGTGGCCGACGTGCAGAAGCGCGTCGCCGCGGTGCAGAAGGACGTCACCACCCGCGTGAGCGACGTGCAGAAGACCGCGACCGACCCGAAGGTGCTGCGCAAGCAGGCCCAGGCCCGCCGCGCCCTCATCGAGTCCCGCGTCGCCGAGCTGCAGACCGAGGCCCGGGCCTACCCGGCCAAGGTGACCACGCAGTTCTCCGCGCTCGTCGACGAGAACGTCGCCGCGGCGAACGCCACCTACGCCGAGCTGGTCAAGCGCGGCGAGTCCCTCGTGGGCCGCATCCGCCGCCAGGAGTCGACCAAGGCCACCGTGACCTCCGCCAGGACCACCGTCACCAAGGCGAAGACCACCGCCACCCAGGCCAAGAAGGCCGCCGAGGCCACCACCACCGCCGCGGACAAGACCGCCGCCACCAAGGTCGCCCCCAAGCCGAAGCCGACCGCGAAGAAGGCCACCCAGAAGGCCGCGGCCAAGAAGGCCTCCGCGACCACCGCCCGCAAGACCGCGGCGAAGAAGACCGCCACCGCGCAGAGCAGCGCCAAGGCCACCGCCAGCGCCGCCACCGCGACCGCGACCAACGCGGCCAAGGCCGTCGTCGACGCCGCCGAGAAGGTCGGCGACTGAAGAGCACCAGCCGATGAGCAGCAGCTGATGCTGTTCTGACCAGGCCGAGGGCCCCCGTCCGACAGGGCGGGGGCCCTCTGTCGTTGCCGGCCTTTGCCCGGCATGGACAACCGTGGGCAACTCCGCTCCAATGGGAGGGGCGGCAGCGGTGAGTTCTCGACCCGCCGCGGGAGGCCGCGGGAGCTGGCCATGGATGTCACGAACGCGAAGATCGTGGAGCTGCGGGTCCACGGCGTCAGCGGGACGCCGCCCGAGGAGATGCTCGAGACGCACCACGCCCGGCAGGAGGCCGGCGACGAGTACTCGCGCTTCTTCGTCGCGGTCGACTGCTTCGGCGACAAGCCACCGGACCCCGTCGAGGACGGCACGGGACCGCACGTGCGTACGACGCGGCTCGAGGGCTTCCACTGGGGTCGCTACACCTCGGGCAACTGGCGGCAGGCGCTGTGGCTGGCGCTGGTCCCGTTCGGCATGGTCAATGCCGCGCAGTTCATGCTCAGCCCGCCCACGACGTGGCGCGAGCGGTTCTTCCACACCGTCGTCGGCGGGGCGCTGCGGCTGCTCGCGCTCGGCCTCACCGCGACCTTCGCGCTGGCCGCGGCCTCGATCAGCATCGACCTGGTCGCGCGGCAGCGACTCGCCACCACCCGGCTGGGCCAAGCGGTCGGGGAGGGCACGCTGATGGCGGGCGGTGCGCTGCTCGCGGCCGGTGGCGTGCTGCTGCTCTACCGGCTGGGGCGCCGGAACACGACCGTGCCCGAGCCGCCCGACGCCGCCGACACCCTGGGCCGCTCCCTGGGCGACACCTCGGGCCTGACCCGGGAACAGTTCTACGCCGGCGACCCCGACGCCACCAGCCTCGGACGCCTCCACCTCGCGGGCGGCTGGGCGACGGTGGCCCTCGTCGGCAGCCTCAGCGACGGGGACGCGCAGCTGGCCACCGGCCTCAGCTCGTTCGTGCACGCCGCCAGCGCCGGGCTGCTCGCCGCCCTCGGGGTGCTGGTGGCCGTGCTGGGCGACCCCGAGCACAGCGCGCCGCGGTCGTGGCAGAGCGACTCCGCGTGGGAGCACTGGAACCGGGTCCTCCAGCGCCCGGCGGTGGGCCGGACGGCCGCGCTCCTCGCGCTCGGGGTCCTGCTGTCGTCCGTGGTCATGCTGGTGCAGCGCGGGGTCAACCCCGACAACCCGCTCGCAGCCGTCGACGAGGTGTCCCACACGCTCGTGGTGGTCCTGACGGCCACGCTGCTGGTCCTCTTCGCCGCCGCCGCGGGGCTCGCGCGCGCGACCCGGCACGTCGACGAGGAGGTGCCCCGGCCCTTCCGCCGCTACGCCGCCGGCATGGCGGCGCCGGTCGTCGCGGCCCTCGGCGCGTTCCTCGCCCTCGGCTACTCGGCGGCGCTGCTGCTGGCCAGCGCCGAGCTGCTGGTCGACGACGCCGCGCTGCCCACGATGGTCGAGCGCGTCACCTTCATCTGGGGCGTCTCGGTGCTGCTCCTGGTGGCCGTCGGCGTCGTCCTCGGCCTCCGCACGTGGACGGACCGCGACTGGCGTACCGAACGGGTGCGGCGCAGCTACGGCCTCGTCTACGGACCGACGTCCGGCGACGGGTCCGGCGCCGGTGGGCCGACCTGGCTCACCGACGAGCGCGTACGCCGGATCGCGACCGCGAGCGCGGTCGCGCGGGTCAAGCTCGGGCTGCCCGTCGTGCTCGTGTGCTTCTCGTTCCTCGGCATGGCCCTCGCCGTGCTGCTCGCCGTCGACCTGATGACCGGGGTGGGCGCGCCCGACGACGGGCTGCCCGACGCGTGGGTGTCGGTGATCTCCCGGCTCGGTGCCCTCACGCTGATCGCCCTGGCCGGGCTGCTCATGACCACGGCGCGCCAGTCCCTGCGCGCCCGCGACCGGCAGCGGGTCGTCAACGTCGTGTGGGACGTCGTGTCGTTCTGGCCCAGGTCGGTGCACCCCTTCGTCCCACCGCCGTACTCCCAGTTCGCCGTGCAGTCGCTGCGCGACCGGATCCGCCACCACCTCGGCACCTGCGCGAGCGAGGACCCGTCCACCACCGAGGTCGCCGACGCGGTCGTCGTGGAGGCGCACAGCCAGGGCAGCTTCATCTCGGTCGCGGCGCTGCTCTGGCTGAACCCGCAGGAGCTGTCACGCGTCGGGTTCCTGACCTTCGGGTCGCAGCTGCAGGTGATCTTCCCGCGCGCGTTCCCGGCGTTCACCAGCTATCGCGTCCTCACCGAGCTCGACCGCGCGCTCGACGGTCGCTGGATCAACCTCTTCCGCGACACCGACCCCATCGCCGGCCCGGTGCTCAGCTGGGCGCACACCGGTGAGGAGAAGGAGGGGGTGCTGCGCTCGCGGCGCCTCGCGCCTCGCTCGAGCGCGCAGGACCCGTGGCCGCTGGAGCCCGACCACCTGCCCGCCACCCGCACCGGGCGACGCGAGTGCGGACGGGACTGGCGGCTGCTCGACCCGAGCCCGCCCGACCGCCAGCTGCGCGCCGAGCCCCTCACCTCGATGATGGAGCACAGCCACTTCGCCCTGTCCCCTGACTGGGACGACGCCGTGGAGTGGCTGGCGAGCCGGACCCTCGGTCGGCCGCTGGACGAGCCGCTGGACTCGCGCGTGGGCGAGCCCCCGGCGGTGCCGGCCCCGCGCGAGGACGTACCGGCCGAGTCCGACGAGGCGGGGGAGATGATGGGTCCGGTCGACTACCGCGCCCACGACTGAGCGCTCGCCCCCACCACGGGCGGGCGGCTACCCTCGTGCCGTGAACATCTACGCGTTCCAGAGCACCCTCATGCTGGTGGTGCTCGTCGCGCTGCTCGCGATCAAGGGGTTCGCGTTCATCAACTCGCTCACCTACTCCGCCGAGGCCTACCAGGCAGCCGGCAAGCTCACCAAGCAGGCGTGGTGCGCGATCACCGGCCTCGGCTTCGCCGCCCAGCTGATCCTGATCGGCTCCTCGCCCCTCGGGCTGATCCACCTCGTCTTCACCATCGCCTCGCTCGTCTACATCGCCGACGTCCGTCCGGCGCTGGCCGAGGTCACGTCCCGCCGCTGACCGCTCGCTGGTCGTCGGGCGGCGCCGCGACCCTGGCGGCGTACGACATCGAGATCGCCCGCCGGGATGTCGCCAGCCGCCACCCCCATCGGCGGCGCCGCGACCCTGGCGGCGTACGACATCGAGATCGCCCGCTCGGATGTCGTATGCCGCCACCCTGGGCGAGCGGGCGTCAGGAGAGGTAGCGGTCGAGGGCGGCCATCGCGTCCTCGGGCTCGAAGCCGGTGGCGCGGAGCTTCTCGAGGGACATCGCGGAGTTGAGCGGGCGGGGGGCGAAGGGGTTGCCCTGGGCCAGGACCCCCTCGGCGTACGCCGACGTGGTCGTGCCGGAGACGTCGTCGGCGCTGCGGCCGGAGCGCTCGAAGACCGCCTGCGCGATCTCGCGCCACGACATCGCGGGGCCGCCGTTGGACACGTGGTAGGTGCCGAACGCGGCGTCGCTGTCGAGGAGGTGCCGGGTGGCCCGGACCAGCTCGTCGGTGAAGGTGAGCCGGCCGACCTGGTCGTCGACGACGCTGGGGGAGACGCCCTTCTCGGCGAGCGACTGCATCGTGCGGACGAAGTTCTTGCCCTCGCCGATGACCCACGACGTGCGGAGGACGTAGTGGCGGGGAGCCAGCGAGGCGGCGACGTCGCCGGCGGCCTTGGTCTGGGCGTAGACGCCGAGCGGCGAGAGCGGCTCGTCCTCGGTGTGGCCGGGGTCGAGGGGCGCTGTGCCGTCGAAGACGTAGTCCGAGGAGTAGTGGACGAGGGTGAACCCGTGCTCGCGGGCGAGGCCGGCGAGGGTGGCGGGGCCGGTGGCGTTGGCCGCCCAGGCCGCGACCCGGCCCTCGGGCGTCTCCGCCGCGTCGACGGCGGTGTAGGCCGCGGCGTTCAGCACGACGGCGTACTCGTGCCAGGGCCAGGCGGCGACGGCGTCGGCGTCGGTCACGTCGAGCTGCGCGCGGGTGACCGCGTCGCAGCCCGGGAAGGCGTCGGCGAGGGCGAGGCCGAGCTGGCCGCCGCCACCGAGGACGAGCGTCTTCTTGGCGGGGATCGCCGTCGACGGGTCGAGGCCGGGATTGTTCTGGTCCTTCTCGCTGATGATCGCCTCGGACAGCGGGATCGGCCACTCGATCGCGGCCTGGGCGTCGTCGAGCGCGAGGGCGGGGTAGGTGATGCCCGGGCGCCAGTGCGCGTTGACGAGGTAGGTGTAGGCCGTGGCGTCCTCGAGGACCTGGTAGCTGTTGCCGACGCCGCGCGGCACGAAGACCGCGACGGAGGTGTCCATCTCGAGGGTGAAGGTCGCGCCGAAGGAGTCGCCCTCGCGCATGTCGACCCACGCGCCGAAGATCCGGCCGGTGGCCAGCGAGACGAACTTGTCCCACGGCTCGGTGTGGATGCCGCGCGTGACGCCGCGGTCGGCGTTGTAGGAGACGTTGTTCTGGACCGGCCCGAAGTCGGGCAGGCCGATCGCGAGCATCTTCTCGCGCTGCCAGTTCTCCTTGAAGAACCCCCGGGAGTCGTCGCGGCGGTCGAGCCGTACGACGACGAGGCCCGGGATGGGCGTCGTCTCGAGCGAGGGGAGGCCCGAGCTCACTGCCCCTTCTCCGCGTACTTCGCCTCGACCGCGTCCTTGTGGGGGCGCCACCAGTCCTCGTGGGTCTGGTACCACTCGATGGTGTTGGCGAGGCCCGCCTCGAAGTCCTGGAACTGCGGCTGCCAGCCGAGCTCCTGGCGCAGCTTGCCCGACTCGATGGCGTAGCGCAGGTCGTGCCCGGCGCGGTCGTTGACGTGGTCGAAGTCGTCGGCGGACCTGCCCATGAGCGTCAGGATCAGGCGGACGACCTCGAGGTTGTTCTTCTCGCCGTCGGCGCCGATCAGGTAGGTCTCGCCGATGGAGCCCTTCTCGAGGATCGTGAGCACGGCCGAGGAGTGGTCGTCGGCGTGGATCCAGTCGCGGACGTTCTCGCCCGAGCCGTAGAGCTTGGGGCGCACGCCGTCGATGACGTTGGTGATCTGGCGCGGGATGAACTTCTCGATGTGCTGCCAGGGCCCGTAGTTGTTCGAGCAGTTGGAGACGGTCGCGCGGACGCCGAAGCTGCGCACCCAGGCGCGGACCAGGTGGTCGGAGCCGGCCTTGGACGCGGAGTAGGGGGAGGACGGGTTGTAGGGCGTGTCCTCGGTGAAGCGCTTCGGGTCGTCGAGCTCGAGGTCGCCGTAGACCTCGTCGGTCGAGACGTGGTGCAGGCGCTTGTCGTGCTTCCGCACCGCCTCGAGGATCGTGTAGGTCCCGAGGATGTTGGTCTTGATGAACGGGCTCGGGTCGTTGAGCGAGTTGTCGTTGTGCGACTCGGCCGCGTAGTGGACGACCGCGTCGTGGGCCGCGACCAGCGGGTCGACGACGTCCTCGTCGGCGATGTCGCCGACCACCAGCTGCACCCGGTCCTCGGGCAGCCCCGCCAGCGACTCCTTGGAGGCGGCGTAGGTGAGCTTGTCGAGCACCGTGATCTTCAGGTCGGTGTGGTCGACGAGGTGGTGCACGAAGTTCGACCCGATGAACCCCGCGCCCCCGGTCACGAGAAGGCGTTCCATGCCGCGGAGTCTAGGGCCGCGCGACGATCTCGAACGACTCGGCCACGTCGAGCGCGTCGGTGGTGTACGTCGCGACGCGACCGCCGCGCGTCGACCAGCCGTCGGGCAGGTCGCCCTCGACGGCGTAGCCGCGCGGGAAGCTGACGCGGACCCGCACGTCCTGCGGGTCGACCATGCCCTGGGGGTCGAGCGCCAGCCGGTAGGCGAGCCCGTCGCCGTCGCGCACAGCGGCGGCAGGGACGTCGTACGTCACCGCGAGGGTGTGGCGGGCCTGCGGCGCGAACTCGATCTCCGGGCGGATGAAGTAGCGGCCGAAGAAGTTGCGGGGCGAGGTCTCGACTGGCTCGCCGTCCACCTCGACCGAGTCGAAGGTCGCGCCGGTGGGGAGGAACGGCGCGATGCTGAGGGTGTTCCATCGAGTGAAGTAGCCGTTGCGCTGGTCGGGCACCGGCTGGACGTAGGGCGGGGAGTCGTTGTGGACCTCGACCTCCATCCGCACGCGCGCACTGCCGTCCTCGCGCAGCGCCACGTCGGTGGAGACCGTGCGCCGCTGCCAGTAGTCGGACTTGCTGGGCACCTTGTTCTGCGTGAAGACGCCGATGTAGTCGTGCTCGGTGTCGGAGAGCCGGCCGGTGAGCCCGAGGCCGTCGAAGGCCGCCTGCTCCTCGGGGCTGCGGAAGTAGAGGGCGAAGCGCCGCTCGTCGGCGGCCCCGCCGAGCACGCGGCCGGTGCCGACCGGGTCGTTGCCGGACAGCAGGCGCTCGACGAAGACCGGGGCGAGCGCGCGATTGACCGCCTTGCGGGCGGCGGGGTCGGGGTAGTCGTCGTAGCTGCCGATGAGCTTCTCGACCAGGTTGTCGCCGGTCAGCGTGCCGAGGGTCGGCACGTCGATCGGGCCGGTGAGCTCGACCAGCTCCGACAGCGCGACCACGTCGATCACCACGACGCCCGCGAGCCGGCGACCGCGCAGGCTGCGCCACGCGTTGGCCAGCTCGTTGCCCGAGACCTCCCAGTCGGGGGCCATGGTGGCCAGCGCCGGCTTCATCTGGCCGCGGTGCAGGGGGTTGCCGCTGACCTTGCGCCAGTAGCGGGGCTGCGCGGCGCCCGGCGCGGTCGACAGGTCGACCGTCTCGCCCATCGACAGCCGGCCCCGGTCGAGGTCGACGGGCACGAACGTCTGCGGGGTGCCGCCGGAGTAGAGCATCTCGGCGGGGTTGAGCAGGGCCACGAGGTACTGCCGGCCGGCGTCGCGACCGAGGATCTTGGGCAGGTGGTCGAGCAGCGGGTCGATGGTCGCGAGGCCGTCGGCCAGTGGGTCGACCTCGCCCTGGGCCTGGTCGCGGGCATCGGCGAGCCGGTCGCCGACCACCGCACGCGAGTCGGCGACACCGGCGAGCTCGGCCTGCGCGTCGCCCACACGTGTCGCCACGTCGCGCAGGTCGCCGATGACGTCCTCCAGCACGTCGATGTCGACGTTGCCGTTGTCGACGAGGGTCGAGTCCTCGCCGCGCACCTGCGGGAGGACGCGTACGCCGGTCTCCGCGACCGCGACGAGCTGGTCGAGCGCGTTGCCGAGGTGGCGTACGTCGCGCACCGGGCCGCCGGCGACCGGCACCCAGCTCCACACGTCGCCGCCGATGCCCTGGACCGACCCCTGCAGGTCGTCGGTCTGCTCCCGGGCTCGTTCGACGGCGTCGGCGGCGGCCTCGGTGTCTCCGGCGTCGAGCGCCGCCTTCGCCGCGGTGAGCTCGGCGCGCGCGTCCTCCGCGTGGCCGGGGGCCGAGAGGAACGGGATCGCCAGGAGGGCGAGGACCACGAGCAGCAGGAGCAGCCCGCCGACGACGGTCGCCGGCCGGATCAGCCGTCGCGGCGCGGCGCGACGGGAGGACGGCATGCGCACATGGTGCCAAAGGGGCGAGAACGCACGAGAATCGTTGACGCCCCCTAGGGTTCACCCATGCGCGGAATCATCCTGGCCGGTGGCACCGGCTCGCGACTGCACCCGATCACCCAGGGAATCAGCAAGCAGCTGGTGCCGGTCTACGACAAGCCGATGATCTACTACCCGCTCTCCACGCTGATGCTGGCGGGCATCCGGGACGTCCTCATCATCACCACGCCCCACGAGGCCGACGGCTTCCACCGCCTGCTCGGCGACGGCTCGCAGTTCGGCATCAACCTGACGTTCGCCGTGCAGCCCTCGCCGGACGGGCTGGCGCAGGCCTTCATCATCGGCGCCGACCACATCGGCTCCGACCGCTCGGCCCTCGTCCTCGGCGACAACATCTTCTACGGCTCGGGCCTCGGCCAACAGCTGCTGCGCTTCTCCGAGCTCGACGGCGCCGCGGTGTTCGGCTACCACGTCGCCGACCCGCGGGCGTACGGCGTCGTGGAGTTCGACGAGCAGGGCCGGGCGCTGTCGCTGGAGGAGAAGCCGGAGAACCCGAAGAGCGACTTCGCCGTGCCGGGGCTCTACTTCTACGACAACGACGTGGTGCAGTACGCCGCCGAGCTGGCGCCGTCGGCCCGCGGCGAGCTGGAGATCACCGACCTCAACCGGCGCTACCTCGAGGAGGGCCGCCTCCACGTCGAGGTGCTCCCGCGTGGCACCGCGTGGCTCGACACCGGCACCTTCGACTCGCTCAACGACGCCTCCAACTTCGTCCGCACCATCGAGGGACGGCAGGGCTTCAAGGTCGGCGCTCCGGAGGAGGTCGCGTGGCGGATGGGCTTCCTGTCCGACGACGAGCTCGCCGCGCGCGCCGAGCCGCTGCGCAAGAGCGGCTACGGCGAGTACCTCCTGGGGCTGCTCCAGCACGGCTGACGCGTTTGGGAGCGTCGCTCGCGGGGGAGGGACAGGGGTAGCGGACCGCACCGCGGCCCCGCCCACCGCGTAGGAGGCGACGTGCCCGACCCGACCTCGCTCGACCTCGTCTCGGGCGCGCCCGCGACCAGGCAGGTGCTGCAGGACCCGTTCTGGGCGACGGTGCTGCGCCGTCACGGCGACGTCGACCTCGTCGTGCTCCCTCAGCAGGAGCCCGACCGGGCCGAGGTCCCTGCCGGCGAGCCGGCGGTCGACCCCGACGCGGCGCGCCGGGAGCTGCGGGCCCGGATGGCCGGCCTGTGGGCGGCCCTCGGGCTCGATGCCGAGCCGACCCACCTCGACGAAGTGTGGTTCGCCGGGTCCGCGCCCGGCACCCTGCGCTGGCAGGGCACCGCGACCTTCGACGACCTCGACCCGGTCGTTGCCTCCGGCACCCTGCAGCGCGCGGAGGAGCTGCTCGGCGAGGCCGACGGCTGGCACGTGCTGGCCCCGCCCGACGGCGTACCCCGTGTCCTCGCCGGTCGCCCGGCGCCCCTCGGTCGTGAGGACGTGCAGGTGCTGGTGCCGGCCGCCGGCCGGGTGGTGCTGCGGATCCGCTCCGCCCTCGTCGTCGTCGGCGAGGCCGCCGCGGCCGAGGCGACCGCCGGGGGTGCCCGATGAGCGACCCGCTGGTCTGGCAGATGGAGACGCTGCGCCGCGGCACCCAGGGGTGGGAGTCGCAGGAGACGCTGATGGACACCTCGGCCCGCGAGCTCGGGGCCGCCTCGGCCTCGGCCCTGCCGTCGAGCGTGCAGGGGGCCGCGACGACGTTCCTGACGCGCTGGGCCGGCTACGCCGGTGAGAGCGCGGCGATCGCCCAGGGCTTCGTCGGTGTGCACGCCACCGCCGACGACTACTCGACCACCGACGACGCGACCGACCGGCAGTTCAGCGACCTCGACGGACGACTGGGATCGGCCCGATGACCGTCACCATCGAGGTGCCGGCGTCCGTCCCGGCACAGCTCAGGAAGCCCGAGGGCGACCCAGGCGGGGCCGACGGGCTCGCCACGACCATCTATGCCGCCGCCGGCCGCTACGAGGAGTTCGCCGACCGGTGCCGCGAGCTGCAGACCCTCGGCAGCTGGGCCGGCATCGCCTACCAGTCCTACAAGGAGGCCTCCGGCGAGGCGTCCACCGAGCACACGGCGATGGCGACGACCGTACGCCGTGTCGGCCGGGGCGTGACCGCCTTCGCCGACACCCTGCGCGACCTGCTGCGCGACCACGAGGACCTCGTCGAGCGCAAGCGCGGCCTCGACGACCGGCGCACCGCCCTGATCGCCGACATCAACGCCGCCACCGACGTCACCGACAACGAGATCGCGGCCTTCCGGGAGCGGGCCGTCGACCTGCGCGCCGACTACTCCGAGCTGGTCACCGCCGACGACGACCTCCAGCGACGCGTCCGTGACAACGAGACCCTGCTGCGCCAGGTCTTCCAGGCCGCCGACTCGCTGCCCGAGTCGCTGTCGGGCGACGGTGGCATCCCGCCGATGGCGGAGTCGGCGATGAACCGTCCCGGCGCCCCCGGCAGCGGCGCGACGCCCGAGGAGGTGCAGCGGTGGTGGGAGAGCCTCAGCGAGGCCGAGCGCGAGGCCGTGATCGCGGCCTACCCGGAGCGGATCGGGCAGGGCGACGGACTCCCGGCCGGGGCACGTGACCAGGCCAACCGGGTGCTGCTCGACGACGACCTCGCCCGGCTCGCCGCCAAGGAGGAGGACGGCACGATCTCGCCGCTGGAGCGCAAGGTGCTCGCCAACGCGGGCCAGGCGCGCGACGCCGTCGCCAACGCCGACGCTTACACCGACCCGCTCGACCCGGACCTGAAGCCCGGCGGCGTGCTGTGGCTCTACGACCCCGCGGCCTACGACGGCGACGGCCGGGTCGCCGTGGCGGTCGGTGACCTCGACCACGCCACCGACGTCGCGGTCTTCACGCCCGGCATCAACACCGACATGGGTGACACCACCTACTACACCGACCGGATGATGAACCTCTACGAGTCGACCCGCTACAACGGCGACGGCTCCAGCGTCGCCACCATGTTCTGGCTCGGCTACGACGCGCCCCACGGGCCGACCGACCTCGCGACGCTCAGCGAGGGGCGCGCCGAGGAGGGCGGCCGCAACCTCGCCGACGCCATCGACGGGCTGCGTGCCTCCCGGCCCGACGACCCCGCCCACCTCACCGCCGTCGGCCACAGCTACGGCTCCACCACGACGTCGTACGCCACCCACGGGGACACCTCCGACGTCGACGAGGTGGTCCTCATCGGCAGCCCGGGCGCAGGTCCGGCCGACCACGCGAGCGACCTCGGCCCCGGCGCCGACCACGTCTATGTCGGGCGCGACAGCCGCGACTTCGTGGCCGTGCTGGGCGACGAGGGGTGGGTGGGCAAGTTCGGCATCGGGCTGGGCACCGACCCGTCGTCGGAGGACTTCGACGCCAACCGCTTCGAGGCCGAGGACGTCGACCGCAGCTGGCACCGCAACACCGGCGACGCGCACAGCTCCTACCTCGACCAGGACACCGAGTCGCTCTACAACATCGGCCGCATCGTCGACGGCCACGGCGACGACATCAACACTGCGGAGCAGAGCTACGACCCGTGGTGGGGCCCGCCCCAGGACCCCGAGTGGGACCGCGACCCGACCGCCAACCAGCCCGGTCGCTCCGACACGAGCCCCGACCGGTGAGGATGGAGCGCATGAGACTCCTCCCGCTGGGCCTTCCACTGCGGCTGCTGCTGGCCCTCGCGCTCGCCGTGGGGCTGGGGTCGTGCGGCGACCCGGACCCCGAGCAGGCCGCCGACGACCTGGCGTCGATGAAGCAGGCGGTCAACGCCGAGCTCCGCGACATGGCCGCCGCGATCACGGGCGCCGGCCTCGCCGTCGAGCGTGCGCAGGGCCGGGTGGAGAGCGAGGGCATGTCGACCTACCGCGCCGAGGACTACAAGGCGTCGGCCGTCGTCGTGGGCGAGGGCGCCGAGGGCGACCAGGTCGAGCAGGCGGCGGCCGCGCTCGAGGAGGCCGGGTGGAAGCGGACGTCCGACGGACTCGACGCCTCCGAGCCGTGGGCGCAGCTCGAGCGCGACGACTTCCGCACCACCATCGGCTGGACCAAGGTCGGCGAGCGCGAGCTGGTGCTCACCCTCGACCAGGACGGCGAGGTCGAGGTGCCGAAGGACTCCGAGCCCGTCGAGCGCGACAACTCCAAGGACATCCCCCTGGACTGAGGCCCTTCTCCGTTGGTCGAGGAGGGCGCCCTGGCGCCCGTCACGAGACCCGGCCACCCTGCGGGGTTTCGTGACGGTCGCTGCGCGACCTCCTCAACCAGCGCTGGGGAGCGAGGGTCAAGCCAGGTCGGCTGCCACCATGCGTCGCACGATCTCGGCGAAGCCGACCGTGGGCGCCCACCCCAGCTCCTCGCGCGCGCGGCTGGCGTCGCCGACCAGCTCGGTCGGGTCGGCCGGGCGGAAGAACGCGGCGTCCTGCCGCACGAGGTGCTCCCACTCGTCGATCCCGGCGGCCGCGAAGGCGGCGGCCACGAAGTCGCGGACAGAGTGGGCGGTGCCGGTGGCGACGACGTAGTCGCCGGGCTCGTCGGCCCGGGCTGCCCGCACCATGGCGTCGACGTAGTCGGGGGCCCAGCCCCAGTCGCGGCGTACGTCGATGTTGCCGAGCACGAGCTCGTCGACCTCGCCTCGCGCGATGGCAGCGACGGTCGAGGTGATCTTGCGGGTCACGAACCGGGGGTGCCGGCGCGGCGACTCGTGGTTGTAGAGGATCGCGCTCGACACGTGCAGGCCGCGCTGCCGGAAGACACGGGCGGACAGGTGCGCGAACGCCTTGGCGGCGCCGTACGGGTTGACCGGTGCGACCGGGGTGGTCTCGTCCTGCGGCGAGGTCGCGGCCTCACCGAAGATCTCGGCGCTCGAGGCCTGCACGAGGCGTACGCCGTCGACCGCGCGCAGCGACTCCATCAGCGCGACCGCGGCCAGGCCGTTGACGTGGGCGGTGAGGTCGGGCTCGTCCCACGACTGCGCGACCGAGCTGATCGCGGCGAGGTTGTAGACCTCGCTCGGCGCGATCTCGCGCACCAGCCGGCGCGTGGCCTCGAGGTCGCCGAGGTCGCCGGGGTGGAGGACGACCTGGTCCGGGCAGTGGGCCGGGTGGCCGTCGGCCTCGAGGACCAGCGCGTGCACCTCCATGCCGTCGGCGACCAGCCGCTCGGCGAGGTAGGTCCCGTCCTGCCCGCCGATGCCGGTGACGAAGGCGGTCGGGGTCACCATCCGGCCTTGGCCGCCGCGATGTCGGCGTCGACCATCATCGCGACCAGGTCGGCGAACGAGACCGTCGGCGTCCAGCCGAGCCGGTCCCTGGCCTTGCTCGCGTCGCCGATCAGCATCTCGACCTCGGCCGGTCGCATGAAGCGCGGGTCCTGGGTGACGTGCGTGCTCCAGTCGTCGATGCCGACGTGGCCGAAGGCGAGGTCGAGGAAGTCGCGGATCGACCAGGTCTGACCGGTGGCGATGACGTAGTCGTCGGCCTCGTCCTGCTGGAGCATCCGCCACATCGCCTCGACGTAGTCACCGGCGTAGCCCCAGTCGCGGCGGGCGTCGAGGTTGCCGAGCGCCACGGAGTCCTGCAGGCCGAGGTGGATCCGGGCTACGGCCTGGCTGATCTTGCGGGTGACGAACTCGGGCCCCCGGCGCGGCGACTCGTGGTTGAAGAGGATGCCCGACGACGCGTGCATGCCGTAGGACTCGCGGTAGTTGATCGTCATGTAGTGGCCGTAGACCTTGCTGACCGCGTAGGGCGAGCGGGGCCACAGCAGCGTGCGCTCGGACTGCGGCACCTCCTGCACCTTGCCGAACATCTCCGAGCTCGACGCCTGGTAGAAGCGGATCGCGGACGGGTCGTCGCCGGCGTGGAGTCGTACGGCCTCGAGCATGTTGAGCACGCCCGTGCCCGTGACGTCGCTGGTGACGAACGCGTTCTCCCAGGAGTAGGCGACGAAGGAGATCGCGCCGAGGTTGTAGACCTCGTCGGGCTCGGAGTCACGCATCGCGCGCATCAGGCTGGACAGGTCGGTGAGGTCACCGTTGTGCAGCCGGACGTCCGGGACGAGGTCCTCGACCAGCTCGCGGCGCGGGTTGTTCTGCCCGCGGATGAGCCCGTGGACGTCGTAGCCCTTCTCGATCAGGAGCTCGGCCAGGTAGAGGCCGTCCTGGCCCGTGATCCCGGTGATGAGGGCGCTCGGCATGCGGCGCATTCTGTCAGGGCGCTGCGTCGTTAGGGTGGGCCGCATGAAGATCCTCGTCAGCGGCGGCGCCGGCTACATCGGCTCGCACACCGTCATCCAGCTCGTCGCCGCAGGCTACGACGTCGTCATCGTCGACAACTTCAGCAACTCCCACCCGACGGTGGTGGGCCGGCTCGAGGCGCTGACCGGGACGCGGATCCCCGTGCACTCCTTCGACCTCACCGACCACGACAAGACCGAGCACCTCTTCGCGACCGAGCACTTCGACGGCGTGATCCACTTCGCCGGCTACAAGGCCGTGGGGGAGAGCGTCGCGCAGCCGCTGGAGTACTACGAGAACAACCTCGTCTCCACCTTCGCACTCGTGCGGGCGATGCAGCGCTACGACGTTGACAAGCTGGTGTTCTCCTCGAGCGCGACGGTGTACGGCGAGGACCAGGCCGCCGCGACCGAGGACCGCCGCACGTACGCCACCAACCCCTACGGCTGGACCAAGGTCATGCAGGAGCAGATCCTGCGCGACGTCGCGGTCGCCCGCCCCGAGATGCGGTTCGCGCTGCTGCGCTACTTCAACCCGGTCGGCGCGCACCCGTCCGGCACGATCGGCGAGGACCCGTCGGGCATCCCCAACAACCTCGTGCCCTACATCGCCCAGGTCGCGGTCGGCAAGCGCGACAAGCTCATGGTCTTCGGCGGCGACTACGACACCGTCGACGGCACCGGCGTGCGCGACTACATCCACGTCGAGGACCTGGCCGCCGGCCACATCGCCGCGCTGAAGGCGCTGGCCGACACCGACGAGGCAGTCCACACCTGGAACCTCGGCTCCGGCCACGGCACGAGCGTGCTCGAGATGGTGAAGGCGTTCGAGAAGGCCGTCGGCCGCGAGATCCCCTACGAGATCGTCGCCCGCCGTCCCGGTGACGTCGCGACCTCGTTCGCCGACCCCTCGAAGGCCAACCGCGAGCTCGGCTGGAGCACCCAGAAGACGGTCGACGACATGGCCGCCGACACCTGGCGCTGGCAGTCGCAGAACCCCCGGGGCTTCGCCGGCTGATGCTCCGCCGGCTGGCCGTCGTCCTCGTCCTGCTGCTCCTCCTCGGAGTATCTGAGGACGTGGCGGTCGCCCAGACGCCCGATCCGCGTCCGTCGCGTCCTCAGGTATCGGCGTTGGAGGGACGGGTGGTCGTCCTCGACCCCGGTCACCAGCTGGGCAACAACAACTTCCCGCGCCGCATCCACCGGCCGGTGCCCGCCGGCGGCTTCACCAAGCCCTGCAACACCACCGGCACCGCGACCGACGGCGGCTACCCCGAGGCGACCTTCGCCTGGCAGGTGTCGCGACTGGTCGCGGCCCGGCTGCGTGAGCTCGGTGCGACGGTGCGGCTCACCCGGCACTCCAACCGCCAGGACCGGTGGGGACCGTGTGTCGACGTCCGGGGCCGCGCGGGCAACGCCGTGCCCGCCGACCTCAAGCTCTCCGTCCACGCCGACGGGTCGTACGCCGCCGGCGCCCGCGGCTTCCACGTCATCGCCCCGCCCGACCGGGCGCCGTGGACCGCCGACATCCACCGGCCCTCGATGCGGCTGGCGACCTCGATGAGGGCCGGCCTGCGGTCCCAGCGCTTCGGCGTCGCGACCTACACCGCAGGCGGCGACGGGATCGACGTACGCTCCGACCTCGCGACCCTCAACCTCTCCGACGTTCCCACCGTGATGGTCGAGCTCGGCAACATGCGCAACGCCACCGAGGCGCGGGTGATGACCTCGCCCGCCGGCCGCGCCCGCTACGCCCGCGGGCTCGTCTCCGGGGTGCGTCGCTTCCTCGGCTGAGCACCATGCAGGCAGTTCGTGCGTAGGTCCGCTCGGCTGAGCGTGGGCGGACGCGGGGGCTCGCCCCAACTGCCTGCAAGGTGCCCTGTGGACGGGCCGAGCGGCGGCCGGCCGACCAGTGCCAGTGTCGGAGCATGGATCCGGTGGTGGCGCTCAGGGAGCTCGGTGGCGTGGGCACGCTGCGCGAGCTGCTGGCGTACACGGGCCGCTCGCAGCTCGCCACGGCCCTCGCCAACGGCCTGGTCCACAAGCCACGGCACAACCGCTACTGCCTCGCCGACCTCGACGGCTCGATGCGCGCGGTGGCACAGACCGGGGGCACGGCCTCGCACCTGAGCGCGGCGCAGCAGTTCGGGTGGAAGCTCAAGCACGACCCAGTACGGCCATGCATCACGCTGCCCCGCAGTGCCCGCAAGCCGCCAGGCGCGTACGAGCTGCACTGGAGCGACCTCTCCGAGCGCGAGCTGCGACGCCATGTCACCTCCCGCACGCGCACGGTGATCGATTGCGCGCGGTCGTACGACTTCGACGTCGCCCTCTGCGTGGCCGACTCCGCCCTGCGTGAGGGCATCATCGACCACGACGACCTCCTCATCGCTGCCGCGCGCAGCCCGCGCACTGGTCGCGCGAAGGCACTGCGGGTGGCCCGGGCAGCCGACGCGCGGCGGGCGAACCCGTTCGAGACCTGCCTGCACGTGATCGCGATGACGGTGCTCGGGATCGAGGTGGTCCCCCAGGGTCACGTGCCCGGGGTGGGGTACGTCGACCTGCTCGAGCGGCGCCTCGGGATGGTGCTGGAGGCCGAGTCGCTGGAGCACCACTGGACCAAGGCGGGTCTCCAGCGCGACGTCGACCGCTACACGAGTGCGGCTCGGCTCGGGCTGGTGGTGCTGAGGTTCACCTGGGCCGACGTCATGTTCCGACCCGAGGACGTGCGCGCGGCCATCGAGGACGTCGTCCGGTGGCGCACCATGCAGGCAGTTGGGCGCCACGGGCTGGTCGCCTGAGCGTGTGGGGCCGGCGAAGCAGCGCGAACTGCCTTCATGGTGTCGGCGTCAGCGGACGTCGAGCTCGGCCATCGCGCGGAGGACGACGCGGAGGTGGGCGACCTCGTGGATCCGGAGCAGGTGGGAGCCGCCGAGCGCGGCGAGGACGCCGTAGAAGCCCTCGGCCTTGCGGAACTCGTCGCCGAAGATGTCGTAGGTGTGGGGGAGGACGTTGCAGACGGGTACGCCGAGGGGGCGGAGCTGGAAGGTCTGGGCGAGCACCCGGGCCTGGTGGCGGGCGCGGGTCATCGGGTCGACGAGGTTGCCGTAGTAGAAGCCCATGCCGGGGTCGACCACCACCTTGTCGACGCCGAGGGAGCGGGCGTGCTCGAGCCGGGGCCCGAAGTGGTCGAGCAGCACCGGCATCGGGTCGGCGTCGGGCGGCACGTCGGCGATCTCGCGGACGTTGGCGGTGGTGCCGAAGCACAGGACGACAGCGGCGTCGTACTCGGCGGCGAGCGCGAGCATCGCGTCCTCGTGCTGGCGGCCGGTCATGTTGAGCACGCGTGCCCCGGCGTCGAGGCAGGCGCGGACGACCTCCGGCTCGTAGGTCTCGACGGAGACGACGGCCTCGGTGGCCAGCTCCTTCACGGCGGGCACGAGGGTGGCGATCTGGTCAGCGGCGGACACCCGTGCCGCGCGGGCGTTGCTCGACTCGGCGCCGAGGTCGATGAGGGAGGCACCCTGCGCGGCCTGCACCCGGCCCATGCGGACGGCGTCGGCCGGGCTGGTGGCCACGCTCTCGCGGTAGGTCGAGTCGCGCGAGAGGTTGATGCAGCCCATCAGGGTCAGTGCGCCGTCGCCGATCGTCACCGGGCCGCGGGGGCCGTCGAGGACGACCGGCGTGACGGGGCTGTCCCACGCCGCACCGTGCTCGGCGTGCAGGGCCGCCAGATCCGCAAGGGTGATCACGCCTTCCAGCGTAGGCGGCAGGATGAACGCCGTGAGTGGACCCCTCGACCTGCGGCTGCAACGACTGGCCGACCTGTCCGACGACGACCTCGCGGCGGCCTACACGCCGGAGCGCGAGCCGTGGCTGCGGGTGAACTTCGTGAGCACCGTCGACGGCGCGGCGACCGGGTCGGACGGGCTCAGCGGCACGATCAACAACGCCGCCGACAAACGGGTCTTCGACACCCTCCGCCGGCGGGCCCACTGCCTGGTGGTGGGGGCGGGCACGATCCGCGACGAGGGGTACGACGTCCCGCGGGTGCCGATCGTGGTGGTCAGTCGCTCCGCCGACATCCCGCCGACGCTGGCCGAGGCGCCGCCCGGCCGGGTGCTGATGGCGACGGTGGCGACCACCGACGGGCTGGCCGCGGCGCGGGAGGAGCTGGGCGAGGACAACGTGCTCGTCCTCGGCGAGGAGCAGATCGACCTCGGCGCGCTCAAGGCGACGCTGGCCGAACGCGGCTGGACCGAGCAGCTGTGCGAGGGCGGTCCGTCGTTGTTCGCCGACATGCTCGCGGCGGGAGTCGTCGACGAGCTCTGCTGGACGGTCGTGCCGACGCTGACGGGCGGCGACGCCGTACGCATCGCCACCGGCGCCGAGGTCGACGTCGCGGTCCGTCCCGCCCTGCTGCTGGAGCAGGACGGGACGCTGCTGGGACGCTGGCTGGTGGAGTGACGCTCAGCCCAGAGCTCAGGCCAGCGCGTCGAGCAGGGCCTTCGAGAACGCCGGGATGTCGTCGGGGTTGCGGCTGGTGATGAGGTTGCCGTCGACGACGACCTCCTCGTCGAGCCACTCGCCGCCACCGTTGCGGATGTCGGTCTGCAGGCTCGGCCAGCTGGCGAGGCGCTTGCCGCGCACGCGGTCGGCCTCCACGAGGGTCCAGGGAGCGTGGCAGATGGCGGCGACGGTCTTCCCGGAGTCGAGGAAGTCGCGGACGAACGCGACTGCCTCCTCGTCCATGCGGAGGGCGTCCGGGTTGGCGACACCACCGGGCAGGACGAGGGCGTCGTAGTCGGCGACGGCGACGTCGGAGACCCGCCGGTCGATCCGCTGGGTGCTGGACTTGTCGAGGTGCTGGAACAGCTGCACCTCGCCCTCGTCGGTGGAGAGCAGCTCGGCGGTGTGGCCTGCGTCGACGGCTGCCTGCCAGGGCTTGGTGAGCTCGACCTCCTCGACGCCTTCGGATGCGGTCAGGAATGCGATGCGCTTGGACATGCCTTCACCGTCGCTCGCCATCGGGGGACCGACAACACTCCGAGGGGTGAAGTGACCACCCGACGGCGCCGCGGGTGAGGCCTCAGTGGGTCCCGCGGTTGAAGGCCTCCTCGAGCCACGCGGCGCGGACCGTGTCGGTGATCCGGAAGTCGATGAGGGTGGGTCCCGACACGCCACCGGCCACGAGCTTGCGGGCCGCCTCGAGGCTGGCGGCGTCGTCGACGGTCATCGACGCGACACCCAGCGCCTCCGCGACCGGTGCCAGCGGTGCGGTGGAGGGGAACTGGCTGGTCTCGGCCGGGATGCCGGACATGCGGAGGAAGTGCAGCTCGGCACCGTAGGCGGCGTCGTTGAAGACCGCGACCACGATCGGGAGCCCGCTCCGCGCGACGGTGTCGAGCTCGCCCAGGCTCATCAGCAGGCCGCCGTCGCCGACGGCCGCGAGCACGGTGCGCGACGGGTCGGCCACCCCTGCTCCCACCGCAGCGGCGAGCCCGAGTCCGATCGAGCCGAAGTCGAGGCTGAACACGTAGTCGGCCGGCCGGCCGACGGGGACGTCCATCGACGGGAAGCCCATGAAGTGCCCGCCGTCGACGGCCAGCGCGGAGCCGGTCGGCAACGCGTCGGCGAGGGTGCGGGCGACGAGTCGCGGGTCGAGGCCCGACGGGTCGCTGGCGTCCGGCTCCGGCTCCGTGCCTCGCGCGATGCGCGCACGCACCTCGCCGGTGCGGAACCGCTCGCCCGCCGACACCAGGTCGCGGAGCTCGCGCGCGGTGACCCCGGCGTCCCCGACCACCGCGATGTCGAACCGGGTGTAGCGGCCGTGGGCCTCGTGGTCCTCGTCGACCTGGATGATCGTCGCGTCGGGGGAGAAGAGGCCGCCGCCGCGCGTGGTGAAGTGGTTGAGCGAGGCGCCGAGCGCCAGCACGACGTCGGCCTCGCCGAGCAGCTCGCGCATCTCGGTGTGCGCGAAGCCGCCCGCGATCCCGGCGCTGAAGGGGTGGCCGGCGAACCAGCCGTTGACGGGGAGGGAGGTGGTCAGGACCGCTCCGAGGTGGTCCGCGAGCGCCACGACGTCGTCGCGGCACCCGGCCTCGAGGGCACCGCGGCCGGCGACCACGACGGGACGGCACGCGGACTCCAGCGCAGCGGCCGCCTCGGCGAGCGAGGAGGGCGCGAGGGGTGCACGATCGCTCGGCGGCAGGTCGCAGACCGCGTCGCCGGCCGGCAGCTCCTGCACGTCGGTCGGCAGCACCAGCACCACGGGCCGGCGCAGGTCGAGCGCCGTACGCCACGCGCGCGCCAGGTCGGCGTGGGCGGTCGCCGGGTCGAACGGGGCGACGGTGAGGCCCGCCGCCGCGATCAGCGGGGCCTCGTCGATGTCCTGCGGAAGGCCCCTGACGCCGAGCGGGGTGTCGCCGACCAGTGCGACGAGCGGGGTGCGACCCCGATGGGCGGTGACCAGCGCGGTCAGCGCGTTGGTCAGGCCCGGCCCCTGCGTCACCGTGCACACGCCGACCCGCCCGCTGCTGCGGGCGTAGCCGTCGGCCATCGCGACCGCCCCCGCCTCGTGGCGAGCCGCGTGGACCCGCACCCCGTGCGTGTGTGTGAGCGTCGGGATGAGCTTGAGGTTGCCGTCACCCATGAGGCCGAAGACGTCGCTCACCCCCAGGTGGACGAGCTGCGACGCTAGCGCTTCGTACGCTTTCATGGGTATTGTTATAACAGTTTATGGATCTCGGCGGCAGTCCTGTCTCTCCACGGTGAGGAGCGCGCGTGCACGACCTCCTGACCGTGGCGCGCAGCCAGGCGACCGAGGCGCTCGCCCACGCCCGTGACCCAGCCCTCCGCCGGCAGTCGCGGCTCGACCGGCTCGGCTCCGTCGCCGAGATCCGCGCGGCCGCGCGACGGGCGACCCCGCGGGTGATCTTCGACTTCGTCGACGGAGGGGCCTCTGACGAGGTCACGATGCGGCGGAACCTCGAGGCGTTCGACGCCGTCGCGCTCTCCCCGCACTACCTCGTCGACGTCAGCGAGGTCGACCGGTCGACCTCGGTCCTCGGCGCACGCGTCGACGTACCCGTCCTGGGTGCCCCGACCGGGCTGTGCGGGCTGGTGCACGTCGACGGCGAGCCGGGGCTGGCCCGGGCGATGCAGGACATGGGCTCGATCTACACGCTGGCGGGAATGTCCTCCTACACCATCGAGGAGGTCCGCGACGCGGCGCCGAAGGGCCGGTTGTGGTTCCAGACCTACCTCTGGCGTGACCCTGCCGTCGTGGACGGGCTGCTGACCCGGGCGCGGGACTGCCACTACGAGGCGCTCGTCGTGACGGTCGACGTGCCGCGGTCCTCCGACCGACGCCGTGACCGCGTGCACCGCTTCACGGTGCCGCCGCGACTCACCCCGAGGTCGGTGCTCGACGGAATCACCCACCCGCGCTGGACGCGCGACCTGCTCAGGCACTCGCGCGTCACTGCTGCCAACATCACCGGCCTCGGCGGCGACGCGGTCGAGGTGGCGTCCTACGTCGACAGCCAGTTCGACCCGTCGGCGTCGTGGGACGACCTGCGGTCGCTGCGCGCCCGCTGGAAGGGTCCGCTGGTCGTGAAGGGGCTGATGCGCGCCGACGACGCCCTGCGCGCGGTGGACCTGGGCGCCGACGCCGTCGTCGTGTCCAACCACGGCGGCCGCCAGCTCGACCAGGCGCCGGCCAGCCTCTCCGTGCTGCCGCAGGTCGTCGACGCGGTCGGCGACCGGGCGGAGGTCTACCTCGACAGCGGCGTACGACGCGGCAGCGACGTGCTGAAGGCGCGGGCCCTCGGCGCGACCGCCTGCCTGGTCGGCCGCCCGATCGTCTGGGGCCTCGCCGCAGCCGGCACCGCCGGCGCGCGCCGGGCGGTGGACGTCCTCGCCGAGGAGCTCGACGCGGCCCTCATGCTGAGCGGAGTGGCCTCCTTCGACGCGGTCGGACCCGACCTGGTCGCCCGGGCCACCCCATGAACCTCCATCCCCTCGTCGGCAGGTCGCCGGCGACTCCCCGAGAGCACCACGAAAGGAATCAGACCCATGGCCTATGAAGAGCAGCGCGACCAGGTCCTCGCGGCCTGTCGTGCGATGGCCGCGCAGGGCCTCGGCACCGGCATCGGCGGACACGTCAGCGTCCGGATCCCCGGCGAGGAGCTGTACTGGACCAACCGCCTCAGCAAGACCTTCGAGGAGATGCAGGCCGAGGACATCGTCCTGCTCGACTTCCAGGGACGCTCGGCCGACCCGGACGTCGTGGTGAGCCCGGGCATCGACTTCCACCACGGCATCTACATGCTGCGCCCCGACGTGAACGCGATCGTGCACACTCACGGGTTCTGGATCACGGCGCAGGCGGCGCTCGGGCGCGAGCCGCGGGTGCTGCACAACATGGCGACCTACTTCCGCGGGCGCACCGCGCTCGCGCCCGACGACGAGATCAAGTCGATCGCCCCGGCCATGAAGGACGGCGACGTCTGCATCATCATCCCGTGGCACGGGTCCATCACGATGGGCGCCGACATCGCCGAGGCGGCCGCACTGCACAGCACGCTCGACTACGTCGCGCGCCTCGACGTGCAGTCGCCGGCCGACGCGCCGGAGATGCCCGAGGACCACGCGCTCGCCGTCGAGGCGCTGCTGGAGAAGGCCGACTACCTCAACCTGACGTGGGAGCTGCTCCAGCGCAAGG
Organism: Nocardioides sp. Soil_C_8; assembly: GCF_057656315.1. Classification (NCBI taxonomy): domain Bacteria; kingdom Bacillati; phylum Actinomycetota; class Actinomycetes; order Propionibacteriales; family Nocardioidaceae; genus Nocardioides; species Nocardioides sp. Soil_C_8. The sequence goes on from NZ_JBDGKQ010000005.1 coordinate 251,559, forward strand.
CCGCCCGCGCCTACGACGGCACCTACACCACGCCGCTCGTCCAGCCGTGACCCGCTGACCGAGCGCCACGCGAAAGGGCGCCACCCCGACCGGGGTGGCGCCCTTCGTGCGTCGCTGGGCGGCGTACGTCGCTCAGCCGGCCGCGCAGATCGCGACGCCGGTCTCGACGCCGGGGTTGTCGGCCTCGGCCGCGTCGAGCACCGAGCGGTAGGAGTCGTAGAACGCCTCCGGGTCGCCGCCGGCCTCGGTGACCTGGTCGCGCCACTCCTCGTCCACCATCTCCTTGCCGGCGTCGCGGATCTTGTCCGACTCGGCCTGCGGGAGGACGGAGGCGGTGTCGCCCTCCGCCTCCACGGCCTCGCACGAGGAGTCGTTCCACTCCTGCTCGACCTCGGCGATCTTGGCCGGGACCTCCGCGTTGACCTCGCTGATCACGTCACGCTGCTCGTCGGAGAGCGAGTCCCACGTGTCCTGGCTCATCGACAGGGCGTTCACGGTGGAGACGCCGATGCCGAGGTCGGTGAAGTGGTCGGCGACCTCGGGGTACTTCAGCGGACCGGTGAAGCTGAAGGGGATGCCGTAGATGCCGTCGACGAGGCCGCGGTCCATGGAGCCGTAGATCTCGGCGAGCTCGATGTTGATGAGGTTGGCGCCCACCTCGGCGAGCACCTTGCTGCCGCGGTCGTTGGCGCGCAGCCGCATGCCGTCGAGGTCGGCGGCGGTCTCGACGGGCTCGTTGGTCGCCAGGGCGCTGGACGAGCCGATCGACCACGCGAGCGGGACCAGGCCGACGCCGCCCCACTCCTCGTTGAGCGGGCTGCCCTCCTCGCTGCCCAGCTCACCGAGCGCCTGGGAGACCGCGGCGGGGTTGGAGCTCTCGAACGGCAGCTCGCCGACGCTGCTGAGCGGGAACCGGCCGGCGTACACGGTGGGGAGCACCTGGGCCACGTCGGCGCGGCCGTCGCCAAGACCCTCCACCGTCTCGGTGGCGCCGAGCAGGGTGGCGTCCCAGAAGCGGTCGAAGGTGAGGGAGCCGCCGGAGCGGTCCTCGACCTCGTCCATCCACCAGGTCCACACCTCGCCGATCGGTGTTGCCTCACCGGCCATGTAGCTGAAGGTCAGCGTCTGCTCGCCGCCCTCGCTGGCGGAGCTGCTGTCGCCTCCGCAGGCGGTCAGGGCGAGCGCTGCGGTCGAGAGAAGGGCTGCGAAGGTCGCGCCTCGGAACTTCTTCATCTGCTTCCTGACGTTCGTGGGCACGTCTGCTGACGCCTGCCCGGGGAGTGTCTACTTGCGTCGGCTCGGGGGTGTTGTGATGAGCCACACACCGAGACTATAGTCACCATTATCAGATTAGGCACGGATTAGTGTCGCGGCGGTTTCCCGCGGTGTCCGTAACGAGAAGGCGTGGCTGGATGTTCGAAGGTTTCACGGCTCGGTCGGTCGAGGTCGGTCAGGTCCGGATCAACGCGGTCGAGGGCGGGTCGGGTCCCGCCGTGCTCCTCCTGCACGGCTACCCGCAGACGCTGGCCCAGTGGGCCGACGTCGCGGAGGTGCTTGCCGCGGACTGCACGGTCGTGTGCGCCGACCTCCGCGGCTACGGGAGGTCGTCGAAGCCCGAGGGGGAGGGGGAGACCTACTCCTTCCGTGCGATGGCGGCCGACCAGCTCGCGGTGATGGCGGAGCTGGGCCACGAGCGCTTCGTCGTCGCCGGGCACGATCGCGGCGGGCGGGTGGCCCACCGCATGGCGCTCGACGCCCCCGACCGGGTGCAGGCGCTGGTGCCGTGCGACGTCGTCCCGACGTGGGCGATGTACGACGGCGTCGACCGCGCCCGCGCCGCCAGGTTCTGGCAGTGGTACTTCCTGCCCCTCCCCGCGCCCTTCCCCGAGCGGCTCATCGGCGGCGACCCCGACTACTACTTCGAGAACTGCCTGGTCACCAACGGTGGCGTCGGGATCGAGGACGGCTTCGGTGCCGAGCAGCTCGAGTCCTACCGCGCGGCCTGGCGCGACCCGGAGATGATCCGGGCCTCGTGCTCGGACTACCGCGCCGGGGCGACCGTCGACCTCGAGCACGACAAGGCCGACCTCGACGTCAGCCTGTCGGTGCCGACCTTCCCGGTCTGGGGAGCCGACGGCCTCCTCAAGGACCTCTTCGACATCGAGGCCGAGTGGCGCAAGCGCTGCTCCGAGGTGCACCCGGCGACCGTGCCCGGCGGCCACTTCTTCCCGGACCAGCAGCCGCAGGCGACCGCCGAGGCGATCCTCGCCGCCGTGCGCCACGTCGAGGGGGCCTACGCATGATCGTCCGGCTCGGCACCGCCCCGCGCATCGACGGGCTCGACTTCGAGGGCTTCCAGCAGCACTGGCGCACCAGCCACGCCGACGTCGTGTCCCGGATGCCGGGACTGCGTCGCTACCAGCAGTTCCACGCCGTCCTCGAGGGTGGTGAGCCGCTCCTGCCCTACCCGGGATTCGACGCGTGCTCCGCGCTCAGGTTCGACGACGCCTCCGCCATGGACGAGGCGTTCGCCTCGACGGAGTTCCTCGGGTCGGTGCAGGCCGACGAGAAGGAGTTCGTCGACAAGACGCGCTTCCGTGGCGTCGTGGGCAGGTGGGCGCCGGACGCCGGCGGCGACCTGGCTGCCGAGGCGCCCGTCCAGCTGCTGACCCTCCTGACCGCGGAGCCGGGTACGACGCCGCAGGAGCTCGCCGACCGCCTGGCGGGCAGCTCGGACCAACCGGGCTCGGGGGCGATCGTGGCGGACCACGCACTGCACGAGGGACGGTTCCCCGTCACTGCGGACGTCGTCCGCGTCGCCGGGTACCCGGACGTGGCATCGGCGCTGGCAGGCGCCGAGGGCACGAGGCAGGCGGCTGGCGCCGCGCAGGTCATCGGGGAACATCTGGCCCGCGTCGTGGACGTCCCAGTCGGGGCGAGCGCGACCGAGCCGACTCACGAGAGGACGCAACAATGATCCGACAGGTGGTGGAACGTCTCACCGCAGCCGTTGCGGCGATCGGGGCGCTGGCCATCGCGGCCATCATGGTGCTGACCGTCGCCGACGTCATCCGCCGTACGCTGACCGACCGGTCGATCCAGGGGGTCATCGAGGTGGCGCCGCTGCTCCTGCTGTCGGCCGCTGCCCTGGGCATGGGCTACGCCGAGCAGATCGGGGTCCACGTGCGGACCTCGATGGTGACCAGCCGGCTCCCGCGCGTGACCGCCCTGGTGTTCCGGTCGGCCGGCTCGCTCGTCTCGGTCGTCGTGCTCGCCTGGGTCGCCTGGGAGGCCCTGGACCGGGCGCTCGCCGCGATCGAGAACCACGACGTGACCCCCGGCTTCATCGCCTACCCGACCTGGCCGGCCCAGGTGCTGGTCCCCTTCGGGTTCGCGCTCTTCGCGATCAACGTCGGCTTCCGGCTCGTGGACGACCTGCGGGCCCTGCGGACGGGTGAGGACTTCGAGGAGATCGAGGACGAGATCGTGCTGGAGGCGGTGAACGCATGAGCCCCGAGCTGATCGTCCTCATCTCCCTCGCCATCTTCGGCGTCATGCTGATGGCGGAGGCGCCGGTCGCCGCCGCCCTCCTCACGGCCAGCATCACCGGCCTGATGCTCAACTCGGGCTTCGACCGCACGGCTGCGACGCTCTCGTCAGCGGCGTACCAGGCCACCAGCAGCTATTCCCTGGTGGTGGTCCCGATGTTCATCCTGATGGGCGTCTTCGTCGCCAACGCAGGCATCTTGGCGAACATCTTCGACTTCGCCGCGCGGGTGACACGGCGTCTCCCCGGCGGCCTCGGCATCGCGACCGTGCTGTCCGCGGCCGGCTTCTCGGCCGTCACCGGCTCCAGCGCGGCCGCTGTCGTCACCCTCGGACGGATGTGCGTGGCCGAGATGACCCGGCACGGCTACAAGGTCGCCTACGCCGCGAGCATCGTGGCCGCCTCCGGCACCCTCGGCGTGCTGATCCCGCCGAGCATCGTGCTGGTGATCTACGGCATCCTCACCAACGAGTCGGTCGGCCAGCTGCTGCTCGCCGCCGTCGTCCCAGGCATCCTCACCGCGGTCGCCTACATGGTCACCGTGAGCCTCACCGCCAGGCGCTCGATGGAGACCGCCCCGGTCGAGCACGTGCCCTCCGTCGCGACCGTGGGCGCCGGGGCCGGCACCACCGGTGGCTCGGCCTCGTCGTCGGTCGCCGTGATGGACACCGCCGAGACCGTGGGCGAGCTCCGCGAGGAAGAAGTGCTCCCGTCCTCCCGCGATGACGGCAAGGCCCCGTTCATCAGTCCCCGTGAGATCGAGTCGATCCTCTACATCGCGCTCATCGCCGGTGCCGTGCTCGGCGGCATCTACGGCGGGTTCTTCACCGAGACCGAAGCAGGAGCGGTCGGCGCGCTGCTGTCGCTGTTCGTCCTGCTCATCCGGGGACGGCAGACCGAGAACGGCGTGTGGCGCGGGCTCACCTCGGCCCTGCAGGAGACGGCCGCCAACACGGCCATGCTCATGGCGCTCATCATCGCCGGCTCGGTGTTCACGCTGTTCCTGGTGACCACCCGCATCCCGCAGGACCTGACCCAGTGGATCGTGGGCCTCGACGTCAACAAGTACGTCGTCGTCGCGATCATCCTGCTGGTGCTGCTCATCCTCGGCGCGCTCATCGACGGCATGTCGATCCTGCTGCTCACGATGCCGCTGACCTACCCGATCATCACCTCGCTCGGGTTCGACGGCCTCTGGTACGGCATCATCGCGGTGAAGATGATCGAGATCGGTCTCCTGACGCCACCCTTCGGGCTCAACGTCTTCATGATCTCGGGCGTGGTGAAGAAGGCGAAGGTCGAGTCGGTGTTCCGTGGCGTGGTGCCGTTCATCCTCGCCGAGGCGGTCGTCGTGCTCCTCATCATCGTCTTCCCTGAGATCGTCACGTGGCTGCCCTCGAAGGCCAACTGACTCCGGAGACGAGCCCGCGCCCGGGCCAGCTCGACGGCAAGGTCGCGCTGGTCACGGGTGCGGGGTCGGGGCTAGGGCGCGCTGTCGCCACGGCGTACGCCGCCGAGGGCGCCGCGGTCGTGTGCAGCGACCGCGACGCCGACGCCGTACGCCGGGTCGTGGAGGCGATCGGGTCGGCAGGACAGCGAGCCCTGGCCCACGTGGGCGACGTGACCTCGGAGTCCGACTGCGGCTGCGCGGTCGACCTCGCGATCTCCGGCCTCGGCGGTCTCGACGTCGTCGTCGCCAACGCGGGGATCCCGGGCGAGGGCAGGGCGCACGAGATCTCCCTCGACGACTGGTCGCGGGTCATCTCGGTCAATCTCACCGGCGCGTTCCTCACCGTCCGCGCCGCCCTGCCCCACCTGGTCCAGCAGCGCGCGGGCAGCGTCGTCCTGACGGCGAGCATCGCCGGCCTGGTCGGCCTGCCCAACATCCCGGCCTACGCCGCGGCCAAGGGGGGCGTCATCGCGCTCGGGCGCCAGCTGGCGCGGGAGTATGCCCCCGACGGCGTCCGGGTCAACGTGATCGCCCCGGGCACGATCCTCACCCCGCTCGTGGAGGAGGCGTTCCGCCAGCGCCACGGCGAGGAGGGGATGGGCGAGGCCCTCGAGCGTCGCGCCGACGCGGTCCCGCTGGGGCGGCTCGGCTCGCCCGAGGACGTCGCCAGCGCCGCGGTCTACCTCGGGTCGGACGGTGCCGGCTGGGTGACGGGAACCGTCCTGACCGTCGACGGGGGCAACGTCCACCTGGGCCCGGTCCCGCGCTGACCGCGGCCTAGAGGTCGAGCACCAGCCGCTTGGTGCAGGAGCGCCCGACGCAGATCATCATCGTCTCGTTGGACTCCTGCTCCGACGGGGAGAGGACCGTGTCGCGGTGGAGGGGGACGCCCTCGATGACCGGCGTCTCGCAGGTCCCGCAGTAGCCGTCCTCGCACGACGACATCACGTCGGGCAGCTGCTCGCGAACGGCCTCGAGGATCGACCGGCCCGGACCGACCTCGACCTCGATGCCGCTGGCGGCGAGCTCGACCACGAAGGTCTCCTCACCGGCCTCGCCTGCGTCAGCCGGGTCGGTGACGACCGGGGTCGCGGCCGTGAAGCGCTCGACCCTCAGCTCGCGTGCGGGTGACTCCGCGACCGCCACGGCGGCGGCGTCGAGCAGCCCGGGCGGGCCACAGCAGTAGACGACGGTGCCCGCGTCGGCGTCGCCCAGGATGCCGCGGAGGTCGAGGAACCCGTCGGTGTCCTCGGGGCACACCGAGACCAGGTCGGCGTCGAGCGCGCGCAGCTCGTCGACGTACGCCATCGTGGCTGCCGTGCGGCCCCCGTAGTGCAGTCGCCACGGGCGGCCGGTCGCGGCGAGGTGCTGCGCCATCGCCTTGATCGGCGTGATGCCGATCCCTCCGGCGATGAGGACGTAGTCCTCGGCGTCGTCTGTGAGGTGGAAGTGGTTGCGCGGACCCCTGATCCGGATCTCGGCGTCGACGACGCCGGATTCGTGCAGCACGCGTGAGCCTCCGCGTCCCCGGGGCTCGTCCAGGACCGCGATCGTGTAGTCGCCGTCGTGCTCCCCGCACAGCGAGTACTGCCGGATGCCGGCGGTGGTCTCGACCTCGATGTGGGCGCCGGGCTCCCAGTCGGGCAGCGGCTTGCCGTCGCGGTCGGACAGGCGCAGCTCCACCACGCCATCGGCGATCGTCCGGGCCGCGGCGACCCGGACGGGCCGCCACTCGTCACTCGTCAGCATCTCTCCACCACTCCTCCAGACCAGCCCGTGCGGGAGGGCTGTGACCCTTGACACACGTCGAGGATATCGCATTATCATCATCATGATTATCACGACCTGCACCCATGCAGGCGTCGACGAAGGAGACCTCCCCATGGCACCTCGGACGACCACTCGCAGGACGCGGATCGCCGCGATCGCCGGAGCGCTCGCGCTCTCTGCCTCCCTCGCCGCCTGCGGCGGTGACGGCGACGGCGCATCGGCGAGCGACTCGCGCACGCTGAGCTTCGGCTACCACACCGGCGAGCAGACCCCCATCGGGCAGGTCTGGGCCTGGTGGATGGACGAGGTCGAGTCGCGCACCGACGGGTCGCTGACCTTCGACGCCTACTGGGACGGCACCCTGGTGAAGGGACCGGACATCGTCGAGAGCCTGACCGACGGCCGCGTCGACGTGTCGCAGGTGATGCCGACCCTCTACACCACGACGTTCCCGGTCACCAGCGTCCACGAGCTGCCGTTCCAGAGCTCCAACTCTCCCGCCGTCTCCGCCGCGATGGCCGAGCTGGCGGCGGACGAGGGCGGGCCCGTGGCCGAGGAGTTCGGGGCGAAGGGCCTGCACCCGCTCGCCTGGGCGATCGGCGGGTCGAGCGCCCTCGGCACCACGGACCCCGTCGAGAGCGTCGACGACCTCCAGGGCGTCCGGATCCGTGGCAACGACCGCAGCTCGAAGGTGATGGGCGCCGCCGGTGCCAACATCATCAACATGGAGCTCGCCGACGTCTACGGCTCGCTCGACCGTGGCCTGCTCGACGGCGTCTACGGAGTCCCCTTCGGCTTCGTCGGTCCGCTGAAGTACCCCGAGGTCGTCGGCAGCTTCACCGACACCGGCATGGGCGTGGCCAGCGCCAACGCCCTGTCGATGAGCCAGGAGCTGTGGGACTCGCTCACCGACGAGCAGCGCGAGGTCATCGACGAGGTCAACTCCGAGGTGCCCGGCAAGATCGCCGAGTTCGACGCGCAGTTCGACGAGATCTCGTGCGAGGCCGTGAAGGAGGCGGGCGCCGAGCTCTACGCGCTGCCGGAGGACGAGGTCGAGAAGCTCCGCGACGCCGGCTACGACGGCGTCCTCCAGGAGTGGAAGGACGCCGCCACCGAGGCGGGAGCCGACGCCGACGCGGTGCTGAGCGCCTACCAGGACGCGGTTGCCGACGCCGAGGGCGACTACCCCGACTACAAGACCGGTGTCGTGTCCTGCCTCGAGAGCAGCAGCTGAGCGCGGGCCCGCCCGGCGCGCGGCGCGAGTGAGGGCCTCGTGAAGAACGGGGCCCTCCTCGCGTTCTGCTTCTCGGTGTCGCTGCCGGCATCCACCCAGACGCTGCTCATCCCCGCCCTGCCGGTGCTGGTCGAGGAACGCGGCTTCTCGGCGACCGCGAACGGGTGGCTGCTCAGCGCGTTCCTGCTCGGAGCATCGATCTCGGCTCCACTGATGGGGCGGCTGGGCGACCTGTGGGGACGCCGCCGGCTGACCGTCGCGGTCAGTGCGGCCTACGCCGTGGGTGCGGCGACCTGCTTCGTCGGTGGCGACCACGCCCTGGTCGTCGCCGTCGGACGAGGGCTCCAGGGCTTCTCCGCCGGGGTGTTCGTGCTGCAGGTGGCCGCCCTGCAGGAGCTGGTGCCGGTGGCGTCGCGGGCGTCGCGCATCGCGGTGCTCTCCGGGGTGGTGGCCGTGGGGCCGGCCGTGGGCTTCCTCCTCGGCGGGCTGGTCACCGCCCACCTGGGCGTGACCACGCTCTTCGCCGCCGGGATCGGCCTGGGCGTCGCGTCCACGGCGCTGCTGTGGTGGCAGGCGCCCGAGAGCGGCGGCGCGGCCGAGGGAGCCGTCGACGTACCGGGAGCGGGCCTGGTGGCCCTCTCGCTCTTCGCGGTGCTGACTGCCCTGACGGAGGTCGGGATCTCGGGCGCCACCGGTCGGGCAACCGTCGGCTGGGCTGTCGTCGCCGCGACCTCGCTCGTCGCAACAGCCATGTGGATGCGTCGCTCCCCGAGTCCCTTCATCGACGTCTCGGTGCTGGCCAGCCCGGTCACCGGCCTGGTCTGCGTCGCCACCGTGCTCAACGCCGCAGCCCTGTTCGGCCTCTTCGTGGTGGTCCCGCAGCTGGTGCAGGACGGGCTGGGTGGGTACGGCCTGGGGCCGGTCGCGGCGGGACTGTTCCTGGTCCCGGGCGCGGTCGCGATGGCCGTGGTCGGGGCACTCGCCGGACGGCGGACGGGATTCGTCCGCACGATCGTGTGGGGCAACCTCGTGTGCGCCGCGGCCATGCTCGCGCTGGGCGTGCTGCCGCGCACGATGCCCGTCGTCCTCGTGCTCGCGACGGTCGCGGCCATCGGCATCGGGATGGCGTTCCCGCTCCTGCCTGCGGTCGCCATGGCGGCCGTGCCCCCGCAGGGTGTCGGGGCGGCCGCGGGGCTCAACTCGCTGATGCGGGGGATGGGTTCGGCTGCAGGTGCGCAGGTCGCGCTGGTCGTGGCCTCGACCTCGGTGGTCGGCGGCGCGCGGTACGGCTCCTCCTTCCTCGCCAGCGCCCTGACCGCCGCCCTTGCGGCGGCAGCTGCCGCCCGGCTCGGCGCCCGGCGCCCGGCAGCTGACGGTTGACGTGACGTCGATCTCACGTAATCATCATCATCATTACTACGAAGTGACGTTCTGGAGGGCAGGAGCATGACCGCTACCGAGACCGAGCGCCCGACGGGTCCCCGCGGGATCACGGGAATCGTGGACAGCGACGTCCACCCCAACTTCAAGGACGGCCTGCGCGACCTCAGGCCCTACATGACCGAGGCGTGGCAGCGGAAGCTCGGCATCGGGGGAGAGGCCTCGTGGGCGAGCCGCTTCGCGGCAGCGTCGTACGTGCTCCCGCTGGACTACCTCTACATCAACTCCGCCGGCGCCTACCGCGACGACGCGGTCCACAACGGCGAGGCGCCCGCGACGGACCCGATCTTCTCCGCCAAGCAGCTCTTCGACGGCCACGGCATCGACAAGGGGATCCTGATCGCCGGGCAGCTCTTCGGCATCGGCGCCTTCCCCGACCCGGACGTGGCGGCCACCGTGGCCTCGGCCTACAACGACTGGATGTGCGAGCAGTGGCTCGCCGTCGACCCCCGCTACCGCGGTGCCCTCGCGGTCGCGCCGCAGGACCCGTCGCTCGCGGTGAAGGAGATCGAGCGCGTCCAGGGCCGCCCGGGCATCACCTCGATCTTCCTGCCGCTGCACACGATCCTCCACGGCGACCGGCACTACTACCCGATCTTCGAGGCGGCCCAGAAGTACAGCCTGCCGATCATGGTGCACCCCAGCGGCACGGAGAACGTCTTCGCGCAGGCCCCGCGGATGGCGGGAACGCCCACCTACTACATCGAGTGGCACACGGCGCTCGCACAGATCCACCAGTCCAACCTGCTGAGCCTGGTCTGCCACGGCGTCTTCGAGAAGTTCCCCGAGCTGATGTACATCATCTGCGAGGGCGGGTTCGCCTGGGCCGCGGAGATCATGTGGAAGCTCGACCGTGACCGCAAGGGCCTCGGCGACGAGGTGCCGTGGTTGAAGAAGGCGCCCAGCGAGTACATCCGTCGCAACGTCCGCTTCACGACCCAGCCGATGATCGAGCCCCACCGGCGAGAGCACCTCGCCACCCTGCTGGAGATGGTCTACGCGGAGGAGACGCTGCTGTTCAGCAGCGACTACCCGCACTGGGACTTCGACGACCCCAAGCTCGCGCTCGCGGGCATCGACCGCGCGCTGCTCCAGAAGATCTGCGTCGACAACCCGGTCGCCGTCTACGGCGACCGTCTGTGAGGGAGCCCGGATGACGACCCAGCCTGCCCAGCGACGCGGCACCCGCCACGTCCTCGCTGCCGCGGCCGACGTCCCTCCGGGGTCCAACACGGAGGTCACCGCGGCCGGACGGTCCTACGCGCTCATCAACGACCAGGGCCGCCTGCACCTGATCCGCAACATCTGTCCCCACCACGGAGCCCCGCTCTGCTTCGGTCGGGTGCAGGGCTACATGCTCCCGTCGGAGCCGCACACCTACGAGTACAGCGGCGACGACGTCGAGCACCGGGTGGTGCTGTGCCCGTGGCACGGCTACAAGTTCCGGCTGAAGGACGGTCGCTCCGTCACCGACCCCGACCGGATGCGGGTGCGTTCCTACGAGGTCGTCGTCGAGGGCGACGACGTTGTCGCCTACATCTGAGCTGGTGGCCGGGCGTCCCACCCTCGGCGGAGGATCACGCCCGCCCGCCGTGGGCGACGACCCCGGGCCCGAGGGGTGGGACGTCGCCACCGTCGTCGCCGAGTTCGAGGTCGCCGACCGCGAGCAGTCGGTCGAGCTGGCCGAGCTGCTCTTCGAGGCGGACGACGTCTTCACGGTGCGCGTCGGGGGCGTGGGGGAGCGTTCGGTCTACCGCGTGGACGTGCCGCGCGGGGCTGCCGCCGCCCGGGACCTCGGTGCGGAACCGGCACGCCGGGCGGCGCACGAGCTCGGCATCGAGCTGAGCTTCGTGCGGATCGGCATCAGCCGCGACGGCCTCGGTGATCCCGAGGGCGACCCGCCACCGGCCGGCGACGTCCCGTGGGCGGGGCGCCGGCGCACACCACGCGACGTACGACGAGACGGAGGAGCTCCGTGAGCATGGACCAGCCGGTGACGTCGGTCGACGTCGCCATCATCGGCGCAGGCATGGGCGGCCTCTCCGCGGCCGTCGTCGCCGCGGACCGGGGCCTGGACGCCGTCCTGCTGGAGGCGGGCGAGAAGGTCGGCGGGGCAGCGGCCTACTCCGGCGGGCAGGTCTGGGTCGGCGGCAACCACGTCGCCCGCGAGCGCGGCATCCCCGACTCCCTCGAGGACACCCTCGACTACGTCCGCTGGGCGGCGCGCAAGGACGTCGCGAGCCTGGACGAGGAGCGCTCGCGCGAGTGGATGAGCGCCGCGGCAGAGGCGGCCGAGTACTTCGAACGCTCCGGGGTCATCACCTGGGACCTCGTGCCCGACTACCCCGACTACTACTACCCGCACGCGGACGGCTCGGTCCCGACCGGCCGCTACCTCACCTCGTCGCCGTACGACGGCAACCAGCTCGGCGAGCGCTTCGACGAGCTGCTGTTCTCGCCGCACTTCCCGGTCGGCGTGACCTACGGCGAGATGCTGTCGTGGGGCGGCATGTCCAGCAAGACCGCGTGGGACCTCGACCTCGTCGCCGAGCGCCGAGCGGCGAAGGTGCTCACGTTCGGCACCGGCATCGCTGCCCCCTTCTACAAGGCGGTGCTCGACCGCGGTGTCCCCGTCCGCACCGGCCACCGGGTGACCGGGATCGTCCGCGACGGTGAAGGGTTCCGGGTCGCCTGCGACACCCCCGACGGCGGGACCGAGCTGCACGCCCGTGCTGTCGTGGTCGCGACCGGCGCGCACGACTGGAACGCCCCGCTCATGGAGGAGTTCACCGGCATCACGCCCGCGGACGGCGGCACCGTCGTACCGCCTTCGTTGCGCGGTGACGCTCGCGCGCTCGTGGCCGGCCTGGGCGGCGGCATCGCCAAGCTGCCGCCGTGGGCGGCTCCGGTGCTGCCCGGCTACCGCCTGGCCACGCCCGCCTTCGAGGGCGACAGCGGTTACCGCGCCTGCTACGAGCACTGCCTGCCCCACACCGTGATCGTCGACGGCACGGGCCATCGCTTCGCCGACGACTCCTTCCACTCCGCGATCGTCAAGGCCGTCCTGGGGGACGGGGACGCCGAGACCCGCTTCCCGATCTTCATGGTCTGGGACGAGCAGCACCACCGGAAGTACGGGCTCGGGCCGGCCATGCCCGGGCAGGACTACCCCGACGGCCTGGTGACCTCCGCGGACACGCTGGAGGAGCTCGGCGCGGCCCTGGGCGTCGACGGCGCGGCACTCGCTGCGACGGTCGCGACCTACAACCGGACCGCCGGCGACGGCGAGGACCCGCTGTTCGACCGCGGCTCGAACCTGTCGGTCCGCCGCTTCCGCGGCGACGGCAACCAGCAGCCCAACCCGTGCGTCGGTCCGATCTCCGAGGGTCCGTTCCACGGCATGCGCCTGCGGCTGCTGTCGACCGGCATCGCGGCGTCCGGTGTGGTCACCGGCGAGGTCGGACGGCTGCTCGACGCCGACGGCCGGGAGGTCCCGGGACTGTACGTCGTCGGCGAGGCGTCCGCGCGCGCCGCGGCGGGGGTGGGCTACAACTCCGGGTACTCGCTGAGCCGGGCCATGGCCTACGGCTACCTCGCCGTGCAGGACATCGTGCAGAAGACTGGTCGGCGGGTTCACGCCGGCACGAGGAGTGGAGACGCATGACGGAGACGTCGTTGTTCGACCTGACCGGTCGCACCGTGGTGGTGACCGGCGGGAGCCGGGGACTGGGTCGCGCGATGGTGGGGGCGTTCGCCCGCGCCGGCGCCGACGTCGTGGTGGCCAGCCGCGACGCGGGCCAGTGCGAGGAGGTGGCCCGCGAGGTGGCGGCGGAGTCCGGTCGGCGGACGCTCGGGCTCGGGCTGCACGTCGGCGACTGGGACGCGCTCGAGCCCTTCGTCGACCGCGTCGAGGACGAGCTCGGGCCGATCGACGTGCTCGTCAACAACGCCGGCATGTCGCCCGTCTACGACAGCGCGACGAGCATCACCGAGGCCCTCTTCGACAAGGTCGTCGACGTCAACCTCAAGGGTCCGTTCCGGCTGTCCGTGCTCGTGGGCGAGCGGATGGCCGCCCGCTCGGGCGGCTCGATCATCAACATCTCGAGCATGGGCGCCGTGCGGCCGCGACCGCACATCCTTCCCTACGCGGCGGCCAAGGCCGGGCTGAACGCGCTGACCACGGGCCTGGCCCACGCCTACGGCCCGACGGTCCGGGTCAACGCGATCATGGCCGGCACCTTCCTCACCGACATCAGCAAGGCCTGGGACGCCGAGGTGTTCGCGAAGCGGGCCAGGACCTTCGCGCTCGGCCGGGGCGGCGAGCCCGAGGAGATCGTCGGGACGGCGCTCTACCTCGCCTCCGACGCGTCGAGCTACACCACCGGCGCCGTCATCGCGGTCGACGGCGGCCAGCCGTAGCCGTACCCCTGCCAGCTGGTGCCGGCGTGCGGCAGGCGAGTTGACAGGACGCAACGACAGTAATCATAATCATCATTATGAACGACACGGATCCGGGAGGGGTCATGAGCGCCACCCCTGAAGAGCGTCGCGCCTTTCTGTCCATGGCTGCTGAGTTCATGGAGCGTGAGGTCGCGCCGCGTGTCGCGCAGTACGACCTCGAGGAGCAGATCCCGCGCGACATCCTCGACTCGATGGCGGACCTCGGCTTCTTCGGTGGCGTGCTGCCGCCCGAGATGGGGGGCCTCGGTCTCGACTTCGTCACCTTCGCCGAGCTCATCGAGGAGGTCTCGAAGACCTGTCACATCCTCGGCACGTTCGTCTCCATGCCCTCCGGCCTCGTCGGGGCAGCGATCGAGGCGTTCGGCACCACCGAGCAGAAGAAGCAGTGGCTCCAGCCGCTCGCCGAGGGCCGCATGTTCGGCGGCGCGGGCGTCACCGAGCCCCGCTCGGGGAGCGACGTGGCCGGGATGACCACCACCTACCGCCGCGACGGCGACTCGTTCGTGATCAACGGCGCCAAGGCCTGGATCTCCAACCTCGACGTGGCCGACTTCATCGTCACCTTCGCCACCATGGACCGGTCGCTGCGGCACCGCGGGGTCTCGGCGTTCATCATCCCGCGTGACACCCCCGGCATGACGTTCCACCCCTACAAGGACAAGCTCGGCTTCCGCCCGATCACCACGGGAGAGATCTCCCTGGACAACGTGCGCGTCGGACCGGAGGCCCTGCTCGGCGAGGAGGGCGACGGCTTCCCGGCGGCGATGACGGCGGTCGAGCGCGGGCGCCTCGGCGTCGCGGCCCGCTCGGTGGGCGTCGCCCAGGCCTGCCTCGACGACACGGTGGCCTACGCCCGCGACCGCGAGGTCTTCGGTCGCAACATCGCCGAGTTCCAGATCGTGCAGTCCAAGATCACCGACATGGTCGTCGGCGTCGAGACCGCCCGCCTGCTGGTGCGCGAGACCGCGCAGGCGATGGACGAGGGGCGTCGGGCCCGTCAGCTCACGAGCATGGCGAAGATGTACGCCAGCGACATCGCCCAGCGCAGCGCCACCGACGCGATGCAGGTCTTCGGAGCGGCGGGTGTGTCCCCGGAGTACCGCGTCGGCCGCTTCTACCGCGACTCGAAGATCCTCCAGATCGTCGAGGGCAGCAACGACGTCCACCGTGCCCTGATCGGAGAGATCGAGCTCGGCCTGCGTTCCAACGGCGAGAAGTAGGCCGCGATGCCGCAGGTCGACCACGACCACGAGCGCACCCTGCTGCAGCGGGAGCGCGAGTCGCACCAGGACGTGGTGGAGGAGCAGGACGGCCGACGAATCGTCGTGCTCGACTCCGCCCGGTGGGTCAACGAGACCAACACCGACCGCGACGTCGTCGTCGCGGCGTCGTACGTCGGCGTGCTGCCGGCGCGGATGATGGCGGTCCACCGCCCACGAGGCGTCATCGGGCACGACGCGTGCGTCGGCGCGGACGCCGCCGGCATCGCCGGGCTGTGGTACCTCGAGGCGCTCGGCATCCCGGCAGCGACCGCTGCAGGGATGAGCGCCGAGCTCGGCAACGGGCCCGACCTCTTCGAGGCCGGCGAGATCTCCTACGTCAACTACCCCGCCGAGCGCGTCGGCGTCGAGGTCGGCATGCCCGTGGCGCAGGCGGCACGGCTGCTCCGCGACGTCGACCCGGTCGACACCGAGGTCGGCAACAAGATCCGCCGCGAGGTCGTGGAGGAGCACGAGTCCGGGCGACGGGTCGTGGTCACCGACTCCATCGTGTGGGCCTACCCCGAGGACGAGGGTCGCAGCGTGCTCGTCACCGCCGGGCACACCGGCCGCTCGGGCGCGAAGTTCCTGGTCGAGGCCGACCCGTGGGGCTTCATCTGCCACGACGGTGGCCGGTCCAAGAACGACTCCGGCACGACAGGTCTGAGGACCGCGCAGGAGCACGGCCTGCCGGGCGCCTGCATCGACGGCCGCACCGCGCCCATCGGCGACGCCTTCCGCGGCTACGCCGTCGGTCGCATCAGCGTGTGCAACGACCTCGCGGCCGCGCTCGGCGTCCGGGAGGGCATGCCCGTGAGGGAGGCAGCGTCCCTGCTGCTCGCGGAGCGACCCTCGTGAGCGAGCAGGGCACCCTCCACGTCGAGCCGCGCGACGGCTACGTCGTCCTGCGGATCGACCACCCCTCCGCGCGCAACGCGCTGACCGACGACCTGCTCGCGAGCCTCGCGGACTTCGCGGCGGCCGCGGACATCGACCCCGACGTCCGCGCGATCGTCATCGCCGGGTCGGACAAGGTCTTCGCCTCCGGTGCCGACCTCCGGTCGCTGGGCAGGCGGACCGCGATGGACGCCTTCGACGGCAGCCGGACCAGGGACTGGACCGTGCTGCGCGAGCTGCGCACGCCGACGGTCGCGGCCGTCTCCGGTTTCTGCCTCGGCGGTGGCGCGGAGCTCGCGATGATGTGCGACGTCGTGGTCGCCTCGCCCACCCTCAAGCTGGGCCTGCCGGAGACGATGCTCGGGCTGCTGCCGGGCGCCGGTGGCACGCAGATGCTGCCGCGCGCCGTCGGCAAGGCCGTGGCGATGGACATCGTCCTCACCGGCCGGGTGCTCGACGCCGACGAGGCGCTGGCCATGGGCGTCGTGTCGCGGGTCGCGCCCGAGGACGGCTGGCTCGAGCTCGCCGAGGAGGTCGCTGCCACGATCGCGTCGCGATCGGCGGTCGCGCAGAAGCTCGCCAAGCAGGCCGTGCGCACCGCCTTCGAGGCTCCGCTGACGGCCGGCGTCGAGGCCGAGCGGACGCTGTTCTCCACCGCCTTCGGGTCCGCCGACGCCGCCGAGGGGATCGACGCGTTCCTCGCCAAGCGGACCCCGCAGTGGACGCACCGCTGAGCGGGGTGGCGCCGGTGCGTCCCCTCCCCGAGCCCTCCGCACTGACCCAGCCGTTCTGGGACGCCGCGGCGCGTGGCCTGCTCCTGCACCCGCGCTGCGACGACTGCCGACAGGCGTTCTTCCCGCCCCACCTCGTCTGCCAGGCGTGCCGGTCGGCGAGCTGGTCGTGGGTGGAGAGCGCCGGGCGCGGCACGGTCTACAGCTTCACGGTCGTGCACCGCGCCCCGCAGCCCGGCTTCGACCCGCCGTACGTGCTCGCCGTCGTGGACCTCGACGAGGGCCTCGAGCTGATGACCAACCTGGTGGGCGTGGATCCCGACGACGTCCGCATCGGCCAGCGGGTGCGGGTCGCGTGGCAGTCCTTCGGCGACGTGACGCTCCCGATGTTCGCCCCCGACGAGGAGGCCCCCTGATGAACCTCGGTCACGCCGTCGCGCGTCACGCGGTCCAGCGGCCCGACGCGATCGCCTGGTTCGGCGAGGACGGCGACCTCTCCTACCGCGAGCTCCACGAGCGGACCAACCGCCTGGCCCACGTCCTCACCGACGAGCTCGGCGTCCGGGTCGGCGACCGGGTCGCGCTCTACGTCCCCAACGGCCGGACGGTCGTGGAGGTGATGGTCGCGTGCGCCAAGGTCGGTGCGGTCTACGTCGGCCTCAACTTCCGCCTCGACCGACGTGAGCTCGGGCAGGTCCTGGGCAACGCCCTCCCCGTCCTGATGATCGGGTGCGCGGAGTTCGAGGACCTTCTCGCACCGGAGTGCGCGGAGCGCGACATCGCCTACCTCGGCGCGGACACCGACGGCCCCGAGGGGTACGACGCCCGCTGCGCAGCCGCGCCCGCCGGGGACCACCCGTCCCGCTTCCAGGCCGGGTCCGAGGACGACGCGTGCATCGTCTACAGCAGCGGGACGACCGGTGTGCCGAAGGGCATCCTGTTCAGCTTCGCCGCGATGCTCCAGCACGCGACGGTCACCGCGCTGGAGTACGACATCGACCCGGACAGCCGCTACCTCGTGCAGCTGCCCCACAACTCGAGCGTCAACATCACCTTCGCCCCCTGCCTGCTCCGGGGTGCCGCCCTCGGGATGGAGGACAGCCGTGGCTTCGACCCGCGTCGGTTCGCCGCCCGCGTGCAGCGCGACGCGGTCACGCACTCGTTCCTCGTGCCGACGATGCTGTACCGGCTGCTGGAGCAGGTCGAGGACGACAGCCAGCTCGACTCCCTCGTCGTGCTGGCCTACGGCTCCTCCTCGATCCCCGCCGAGCGCGTCCGTCAGCTCGTCGACCGCTTCGGACCGAAGTTCATCCAGCTCTACGGCATGGCCGAGATCGCCTCGATCGGCACCCTGCTGCGCCGCGACGACCACGCCCGGGCGCTGGCGGGCGAGTCGGACCTGTTCGCCTCGGCGGGTCGCGCGTCGATGGGCGTCGTGGTGCGGGTCGTCGACCCGACCACGGGCGTCGACGTCGGTGTGGGGGAGCGCGGTGAGGTGATCTTCGGCGGCCCCCACGTGATGAGCTGCTACTACCGCGACGAGGAGCGCACCGGCGAGGCGCTCGTCGACGGCTGGATGCACTCCGGCGATGTCGGCCGGCTTGACGAGCGGGGCTACCTCTACATCGTCGACCGGATCAAGGACCTCGTCATCCGGGGCGGCCACAACATCGCGCCCAAGGAGGTCGAGGAGGTCCTGTTCAACCACCCGGCCGTGCTCGAGGTGGCGGTCGTCGGGCTCCCCGACCCCGAGTGGGGCGAGTCCCTCTGCGCCGCCGTCGTCCTCCGCGACGGACAGGTGGCCGACGCGGCCGAGCTCGCACGCTGGTGCACCGCGCAGGGCCTGGCCTCGATCAAGGTGCCCAGCCGGTTCGAGGTGCTCCCCGAGCTCCCGAAGAACCTCGTCGGCAAGTTCGACAAGAAGGCCATCGTCGCCCGGGTCGGGTCGTGAGCAGCTTCCCCCGGGTCGCGGTCGCCGGCGTCGGCGTGACCCGGCAGGCGCGACGGCTCGACGGCACCACCACGCTCGAGGCGTGCCTGGCGGCCGCGCAGGCGGCGCTCGCCGACGCCGGCATGACGCTTGACGAGATCGACGGCATCGCGGGTCGCTGGCCGGGCCCGGGAGGCACGGTCTTCCACCCCGGGTCCCTCGACTGGGGCAGCATGCTCGGCCGACCCCTGCGCTGGATCTCCGACACCTACCCCCAGGGCATCCCGGCGGCGCTCGAGGCCGCCGCGGCGATCGGCGCGGGACTGTGCACGAACGTGCTGGTGCTCGGCGGCCAGGCCGGCGAGCTCGGCGGCGGCTCGGTGGCGTCGTACACCCGACCCGACAACGAGTTCGTCGCGACCTGGGGCGCCTTCACCTCGGCCCAGTTCGCACTCGTGGCCCAGCGCTACCTCCACACCTACGGCGTGGAGTGGGAGCGGATCGCGCGCGTCGCGGTGGCGATCCGCAACCACGGCCATGCCAACCCCGAGGCGGTGATGCACGGTCGCGGCCCCTACACGATCGACGACGTGATGGCCGCGCCGCGGGTCGCCGAGCCCTTCGGCAGGCTCGACCTGTGCCTGGCCAACGAGGGCGCGGCCGCGATGGTGATCACCTCCGAGAACCGGGCCCGCGACCTCGACCGCCCCGTCGTGCGCATCGTGGGCGGCGGGTGCGAGTGGCACCGCCAGCAGTACGTCCAGCCTGCGCGGTACGAGGAGGTGGGGATGATCGGCGCCGACGCCGCCCGCCGCGCCTACGAGGCGTCCGGGCTCACCCACGATGACCTCGACGTGCTCGCGGTGTACGACGTGAACTCCTTCGAGGTCGTCCGCCAGCTCGAGGTGCTGGGCTTCTGCGGCCAGGGCGAGGGAGCGGACTTCCTCGACGACACCGACATCTCGCTCGGAGGCGACCTGCCGGTCAACACTGACGGTGGGCTCATGTCGCACAGCCACATCGGCTGGGGAGCCCCGACCCTGCGGATCGTCGAGGCCGTGCGCCAGCTGCGCGGCGAGGCGGGCGACCGTCAGGTGGTCGGTGCGCGCACGGCCATGGCGGGCGGGGCAGGATCGGGGGCGCAGTACTACAACCTGCTCCTCCTCCAGCGTGCTAATTCTTGACTATGATTATCCCTTTCTATAGAGTGCCGATCATCACGTTCGACAGCACGCGGTGAGAGGTGGTGGCATGACGGGCGAGGAGCGCAACAGCGCCGGACAGCGCATCGTGCTCGACCTCGGTGACGCGCACGTCGTGGCCGTCGACTCGGCCTACGACGTCGACGAGGTCAACCGGGGCCGTGACGTCGTGGTCAACGCGTCCTACTCGGGCGTGCTGCCGGCCAGGTTCCTGGCTGCGCGGGCACCGGCCGGCTCGATCGGGCTCGACTGCGGCATCGGCCCGCAGGGCGCGTCGATCGCCGGCCTGTGGTACCTCGAGGCGCGCGACCTCCCGGCCGCGACGGTCGACGTCTCGGGCGTCCTGCTCGGTGACGGCGTCGACGTCTGGACCCACGGCCGGATCTCCTTCGCCAACCAGCCGGCGCGCGACCTCGGCGTGCGCGAGGGGCAGGGCGTCGAGGAGGCGGCCCGCGCGATGCTGAGCGGCGCGGTGGTCGCGCCGGCGTCCGCCTCCGACGTGACCAACCGCCGCACGATGCTCGAGCACCCATCGGGGCGCACCGTGGTGTGCACCGACTCGATCGCCTTCGGCCTCCCCGAGGACCGCGGCACCAACGTCCTGGTCACCGCCGGCCACACCGGCCGCAGCGCGGTGCCCTACCTCGAGAAGTTCATGCCCCACGCCTTCATCTGCTCCGACGGCGGGATGGGGCGCGACCGCTCCGGAGTCGCCGCCCTCCCCGTGCTCTCCGCCCGGGGGGTGCCGGGCGCCGCGGTCGACGCGCGCACGGCCCGCATGGGCGACGCGATGAGCAGCTGGGAGACCGGGGTCATCAGTGCCGCCAACGACCTGGCCCGTGCGGCCGGGGTCACCGAAGGGATGTCGTGCCGCGAGGCAGCCGAGCTGCTGGTCGCGTGGAGCAACGACCCGTCACCGGAGTCACGAGAAGAGGAGCCCGAGCATGGCTGAGTCGACCGGCGCGCAGGCGAACGAGGACGTCCTCGTCGAGGAGCGCGCGGGGGCCACCTGGATCCGGATCAACCGGCCCGACCGGAAGAACGCCTACGACCCCGACATGTGCGCCACGATGATCGCGGCCATCAAGAAGGCGTCGGCCACCGACACCACCGCGATCGTGATCACCGGGACCGAGGACTCCTTCTGCGCGGGCGGCTTCCTGGGCAACCTGGCCGACCCCGACGTGCACGAGCTGCGCTCGATGTTCTACGGCAGCCTGGAGCTGTTCGAGCAGATCCGCACGGCGCCGCAGCCGGTCATCGCGGCCGTCAACGGCGTCGCCGCCGGCGGTGGCAACGAGCTCGTGGTCGCGTGCGACCTGGCGATCGCGGTCGAGTCGGCCTGGCTCGGCCAGACCGGGGTCAAGGTGGGCAGCGCCCCCGTCCTCGGCGGCACCAACCTGCTCGCGATCAACATCGGCGAGAAGCGCGCCAAGGAGGTGGCCTTCCTCTGCCGCCGCTATCCCGCGCGCGAGGCGCTGGAGCTCGGCTGGCTCAACGAGGTCGTGGCCGACGGCGAGCTCGAGGGAGCCGTCGACTCGATGGTGGCCGAGCTCGCCCGGATGAGCCCGCGCTACCTCGAGATCGCGAAGATCTCGTCCAACGTGTGGTGGAACGCCACGCGCGACGCCTACGCCAGCGGCCTCGGGATGCTCGTGCAGGCCATCGGCTCCAAGGACATGCGCGAAGGCGCCGCGGCCTTCATGGAGAAGCGCCGGCCCGACTTCACCAGCAGGAGCGACATCTGATGGTGCAGACCTACCGCGACCACTCCGCCACCGACGCCGACCAGGCCGAGTGGACCCTGCCGCAGGTGCTGCGCTCACGGGCAGCCCGGCTCCCCGACAAGGTCTACCTCGACGCACCCACGTGGGGCCTCGAGATGACGTACGCCGAGACCCTCGCCGCCGCCGAGCGCATCGGGTCGGGCCTCCTGCAGCGCGGGCACGCGCCGGGTGACCGGCTGCTGATCATGATGCCCAACTGCCCGGACTACATCCTCGCGTGGTTCGGGTCCTCGCTCGCCGGCATCGCCGAGGTGCCGATCAACACCGCCTACCGCGGGTCCTTCCTCGAGCACCAGGTGCGCACCGCCGGCCCGTCGGCCGCGGTCATCACACCGGAGCTCGCCGAGCGCTTCGTCGAGAGCGCCGCCGAGTGCGGGTCCATCCGTCGGTTCTACCTCGTCGGGCCCGACGACGAGGTGACCGGCGCGATCGCCGCGCTGGAGCAGGCGGGGTTCGCCGCCGAGCCGTTCGGGTCGCTGCGGGCGACCGAGGAGGTGGTCGACCTCCCGACCGCCGACTACCGCGAGCTCGCCGGCATCTTCTTCACCTCCGGCACGACCGGCCTGTCCAAGGGAGTCGCGATGTCGCACTCCCAGCTCTACTTCTTCGCCGACCAGGGCGCCTCGCTCGTCCGGCTCACCGAGGACGACGTCTACCTCTCGGTGGGACCGCTCTTCCACGGCAACGCGCAGTTCCTGGCGGCGTACCCCGCCCTCATCAAGGGGTCTCGCTTCGTGCTGCACGAGAAGTTCAGCGCGAGCCGGTGGACCGGGTGGATCCGCGACAGCGGCGCGACCGTCACCAACCTCGTCGGCGTGATGTCCGACTTCCTGTGGAAGCAGCCGGTCGGCGAGGCCGACGGCGACAACGACCTCCGCTGCGTCTGGGCCGTGCCCAACCCGTCGCGGATCGCCGACGAGTTCAAGGAGCGCTTCGGCATCGCCGAGCTCGTGGAGAACTTCGGCCTCACCGAGGTGTCGATGCCGATCCTGACGCCGTACGACGTCCCGCGCCCGCCCGGTGCGGCCGGCCTCGAGGTGTCCGACTGGTTCGAGGTCAGGCTGGTCGACCCCTTCACCGACGTGGAGGTGCCGGTCGGCGAGGTGGGGGAGCTGGTCGTGCGACCGAAGGTCCCGTGGACGATCTGCAGCGGCTACTACAACATGCCCGAGAAGTCGTTCGAGGCGATGCGCAACGGCTGGTTCCACACCGGCGACGGGCTGCGCAAGGACGAGGACGGTTGGTACTACTTCGTCGACCGGCTCAAGGACGCCATCCGCCGGCGCGGCGAGAACATCAGCTCCTACGAGGTGGAGCAGGCGATCCTCGCCCACCCGGCCGTCGCCGAGTGCGCCGTCATCGCGGTGCCCGCCGACGGGATGGGAGCGGAGGACGAGGTGATGGCCGTGGTCGTCGCCTCGGGGGGTGCCACCCTGGAGGTCGAGGACCTGTGGTCGTTCTGCGACCAGCGCATCCCTGCCTTCGCCGTCCCCCGCTTCCTCAAGGTGGTCGACCGGCTCCCGGTCACACCCTCCGGGAAGCTCCAGAAGGCGCCGCTGCGCGAGGCCGGCCGCGAGGGCGCCGTCGACCGCACCGCGCTCCAGCCGACCACATGACCACGCCCGTGACCCAGGAGGACTGACATGGACTTCTCGTTCTCCCCCGAGGAGCTGAAGATCCGCGAGCGCGCCGCCGAGGTGGCCCGCCAGGTGCGACCGCACGCCCACGAGTGGGACGAGCAGAACGTGCTCACCGACGAGCTGCGCGGCATCCTGCGCGACAGCGGCCTCGCCCGGCTGATGGTGCCGTCGGCCTACGGCGGCGAGACCGAGCGGCTCGACCCGCTCGCCATCTCCCTGGTCCGGGAGCAGCTGATGTCGGCGAGCTCGGCGGCGGACGCGCTCTTCGCCCTTCAGGGCATCGGCAGCAACGCGATCACGACCGTCGGCACCGAGGCCCAGAAGGCCGAGTGGCTGCCGCGGATCGCCAGCATGGACGCGCTCTCGGCGGTCGCGCTCACCGAGCCCCAGACCGGCAGCGACCTGCGCAGCATCACCACCACGATGACCCGCGACGGTGACGGCTACGTCATCAACGGCGCCAAGTCGTTCATCTCCAACGCTCCCTACGCCGACGTCTACGCCGTGCTCGTCCGCGAGGACGAGGCGCTCTCGCTGGTGCTCGTCCCGAGGACCAGCCCCGGCGTCTCCTTCGGCGAGACCCCCGACCTGGTCGCGCCCCACGTGATCGGTGAGGTCTTCTTCGACGGCGTCCGGGTCACCGACGCCGACCGGCTCGGCGAGCCCGGCAAGGGTCTCGAGGCCGCGCTCGGCACCCTCGCGATCTTCCGCGTCTCGGTCGGCGCGGCGGCGGTCGGGCTCGCCGAGGGCGCACTCGCCCTCGCGGTCAAGCACTCGCAGGAGCGGCAGAACAAGGGCAAGCCGCTGGCTCGCGTGCCGGCCGTGGCGGCGCTGCTGGCGGACGCCAAGATCGACCTCGAGCAGGCCCGCTGGGTCACCTACTACGCGGCCTGGTCGGCGCGTCAGGACCCGCTGAAGGCGATCTCGATGACGTCGCTGGCCAAGGTCGCCGCGACCGAGGCCGCCGACCGGGTCACCGACCGGTGCGTGCAGGTGATGGGCCGCTTCGGGCTCATCGCCGGCTCCGACATCGAGAGGTACGCCCGCGAGGCGCGGCCGATGCGGATCTACGAGGGCGCCAACGAGGTCCTCCGCCTCACCATCGCGCGCGACCTGCCGGGGGAGTACCTCCCGTGATCATCGACGCGCACACCCACGTGTGGCCCGACAAGGTCGCCCACCGCGCGCTCTCGGCCAACGGCACCGGGTTCGAGCACGTCGGCGACGGCACCCTGGCCGGGCTCCGCGCGAGCATGGCCGCCTCGGGCGTCGACCGCTCGGTCGTGCTCGGCGTGGCCAACGACGCCGACGCCGTCGAGAAGGTATGCCGGTTCAGCGCGTCGATCGCCGCTGCTGACGTCGTACCCCTGGGTGCCGTGCACGTCGACCTGCCCGTCGAGGACAACGTGCGCCACCTGCGTGAGCACGGCCTCGTCGGCATCAAGGTGCACCCGCTCTACCAGGGCTTCGGCCTCGACGACCCACGGCTCGTGGAGCGGATGGACGCGATGGACGCGGGCATGGTCGCCGTGGTCCATGTCGGGACCGGAGGCGACGGGAAGCCGGTCGCCGGCAGCACTCCCGCGCTGCTGCGCGACCTCGCGAGGGCGGTGCCGCACGTCCACGTGATCGCCTGCCACTTCGGCGGCTACCACCACCTCGACGAGGCATTCGAGGTCATCTGCGGCTCCGGGATCGTGGTCGACACCTCCTGGCCGCCCAGCCTGGGACAGGTGGACCCCGACCGGGTGCGCGACTTCATCCGGCGCCACGGCGCCGACAAGGTGGTCTTCGCCTCGGACTGGCCGACCGCCGACCCCGCCCGCGAGATCCAGGTCATCCAGGACCTCGGGCTGGGGACGGACGAGACCGAGCAGGTGCTCGGCCTGAACATGCACGGGCTGCTGGCCCCGGTCGAGGCGCGCGTCGTCGCGCAGCCCCGCTGAGCGCCCCACAGGGACACAGGAGGAACGGATGGACAACGCCGTCATCGTCGACGCCGTGCGGACCGGCACCGGCAAGGGCAAGCCCGGGGGCGGGCTGTCCGGTGTGCACGCGGTCGAGCTGCTGCGGCAGACGATCCAGGGCGTCGTGGAGCGCTCGGGCATCGATCCCGGACGTGTGGAGGACGTGATGGTCGGCTGCGTGAGCCAGGGCGGCGAGCAGGCCGCCTGCCCGGGGCGGATCGCCTGGCTCGGTGCCGGCTACCCCGCGCACGTGCCGGCCACCACCATCGACCGCCGGTGCGGCTCGAGCCAGCAGGCGGTCCACTTCGCCGCCCAGTCGATCATGGCCGGCTGCCACGACGTCGTGCTCGCCGGTGGCGTCGAGAGCATGAGTCGCGTGCCGATGGGATCGGCCCGTGCCGGCGCCGACGTGTTCGGGCCGTCGGTGCAGGAGCGCTACGCACCCGGGCTGACGGGCCAGGGCGTCGCCGCCGAGCTCGTCGCGGCGAGGTGGGGCATCACGCGCGACGAGATGGACGCCTACGCCGTCGAGTCCCACGCCCGGGCTGCCGCCGCTCGTGCAGATGGGCACTTCGCCCGCGAGATCGTGCCGGTCGACCTGATGGACGGCACCGGCGCCACCTTCGCGACCGACGAGACGATCCGTGAGGGCACCGATGCCCAGCGGCTCGCCGGGCTGCCCACCGTCTTCCGCAACGAGGCCGACGAGGCCCGCTTCCCCGAGATCGAGTGGGGCGTCACCGCCGGCAACTCCTCCCAGCTCGCCGACGGCTCGTCGGCCGTGCTGGTGACGAGCGAGCGGGCCGCGGAGCAGCTCGGCCTGCGTCCCCGCGCCCGGATCGTGTCGATGACGGTCGTCGGCGACGACCCGATCCTCATGCTGTCGGGACCGATCGCCGCGTCGCGGATGGCGCTCGAGCGGGCCGGCCTGACCATCGACGACATCGACGCGGCCGAGGTCAACGAGGCCTTCGCGTCCGTGCCGCTCGCCTGGCAGCGCGAGCTCGGGATGCCGCTCGACAGGCTCAACCCCCGCGGCGGGGCGATCGCGCTCGGCCACCCCCTCGGCGCGTCTGGGACGCGCCTCCTCACGACCCTGCTCCATCACCTCGAGGCGACCGGGGGCCGCTACGGCCTGCAGGCGATGTGCGAGGGGTCGGGCATGGCCAACGCAACGATCATCGAGAGGCTCTGAACCATGGTGGACAACGTCGCCGAGCACGTCGCCGAGCACGTCACCGAGCACGTCGCCGAGCACGTCACGCAGAAGGTCGCCGTCGTCGGCGGGGGCGTGATGGGCAACGGCATCGCCCAGCTGAGCGCGATGAGGGGTCACGACGTCCGGCTCGTCGACGTGTCGCAGGACCGGCTCGACGGCGCCCTCGCGGCGATCGGCACGAGCCTGGACCGCTTCGTGAAGTCGGGCAAGCTCGAGGCAGCTGCCCGGGCCGACGTGCTGGCCCGCATCCGCCCGACGGTCTCGATCGCCGACGCGGTCGGCGACGTCGACCTCGTCGTCGAGGCCGTGCTGGAGCGCCTCGACGTGAAGCAGGACGTGCTGACAGAGGTCGCCAAGCACGCGCCCGACGACGCGGTGCTCGGCACCAACACGTCCCAGCTCTCGATCACCGCCATCGCCTCGGTGCTCGGTGACGCCGCCCACCGGGTCGTGGGCATGCACTTCTTCAACCCGGCCGTCCTGATGCGGCTCGTCGAGCTGGTCGTCGGCCTGGAGACCTCGCCCGAGACCCTCGCCCGCGCAGAGGCGTTCGCGGCGTCGCTGGGCAAGGAGACCGTGGTGTGCCGCAAGGACAGCCCGGGCTTCCTGACCTCGCGCTTCTCCGCGATCCTCCGGATGGAGGCGCTGCACATGCTGGAGGAGGGTCTGGCCACGCCTGAGGACATCGACAAGGCCGTCAAGCTCGCCTTCAACCATCCGATGGGACCGCTCGAGCTCGGCGACTTCAACGGCCTCGACACCTACCTCGACGCACTCACCGGCCTCCACGCCGCGCACGGGGAGCGGTTCCGGCCGCCGGTCGAGCTGAAGAACATGGTCGCCGCCGGGCGTCTCGGCAGGAAGAGCGGACGCGGCTTCTACGACCACTCGGGGTCGTAGGGGCCGGGCCACCGGACACGTCGCTCGCGCACCAGGGCGAGCGTGCTCGCCGAGAGGTCCGCGACGCGCGCGATCTCCTCGAGCAGTGCCGCGTGCTCGGCGTCCCAGGCGTCGAGCGCCGATCCCTCGTCGGCCCACCAGAGCTCGGCGACGACACCGAACGCATGACGTCCCTCGACTCGCGCGTCGGCGAGGGCGGGGGAGCACATGATCCGCAGCGCGGACGTCTCCTCGACGGCGCGGCGCACGTCGTCGTCGTGCGCGGGATCGGCGGCCAGCAGCAGGAGCACCTTCCCGGGTGACCCGGCCTCGGCGAAGCCCGTCCAGGGCCGCACCAGCTCGGGAGCGACCCACGTCCGGGCGATCCTGTCGGCGTCGGCGAAACGTGGCTCGTCGACGTGTGCGCCCTCGAGGTACTGCGGGTCCTGCGCCAGGGCCAGCGCGGTGTCGAGGTCGGCGAACCACACCTCGGGGAACCCGTCGTACGCACTCTCGGTGGTGCCGCGCAGCACCACCGGCACGCGGTGGGACTGCACGTAGCGGTCGATCCGGTCGATGCGGAGCGCGTGGTCGCGGTGGACCGTGCCCCAGTGGTGCTGGAAGGCCTCGATCGTGTGGTCGGGACGGCGCGGGAGTGCGGTGCAGACCTTGATCATCGCGGGCGGTCAGCCGGCGGCGATGCAGCGGGCGACGCCGCTCTCGTCGCCGTCGGAGAACGCGGCCGCCGCGGCCTCGACCGCGGCGTCGTACTCCTCGCGGAACGCTGCGCCGTCGTTGCCGGCCTCCTCCACCTCGGCGAGCCAGGCGTCGACGACGACGTCCTGACCGTTGCTGCGGAGCGTCTCGACCTCGGCCTCGTCGAGGACCGACAGCTCGGCGCCTGCCTCGGTGAAGGCGGTGCACGCCTCGTCCTCGGCGGAACGGTTCTGCGCCTCGTACATCGCGGGTGCGTCGGCGGAGACTGCCTCGATGACGGCCTGCTGCTCCTCGCTCAACCGGTCCCAGCCCTCCTGGCTCATCGCGAGCGTCGACGCTGTCTGGGCTCCGGTGGACGCGTCCACGACGTAGTCGCTGATCTCCTCGAGCTTGAGCGAGGGGAGGGCGCCGAACTGGACGCCGTAGACCGCGTCCAGCAGGCCCCGGTCCATCGAGCCGTAGAGCTCGGTGGGGGCGAGGGCGATGACGTTGGCGCCGTTCGCGTCGAGCGCACGGCTGCCGCGATCCATGCCGCGGATCTTCAGGCCCCGGAAGTCCTCGGCCGTGGCCAGCTCGCGAGAGGAGGCGATCGCAGACGAGCCGCCGACGTTCCAGGCGAGCGGGACCAGGCCCTGGCTGGACCACTCCTCGGCCAGCGCCCCGTCCTCGTCGACGAGGGTGGACATGGCCGAGGCGATCGCGCCGACGTTGTTGGTGCCGAACGGGAGCTCGTTGACCGCGGTGAGCGGGAAGCGGCCGGGGTAGAAGGTCGGGGTCACCTGCGCGATGTCGGCACGACCGTCGCCGAGCCCCTCGACGACCTCGTCGCCGGCCAGGAGCGTCCCGTCCCAGTACTGCTCGAACTGGATGCTGCCGTCGCTGCGCTCGGTCACCTCGTCCATCCACTGCTTCCACGTCCGCGCGATGGGGTTGTTCTCGGACGTGAAGTAGGAGAAGCGCAGGGTGACGGTACCGTCCGCCGCGTCGGCATCCCCGCCAGCGCCACAGGCCGCGGTCGTGGTCAGCAGCGCAGTGCCGACGAGGGCAGCGGCGAGACGTCGGGAACGGGGGTGTCGTGCCATCTCGGGCTCCTCGAGGATGTCGGTTCGGATGAATCCGTGATAACTATTGGATTCATTCGGTGTGACGTCAAGCACTTTCGCCTCGCGGACCAGTCCGACGGCGGGCCGCCGCATCGGTGCGTCGACGCCCGCCATAGGTGCCCATGATTGGTAGGGTTCCTCAACTCTCGGAGCAGGAAGAGGAGAAGCGTCGATGAGCGTGAGTTCCAGGCCCCAGAAGACCGCGCTGATCGTGGCCAAGCGCGTCGTCGACGACATCTACCGAGGTGGCCAGACCGTCGGTGACCGCCTGCCGCCCGAGCGAGTGATGCTCGAGCACTACGGCGTCGGGCGGGGCACCCTGCGCGAGGCGCTGCGGTTCCTCGAGCTGCAGGGCGTGCTCACGCTCAAGCCGGGTCCGGGCGGTGGCCCCGTCATCGAGAAGCCCGACGCGACCTACCTCGCCAACGGCCTGGTGCTGCTCCTGCAGTTCAGCGAGTCGCCCTTCTCGATGATCGTCGAGGCGCGCGGTGACCTGGAGCCCGTGATGGCGCGCCACGCCGCGAGCCGGATGAAGAAGGACGGGCTCGAGCGACTCGGCAACTCGGTCGAGCAGATGCGGGAGAACCTGGCCAACCGCGAGATCTTCCTCGCCACCAACCGGGAGTTCCACGAGCTGATCGCGTGGGGCTCGGGCAACGCCATGTACGGCTTCCTCATCGATGCGCTCGTCGACATCGTCGACGGCACGCACATGGGTGTCGACTACCCCGAGCAGCGGCGCAAGGCGATCCTCGGCGCCCACGAGCGGATCCTCTCCGCCCTCGAGGCGCACGACGGCGACTCCTCGTTCGCGGCGATGGAGGAGCACATGGGCGAGTTCGTCCGCTACATGCAGCGGCGCTACTCCGACGTGCTGCACCAGACGGTCACCTGGGACATCCTCTGACCCGGTCCGCCGCGAGCGTCCCCCGAGGACGCGAAGGGGTTTGACACCGCTTCCGTAACCCTTATCATCATTCATATGGTCATCCGGGACGGCGCCTCAGCGGTCTCCCGTCGCGGGCCCGGTTCCGCGGCTGCGGTCGCCTACACGTGCGTGTGCCTGGCTGCTGCGACCGCGTTGGTCGTCGCGGGCCACCCCGTCCTCTCGGCGATCGTCCTCTGCGGGGCGGCCCTCCGGCTCGTCCTCGCCGACAGACTGCGGTGAACGGACGGAGCCTCCGGTCGCGCACCGACCGGGGCGGGGCGCCGTACGCACCCTCGGTCGGTCGGCGCCGCAGCTCGCTGCGGTCGGCGTCGCTCGGGCCCGCGTTCGTCGCCGGCATCGCGTACGTCGATCCCGGCAACTTCGCGACCAACACCAGCGCGGGCGCCCAGTACGGGTACCTGCTGGTGTGGGTCATCGTGGCCGCGAACCTGCTGGCCGTGCTGACGCAGTACCTCGCGGTCAAGCTCGGCATCGGGACGGGGGAGTCGCTCGCTGCGGGCTGCCGGCGCCGCTACGGGCGTGGGGTCTCGACCGGGCTGTGGATCCAGAGCCAGGCGGTGTCGGTCGCGACGGACGTCGCCGAGCTCCTCGGCGGTGCGGTGGCACTCAACCTGCTGTTCGGCGTCCCGCTCCTCCAGGGCGTCCTGCTGACCGCCGGGGTGTCGATGCTGGTGCTCCTGCTCCAGGGACGGTCGCGCGACCGGCTCTTCCAGGCCACGGTGCTGGTCATGTTCGGCGTCATCGCCGCGTGCCTGTGGTGGCTGCTGGGCCTCGTGGGCGTCGACGGACCCGGCATCGCCTCCGGACTGGTGCCGAGGCTCGAGGGCAGCGAGACCCTGCTCCTCGCCACCGCGATGCTCGGCGCCACGGTGATGCCGCACGCCATCTACCTGCACTCCGCGCTGCCCGGCCCCCGCCTTGCCGAGGTCGCGACCGACGACGAGTCGCGGGCCGTCGCCGCCCGGATGTCGCTCGTCGACGTCGCGTGCGCGATGGCCGTGGCGGGCGGCGTCAACCTCACGATGCTGCTCGTCGCCGCGCACGCGTTGGCGGGAACCGGCGTGGACTCGCTGGAGGGCGTGCACGACGGTCTCGGGGCCGCCGTCGGTGCGACCGCTGCCGCGCTCTTCGCTGTCGCGCTCCTCGCGTCAGGAGTCGCGTCGACGGCCGTGGCGACCCTGGCGGGCTCGGTGATCATGGAGGGCTTCAGCGGCAGGTTCCACTCGCTGCTGGTCCGTCGCGGCATCACGCTCGTGCCCGCCATCGGCATCCTCGCGCTGGGGGTCTCGCCGACCACGGCGATGATCCTGTCCCAGGTCGTGCTGAGCCTGGGCATCCCGTTCGCGCTGTTCCCGCTGGTGCGGCTCACCAGCGACCGCGCCGTCATGGGCGCGCTCGTCAACGGTCGCCTCCTGCGCTGGGCCGGCACCGCGATGGCCGTCCTGGTCAGCGCGCTCAACCTCGTGCTCATCGCGATCCTCGTGCTGACCTGACGTCAGCGCGCGTCCAACACACAGTGCCCAACACACAACGAAGGTGGAACACATGCAGAAGGTCGGAGTAGTCGGCTGCGGGCTCATGGGAGCCGGGATCGCGGAGGTCTGCGCACGCGCGGGCTCCGACGTGGTGGTGGTGGAGAACGACGCCCCCGCGGTCGCCGCCGGACGTGACCGGCTCGAGCGGTCGCTGGCGCGCGCCGAGGCGAAGGGGAAGGTCGACTCGGCGGCCGCGGTGATGGAGCGGATCAGCGTCGTGACCGACCTCGACGCGCTCGCCGACCGCGAGCTGGTGATCGAGGCGATCGTGGAGGACGAGGCGGTCAAGGCCGACCTCTTCCGGCTGCTCGACAAGGTCGTGCAGGCGCCCGACGCGATCCTCGCCTCGAACACCTCGTCGATCCCGATCATGAAGCTCGGCGTGGTCACCTCGCGCCCGCAGCAGGTGGTCGGCATGCACTTCTTCAACCCGGTGCCCGTGCTCCAGCTCGTCGAGATCGCCCCGAGCCTGCTGACGTCGCCGGAGACGACCAGCCGCGCGCGGAGCTTCGTCGAGGACAGCCTCCACAAGCAGGCCATCGACTGCCAGGACCGTGCCGGCTTCGTCGTCAACGCGCTGCTGGTCCCCTTCATCCTCTCGGCGATCCGGATGCTCGAGTCGGGCTTCGCCACGGCGGACGACATCGACCGCGGTCTCGTGCTGGGCGCGGCACACCCGCAGGGTCCGCTCGCGCTGGCCGACCTCATCGGGCTCGACACGACCGCTGCCGTCGCCGACTCCCTCTACGCGGAGTTCAAGGAGCCGCTGTACGCCGCTCCGCCGCTCCTGGCGCGCATGGTGGACGCGGGCCTGCTGGGCCGGAAGTCCGGGCGGGGCTTCTACACCTACGTCGACCACTGAGGAGCAGCACATGAACAACGACCGGATCGTCGTCCTCGACGGCGCCCGCACCCCGATCGGCAGCTTCGGAGGGGCCTTCAAGGACGTCCCGGGCTTCGAGCTCGGCGCGACGGCGGTGAAGGCCGCCCTCGACCGGGCAGGTGTCCCCGCCGACGACGTGGAGGAGGTCGTCATGGGCTGCATCGGCCAGGTCGGCCCCGACGCCTACAACGCGCGGCGGGTTGCCGTCGGCGCGGGCCTGCCGGCGAACGTGCCGGCGTACACCGTCAACCGGTTGTGCGGGTCGGGCCTCCAGGCCGTGTGGTCGGCCGCGATGGAGATGCGCTGGAACGACCTGGACCTCACCGTGGCGGGCGGCGACGAGTCGATGACCCGGATGCCGTTCTACGACTTCGGGGCGCGCAACGGCTACCGGCTCGGCGACCGCTCGCTCGTCGACGGCACGGTGATGATGCTGACCGACCCCTTCCACGGCATCCACATGGGCGTGACCGCGGAGAACGTCGCGGAGAAGTACGCCGTCTCCCGCACCGAGCAGGACGAGTTCGCGGTCGAGTCGCAGCGACGTGCGGCCACCCCCGAGGCGCGGGCTGCCTTCGCCGAGGAGATCGTCGAGGTCACCGTGGGAGGGCGCACGCCCCACGTCGTGTCCGAGGACGAGCACCCCAAGCCCGGGACCACGCTGGAGAAGCTCGCCGGTCTGCGACCGGCGTTCGCGAAGGACGGGACGGTCACGGCGGGCAACGCCTCCGGGATCAACGACGGTGCGGCAGCGCTGGTCCTGGCGCGCGAGCCCGTCGTCGCGGAGCGTGGCCTGCGCGGACTGGTCACCCTCGAGGCCGTGACCACCGCGGCGATGGAGCCGGAGCTGATGGGCTACGCGCCGACGCTCGCGCTCCGGTCACTGTTCGAGAAGACCGGCACGTCGCCGTCCGACATCGGCATCGTCGAGCTCAACGAGGCGTTCGCCTCCCAGGCCGTGGCGGTGATCCGCGACGCCGGGCTCGATCCGACGCAGGTCAATCCCTACGGCGGCGCCATCGCGCTCGGCCACCCGGTCGGCGCGACCGGCGCCAACCTCACGCTGCGAGTCGCTCGTGACATGGCGCGACGCGACCTCGAGCTCGGCATCGTGACGATGTGCATCGGCGGCGGCCAGGCCCTGGCGGCCCTCTTCAGGAGGTTCTGATCGTGTCCGCCCCTGTCACCTGCACCGTCGAGGCCGGCGTCGCGCGCGTCGAGCTGTCCCGTCCGGCAGCGGCCAACGCGCTGGACCTCCCGCTCGCCCGGGCGCTGCGCGAGGTCGTCGTGGCGGTCGGCGCCGACGACGCGGTGCGAGCCGTCCTGCTGACCGGTGCCGGCAAGCGCTTCTGCGCCGGCGGCGACGTCCGATCGTTCGTGGCCGCCCCTGACCCGGCGACGTACCTCCACGAGCTCGCCTCGGAGGCGGACGCTGCCGTGCAGGCACTGGAGGGACTGACCAAGCCGGTCGTCGCGGTCGTGCACGGCGCGGTCGCCGGAGCAGGACTGGCGGTGATGCTCGCCTGCGACCTCGTCGTCGCCCAGGAGGACACCAGGTTCGCCTTCGCCTATCCCGGGATCGGCCTCACCCCGGACTGCGGGGTGTCGTGGCTGCTGCCGCGCGCGATCGGCTCGCACCGTGCGCTCGGCTTCGCGCTCGGAGGCCGACCGGTGGACGCCGCGACCGCCCACGAGTGGGGCATGGTCACCGAGGTCGCGCCGGACGCTGCCGGGCGGGGACTCGAGCTCGCGCAGGCACTCGCCGACGGGCCCGCCGCGGCCCTCGGTGCGACCCGCCGGCTGCTGCGAGCAGGCTGGGACGCCGACCGGGGCGCCGCAGGTGCGACGGAGGCCGCCACGATCTCGGAGATGGTCGCCGGTGCCGAGGCGCAGGAGCTGATCGAGCAGTTCCTCAGCCGATGACGCCGGCGTTGTCCTTGGCGAGCGAGCGCGAGATGACCATCCGCTGGATCTGGTTGGTGCCCTCGAAGATCTGCATGACCTTGGCCTCGCGCATGTAGCGCTCGACCGGGAAGTCGCGGGTGTAGCCGTAGCCACCGAGCACCTGGACGGCATCGGTGGTGACCTTCATGGCGTTGTCGGTGGCGACCAGCTTGGCGACCGACGCCTCGCGGGAGAACGGCAGCCCGGCGTCGCGCAGCCGCGCGGCGTGGAGCATCGTGGCGCGGGCGGAGACGATCGCGGCCTCCATGTCGGCGAGCACGAAGGCCAGCCCCTGGTGGTCGATGATCTTCGTGCCGAAGGTCTCCCGCTCCCGGGCGTAGGCCACGGCTGCGTCGAGCGCCCCCTGGGCGAGGCCGACCGCGACGGCGGCGATGCCCAGGCGGCCGGAGTCGAGCCCGGCCAGCGCGATGCGCAGGCCCTCGCCTTCCGCTCCGAGCCGGCGGGAGGCGTCGACGCGGACGTTGTCGAAGCGCATGGTCGCCGTGGCCGAGCCGGTGAGGCCCATCTTGCGCTCCGGCGGGTCGGCGCTCAGCCCCTCGGCGGACGCCGGCACCAGGAAGCACGAGATCCCGTTGCGGTCGTCGGAGGTGCGAGCCATCACCTTGTAGAAGTCGGCGTGGCCGCCGTGGGTCGTCCAGGCCTTGGCGCCGTTGAGGACGTAGGCGTCGCCGTCGCGGCGGGCCGTCGTACGCATCGCGGCGGGGTCGGACCCGGCGTGCGGCTCGGAGAGGCAGTAGGCGCCGAGCAGGTCGCCGCTGAGCATGTCGGGCAGCCACTCGGCGCGCTGCTCGTCGGTGCCGAAGTAGGCCAGGCCGAAGCAGGACAGCGCGTGCACGGAGACCCCGACGCCGACCGAGGACCACACGGCGCCGATCTCCTCGAGGACCTGGAGGTAGACCTCGTAGGGCTGGTCGCCGCCGCCGAAGTCCTCGGGGTACGGCAGCGACAGCAGGCCGGCCTGCCCGAGCATCCGGAAGACGTCGCGGGGGAAGGTCTCGGTGGCCTCCGCCTCCGCCGACCGCGGCGCGAGCTCCTTCGTGCAGATCTCGCGGGTGAGGGCGAGCAGGTCGCGGGCCTCGTCGGTGGGCAGCTGGCGGCGAGCAGTCATGTCGCGCAGGCTACCCGCGCGGAGGCGATACCGACCGATCGGTCAGGTGCGCGGGTGGGCCCACCGGTAGAGGGCGATCAGGCCGGGCAGGAAGAGCAGCAGCAGGATCGTGCCGAAGACCCACTCGCCCGCCAGCACCAGGCCGCCGCCGACGAGGATGAACGGAGCGGTGACGAGCCCGACGAGCCAGAAGAGGAGGCGGGGGAGGACGCTGCGCTCGGGCGGACGGTGCCCCGGCACCACCGGGCGGAAGGACGTCGCGACGGGCGGCTCCAGCCCGGTCATCACGTCCTCGAGGTCGCCGTAGGTGCGCGCCGCGAGGGCACGCGACGTGCGCTCGTCGAGCTCGGGGGAGGTGATCCGACCCTCGCTGAAGGCCGCGGACAGCCGCCGGCACACCTGGTCGCGCTCGGCGTCGGAGACGAGCAGGGCGTCGTGCTGGGCGTCGGCCTGCTCCTGGAGCTGCCGCCACCGCAGGTAGGCGTCCCCGGGGCCGTGGTCGCCCGGTCCCGAGGGGGCGTCGTACGGCGTGCTCATGGGCGACAGGGTACGGCGCGGGCGGGGCCGCGAAGCCCTCTTCCACGGATCCTGCAGGGAATGGCACACCCTCCGCCGCTGTTGTCCCACGTCGATGACGACCTCCACGCCGGCCACCGGCCGCACCGACGCCCCGGACGACTCCCGGCGCGTCTCGATGCTGCTGGGACTGCTCTTCGGCCTCGCCGGCATGGGCTCCTCGAGCGCGGCCGTCGCGCTGGCGCTCCTCGGCGAGGACCTCGGGGTCAGCGCCGGGCTCGCCGCGTGGGCGATCAGCCTCTACGTGCTGATGCTCGCCGTCACCACCGCGCTCTACGGACGGATCTCCGACCTCGTCGGTGTCCGTGCCCCGCTCCTCGCCGGCCTCGTGCTGATGTCGGTCGGCGCGCTGGTCGCGGCGCTCGCGCCGACCTTCGAGGTCCTGCTGGGTGCGCGGATGCTGCAGGGCGCGGGGGCAGCGGCCGTGCCGACGCTCGGCGTCACGATCCTGTCGACCAAGTACTCCGGCGAGGTCCGCGGCTTCGCGTTCGGGCGGCTGGCCGGCGTCGCTGCCGCGGTCAGCTGCCTCGGCCCGCTCATCGGCGGCCTGGTCGAGGCGGCCTGGGGCTGGCGGGCCGTGATGGCGCTGCCCATCCTCGGCGCGCTCGTCGTACCCCTGCTCTGGCGCGCGCTGCCCACCGGCGGCAGCGGCGCGCGCCTCGACGTCGTGGGCGCGATCGTGGTGGCCCTCACCGCGGCCGGCATGGTGCTGCTCGTGCAGTCGCCGTCGGCGGGGCTGCTGGTGGCCGCGATCGGTGCGAGCCTGCTCGTGCTCGGCGTGCCGGCGGTGCGTGCGAGCGTACGCCGCCGCCCCGACGGCTTCCTCCCGGTCGAGGTGATCCGCAACGCGACCGTCGTGCGGAGCGCCGTCGCGGCCTCGGCGGTCCCGGCGGCGTGGTTCGCGATGCTGATCGCGCTGCCCGCGGTGCTGCTGGCCGAGGGCTGGGAGGCGTGGCAGGTCGGGCTGGCGATGGTGCCGAGCGCCGCCGTCGCGCTGCTGGTGCCGCAGGTCGCCGGCCCGATGCTCAGCCGCCTCGGCCCGAGCCGGTCCCTGGCGATCGCCGGGCTCGTCGCCTCGGCCGCGCTTCTGGTGGCCACCGTCGGCGCCCTGTGGGCGAGCGCGGTCGTCCTGGTCGTCGGCATCGTCCTGGTGACGTTCGCCTTCGGCCTCGGCCAGCCGGCGCTCAGCGCGGTCGTCGGCGACGCGGTGCACGAGGACGTGCGCGGCGTGGCGATGGGCGTCTCGACGCTGCTCTTCCTCATCGGCGGCAGCATCGGCTCGGCCGTGGTCGCCGGCATCAGCGGGCCGTTCGGGATGCCCGCGGCGCTGCTCGTGCTCGCCGTGCTCCCGCTGCTCGGGCTCGTGGTGCTGGCCCCGACCCTGCGCACCGAGTCGGTCGGGGCCTGAGGGCGAATCGCTACCAAAGAGGTATGGCGCCTGTCGGTGGCCCTACCTAGGCTGCGAGTCCCGTCTTCGAAGGAGCCCGTGTGCCATCTCGCTCTCGCCGTCTCGCCGCTTGTCTGGCCCTCGTCATGGGAGCGGGTGCGCTGAGCTCGATCGCTCCGGCCGTCGCCGCCCCCGACGACGGGGCCTTCGCCCCCCTCCGCGGGTTCGAGCCGTCGGGCTCGAAGGTCCGTGTCGAGCCGAAGGAGTACGCCGCCACCCGCGTCGACCTGGGTGCCCTGCGGGGCGAGCTGCCGCGTGCCGGTGGCTCCGCTGTCGTGGAGATCCCCGGGCCTGACGGCAAGCCCCAGTCGTTCCGCGTCGAGCGCACGCAGCGGATGGAGTCCGAGCTCGCCGCCGCGCACTCCGAGATCGCCACCTGGTCGGGCGTCGGCATCGACGACCCGCAGGCGACCGTCGCCATGGACGTCACCCAGATGGGCTTCCACGCGTTCGTCCGCACGCCGGGTGGCCGCAGCGACTGGTACGTCGACCCCGCCT
This sequence comes from Nocardioides sp. Soil_C_8, assembly GCF_057656315.1. Classification (NCBI taxonomy): domain Bacteria; kingdom Bacillati; phylum Actinomycetota; class Actinomycetes; order Propionibacteriales; family Nocardioidaceae; genus Nocardioides; species Nocardioides sp. Soil_C_8. The sequence goes on from NZ_JBDGKQ010000005.1 coordinate 289,753, forward strand.
ACAACCGGCCCGGCACCACCGCCCACCTCAGCTACCGCTCGACCGACCTCCCGGCCGCGGAGGTGCGCCGCAAGGAGGGTGAGGTCGACGCCATCCGCGAGACGGTCGCCGCGGCCGCCGAGGCACGCTCGACGGCGCCCGGCGCGCAGGTGCAGCGCCACTACTACCGCCTCGCGCTGACCTCCGACCCGTCCTACGCCGCCTACTTCGGCACCGACAACGTGCTCGCCGAGAAGGTCACCCTGATCAACCGGGTCAACCAGATCTACAACGACGACCTCGCCACCGAGCTTCGTCTGGTCAACGCCACCGACAAGCTCAACCTCGACACCGACGCCAAGGCGACCGGCGCCAACGGCCCCTGCGGCGTGGCGCCCTGCTTCGAGCCCTTCGACGACAACGGCACGCCGACCCCCGCCGACGACACCGACGGCGAGCTCGACTACTGCGACGTGCCGACCCTCGGCAAGAACCGCACCGTCCTCGGCCAGCTCGTCGGGGCCTCCAACTACGACGTCGGCCACATCGCACTGGGCAACAACGGCGGCGGGATCGCCTACCTCGGCGTCGTCGGCGGCGACTACAAGGGCGGCGGCTGCACCGGCCTCCCCGAGCCGAAGGGCGACTTCTTCGCGATCGACTACGTCGCCCACGAGATCGGCCACCAATTCTCCGGCAACCACACGTTCAACGGCGCCGCCGGCAACTGCGGCGGCAACATCTCCGAGGCCTCGGTCGAGCCCGGCTCGGGCTCCTCGGTGATGGCCTATGCCGGCATCTGCGGCCAGGACGACCTGCAGCCGCACACCGACCCCTACTTCTCCTTCCGCACCATCGACGAGGTCGACGCCTACCGGGCGAACACCTACGACAACGTCGAGGTGCAGACGGTCTCGCTCACCGAGGCCTTCGGCGCCGGTGACAGCCTCGTGCTCGGGTTCGGCGGCAGCACCACGACGGTGCCCTTCGCGGCCTACAACACCGCCGGCCTGGACGCGGCCATCGAGGGCCTCACCGGGCGCGCGGTCTCCATCGCGCAGTGGGGCTTCGACGAGTTCGGCTACACCCCCGTCGTCGGCACGCCCGACGCCCGCGGCTTCCAGGTCATCTTCAACGACCAGCCGTCGATCATCCCCGGTCCGGGCGACGTCCTCGAGGACGTCGACCAGCTGACGGTCGAGCCCGGTGGAGTGGCCGGCTTCGTCGGTGAGACCTCGCGCGGCGGCGAGGCCCAGAACGACGGCGTCCAGCTGTCGCCCACGGACACCGGTCTCGCCGACAACACCGCCCCGGTGGTCGAGGTCCCGGCCGACAAGACCATCCCGATCCGGACGCCGTTCGCGCTGACCGGCGTGTCCGGCAAGGACGCCGACGGCGACGCCCTGACGTACCTCTGGGAGCAGACGAACTTCGGTGAGGGCACCCGCCTGTCCGACAACACCAAGGTCTACGGCCCGCTGTTCCGCGTCTTCGGCGACGACGCCGTGGTCAGCGACGAGGACTCGCTGAAGAGCCCGGCTCCGGGCATCAACATCGCCGACGGCAACCTCACGAGGGTCTTCCCCGACATGGCGCAGGTCCTCGCCGGCAACACCAACGCGGTGACCGGCACCTGCCCCTCCGCGGCCGGGCTGCCGAACAGGCAGCTGCCCGACACGCTGCTCGACTGCTACTCGGAGTTCCTGCCGACGGCCGACTACCTCGGCAGCCTCGACGTCGACGACGCGGTGATGAACTTCCGGCTCACCGCCCGCGACGGTTTCCCCAACGGCGGCGGCATCGCGTGGGACGAGCTCGCGCTCAAGGTCGACAAGACCGCAGGTCCGTTCCTGGTCACCTCGCAGGCCGGCGGCGGGACCGTGGCGGGTGGCTCGTCGGTCCCCGTCACCTGGGACGTCAAGGGCACCAACCGGCTGGCGCAGAACGTGAAGATCTCGCTGTCCACCGACGGCGGGACAACGTTCGGCACCGTGCTCGCGGCGAGCACGCCGAACGACGGGTCGGAGACGCTGGCGATGCCCAACGTCGACGCGGCCAAGGTGCGCATCAAGGTGGAGGCGGTCGACAACTACTTCTTCGCCGTCAACGCCGCCGACTTCGCGCTGAAGGCCACGCCCGCCCCCGACACGACGATCACGTCCGGACCTGCGAACGAGTCGATCGTCCTGGAGCGTCGCCAGAAGTTCACCTACTCCTCGAGCGTCACGCCCGCCACCTTCCGGTGCACGGTCGACGAGGAGACGCTGCCGTGCGACGCCGCCGGAGTGACCAGCCGCTTCCGCGCCGGCACCCACACCTTCAGCGTCGCAGCGGTCAACGCCGCCGGTGTCGCCGACCCGACGCCCGCATTCGTGTCGTTCACGGTGCCCCGTGACGAGAGCACTTTCGCCCGCAAGGGCTCGTGGAACCGCAAGAAGGACAAGCGGGCCATGTACGGCGACTACATCACGTCGCGTCGCAAGGGCTCCGAGCTGGTCACCCGCGTGCCCACGACCGAGCGCATCGTGCTCGTCATCGGCACGGTGAAGAAGGGCGGCAAGGCGCGGGTGTTCCTCGGCAAGCGCAAGCTCGGCGTCGTGAAGTTCGCCGGCAAGAAGAAGTACAGCCAGCTCCGGACGTTCGACCTGCCCCGCGCCCGCAAGGGCAAGCTGCGGGTCGTGGTGACGAAGAACAAGCCGGTGCGGATCGAGGGCGTCGCGGTCGTGACGACCAAGAAGACCGGCTGACGCAGGACCGACGCCGGGTCAGCCCTGCGCCGAGCGAGTCCGCTCGGCCAGGGCGACCGCGGCGTGCTGCACGACGGGAAGCTCCTCGGGGTCGCGCGCGGCCTCGTGGGGCACCGCGCCGCCGAGCAGGGCGGCCGGTGTGGTCAACCAGATCCAGGCCCGCCACGGGTCGACGCCGGCGGCCAGCAGCGGCTCCAGCACCGCCAGCAGCTCGGCACGCACCTCGCCTGCCTCGTCGAGCTGGAAGGCAGGGACCAGGGCGCCGCCCTCGTGCTGCACGAGGAGCACGGTCCGCCGCTGCGCGGCCTTGTGCAGGGCGAAGCGCGCCGCGTTCTCCGAGGTGCCGCGCAGGCGGCCGACGCCGGCGTAGTCCAGCCAGCCGCCGTCGAGCAGCGCGGTCCGCAGACCGGCTTCGCGCCGCAGCCGGACCAGCTCGACGGGCACGCCGAGGCCGGGCTCGTCACCCTGCGCGCGCAGCTGCCGGTCGAGCTCGGCCACCCGGTCGGGAGCGAGCGGCTCGACGGTTCCGGGCTCGCGCCACCGCACGACGCCATCCTTGCGGTCGTACGTCGGCAACCCGGCGGCGGCGAGCAGGTCGGAGAGCCCGAGCTCCTCCAGCCAGCTTGCGAGCCGCTCGCCGGTGTCGTCGGTGGCGCAGCGCATCGAGGTGACTACTTGTTGGCCTTGCGCGCCCGCGAGGCGGTCTTGGCGCGCGCGTTGGCGTCGAGCACGACCTTGCGGATGCGCACCATCTCGGGCGTCACCTCGACGCACTCGTCCTCGCGGCAGAACTCCAGGCACTGCTCGAGCGAGAGGCGCTTCGGCGGGATCAGCTTCTCGAAGTTGTCGGAGGTGGCGGACCGGATGTTGGTCTGCTGCTTCTCCTTCGTGATGTTGACGTCCATGTCGTCGGCGCGCGAGTTCTCGCCGACGATCATGCCCTCGTAGACCTCGGTGGCGGGCTCGACGAAGAGCACGCCGCGCTCCTGCAGCGAGGTCATGGCGTAGGCCGTCGCCGCACCGGCCCGGTCGGCGACCAGCGAGCCGTTGTTGCGCGAGCGGATCTCGCCGGCCCACGGGAAGTAGCCCTCGGAGATGTGGTGGGCGATGCCGGTGCCGCGGGTCTCGGTGAGGAAGTCGGTGCGGAAGCCGATCAGGCCGCGGGCCGGGACGACGAACTCCATCCGGACCCAGCCGGTGCCGTGGTTGGTCATGCCCTCCATGCGGCCCTTGCGGACGGCGAGGAGCTCGGTGATCGTGCCGAGGTACTCCTCGGGCGCGTCGATGGTGAGGCGCTCGAACGGCTCGTGCAGCTTGCCGTCGACCTCGCGGGTGACCACCTGCGGCTTGCCGACGGTGAGCTCGAACCCCTCGCGGCGCATCTGCTCGACGAGGATCGCCAGCGCGAGCTCGCCGCGGCCCTGGACCTCCCACGCGTCGGGACGCTCGGTCGGCAGGATGCGCAGCGAGACGTTGCCGATGAGCTCGGAGTCGAGGCGGTCCTTGACGAGGCGGGCGGTGACCTTGGCGCCCTTGACCTTGCCGACCAGCGGCGAGGTGTTGGTGCCGATGGTCATCGAGATGGCGGGCTCGTCGACGTGGATCAGCGGCAGGGCGACCGGGTTGTCCGAGTCGGCGAGGGTCTCGCCGATCGTGATCTCGGGGATGCCCGCGATGGCGACGATGTCGCCCGGACCGGCGGACTCGCCGGGCTTGCGCTCGAGGCCCTCGGTGATGAGCAGCTCGGTGATGCGGACGTTCTTGACCTCGCCGTCGCGGCGCATCCACGCCACGGTCTGGCCCTTCTTGAGGGTGCCCTGGTGGATGCGCAGCAGCGCGAGGCGGCCGAGGAACGGCGACGAGTCGAGGTTGGTGACGTGGGCCTGCAGCGGCGCCTCGTCGTCGTACTGCGGAGCCGGGATGGTCTCCAGGATCGTCTTGAAGAGCGGCTCGAGGTCCGAGCCCTCGGGCATGGTGCCGTCCTCGGGCTTCTCCAGGGAGGCGATGCCGGCCTTGCCGGAGGCGTAGACGACCGGGAAGTCCAGGGCGTCCTGGCTGTGGCTGTCGTCGAGGAGGTCCATGAAGAGCTCGTAGGACTCGTCGACGACCTCGCTGATGCGCGCATCGCTGCGGTCGGTCTTGTTGACGACCAGGATCACCGGCATGTCGGCGTTGAGCGCCTTGCGGAGCACGAAGCGGGTCTGGGGGAGCGGGCCCTCGGACGCGTCGACGAGGAGCACGATGCCGTCGACCATCGACAGGCCGCGCTCGACCTCGCCGCCGAAGTCGGCGTGGCCGGGGGTGTCGATGATGTTGATCGTCATGCCCTCGGGGGCCGACGGGCCGGTGTAGTGCACCGCGGTGTTCTTCGCGAGGATCGTGATGCCCTTCTCGCGCTCGAGGTCGCCGGAGTCCATGACGCGGTCGGCCACGCTCTCGGCCTGGTGCGCCGTGAAGGCGCCGGCCTGGCGGAGCATCGCGTCGACCAGCGTGGTCTTGCCGTGGTCGACGTGGGCGACGATCGCGACGTTGCGCAGGTCGGAGCGGGACTGGGTGGGCATGCAGGGGCCTTCCGGGCGGAGATCGGGTGGCGACCGGCGGCCGAGGGGCCGAACGCACGAGGGCGCAGATCGCTCGTCAAGGTTACCGGCGCCCACCGCGACCGACTCAATCGTTGACGCGCGGTGACCGGGTCGAGCACGGCTTCCCCACGGAGCGGTAAAACCGGTCCGCTCCCCGACCACCCGTCCCTAGCCTCGTTCCCACTATAGGCCGGGAGGGGCGCGTGGGGATGCGCCCGCCCGGTTCGAATCCGTCATCCGGGAGGGATGAGCTGCATGTCGACCACGTCCGTCGAGCCCGATTCCACGACCTCACGCACGCCGAGCCGGCGCACCGTGCTCCGCGCCGCCGCCTGGACCGCACCCGCGGTCTCCGTCGCCGTCGCGGTCCCGGCGTACGCCGCTGCGTCGGGGCCGGTTGCCTGCGCCGACGCCAACTACGAGATCCGCTGGGCCTCGCACTTCAACGCCCAGTCGAAGACGGCTGTCGCCGGCCTCGTCAGCGCGGCTGGCACGGGCACCGTCGGAACTGCGCCGCTGACGATGGTCGTGTCGAGCCAGTTCTTCGGCAGCATGGTGGCCGGAAGCACCGGCGGCTACTCGAACCTCGCGCTGTCGCCCGGCAACGTGGGCGGCACGGGCCGCAAGGGCCTGACCATCATGCAGCGGGCGACAGTCGGTGAGTTCTCGACTCCTCGGAGCGACCACCGTCAGGAGATCACGCTGACGTTCAACCGCCCGGTGCGCAACCTGAGCTTCAAGCTGAGCGACATCGACGCCAAGACGGAGGAGTCGCGCTGGGAGTGGTACTGGGAGAACGGTCGGCTCAAGCGACGCGAGATCAAGCGCGGCCAGTACCAGGACCGCGTGTGGCTCAGCGGCGGGCCTTCGGGCGCCAAGGCCGGCATGGTCGCCGGGACCGGCGCCTCCGCCGACCCCTGGCGCAGCACCAGCAACGACGTCGAGCACGACCCGGTCTCCGGCACGAACGGCAACGTGACGGTGAGCTACTCGGGCAAGCCGGCCTCCATGGTCTACAAGCTCACCTACTGGAACGACCAGGAGGGCGAGCTCACCGCACAGGCCCTGCAAGGCATCTTCCTCACCGACCTCACCTTCACCGCGTCCTCCTGCGCCTGAGCGGCGGTCCCGGCCTGCGATCCGCCGCCACCCCCGACCGCCCCTGGCCAGGGTGGCGGCACATCGCACGCAGCCAGGGCTGCGACCGGCAATCTGCCGCCACCTCCGACCGCCCCCGGTCCGTGGTGGCGGCACATCGCACGCAACGGCGGGCTCAGGCTGCGACCTGCCGCCACCACGGGCGACCCCAGCCCGTGGTGGCGGCACACCGCTCCGCGTGATCGGCACCCTTCCGGCTGTCGGCGGCGGGGGGTAGACAGGAGGCATGACGACACCTCGGGCGGTCCGCTGCAGCTTCATCCCACCGTGGCTCTCGGCGCGTGTCGACGGGCCCGAGCGGGCGGCCCACGACGACGAGCTGCGCCGCGAGCGCGCCGGCCGGGGCCGTGAGATCCGTCGGGCCGCAGACGCGGCGCCCGAAGGAGTCGCGGAGGGAGCCGCTGCGCCGGCGTGGACGGTCCACGACGCCGAGTCGCGCACCACCCTTCCCGGCACACCTGTGCGCAGCGCGGGGGAGCCCGAGACCGGTGACGTCGCGGTCGACGAGGCCGCCGCCGGCATCGAGGCGACCCTGCAGATGTTCCTCGACGACCTCGGGCGCGACTCCCACGACGGCGCCGGCGCCCCCGTGAGCCTGACCGTCCACTACGGCTCGCGCTACAACAACGCGTTCTGGGACGGCGCCCAGCTCGTCTTCGGCGACGGCGACGGCCGGGTCTTCGAGCGGTTCACCAAGCCGGTCGACGTCCTGGCCCACGAGTTCTCCCACGCCGTCGTCGAGCACACGGCCGACCTGACCTACCAGGGCCAGTCCGGCGCGCTCAACGAGTCGGTCGCCGACGCGTTCGCGTCGTGCCTCAAGCAGCGGCTCCTCGGGCAGGACGCCGGCGAGGGCGACTGGCTGATCGGGCAGGGCATCTTCGCGCCGTCCGTCCAGGCGCGCGCCCTGCGCGACATGGCCACCCCCGGCACCGCCTACGACGACCCGGAGCTCGGCGCGGACCCGCAGGTCGGCCACATGGACGACTACGTCGACACCACCTCCGACAACGGCGGCGTCCACCTCAACTCCGGCATCCCCAACAAGGCGTTCCAGCTCGCCGCGGTGGCGATCGGTGGCACGTCGGTCTCGGGCGCGGGCCGGGTCTGGTACGACGCCCTCGTGGGCGGCGACGTGCCGTCCGGCGCCACCTTCGCCACCTTCGCGGCCGCGACCGTGGCGGCCGCCGGCGACCACGCCGACGCCGTCCGGGAGGCGTGGGCCCAGGTCGGTGTCGAGGTTGACGCGGTGGCGGGCGAGGTCGACGAGCAGTCACCCGAGCCGGTCCCCGCGCCGGTCCCCGCCGGCCGCCTGCGCGTTGAGCGCAGCGGCGGCTTCGCCGGCCGCACCGAGACCGCCGAGGTCGACCTTGGTCAGGTCGACGACCCCGGTCTCGGGCAGCTGGTGACCGAGGCGGTGCTGCGGTCCGCGACCGCGGACGGCCCGCCCAAGCCCGACATGTTCGTCTACACCTTCACCGTCGACGACGGTGAGCCGGTGCGGGTGCCGGAGCACCTCCTGTCGCCCAGCCAGGCCGAGCTGGCGCGGCGGGTGCTGCGCCCCGACTCGTCGGGCACGACCGACGGCTGGCAGGCCTGAACCATGGAGCTCACGGTCGTCGAGGGCGACATCACCGGACAGGACGTCGACGCCGTGGTCAACGCCGCCAACCGACGGATGCGCGGGGGCGGGGGCGTCGACGGCGCGATCCACGCCGCAGGCGGTCCCGAGGTCCTCGAGGACTGCCGGCGACGCTTCCCGGACGGGCTCGCCACCGGTGCCGCCGGGTGGACCACCGCCGGCCGCATGCCGGCCCGGTGGGTGATCCACGTGGTCGGCCCCAGCTGGACCGCCGGCGAGCGCGACCGGTCGCTGCTGGAGTCGTGCTACTCCGGCGCGCTCGCGGTGGCCGACGAGCTGGGGGCGCGCTCGGTGGCGTTCCCGCTCGTGAGCGCGGGCATCTACGGGTGGCCGAAGGACGATGCGATCGCCGCGGCGATCGACACGCTCCGCGCGACGCCGACGTCGGTGGAGGAGGCCCGTCTGGTGGCGTTCGGTCGCCAGGCCTTCGACGAGATCTCGTCGGCCCTGTCGAGCAGACCTCCCTCAGGGTGACGGCGCGGCGGGGGAGCGTTCGCTAGGTTCGCCGCATGCCCCGACTGCGGCGCACCTTCCCCGACCAGCCCGGCTGGACCCGACGCCGGTCCGGCAAGGGCTTCACCTACCTCGACCAGGACGGCAACCGTCTCGACGCCGAGCAGGTGCAGCGCTGCAAGGACCTCGTCATCCCGCCGGCCTGGCAGGACGTGTGGATCACGCCCCACCCCAACGGCCACCTGCAGGCCGTCGGCACCGACGACGCCGGGCGCCGCCAGTACCTCTACCACCCGCAGTGGCGCGCCAGCCGGGACGCGGCGAAGTTCGACCGGATCCTGGTCTTCGGCAAGGCCCTGTCCAAGGCCCGGGAGCGGGTGCTCGCCGACATCGGGGCCGAGGGGATGTCGCTGGAGCGCGGGTGCGCGGTCGCCGTACGCCTGCTCGACCTCGGCTACTTCCGCATCGGCAACGACGTCTACACCGACACCAACGGGTCCTTCGGCCTGACGACCATGCTGCGGGAGCACGTCTCCCGCACCAAGGACGGGCTGCGCTTCAGCTTCATCGGCAAGTCGGGCATCGACCACGACATCACCATCGACGACCCGTCCGCGATCGAGGCGCTCGACGTGATGCGCCGTCGCCGCGGCGGCGGCGACAAGCTCCTCGCGTGGAAGGACGGTCGGCACTGGAAGGACCTCTCGTCCTCCGACGTCAACGACTACATCCGCAGCTGCTTCGGCATCGACGCCACCGCCAAGGACTTCCGCACCTGGCACGCGACGGTGATCGCCGCGTCCGCCCTCGCCGAGACCGACGAGCCGGGCGGGACCAAGGCGTCGCGCAAGCGCGCGGTCTCCGCGGCGATGAAGGAGGTCTCGGAGTTCCTCGGCAACACCCCGACCCTCGCCCGCACGTCCTACGTCGACCCGCGGGTCGTCGAGGCCTACGAGCGCGGCCGCACGGTCAAGGTCCGCGGGAAGTACGACACGGACGATGCCCGGCAGGCCGCGCTCGAGCGAGCGGTGCTCAAGCTGCTCAACGCCGGCTGAGGGCCGGGCTGATCAGCTGTTCGCGACGACGTGGTCGATCGCGCCGGTGAGCTTCTCGACGTCGGCCGGGTCGATCGCGGGGTACATCGCGATCCGCAGCTGGTTGCGCCCGAGCTTGCGGTAGGGCTCGGTGTCGACGACGCCGTTCGCCCGCAGGGTGGCCGCGATGGCGGCGGCGTCGATCGAGTCGTCGAAGTCGATCGTGCCGATCACCAGCGACCGGTCGGCCGGCTCGGCGACGTAGGGCGTCGTGTAGGAGGTGCGCTCCGCCCAGCCGTAGAGCGCGTCCGAGCTCGCGGTCGTGCGCTCGACCATGCCCTTGAGCCCGCCCTGGCTGTTCATCCAGTCGAGCTGCTCGGCCATCAGGAAGAGCGTGGCCACCGACGGGGTGTTGTAGGTCTGGTTCTTCGACGAGTTGTCGATCGCGGTCGGCAGGTCGAAGAACGGCGGCACGTAGCGCTCGCTCGCCGCGATCTCCTCGGCCCGCGCCAGCGCCCGCGGCGACATCAGCGCGATCCAGAGGCCACCGTCGGAGGCGAAGCACTTCTGCGGGGCGAAGTAGTAGGCGTCGACCTGGTCGAGGCCGACGGGCAGGCCGCCGGCGCCGGAGGTGGCGTCGACCAGCACGAGCGCGTCGTCCGCCACCCCCGCGGGGCGCAGCACGGGCGCCATCACGGCGGTCGAGGTCTCGTTGTGCGCCCAGGCGTAGACGTCGACGCCGTCCTCGGCGACCGCCTCCGGACGCGATCCCGGCTCGCTGGCGATGACCGACGGGTCCGCCAGCCACGGCGCCTTCCTGGCCGACGTGGCGAACTTCGAGGAGAACTCACCGAACGACAGGTGCTGGCTCTTCTCGCGGATGAGGCCGAAGCAGGCGATGTCCCAGAAGGCCGTCGCGCCGCCGTTGCCGAGCACGACCTCGTAGCCGTCGGGCAGGTCGAACAACGCCGCGAGGCCCTCACGGACCCGGCCGACGGTCTTCTTCACCGGGGCCTGCCGGTGGGACGTGCCCATCAGAGTCGAGCCGGTCGCGGCGAGCGCGTCGAGGTGGCTGGTCTGGATCTTGGACGGGCCGGCGCCGAAGCGGCCGTCGGCGGGCAGGAGATCGGCGGGGATCTTGAGGGCGTCGGTCATGGAGGAACCTCACGTGAATCGGAAGGGGTGGTCCTGACGACGCTGTCAGCGGCCTTAGTCTGTCACCCGCCGACGACGGTCCGAGACGGGGGACGAACGATGAACACCGACGCAGCGCCAGGGCTCGACCAGCAGAGCACGGTTCGCACCATCGCGCGAGTGTTCGCGGTGGTCCTCGTGCTTGCCGGCATCTACCTGCTCGTCCGCGGCTTCACGGGATTCATGGACCATGCACGGTCGATGGAGATGGGTGCCGGCTTCGGCCCGGTCCTCACCATCGGCGCCGGCGGGTTCTGCTTGGTGTTCGGCCTGGGCGCGGCCAACGTGGGCTGGCTCCGCGCTCAGGCGTCGTACGTCGCGGGCGAGACGATGCCGGTGGTGAAGGAGTCCCTCGACCACCTCAACGCGGGCCCGTACTGCCGGCAGTGCGGCACCCGCAACGACACCTCCGCCAGGTTCTGCGACAGCTGTGGGCAGTCGCTTGCCTGACCTCGACATCCGACGACTCCCGATCACGCATCCCGACTCGCAGCTCCTGGTCGAGGCGGTCCAGGAGGAGTACGTCGCCCGCTACGGCGGGCGCGACGAGTCGCCGGTCGACCCGCGCGACTTCGAGGACCCGCTCGGCCAGTTCTTCGTCGGCTACCTCGACGACGTCCCGGTCGCGACCGGTGCGTGGCGACGGTCGTCCGTCACCGCGCTCGGCGCTGACGTCACCGCGGAGGTCAAGCGGATGTACGTCATCCCGGCCGCGCAGCGCCGGGGGCTCGCCCGGCGGATGCTCGCCCACCTCGAGGCGACGGCTGCCGAGGCCGGGATCCAGGCACTCGTCCTCGAGACGGGGATGAAGCAGCCGGAGGCGATCGAGCTCTACCTGTCGTCGGGCTACGAGCCGATCCCCGGCTTCGGCTACTACTGCGGCTCCGAGCTCAGCCGCTGCTTCGCCCGCCGGATCTGACACGGAGCGTGTGACCACCCGCAGCGGGTCTCCGTCTGTTGTGACACGCAGCGTGTCGAGAACGCGCACACCTACCGCTGGGACCTGGTGCGTGCTGTGCCACAACAGCCGGCAGCAGCCGTCGGGATCCGGCACCCGCTGTGACAGGTCCGCCCGTAGCCTTGCCCGCATGACCCGCGGACTGATGCTGAACGACGCCGACTGCGGCTTCTGCATGCGCACCGCCCGCCTCGTGCCGAGGCTCGGGGTCGAGGTCGACAGCTCGACCGTCCAGGCCGCCGACCTCGACGCGCTGGGCGTCGACCCGGTGCGCGCGGTCGTCGAGATGCCGTACGTCCACCCCGACGGCCGGGTCGACTACGGCCACCGCGCCTTCGCCTCGATCCTCCGCACCGGGCCCCTGCCCTGGCGGGTGGTGGGACGGCTGATCGAGTCCCGTCCGGTCGACCCGATCGCCCGGCGCACCTACGCCTGGGTGGCCGCCAACCGGCACCGCCTGCCGGGCGGGACGGCCGCCTGCGAACTACAGCGTTGATGTTCTGACGATCCCCTGACGGTGGCTCCTGGGGCCGCTTACGGTCCGTGTGCCACACGTGATCCATGGGGAAGGTGGGACGAGTCGATGCGACGGTCACTGCGCGCTGCCGCGCTGCTCACGGGGACCTGCGCCCTGCTGCTCGGGCTCCTTGCGAGCGGGCTCACCGCGGCCTCCGCCGACGGGACCGACGACCCGACCAACGGCCGCCGGGGCACCGTCACGGCGTCCGCGCCGTACCTGATGCCGATGGAGCCGTACGCCGGCTACCAGCCGCAGACGGCCTGCCGCCGCAAGCCGAAGCCCGGCGTGCTGATGCTGGCCGACTGGCTCGTGGCCCGCGGCGGCGGCTACGGACCGATCAGCCGGTCGTGTGCCGGCTCGAGCCGCAGCGAGCACAAGGAGTCACGGGCGTTCGACTGGCTCCTCGACGCGACCGACCCCGCCGACGCCGCGCTCGCCGCGGCCCTGCTCGACGAGGTCCTCGCGCCCGACGACACCGGGCAGCCGCATGCGCTCGCGCGCCGGATGGGGATCATGTACATCATCTGGAACGACCGGATGTGGGCGTCGTACGACGGGTTCGTCGAGAAGCGCTACCTGAGCTCGGGCTGCCGCAACCGGCGCACCTGCTCCCCGACGCTCCGACACCGCGACCACCTGCACGTCTCGCTGACCCGCCAGGGCGCGAAGGGCGCGACGTCCTGGTACTACGCCCAGTCCGCGCTCCAGCCCGCGACCTGATCGGCCGGGCGCGAGGACGGCCCCGCGTAGACCGCGGACGGCCGGATCAGCCGGCCGGTCGTCTTCTGCTCGAGGATGTGGGCCGACCACCCGCCGGTGCGGGCGCAGGTGAACATCGAGGTGAACATGTGCGCCGGCACCTCGGCGAAGTCGAGGACGATCGCCGCCCAGAACTCGACGTTGGTCTCGAGGACCCGGTCGGGACGACGCGAGCGCAGCTCCTCGAGCGCCGCCTTCTCGAGCGCCTCGGCGACCTCGTAGCGCGGGGCGTCGAGCTCTCGGGCCGTGCGCCGCAGGACGCGGGCCCGCGGGTCCTCGGCGCGGTAGACCCGGTGCCCGAAGCCCATCAGCCGCTCGCCGTTGTCCAGCAGCTCCTTGACGTACGACGATGCGTCGCCGTCACGCTTCTCGACCTCCTCGATCATCCCGAGCACGCGCGAGGGCGCGCCGCCGTGGAGGGGACCGGACATCGCGCCGATGGCACCGGAGAACGCGGCCGCCACGTCGGCGCCGGTCGACGTGATGACGCGGGCGGTGAAGGTGGAGGCGTTCATGCCGTGCTCGGCGGCGGACGACCAGTAGGCGTCGATGGCGTGGGCGTGCTTCGGGTCCACCTCGCCACGCCACCGGATCAGGAATCGCTCGGCCAGGGTCCGGCCCTGGTCCACCTCGGCCTGGGTGACGACCGGCTTGCCGAGGCCGCGCGCCGACTGGGCGGCGTACGACAGCACCATCACGGCGACGCGCGACAGGTCGAGGCGCGCCTGCTCGTCGGAGATGTCGTAGGTCTGGCCCATGCCCAGCATCGGCGCGAGCATCGCGACCGCGGACTGCACGTCGGCGCGGACGTCGCCGGTGTGGATCGAGATGTTGTAGGGCTCGGCCGGCGGGAGGCCGGGCGTGTAGGAGCCGTCGACGAGGAGGCCCCAGACGTTCTCGAAGGGGACGCGGCCGACCAGCTCCTCGATGTCGACGCCGCGGTAGCGGAGGGCCGACCCCTCCTTGTCGGGCTCGGCGATCTGTGTCTCGAACGCGATGACACCTTCGAGGCCGTGCTGGATCTCGGTCATGGCCGTCATTGTGCACCCGATGGCCCCCACCACGCCGGGCGCTGGTTTCTCCCTCCCCACGCCGGGCGCTCGTTCCTCGCGCCCGACTAGGGTCGGTACATGGACCTGTCCGGACTGCGCGAGGAGTACGGCCGCGGCGGGCTGGACCTGCCCGACCTGGCCGCCGACCCGATCGAGATGTTCGAGCGGTGGCTGCGCCAGGCGGTCGAGGCCGGGGTCCACGAGCCCAACGCGATGGTGCTGTCCACGGCGACGCCCGAGGGCGGGCCGTCGAGCCGGATGGTGCTGCTCAAGGGAGTCGGTACCGAGGGCTTCGTCTTCTACACCAACCGTGCCTCCCGCAAGGGCGCAGAGCTCGCCGCCGACGCGCGGTGCGCGCTGCTGTTCCCCTGGCACCCGCTCGAGCGGCAGGTCCGCGTCGAGGGTGCGGCATCGGTGATCCCCGACGACGAGGTCGAGGCCTACTTCCGCTCCCGCCCGCGCGGCGCCCAGCTCGGAGCGTGGGCCTCCGACCAGTCGCGACCGGTGGCCTCACGATCCGCGCTGGCGGCGTCGTACGCCCGGGTGCAGGAGCGCTTCGGCGACGACGGCCCGGTGCCGGTGCCGCCGGAGTGGGGCGGCTACCGGGTGCGCCCGGAGGTCGTCGAGTTCTGGCAGGGACGCCCGAGCCGGATGCACGACCGGCTGGTCTACCGGCGGCGCGACTCCGGCTGGGCCACGGAGCGCCTGGCTCCGTGAGGCGAAGTCCCGGGCCGTCCCGGGCCGGTCCCGGGCGGTCCCGGGCAGTCGTGGGGAGTCGTGTGAGTCGTGGCAAATCTCGGCAGAACACCGCGCATTTCTCGCAGACGGACAGGCTCCGGGGGGTCTAGCCTTCTGAGCCATGCAGAGTGCGCCGAGCAGGTTGCAGGTGCGTCTGGCCGCGGACGCCGCCAGCGTCCCCGCCGCGCGCCGCTTCGTGGCCGACGGCCTGGCCGCCTGGGGTGAGGTGAAGCTGGTCGACGCGGCCGAGCTGGTGGCGAGCGAGCTGACGAGCAACGCCGCCCTGCACGCGATGGCCGAGTTCATGCACGTCACCCTGGAGCGCGCCGTCGACGACGTCGCCGGCGTCCGGGTCGCGGTCGAGGACGACGGCCCGGTGGGCGTCGAGGCCGTGCTGGCGCGCACGCCGGCCGGCGACGACCTCGACTGGGACGAGCTCGACGCCACGGGGCGCGGGCTGGCGATCGTCGCCATGCTGGCCGGACGCTGGGGGGTCGACGCCACCCGGCGCGGCAAGCGCGTCTGGGCCGACCTCGTCGACCCCGATCCCGAGCACGAGGTGCTCGATCCCGTGCTGGCCGAGACCGACGCCGCACCGACGCCCGGCGACCTGCCACCCGGCTGGACGCTCGTCCGCCTGGTGCAGTGCCCGGTCGCCCTCAGCCTGCGCCAGGACAGCCACCTCGACGAGCTCGTCCGTGAGCTCCAGCTGCTCGCGGCCGACGAGCACAACACGGAGTCGGCGGCCATCGCCGAGGAGATCCGGGGCCTCCTCGTCTCGCCGACCCACGCCCGGCTCACCGGTCGCCTGGCCGCCCAGCAGGCGCGCGACGACGACCTCGACGCCGTCGACGTGGACATGGCCATGCCTCGGGAGGTCGGCATGATGGCCGAGCAGCTGCACCGGGCCGTCTCGCGGGCCGACCGGCTGTGCGAGGAGGGGCGGCTGCTGACCCTGGCGTCCCCGCCGGAGGTGCGCGCGGTGCGCGCCTGGATGACCCACGAGGTGGTGGAGCAGACGACCAGGGGAGCGACGCCGGTGTCGTGGACGGACTGGTTGGCCGCCTCGGCAGCCGACCGGGTGGGCTGACGGCGTCAGGCCGCTGGTCGTCGGCGGCGCCGCGGCAGTCCGACTGCGAGGGCGACCACGACCACCCCGGCGCCCGCCGCCGCCAGCCACGTCGGCAGGCCGGTCGGGATGCCGAGGAAGGTCGTGATCCCGAGGATGCGCGCCATCCCCCACGGGAGCAGTGCGAGCTGGTCGTTCCAGACGGTCAGCGCGTCCTCGAGGCCGACGGCCCCGAGGAGGGCGCCGAGCGCGAGCATCACGGCGCCGGCGGTGCCCGCCGCCGTCGCTGCGGCCCGACGGCTCACGGACCGGGCGGCCAGCGACCAGACCAGGGCGGCGAGGACCCAGCCGGCGAGCACGACCGCCACCACGACGTACGCCGACCGCACGACCGGCTCGGTCCAGAAGGCGAACCAGTAGCCGCCGGGCCCGCGCCACGCCAGCACGGCCAGCAGCAGGAGCGACCGCAGGACCACCGCCCCGCCGACCGCCGTCGCCACGTGCCACGAGCGGGTGCGCCAGGTCGCCACGGCGACCACCAGCGTGAGCACCCCCCACCCGAGGCCGACGGCGACGAGGTGGCTCGGCGCCAGGAACCACGTCAGCACCAGCCGGCTCCACGCCACGCCCGCCACCGGCAGCGCCACCACCAGCCACGGCGACACCGGGCCCGGGTCGCGCCACGGCGTGACGGCCGTGCGGGCGAGGGTGCGGCCGGTGCGGGTGAGACCGAGCCCGAGGAGGAGCGCCACCAGGCCGCCGCGAGCCAGCCACGCCATCGGCAGGTCGCGGGCGGCCCGCTCCTCGCCGATCCGGGCGGCGGTGAGGTTGTACGCCGGCAGCGCGAGGTCGTCGCCGTACGTCTCCTCGTGCCGCTCCGCGGCGGCGTCGAAGCGCTGGCGGGCGGACTCCCAGACGTGGCGGCCCTCGCCGGTGTCGAGCCACTGCCCGTGGCGCAGCACCATCTCGCGATAGGCGCCGAGCAGGGCGTGCAGGTCGACCTGGTAGTCGAGCGAGGCGAGCAGCTGGTCGCGCAGCTCCGGGTCGCGGTAGGTCGCCTCGTCGGTGCCGGCGACGAGGTCGCGCATGGTCATGGCGACGTCGATCGCGTGCTGGCCGTCGTCGATCGCCTCCGTCACACCCTCCGGCCCGGAGTCGCGGGTCACGGCGTAGAGGACGTCGAGGACCGCGCTGTCGCCGGTGAGGATGTCCCACTCGAAGAGCAGCATCTGCGGCGGTGGCTCGAGTCCCAGCGCGAACGCGCGGACCTCGGCGAACTGGGGGACGTACTGCCCGTGGGTGACCGCCTCGCGTGACAGGGCGAGCGCCTCGGTGACCGTCGCGACCGTGTCGGGGTCGGTGGAGAGCCAGCGCCGCACCCAGTCCGCGGTGAGCTCGGCGGGGTCGGCGTCCGGGTCGCGCGCGAGCCGCCCGGCGACCTCGGTGTTGAGGTCGTAGAGCTGCCAGAAGCCGGTCGTCAGCAGCAGCGACCGCGGGCCAGCGCGCCAGGGGCCGCCGTCCTGGGTCCACGTCCAGACCCCCTCGACGTGCGGGTTCGCGTCGAGGAAGCGGCGCAGCGCGAGCTGGTGCAGCACACCGAGGTCGTTGGGCACGGTGCCGAACGACTCGAACTCTCGCCGGCTCTGCATCTCCACGATGCGCCGCTGGCTGCCCTGCTCGAGGGTCTCGTTGAGGGGGAGCCACGAGTAGAAGTCGCCGAGGCTGTACTTCGTCGACACCACCAGCCGCGGGGAGTCGACGCCGGCGAGCACCTCGTCGTACGACGCCGGGTCGGTGTGCATGTCGCCCACGGCGCCGACGCCGACGCTCCACGTGCGGAAGACGACGTCCCGGTCCGCGCGCTCGGCCTGCTCGGTGAAGGCGTCGAGCATCGCCCGGACGGCGGGCACCGTGGTCACGGTGATCTCGGAGTAGTAGTCGATGCCCGGGGTGTTGTAGATCGACCCGCCCTCGCCGATGCGGAGCACGACCCCGGACAGCTGCGGGAGCTCGGCGTAGATCTCGTCGAGCGCCGCCTCGTAGACGTCCCACAGCTCGGGGTCGGTCGGGTCGAGGCCGAAGCGCTCGGTGAGGTGGCGCTCCAGCGGGGTGCTGAGCACGAGCATGTCGGTGCGGAGGTAGACGTCGAGGCCGAGCTCGTCGAGCTCGGCCCAGATCGGGCCGAACGCGTCGCGGAACGCCTCCGCGCGCGCGACGTACTCAGGGTCGTCGGCGTAGACCTCCGGCACCCCGGCGAAGGTGACGTACTCGAGGAAGCCGGGCACGGTGACCGCGTTGTAGCCCTGCGCCAGCACGTGGCGGGCGAGCTCGAGGACGCTCCGGCGGGCCGCGGGGAGGGCCGCCTGGTCGATCCACGGCGCCTCGGGCAGCAGGACGTCCTCGAAGGCGCGCGAGTAGTGGGAGTAGTCGGTGCCGCCGCGCCATTGGTCGGGGTCGGGATCGACCCCGGCCGCGCCCAGGTCGACCATCCGGAAGGGGAGCCGGGAGGTGACCGTCCCGCCCACGCGCTCGGTGAGCGGCCGGTGCGCCCACGCGGCCTGCGCGAGGTCGTAGACGCCGCGGACCGCGCCCGACTCGGACGACGCACGGATCCGCAGCCGGTCGGCGGTCCCGGTGAGGCGGTAGGAGTCGTCGTCGGGGTCACCGTCGCCGTAGCGGACCCGCAACGTCGCGGTCCCCTCGCCGTCGGCGGTCGCGTCGCGCAGCTCGGCGCGGGCGGCTGACATGCGTACGCCGTCGGGCGCGGTGACGCGGATGCGCGGGGGAGCGACCGACTCGCGCGGCGGTGCCGCCCGCAGCACCTCGGTGGGCACGTCCTTGGGCTCGACCCGGATGCCCAGCGCCACCGAGATGCCGTACGCCGTCGCCCCGCCCAGTGCGACCAGCACGAGCAGGGTCAGGACGACCTGGAGCCCCCGCCTCTTCACGACGCGCACTCTAGTGACGGACCAGCCCGGGCGTCAGCGAAAAACAGTTGATGAGTGAGCGCTCACTCACTTACAGTGGAAGGCGTGCGACCTCGCGCCAAGCCACTGTCGCCCGACGACCGCCGGGCCGCCCTCGTCGACGCCACCGTCCCGCTCCTGCTCGAGCACGGGCGCACGGTGACGACCCGACAGATCGCCGACGCCGCCGGCATCGCCGAGGGCACGATCTTCCGGGTCTTCGACTCCAAGGACGACCTGGTCCTCGCCGCCCTCGAGCACGCGCTCGACCTCGACCCGTTCATCGCGCAGCTCCAGCAGGTCGAGCCCGACCAGGAGCTCGGCGCGATGCTCCTCGAGGTCGTCGAGCTCTTCCAGCGGCGCTTCACCCGGGTGTTCCAGCTGATGACCCGGATGGGCATGGTCGGACCGCCCAAGGCCCACCGGCACATGGAGGCGGAGCGCGAGCGCGTGGCCGCGATCCTCCAGGGCCTCGCCGAGCGGCACCGCGACTCCCTGCGCGTGCCGCCGAGCCAGCTGATGCACATGGTCAGGCTGCTGACCTTCTCCGGAACCCATCCCCACATCTCCGACGGCAACCCGCTGTCCGCCGAGGAGATCGTCGACACCGTGCTCCACGGCGTGCTCAAGACCCAGCAGAAGAAGGACTCCTGAATGCTGCTCCGACTCGTCCGCACCTACCTCAGGCCGTACGCCGCACCGCTCGCCGCGGTCGTGGCCCTGCAGTTCGTCGGCACGATGGCCGCGCTCTACCTGCCGACCCTCAACGCCGACATCATCGACAAGGGCGTCGTCACCGGCGACACCGGCTACATCGTGCGCCACGGCGGGCTGATGCTCGCGGTCTCGTTCGTGCAGGTCGTCTGCTCGATCGCGGCGGTGTGGTTCTCCGCGCGCAACGCGATGGGCTTCGGCCGCGACCTCCGGGGCGCGATCTTCCGCCGCGTCGGGTCCTTCTCCACCCGCGAGGTGCAGCACTTCGGCGCTCCGTCGCTGATCACTCGCGAGACCAACGACGTGCAGCAGGTGCAGATGCTCGTGCTGATGGGCGGCACGCTCATGGTGGCCGCCCCGATCATGATGGTCGGCGGCATCATCATGGCCGCGCGCGAGGACATCGGCCTGTCCTGGCTGGTGCTCGCCGTCGTGCCGGTCCTCGGCGTCTCCATCGGGCTCATCGTCCGCCAGATGGTGCCGAGCTTCCGGCTGATGCAGGTGCGCATCGACGAGGTCAACCGGCTGCTGCGCGAGCAGATCACCGGCGTCCGCGTGGTGCGGGCCTTCGTCCGGGAGCAGCACGAGACCGCGCGGTTCGCCGACGCCAACGCCCAGCTCACCGAGGTGGCGATCCGGGCCGGCCGCTGGCAGGCGGCGATGTTCCCGACCGTGATGATCGTGGCCAACGTCGCCACCGTCGGGGTGTTGTGGTTCGGCGGCCACCGCGTCGAGGCCGGCCACATGGAGGTCGGTGCCATCACCGCCTACATCTCCTACCTGATGCAGATCGTCATGTCGGTGATGATGGCGATGTTCATGCTGATGATGGTGCCGCGCGCCGCCGTGTGCGCCGACCGGATCACCGAGGTGCTCGACACCGAGTCGTCGGTCGTCCCGCCGGCCGACGCCGTCACCGAGCTGCCCGGCCGACTGGCCCTCGAGCTCGACGGCATCACCTTCGCCTATCCCGGCGCCGACGAGCCGGTGCTGCGCCAGGTCACGATGACGGCGCGGCCCGGGGAGACCGTGGCGATCGTCGGCTCGACCGGTGCCGGCAAGTCGACCCTCGTCAACCTCGTCCCGCGCCTGTTCGACGCGACCGGGGGAGCGGTGCGCGTCGGCGGCGTCGACGTACGCGACATCGACCCCGAGACGCTGTGGTCCCGGCTCGGCCTCGTGCCGCAGAAGGCCTTCCTCTTCCGCGGGACGATCGCCGACAACCTGCGCTACGGCAAGCCCGACGCCACCGAGGAGGAGATGTGGGCGGCGTTGGAGATCGCCCAGGCGCGTGAGTTCGTCGAGGCCATGCCCGACGGGCTGCAGTCCGAGGTCGCCCAGGGCGGCACCAGCCTCAGCGGCGGGCAACGCCAGCGCATGGCCATCGCGCGGGCGGTGATCCGCCGCCCGGAGATCTATCTGTTCGACGACTCGTTCTCCGCGCTCGACCTCACCACCGACGCCCGCCTCCGGGCCGCCCTGCGGCCGGTGACGCGGGAGTCGACGGTGGTGATCGTGGCCCAGCGCGTGGCGACCATCCGCCACGCCGACCGCATCGTCGTGATGGAGGACGGCGCCGTCGTCGGCAGCGGCACCCACGACGAGCTGCTCGACACCTGCACGACCTACCGGGAGATCGTCGAGTCCCAGCTGACCGCCGAGGAGGTGGCATGATGAACACCCCACGACCTTCTTCTCCTCCGCTTCGCTCCCCCGAACAACGCCGCGGGGACCCCGTTCCCTCCGACAGTCCTGCGGTCGCTCCCGGGCAGCTGAAGGAGACCGAGCGCGTCCAGTCCGGACCGGGCGGCCCCGGCCGCGGCCCGATGGGGGGCGGGATGATCGGGCAGAAGGCCGACACCTTCTGGCCCTCGCTCAAGCGGCTGCTCGCCCGGCTGCACCCCGAGCGCCACAAGGCGTACGCCGTGCTGGTGCTGACCGTGCTCAGCGTCGTCGCCACCGCCGTCGGCCCGTGGATCCTGGGCCGGGCGACCGACCTCGTCTTCGCCGGGCTGATCGGCAAGGACGTGCTCTCGACCGGGGCGACCCAGGAGCAGGCGATCGAGGCGCTGCGCGCCCGCGGCGAGGACAACCAGGCCGACATGCTCGCCTCGATGGACCTCACCGACGGCGTCGACTTCTCGGCCGTCGCCGACGTGCTGCTCGTCGTCCTCGCCGTCTACGTCGCCGCCTCGGTGCTGGCCTGGCTCGGCGGCTACCTCCTCAACGACGTCGTGCAGGGCACCGTGCTGCGGATGCGCTCGGAGGTGGAGGACAAGGTGCACCGGCTGCCGCTGGGCTACTTCGACAAGCAGCCGCGCGGCGAGCTGCTCAGCCGCGTCACCAACGACATCGACAACGTCAGTCAGACGCTCCAGCAGACGATGAGCCAGATGCTCAACTCGCTGCTCACGGTCTTCGCGGTGCTGGCGATGATGTTCTGGATCTCGCCGCTGCTCGCGGCGGTCGCGCTCGTCTCGGTCCCGGTCGCGATGTTCATCACGGGTGCGGTGATGAAGCGGTCGCAGGGCATGTTCATCCAGCAGTGGCGGCGCACCGGCACGCTCAACGCGCACATCGAGGAGACCTTCTCGGGCCACGCGATCGTCAAGGTCTACGGCCGCCAGCGGGAGGCCGAGCGGGTGTTCGCCGAGCAGAACGACGAGCTCTACGAGGCGTCGTACAGCGCCCAGTTCGTGAGCGGCCTGATCATGCCGATCATGATGTTCGTCGGGAACCTGAACTACGTCGTCATCGCCGTCCTGGGCGGCCTCCGGGTGGCCAGCGGCACGATGTCGCTCGGTGACGTGCAGGCGTTCATCCAGTACTCGCGCCAGTTCACGCAGCCGCTCACGCAGGTCGCCTCGATGCTCAACCTGCTGCAGTCGGGGGTGGCGTCGGCCGAGCGCGTCTTCGAGCTGCTCGACGCCGGCGAGGAGTCGGCCGACGCGACCGGTCGCCCTGCCGCTGCCGCCGATGCGCGCGGCGAGGTGCGCTTCGACGACGTGTCGTTCTCCTACGACCCCGAGCGGCCGCTCATCGAGCACCTGTCGCTCGTCGCCGAGCCCGGCCACACGGTCGCGATCGTGGGTCCGACGGGAGCGGGCAAGACCACGATGGTCAACCTGGTGATGCGCTTCTACGACCCGCAGTCCGGGCGCATCCTCATCGACGGCGTCGACATCACCTCGATCCCGCGCGGCGTGCTGCGCGGCCGGATCGGGATGGTGCTCCAGGACACCTGGCTCTTCGCCGGCACGATCCGCGACAACATCGCCTACGGCCGGCCGGACGCCACCGAGGAGCAGATCCTCGAGGCGGCCCGGGCGACCTTCGTCGACCGCTTCGTCCACTCGCTGCCCGACGGCTACGACACCGTCATCGACGAGGACGGCTCGAACCTGTCGGCGGGCGAGCGCCAGCTGGTGACCATCGCGCGGGCCAACCTGAAAGACCCGGCGCTGCTGATCCTCGACGAGGCCACCTCGTCGGTCGACACCCGCACCGAGCTGCTGCTCCAGCAGGCGATGGCGGCGCTGCGCTCGGACCGTACGTCGTTCGTGATCGCGCACCGCCTGTCCACGATCCGTGACGCCGACCTGATCCTCGTCATGGAGGACGGCTCCATCGTCGAGCAGGGCTCTCACGAGCAGCTGCTCGAGGTCGACGGCGCCTACGCCCGGCTCTACCGCTCGCAGTTCGAGGCGGCCGTCGAGGACGTCGTCGCCTGAGGTCATCCCGGCCGCCGGTGGAAATTGCGTTGAGCGCCTCCACCCCCCGACGTACGGTTGAGCCACACAGAAGGGAGGTGATCCGAAGAATGAAGTCTTTTCGGATGAGTGAGGTGGCTGCCCGCTGAGGCAGCCCGGTCCGCCGACAGCTGCCGGCGAATCCACTGCAGCCACCCGACCCGCAGGCCCCCGGAGTCATCCCCCGGGGCCCCTCTCCGAGGGGCAGCAGGCCTGCGGGTCGCTGCATTTCCTGGCTGGCTCGTCGCCGCCGGCAAGGTGATCCAGGTCTCGTCGCCGCCGGATGGCGGAACAAACTCGGCGGGCCTATGGTTGTGGAGAGCAACTATTGCTGATCGCAACCGAACGAAGGACTGCAGTGACCCAGGCTCCCCCCGTGACCGCCGAGCAGAGCGGCGAGATGACGCACCGCGAGGTGCTCGAGGCCCTCAGCGGCCTCCTCCTCGCGATGTTCGTCGCGATGTTGTCCAGCACGATCGTCAGCAACGCGCTGCCGACCATCGTCGACGACCTGCAGGGCAGCCAGACCGGCTACACCTGGGTCGTCGTCGCCACCATGCTCGCGATGACGGCGACCACGCCGATCTGGGGCAAGTTCGCCGACCTCTTCGACAAGAAGCTGCTGGTGCAGTCGGCGCTGGTGATCTTCTCGATCGGCTCGCTCATCGCCGGCTTCGCGCCGTCGATGGAGGTGCTCATCGGTGCGCGCGTCGTCCAGGGCCTCGGCGTCGGTGGCCTCACCGCGCTGGTCCAGGTCGTCATCGCCACGATGGTCTCCCCGCGTGAGCGGGGCCGCTACAGCGGCTACATCGGCGCCGTCTTCGCCCTCGCGACGGTCAGCGGCCCGCTGGTCGGCGGCGTGCTCGTCGACACCGTCGGCTGGCGCTGGTGCTTCTTCGCCGGCCTCCCGGTCGCGCTCCTCGCCTTCGCGGTCCTGCAGAAGACCCTCCACCTCCCGGTGGTCAAGCGTGAGGTGTCGATCGACTACCTCGGTGCCTTCCTCCTCGTCGGCGGCGTCTCGATCCTCCTGATCTGGATCTCCCTCGGCGGCCAGAACTTCGACTGGATCTCGTGGACCAGCGGCCTGCTCGTCGCCGCGTCCGTCGTCGTGATCGGCCTGGCGATCCACGTCGAGGCCAACGTCGCGAAGGACCCGGTCATCCCGCTGCGGCTCTTCAAGGACCGCACCCTGACCCTCGCCACCGTCGCGTCGGTGCTGATCGGCGTCGCGATGTTCGGCTCGACGGTCTACCTCAGCCTCTACTTCCAGCGCGCCAAGGACATGAGCCCGACCGAGGCCGGCCTGATGTCGATCTGCATGGTCGGCGGTCTGCTCGTCTCGAGCATCGTCAGCGGCCGGATCATCTCCAACACGGGCGTCTGGAAGCGCTGGTTGGTCGGTGGCATGGTCGCCGTCATCGCCGGCATCGGCCTGCTCGCCACCATCGACGCCTCGACCCCGCTGTGGCGCACCGGCCTCTTCATGGCCGTCCTCGGGCTCGGCCTCGGTGCCACGATGCAGAACCTCGTCCTGGCGGTGCAGAACACCATCGCCCTCAGTGACATGGGCGCCGGCTCGTCGGTCGTCGCGTTCTTCCGCTCCCTCGGCGGCTCCATCGGCATCGCGGCGCTGGGCGCCGTACTGGCCCACCAGGTCGCGGACGCCGTCCAGACCGGGCTGGCCAAGCTGCTCGCCGTCCACCCGGAGTACGCCGACGCGGTCGGGCACCAGACCGGCGGCATCCCCGACGTGTCCGACATGCCGGCCCCGCTCCGGATGATCTTCGAGAGCGCGTTCGGTGACGCGACCGGACACATCTTCCTCGTGGCCCTGCCGTTCGCGGTCGGCGCGCTGATCGCGGTCCTCTTCATCAAGGAGGTGCCGCTGCGCACCTCGGTGAAGCGCGAGGACGAGCTCATGGCCGAGGTCTCGCCGGTCTCACCCTCCTCTCAGGCGTGAGCCCCACAATGACCACCGTGAGCACCACGCCGGGCACGACGAGCACGACGTCCAGGTACGACGACCTGCGCCGCATCGAGGCGGAGGTCGGGACGCTGATCCGCCGCGTCAAGCGGGTGATGGGCGAGCGCGCCCGAGAGGTGCACCCCGACCTCCACCCGATGACGTTCTTCATCCTCACCCACCTCGCGAAGGCGGGGCCGCTGCGCGGCGCCGACCTCTCCGACGCGTTCGGGATGGACAAGGGCGGCGTCAGCCGTCAGGTCCAGGCGCTGGTCGACCTCGGCCTCGTCGAGCGGATGCCCGACCCGGAGGACCGCCGCGCGATCCTCCTCGACGCGACCGCGGAAGGCCGCGAGCGGCTGGAGAGGATGACGCGCAGCCGCAGCGACCGCTTCGACCAGCGGCTCTCCTCCTGGACCGACGAGGAGCTGGCCGGGTTCAGCAACCAGCTGGCGGCGTACAACCGGGCCCTCAGCGACGACTGACCTACCCCTCGGGGGATACCTGAGGACGTGGTGGACGGTTCCGGCCGTCCGGGCCGACCGCCACGTCCTCAGATATCGGTGATCAGCGGAGCCAGGCGGCGGTGTCGCCGGGCAGCCTGCCGCCGTCGACCGGACCGCTGGCCAGCAACAGCTCGCCCGCGGGGAGGTCGACGGAGGTCTCGCCGCAGTTGAGCACGACCGTGATGTGCCCGCGCCGGAACGCCAGCACGTCGGCGCCGAGGTCGAGCAGCTCGACCTCGGTGCCCGCGGTCCAGGCGAACTCGCGCCGCGCCGCGAGGGCCGCGCGGTAGAACTCGAGCGTCGATCCCTCGGCGCCCGTCTGCGCGTCGACGGTGAGCGAGGCCCAGTCCGCCGGCTGCGGGATCCACGGCTGTCCGGTGCCCGGGCCGAAGCCGTACGGCGCCTCGCTGCCGCCCCACGGGATCGGGACGCGGCAGCCGTCGCGGCCGACCTCGCCGGTGCGGAACCAGGACGGGTCCTGGCGGAACTCCGGCTCCACGTCGACCTGCTCGAGGCCGAGCTCCTCGCCCTGGTAGAGGTAGCTGGAGCCGGGCAGCGCCAGCATCGTGAGCGTGGCGGCACGGCCCCGGGCCAGGCCCCGCGCGCCGCCGCCGTAGCGCGTCACGTGGCGTACGACGTCGTGGTTGCTGAGCACCCAGGTCGGCGAGGCGCCGACCGGCTCGACCGCGGCGAGGGTGTCGGTGATGACGGTCGCGAAGGCCTCGGCCGACCAGTCGGTGAGCAGCCAGGCGAAGTTGAAGGCCTGGTCGAGCTCGTCGGGGCGCACGAAGGCGGCCATCGACTCAGGGGTCTGGGTCCACGCCTCGGCCACGGCCATCCGGTCCGGCCCGGCCTCGTCGAGGACCCGGTGCCACGCGCGGTAGACCTCGTGGACCTCGGGCTGGTCCCACATGGGCTCGTCCTTGAGGTCACGCGAGACCATCGAGTGGTCGGTGTTGACCTGGCCGGAGCTGGCCCGCCCACCCTCGGCGACCACCTGGTCGCGCAGGCCGGCCTCCTTGAAGAGCCCGTGCGCCACGTCGACGCGGAACCCGTCGACGCCGCGGTCGAGCCAGAAGCGCAGGACGTCCTCGAACATCGCCGGCACCTCGGGATTGCGCCAGTCGAGGTCGGGCTGCGTGGAGTCGAAGAGGTGGAGGTACCACTGGCCGTCGTCGACCTGGGTCCACGCCGGCCCGCCGAAGACGGACTCCCAGTTGTTGGGCAGCTCGCCCTCGGGAGCGTCGCGGAAGAGGTAGCGCGCGCGCTCGGGGCTGCCCGGCCCGGCGGCGAGGGCCGCCTGGAACCACTCGTGCTGGTCGGAGGTGTGGTTGGGCACCAGGTCGACCACGACGCGCAGCCCGAGCTCGTGGGCCCGGGCGACCAGGTCGTCGGCGTCGGAGAGCGTGCCGAAGAGCGGGTCCACGTCGCGGTAGTCGGCGACGTCGTAGCCGTGGTCGTGCTGCGGCGAGGTGTAGAACGGCGTGATCCAGAGGGCGTCGACGCCGAGGTCGGCGAGGTGCGGCAGGCGCGAGGTGATGCCCGGCAGGTCGCCGATGCCGTCGCCGTCGCTGTCGGCGAAGCTGCGGACGTAGACCTGGTAGACGACGGCGTTGCGCCACCAGTAGGTCTTTGGATCGTTCAAATCAGCCATGGCCCCATCTTCTCAAACGGCCGGTGGGGCCGGTCAATCCGTCGCCGGTCACCCCGACGGATCAGCCGGTCATCCAGCGGCGGGCGCCCGGCCGCCGAACATCTCGGGGTCGACGGCGATCCAGGTGTGCTCGGCGGTGGCCACGACGCGGCCGTCGGCGTCGTACAGCGTCGAGGCGGTGAAGGTCTTGCGCCCGTCCCGACCGCGGCCCTCGCCGACGACGACGTGCGGCTCCCCGATGATGGGGAGGTCGTCGATCCGGGCGGTCATCCGCCCGAGCACCATGAGCCGCTCGGTCAGGTCGCCGGCCCAGCCGCCGATGCAGTCGAGCGCCGCCCAGGTGACGGCGACCGAGGCGCGAGGCGTCTCGTCGACGTAGGTGTGCCAGTCCTCGTGGAGGCTCGGGTGCGGTGTCCAGGAGGCCGCGACGCGGTGGCCGTCAGGCCCCTCGCCGACCGCGCCGGGGAAGATCCGCAGCCCGTCGGCCTCCTCCCGCGCCGTGCCGCACGCGAAGCAGGTCGGGAAGGGGTGGAACGTGTGGCCCGGGTACGACGAGGAGGCGGCCGCGGCGGCCTCCGGGTCGACCGGCTCCACCTCGGCGAGGGTCCGGTCGACGCGGTGCGCCGTCGCGATCGGTGCGCCACCGAACGACGCGGTCGTGACGCCGGCGTCAGCGGTGACGTCGAGGGGGGTGTCGAGGGGCGGCGGCTGGCGCAGCGACACCTCGATCGGCGGCCAGCTGCCGCAGTGGTCGACGGGCGCGTCGGCCTCGTCGAGGGCGGCCAGCGCACCCGCGGTCCAGCCGCCGTTGCCGGAGTCGGGCGGTCCGCAGAAGCGTCGGGGCACGATCAGCTCGGTCACCGGTTCACCATCCCATGCCGGGCATGCGGGTCGTAGTTGCCGGATGGGGAACAATGAGCCCCGTGAGTGACCTGATCGACACCACCGAGATGTACCTCCGCACGATCTACGAGCTCGTGGAGGAGGGCATCGTGCCGCTGCGTGCGCGCATCGCCGAGCGGTTGCACCAGTCGGGGCCGACGGTGTCGCAGACCGTGGCCCGGATGGAGCGCGACGGCCTGCTCACCGTGCAGGGCGACCGCCACCTCGAGCTCACCGACGAGGGCCAGCGCCTGGCCACCCGCGTCATGCGCAAGCACCGGCTGGCCGAGCGGCTGCTGACCGACGTCATCGGCCTCGACTGGGAGCTCGTCCACGCCGAGGCGTGCCGCTGGGAGCACGTGATGTCGGAGACCGTCGAGCGCCGGCTCCTCGAGCTGCTCGACCACCCGACCGAGTCGCCCTACGGCAACCCGATCCCGGGCCTCGACGAGCTCGGCGACGTCGCCGGTGAGGACTTCATGGACAACGTCGAGCCGCTGTCGGGTGCGGCGATCGCGGAGGACCAGCGCGTCCACGTCAAGCGGATCTCCGAGGAGATGCAGAAGGACGAGGAGCTGATGGGCCTGCTCCGCCGCGTCGGGGCGCTGCCCGGCAAGACCGTCACGATCGCCCGCACCGAGGAGGGCATCCTCATCGGGTCCGGCGGCGAGACCGCCGAGCTCGTCGTCGAGGCCGCCGAGCACATCTTCGTGCGCCGCTGATCCGTCGCGAGAGTCTCCGGATATCCGGGGACTCTCACGCTTGTCACCCGATGTCTAGGCCGACAACCGTGAAACTCGGCTACGAAGCTCGACCAGGAACTCGCTGCACCCCACCTCGAGCTTGTACGACGCCAGCTCGTCGCCGCGGGTCGTGCCGCGGTTGACGATGACGACCGGCGTGCCGCCCTGGGCCGCCCGCTTCACGAACCGCAGCCCGCTCATCACGGTGAGCGACGAGCCCGCGACCAGCAGCGCGCCGGAGGTGCCGAGCGCCTCGACCGCGGCGTAGCAGCGGGCGACCCGGTCGGGCGGCACGTTCTCGCCGAAGAAGACCACGTCGGGCTTGAGCGGCCCGCCGCAGGGGCAACGCGGCACCACGAAGTCGTGGGTGTCGTCGAGGTCGACGTCGCCGTCGGGCCGCGTCTCCGCCCAGCCGTGCCGCTCGAGCCAGCCGGGGTTGAGGGCGTCGAGCTCGCGCTCGAGCGCGGCGCGGGAGGACGTCGTACGACACATCAGGCAGACGACCTCGGCGACGCGGCCGTGGAGCGCGACCAGGCGCTGCGACCCGGCGGCCTCGTGCAGGCCGTCGACGTTCTGGGTGATCAGCAGACCGGGGTCGAGGTCGGCGAGCGCGCGGTGCCCGGCATTGGGCTCGGCGCGACCCATCCGCTGCCACCCGAGGTGGCTGCGCGCCCAGTAGCGCTGCTGCGCCTCCGGGGTGGCGACGAACTCCTGGTAGGTCATCGGCGCGCGTGCCGGAGCGCCCGGGCCGCGGTAGTCGGGGATCCCGGAGTCGGTGGACAGCCCGGCACCGGTCAGCACGACCAGCGGCCGCGAGGCGAGCAGGTCGAGCGCCTCCTCCTCGGTGGAGAGGCCGGCCGCGAGGCTCACGCGTAGCGCGCCTGGGCGCGGGCCCGGGCCTTGGCCGCCTCGACCTCGCGGTTCTTCGGCGGGGCGGTGGTGACGAGGTCGTCGAGGAGGTGCTCGGTGATGTGGGCGATCTCCTTCACCGCGGCGTAGAAGGCCGCCTCGTTGGCCTGCGACGGCTTCGTCGTGCCGGCCACCTTGCGCACGTACTGCAGGGCGGCCGCGGTGACCTCGTCACGCGTCGCGGGCGGCTCGAAGTTGTTGAGCGGGCGGATGTTGCGGCACATACAGGGAGGGTACGCCGCGTTCCTCGCCGCTCAGAGGGGGAAGAACGACACGTCCTCGCCGGTCACGAGCGCGACCTTGCCGGAGGCGAGGGGGACGAGGCGGACGTCCGCGACGTCGGTGCCGTGCTCGACCTCGACCATCCGGTTGCTCATCGACCCGTCGGCGAGCGAGAGGACGGAGACCCAGCCGGTGGTGCCGGTCCAGCCCTGGCTGACGACGGTGAGGACCGAGCGCTGCTCGGGCAGCCAGGTGAACTGGCGCGGGTCTGTCGCCGCCCCGGCCTGTGTCCCCTCGTCGTAGCGGACGACGTCGAGCTGGCGCGGGTCGGTGAGGTCGGTGACGTCGAAGAGCGCGGCCTGGGCGCCGCGGGTGACGCCCTCGAGCGAGGCGTCCTGACCCATCCCGACGAGGCGGTGCTCGCCGAGCGGGTGGAGGTACTCCGAGAAGCCGGGGATCTTCAGCTCGCCGAGCAGCCGTGGGGCGGCCGGGTCGCTGAGGTCGACCGCGTAGAGCGGGTCGGTCTGGCGGAAGGTGACCACGATCGCGAGGTCGTCGAACCACCGCACCGACTTGATCTCCTCACCGACGCCGAGCTGGTCGACCCGCCCGGCCTCGACGAGGTCGGAGCCCTCCTCGCGGAGCGTCAGCACGGAGTTGAAGTTGCCGGTCTCGCTGCTCGGCCCGACCGCGACGCGCAGGGAGCCGCCGACGGCGTCCATCGACCAGCGGTCGGCGATGGTGCCCTCCACCTCGCCCGAGGCGACGTACGTCGCGTCGGTGCCGTCGAGGGCGAAGGCGAACAGCGGGGTCGTGCCGCCGAGGACCGGCGGGACGCCCGACGGGCGGCAGGTCATGCAGTCGACCCAGCCCCACGGGGGTGCGGACGCGGCGAGGTAGAAGCGGTCGGTCGAGAAGTAGGAGATGGCGGAATCGGTGGCGACGGCGGTGGTCGTCCGCGCGGTGGGATCGGCCGGGTCGAGGGCGAGCAGGGTGGTGGTGCCGAGCGCGAGGTCGTCCTCGGGGACCGCGACGTCCGCGCAGTCGACGAGCGGCCTGCCGTCGAGGGTGGGGAGCCAGTCGGCGAGGGTGGTCTCACGCACGAGCGCCCGGTTGCGCAGCCGTGCCCGGAGCTGGCCGAGGGTCCCGTCGGGGACGGAGAAGTCGAGCTCGGGCAGCCCGTTCTGCAGCACGACGCGCACCACGTCGCCGTGCAGGCGCACCGCCGACGCGCGGCCGCTGACCGTGGTCGCGTCGACGACGGTGGGCGAGGTGGGGTCGGCGAGGTCGACCGTGGTGATCGTCGTCGACCTCCCGTCGGCCGAGGTGCCGAGCACCACGGCGCGCCCGTCGACGAGGACCAGTTGGCCGCCGGGGTCGCCGACCCACCCGCTGCCGCGGGCGTCGTCGAGGCGGGTGGCGGACAGCAGGCGCGGCTCCGTGCCCGAGACGTCGTACGCCATCAGCTCGCCGTCGCGGAGCCGCAGCAGCAGGCTGCCGGCCACCTTCACCACGTCGGCCTCGTCGACACCGGCCTCCTGCACGTTGGTGCCCGACTCGTTGCTGGTGCTCCGTGAGGTGCTGACCGACGACCGGGCGGCCTCGGAGAACGGCTCAGCCGCGGACCCGGCGGCGTCGCTGCTGGTCATCACGTCGTAGACGACACCGCCGCCCCAGCCGTACGGGCCGACCGCCTCGAGCGCCCGGTCGACGTAGGAGTCGAGGAGCTCGTCGCACCCGCCCGCGACCGTGAGGTCGGCATTGGCGAGCGCGATGGGCGGCGAGGCGGGCGGACGACCGCCGTCGGGGTCCCTGCCGAGGGCGTAGCCGACGCCCGCGGCAGCGGCCAGGCTGGTGACGACGGTGAGGCCGGTGACGATGCTTCGAGCGCGCATGGCGGTGGGCATGGCGGTGGGACGGAGGCCCGGCGGCCGTGGTTCCGCGTGACACGATGGCGCGATGAGCGACCGCGACCTGGACCTCGTCCTCTTCGGCGCCACCGGGTTCACCGGTGGCCTCACGGCCGACTACCTCGCCACCACGGCGCCGACCGGGCTGCGGTGGGCGATCGCCGGCCGCAACGCCGACCGGCTCGAGGCCGTACGCCAACGGCTGGCCGAGCAGGGGGCCGAGGACGTCGAGGTGCTGGTCGCGGACTCGACCGACGCCGCGGCGCTGTCCGACATCGCCCGCCGCGCGCGGGTCGTCGCCACGACGATCGGGCCCTACCTCGAGCACGGCGACCCGCTGGTCGCCGCCTGCGCGGAGGCGGGCACCGACTACCTCGACCTCACCGGCGAGCCCGAGTTCGTGGACCGGATGTACCTCGAGCACCACCAGACCGCGGTCCGCACCGGCGCCCGCCTCGTCCACGCGTGCGGCTTCGACTCCATCCCGCACGACCTCGGCGCCTACTACACCGTGCAGCAGCTGCCGGACGACCAGCCGATCACGCTCCGCGGCGTCGTCCGGTCGAGCGGCACCTTCTCCGGAGGCACCTTCCACTCCGCGATGGAGCAGTTCGCGCGGGCCCGGGAGATGCGCCGGACCTACGCCGCCCGCCGGCGCGCCGAGGCGCGGCCCGAGGGCCGGTCGTCGCGCGCGGTGCGCGGCAAGCCCCACCGCGACCCGGTGCTCGGCTACTGGCTGCTCCCGCTGCCGACCATCGACCCGGTGATCGTGGCGCGCACCGGCGCCGCCCTGGCGTCGTACGGCCCGGAGTTCCGCTACTCCCACTGGGCCGGCACCAAGACCCTGCCGTACGCCGTCGGCGGCGCCGTCGGGGTCGGCGCCCTCACCCTCGCCGCGCAGGTCAAGCCGCTGCGCGAGCTCATCACCTCCAAGGTCCCCCGGGGCTCGGGGCCCGACGAGGCCAAGCGCGCCCGGTCGTGGTTCACCGTCGACTTCGTCGGCGAGGCCGGCGCGCGATCGGTCCGCACCCGCGTCTCCGGCGGTGACCCGGGCTACACCGAGACCGCCACGATGCTGGCCGAGGCGGCGCTGTGCCTCGCCCTCGACGACAACCCCGTCACCGCGGGGCAGGTCACGCCCGCCCAGGCGATGGGTGACGCGCTGCTCGACCGGCTTCAGAAGGCCGGGATCAGGTTCGAGACGCTGGCCGGCCGCCCCGCTGCTGGATGATGGGCGGATGACGCCCGCTCGGCACGGCACCGCGGCCGAGGTGGTGCGCGCCCACCTGGTCGAGAACCTCGCCACCCTGCGCGAGCAGGAGGCGCGGGTGCGCTCGGGTGAGGCCAGCGCCGTCCACAAGATGCGCATCGCCGCCCGCCGCCTCCGGACACCGCTCCAGACCGGCGGGCCGCTGCTCGCCACGAGCACCGACAGCCTCGTCGACGGGCTGCGCCGGCTCGGCCGCGAGCTGAGCGGCGCCCGCGACGCCCAGGTGCTCCGCGAGCGGCTCAGCCACCTCCTGTCGACACAGCCTCCGGAGCTCGTGATGGGCCCGGTGGAGGTGCTGGTCGACGACGAGCTGGCCGCCGCCGAGCAGCGCGGGCGCTCGCAGGCGCTCGCGGCGCTCGACGACGTCCGCTACGCCAGCCTGGTGCTCGAGCTCGACGCCCTCGCGCGCGACCTCCCGACCACGGGCGACGCCGATGAGCCGGCAGGCGAGGTGCTTCCCCGTCTGGTCCGCCGCGACGTCAAGCGCCTGCGCCGCGCCGTGCGGGCAGCAGTGCAGGCCGAGGCCAGCGAGGCCCACGACACGGGCCTGCACGACGCGCGCAAGAAGGCGAAGCGGCTGCGCTACGCGGCCGAGATGGCCGAGCCGGCCCTGGGCAAGCAGGCGACCAAGCTGGCCACCTCCGCCAAGAAGGTGCAGCAGGCCCTGGGGGAGCACCAGGACACCGTGATGTCCCGTCGGTTCCTCCGCGAGCACGGCGCGCGCATGCACGTCGAGGGGATGAACGGCTTCACCCTCGGCCGGCTGCACGCGATCGAGGAGGCTCGGGCCGCGGCCGCGGTCGAGGACTTCGAGCGGGCGTGGCGGCGCCTGCAGGGCCGGAAGATCCGGAAGCGCGACGCGGGCTAGACCGACCCGGTCCGGCGGTCGCGGGTGGGTGCCCCAGGCAAGAGTCGAACTTGCGACCTTTCGCTTAGGAGGCGGCTGCTCTATCCACTGAGCTACTGGGGCGTGCTGCGGCACCGGAGGTGGCGCGGCGGGAAGCATCCTGCCACGTCGGCGTACACCGTCGGGCACCAGCCGGGCACTCGACCGGCGTGGTCCATGCTCCGCGGGAGCGGAAATCTTGCCGCAGTGAAGTAGGTTCAGTCCGGTCAGCCCCCTCCCCACCCCAACGAAGGTGAGCCCGTGTCGGACGAGTCGCGCCCCGAGCCGTCCGACGGCGCACCCAAACGCCGTGGGAAGGCCGCCCGCAAGCACACGGTCGGCCGCGTCATCCTGATCAGCGCGGTCGTGCTCGCGCTGATCACCGGGCTCGGCACCGTCTACTTCATCCGCCACCTCAACGGCAACATCGAGGGCCTCTCGCTCGACGCCCTCGGTGACGAGGAGCGTCCCGAGAAGGTCTACACCGGCAACGGTGAGCCGCTCAACATCCTCGTGATGGGCTCCGACTCGCGCGACTGCGACGGCTGTGGCATCGACCAAGAGGGCGGTGGCGGCTCCGACACCACCATCCTCGTGCACCTCTCTGCGGACCGCAGCCGGGCGTACGCCGTCTCGATCCCGCGCGACTCGATCATCGACCGCCCCGAGTGCAACGACGGCGAGTCCGCCGCCGCGACCGACGTGATGTGGAACGCCGCGTACAGCACCGGTGGCCCCGTCTGCACCCTCGACCAGCTCGAGACCACCACCGGCATCTACGTCGACCACTTCGTCGTCGTCGACTTCGCCAGCTTCGGCGACATGGTCGACGCCGTCGGCGGCGTCCCGGTCTGCGTGCCGGAGGACATCGTCGACCGTCAGCACCAGATCTTCGTGCCGAAGGGCAACCCGTCCGTGCTCACCGGCGACGAGGCCCTCGACTACGTCCGGGCCCGCTACGTCGGCGAGCAGCTCCAGCAGAACGACATCTCGCGCATCCGGCGCCAGCAGGAGTTCATCGGCGCCCTCGTCCGCGAGGTGCAGTCGGCCGGCACGCTGACCCGGCTCGACAAGGTCGTCAAGTTCCTCGACGCCGCCACCAAGTCGCTGACCACCGACGAGGAGTTCGCCTCCGTCACCCGCCTGGGCAAGGTGGCGATGCAGCTGCAGAACATCGGCCTCGACAAGGTCCAGTTCGTCACGCTCCCGACCGAGTACTACGGGCGCGACTCCGAGTTCTGGGGCAAGGTCTACTGGACGCCCGAGGCGGAGGAGATCTGGAAGCTGATCAACGCGGACAAGGTGATCCCGCCGCGGCTGCTCGGTGACAACTCGGTGAGCGCCGAGGGACCGCCCGGAGCCTCCGAGTCCCCGTCGCCGAGCGCCGGCGAGAGCCCGTCCGGGACCACGTCCGAGACGCCTTCCGAGACCCCGTCCGAGACCCCGACCGAGACCGAGACCCCGTCCAGTACCGCGACCCCCGAGGCGCCGGCCACCACGAAGCCCGACCCCGTCCCCGGCATCTGCGCCTGACCCGTTCCCGTGGATCCCGACACCCCCACCGAGCCGGCCGAGCCCACCGAGCCCACCGAGCCCGGCAGGCGCGAGGCCGAGCGCGAGGCCGAGCGCGAGGCTGAGCGTGAGGCCGAGTGGCAGCGCCGCCGCCGGCTCGCGGAGGTGTTCGGCGACGCCACGCCCGACCAGACGAGCGACGACCGGGACCCGCGCGAGGACCGCTCGGGCAAGGGCGACGACTGGTACCGCGACCAGGTGCCGCCCCACCACGGCTGACGCTCGGAGTCGATCGCCGGCGGAGCGGTGCGCCACCCACATTCGTACGCCCGGGAATGTGGCTCAGGCACCGCCCGGCGGCGTGTCCTGAGCGACGCGCCGGCCCAGCGGTGCGCCACCCACATCCGTACGCCGTGGAATGTGGCTCAGGCACCGCTCCGGGACGACGAACGGCCCGCCCCCGGCGGGGGACGGGCCGCGCAGAGGTTGTCGGTCAGACGGCGCCGCCGCGGGCCTTGAGCAGGTCGCGGATCTCCTCGAGGAGCGCGACGTCGGGAGCCGCGCCGGCCTCCTCGGTGGGGAAGAAGCGCTCGCGCGCCTTCGTGTAGGGCAGCACGATGAAGAAGTAGACGACCGCGCCCATGATGAGGAACGCGATCAGGGCGTTGAGGAAGGCGCCGAAGCTGCCGGCCTCGTTGCTGAAGTACTCGTCCGCCGAGGGCAGCAGACCGGTGAGCCACGCCGTGAAGGTGGTGACGACCGCCGCGAAGGCCAGCGCCATGATCAGGCCGGTGGCGATCTCGATGAGGTTGCCCTTGAGGATGAATGCCTTGAAGCCGCTCATGCTGGATCTCCCATGGTGGGGCCCCGAGAGGGCCGCGTGAGAACTGGACGCACCTCACGCTAGCGGCTCCACGACACCGTGAGGTACTGCGTCAGGGAGGCGCCGGCGATCGCCGTCGCCTCCGAGGCCGTCGCGCCGACCACGACCAGCGCGCCGCCGGACCCGCCGGCCGGACCCTCGGGCACGTCGGTGGGGGTGGCCAAGACGGTGACGTCGCGGGCCACGAGGGACGCCTCACCCGTGCCGGGATCGGTGGCGAGCAGGTCCACGTCGTCGCCGGCGCGGAGCAGCGTCACCATGCCCGCGTCGGGCAGCCGCACGGGCACGATCGTGTCCCCGGGCTGGGCGAGCGCCAGGCCCGGGCCGACGAGACGCACGTCGGTCACGACCTCGCCACGGCCGATCGGCGCGGCGAGCACCCGCCCGGTCGGGGCCGTCGCGGCGCGGGCCGGGACGAGGTCGGCCGGCCAGTCGCGGGAGACGACGTCGTCACCGGCCAGCAGGGCTCCGGAGGGCAGGTCCCGCGCGGCCACCAGCACCTCGACGGTGTCGGCCGGCGGCGGTGCGAGGGTGCGCAGCGCACCGAGGGCGGCCACGGCGGTGAGCGCGGCGGCGATCAGCCGTCGGCGACGCCGCAACTGGTGTCGTACGGCGCGCAGCCGGCGCCTGGCCGGCGGGAGTCCCGGGAACATGCACCGACGCTAGGACCGAGCGGCCTCTCCGCGCTCGGCCTCTCCACAGGGTCTCGTGGCGGTCGCCGCGTGACCTCCTCGACCAAGGGAAGGTCAGTCGGACGACGAGCTGGACGAGCTGGACGAGCTGGACGAGCTCGACGACGAGCTCGAGGAGGAGCTGGACGAGCCGGACGACGAGGACGAGGTGCTGGAGGCGGTGGAGGAGGACGGCGGGGCCGACGAGCTGGCGCCCGAACGGCTGTCGGTGCGGTAGAAGCCCGAGCCCTTGAACACCACGCCCACGGCGTTGAAGAGCTTGCGCAGCCGGCCGTTGCACTCGGGGCAGACGGTCAGGGCGTCCTCGCTGAAGCTCTGGAACTGCTCGAAGGAGTGGCCGCACTCGGTGCAGGCGTACTGGTAGGTCGGCATGTGGGTCCTCGTGGAGCGACGGAGAAGCGACGGTGGTGCGGGAGCGGCCGGGCCGGCGCGACGCGCTGGCACTCGGGCCCTTCGACTGCCAATGGTACGGCACAATGGTGGGGCGATGACCGAGCCTGCCGACACCCCCGACCCGACCACCGCCTCGACCGGCACGCCCGAGCAGCCCGCCGACGCCGGCCGCCGCCCGGAGCATGGCTCGCGCTGGCAGGCCTTCATGCGTGCGCCCCGGGCAGTGCGCTGGACGGCGTGGACGGCGCTGGGTCTCGTCGTGCTGCTCCTGGTGCTCGCGGCCGTGACGGTGGTCGTCGTACGCCGTCCGCTGCCGCAGACCGACGGCGAGATCGAGGTCCCCGGGCTCGCGGCGACCGTCGAGGTGGTGCGCGACGACCACGGCATCCCGCAGGTCTACGCCGACACCGACGCCGACCTGATGTTCGCGCAGGGCTTCGTGCACGCGCAGGAACGCTTCTTCGAGATGGACGTCCGCCGCCACGTCACCGCGGGCCGGCTCTCCGAGCTGTTCGGCTCCGAGACCCTCGAGACCGACCGGTTCATCCGCACGATGGGCTGGCGTCGCGTCGCCGAGCGCGAGCTGGCGCTGCTCGAGCCGGCGACGCGCGACGCGCTGACGTCCTACGCCGCGGGGGTCAACGCCTACCTCGCCGACCGCAGTCCGTCGCAGCTGGCGGCCGAGTACAGCGTGCTGGGGCTCACCGGCCTCGACTACGAGCCCGCCGACTGGGACCCCGTCGACTCGCTGGCGTGGCTCAAGGCGATGGCGTGGGACCTGCGCGGCAACATGGACGCCGAGGTCGACCGGGTGCTGCTCTCGCTCGACCACACCGACGACGAGATCACCTCGTTGTGGCCCGGCTACCCCTTCGGCGAGCACCCGCCGATCGTCAGCGGCGGCGGGGTCGTCGACGGCGTCTTCGAGCAGAACGCGACCGGCAACGCGACCCGCAACCCCCGCCGGCCGGCGTACGCCCCGGGCGTCGTCGCGGCGCTCGAGCGGGTGCGTGACCGGGTGGAGGCGATGCCCGAGCTCCTCGGCAAGGGCCGCGGGATCGGCAGCAACTCGTGGGTCGTCGACGGTGACCACAGCGCGACCGGCAAGCCGATCCTGGCCAACGACCCGCACCTCGGCATCAGCCAGCCCGGCATCTGGATGCAGATGGGACTGCACTGCCGCGAGCAGACCGCGGACTGCTCGCTCGACACGTCGGGCTTCACGTTCTCGGGCGTGCCGGGCGTGATCATCGGCCACAACGCCGACATCGCGTGGGGCTTCACCAACCTCGGCCCCGACGTCACCGACCTCTTCCTCGAGCAGACCGAGGGCGACGACCGCTACGTCCGCGACGGCGCGACCGAGGCGATGGAGGTGCGCACCGAGACGATCAAGGTCCGGGGTGAGGACGACGTCGAGCTGCGGGTCCGCGAGACGGTCCACGGACCGTTGATCAGCGACGTCTCGTCGGAGTTCGCGACCGTCGGCGCCAACGCGCCGACCGACGAGCCGGGGGAGCGCGGCAGCGGGTACGCCGTCGCGCTGGCGTGGACGGCCCTCGAGCCCGCGCCGACGGCCGACGCCATCCTCGCCCTCAACCGCGCCTCGGACTGGGACTCGTTCCGCGCGGCCGCCGCCGACTTCGCCGTCCCCGCGCAGAACCTCGTCTACGCCGACCGCGAGGGTCACATCGGCTACCAGTCACCCGGCCGGATCCCGATCCGCCGGGCCGGCAACGACGGCACGATGCCGGTGGAGGGCTGGGTCAGCGCCAACGACTGGACGGGCGACTACATCCCCTTCGACGGGCTGCCGAGCGTGCTCGACCCGGAGGAGGGCTTCATCGTCACGGCCAACCAGGCCGTCATCGACCAGCGCTACCCCTACCTCCTCACCAAGGACTGGGACTACGGCTACCGCTCGACGCGGATCCGCGAGGTGCTCGAGGAGGAGGGGGAGCTGTCCGTCTCGGAGATGGCCGGCCTCCAGCTCGACTCCACCAACCCGATGGCCGAGACGCTGGTGCCCTACCTGCTCGACGTCGAGGCGCTGCCGTCCCCCTACTACCGCAACGCCCAGAACCTGCTGCGCAACTGGGACTTCACCTCGCGGGCCGACAGCCCCGCCGCGGCCTACTTCAACGTCGTGTGGCGCACGATCCTCGACAAGACGTTCCACGACGAGCTGCGGCAGCGCACCTGGCCCGACGGCGGCGACCGGTGGTTCCGCGTGGTGGGCCAGATGCTGTCGGAGCCGGCCGGACCGTGGTGGGACGACGTGACCACCGACGACACG
Organism: Nocardioides sp. Soil_C_8; assembly: GCF_057656315.1. Lineage (NCBI taxonomy): Bacteria > Bacillati > Actinomycetota > Actinomycetes > Propionibacteriales > Nocardioidaceae > Nocardioides > Nocardioides sp. Soil_C_8. The sequence continues at coordinate 329,788 of NZ_JBDGKQ010000005.1, forward strand.
GTCGAGACCCGCGACGACATCCTGCGGGCCTCGCTCATCGACGCGCGTGACGAGATGACTCGTCGCCAGTCGCGCGACCCCCGCCTGTGGGAGTGGGGGCGCCTGCACCGCATGAACCTCCACAGCTCCACCCTCGGCGAGTCGGGCGTGGGGCCGGTCGAGCGCCTCTTCAACCGCGACGGCTGGCAGGTCGGCGGCGGCTCGTCCATCGTCGACGCCACGTCGTGGAACGCCGTCGAGGGCTTCGACGTCACCGCCGCGCCGTCGATGCGGATGGTCGTCTCGCTCGCCGACTTCGACGACTCGCGGTGGATCAACCTCACCGGCGTCTCCGGGCACCCGGCGTCGTCGCACTACTCCGACCAGACCGAGCTCTGGGTCGACGGCGAGACCCTGCCCTGGGCGTACACCCGCGGCGCCGTCGAGGCGGCTGCCGAGGACCGGCTCGTGCTCACCCCGGCCTCGGACTGAGTCACCGGATATCCGGTGACCTACCCGCTTGTCACGCAAGACTCGGGTGCCAAGCGGGAGTCTCACCGGATATCCGGTGACTCCAGAGGACCCAGCACCCGCACCCCCGACGCGGTCAGCGCGAAGCCGACCCGTACGTCGTGGGGCTCGGCCGGTACGTCGAGCCCGACCTCGTCGTCGTACAGCACCACGGCGACGGGGGTGCCGGGGGTGACGCGGGGGAGGGCGCGGTCGTAGCACCCGCCGCCCTGGCCGAGGCGGGCGCCGGTCGGGGAGACCCCGGTGCCGGGCACGAGCACGACGTCGGCCTGCGCGATCGCGTCGACCCCGAGCCGCGGCGCGGTCGGCTCCAGCAGCCCCCGCACCGCCGGCGCCAGGCCGGACCGACCGGTGTAGACGGCCCAGTCGAGGTCGAGCCCCGGCAGCACGACCGGCAGCAGCACGCGCTTGCCGGCCGAGGCGAGCGCGTCGAGCAGGAGGCCGGTGCCGGGCTCGCTGCCGACCGAGACGTAGACGGCCACCGTCGCAGCGGTTCGGACCGGCTCCCACGCGAGCGCCACGTCGGCGACGGACGCCGCGAACCCCGCGGCGGCCTCGAGCGGGCGCCGCTTGCGGGCCGCCTGCACCTGGTCGCGCAGGGCGGTCTTGGCCGCCGAGTGTCCCGGTCCCACACCAGCAGCCTACGATCGAACCATGGCAAGCAAGGGCAACCCGCAGGGCCTCGAGCTCGCGCGCCAGAAGATGCGCGAGGCCGGGGTGGACGATGTCGCGATCGACACGTTCGCGCACTACTACCGACTCCTCGAGCACGGCGAGACCGGCATGATCGCCGAGGACTCCATCGAGCCGCTCGACATGGAGGCGCTGGCCGACGTCGAGGTCGACGAGGAGACCGCCGCGGAGGCCATCCGCAAGACGGCGGTCATCAAGCTCAACGGCGGGCTCGGCACGTCGATGGGCATGGAGCGCGCGAAGTCGCTGCTGTGCGTGCGCCGCGGCCTGAGCTTCCTCGACATCATCGCCCGGCAGGTGCTCCACCTCCGCCAGGAGTACGACGCCACGCTGCCGCTGCTGTTCATGAACTCCTTCCGCACCTCGGCCGACACGATGGCCGCGCTCGCCCGCTATGAGGACCTGCCGGTCGAGGGCCTGCCGCTGGAGTTCCTGCAGAACAAGGAGCCCAAGCTCCTCGCCGCCGACATGATGCCCGCGGCCTACCCGAAGCAGCCCGACCTCGAGTGGTGCCCGCCCGGCCACGGCGACATCTACACCGCGCTGCGCGGCACCGGCCTGCTGGCGCGGCTGCTCGACGCGGGCTACCGCTACGTCTTCGTCTCCAACTCCGACAACCTCGGCGCGGTGCCCGACGCGCGAGTGGCGGGCTGGTTCGCCCAGAGCGGGGCGCCGTTCGCCATCGAGGCGGTGCGGCGCACGCCCTCGGACCGCAAGGGCGGGCACTTCGCGCGGCGCAAGGCCGACGGCCGGATCGTGCTGCGCGAGTCGGCGCAGACGCTGGACGTCGACAAGGAGGCGCTGGCCGACCTCAACCGGCACAAGTACTGCTCGACCAACAACCTGTGGTTCGACCTGCAGGCGATGGTCGAGGCGCTCGACGCCCGTGGCGGCATCCTCGGCCTGCCGCTGATCAAGAACGTCAAGCACCTCGACCCGGCCGACAGCTCGACGCCGGAGGTCATCCAGATCGAGACCGCGATGGGCGCGGCGATCGAGGTGTTCGAGGGCGCGCTGACGATCGAGGTCGGCCGCGACCGGTTCGTCCCGGTGAAGACGACGGACGACCTGCTCGTCCTGCGCTCCGACGTCTACGACCTCGGCCGCGACTTCGTGCTCGACCAGGCCGGCGACGAGGTGCCGTTCGTGTCGCTCGACGGCGACTTCTACAAGCTGGTCGGCGACTTCGACAAGCGCTTCCCCGAGGGTGCCCCGTCGCTGCGCGAGGCCGAGTCGTTCACCGTCGAGGGCGACTGGACCTTCGGCAAGGGCGTCCGCGTCGTCGGCGACGTGGCGCTCGAGGCGGCAGCCGCCCAGCGCGTCGAGGGCGGCACCGTGCTGAGCCAGGACCCGCCCCGGGACACCGATGGCTGACCTGCTGCCCGTTGCCGACTACGTCGAGCGCATCCTCGCCACGACCTCCCCGCTGCCGGCCTTCCCGCAGCCCCTGATGGAGGCGCTCGGCCTGGCGCTGGCCGAGGACGTGGTCGCGCCGATCTCGCTGCCGAGCTTCGACAACTCCGCGATGGACGGCTACGCCGTGGTCGCCGAGGACGTCGCCGGCGCGAGCGAGGACGCCCCGGTCACCCTCCCCGTCGTCGGGGAGATCGGTGCCGGCCAGTCGTCGATCCTCGCCCTCTCGCCCGGCACCGCGGTCAAGATCATGACCGGCGCCCCGGTGCCCGCCGGTGCGACGACGGTCGTGCCCTACGAGTGGACCGACCGCGGCGTCGCGACCGTCCGGATCGACCGCCCGGCATCGCCCGGCCAGCACATCCGGCCGACCGGCGACGACATCACCGAGGGCGACATGCTCCTGGAGGAGGGCACGGTCCTCGGGCCGCGCCACCTCGGCATGCTCGCCGCCGTCGGCCGCGCGACCGTCCGGACCCGGCCCCGCCCGCGCGTCGTCGTCATCTCCACCGGCTCCGAGCTCCGCGACCCCGGTACGCCGCTGGGCCACGACTCGATCTACGACGGCAACTCCTACCTGCTGGCCGCCGCCGCCCGCGCTGCCGGTGCGATCGCCTACCGCGTGGGCATCGTCCCGGACGAGGCGCACGCCTTCACCGAGGCGCTGAGCGACCAGCTCGTCCGCGCCGACATCGTCGTGACGAGCGGGGGAGTGAGCGAGGGCGACTTCGACGTCGTCAAGGAGTCGCTGTCCCAGCACGGGACCATGTGGTTCGGCGGCGTCGGGATGCAGCCCGGGAAGCCGCAGGGATTCGGCACCGTCGGCGAGGACGACACCCCGGTCTTCACGCTGCCCGGCAACCCGGTCTCGTCCTACGTCTCCTTTGAGATGTTCGTGCTGCCCGCGATCCGCCGGATGATGGGCAAGCTGCCCTACGTCCGACCCGCCGGACGCGCCCGGCTCACGCACGGCCTCTCGTCGCCGGAGGGCAAGGTGCAGCTCGTGCGCGGCCACTACGAGACCGACCGCGGTGGCACCTTCGTCTCGCCCGTCGGCGGCCACGGCTCGCACCTCATCGGCGACCTGGCGACGGCGAACTGCCTCATCGAGGTGCCCGCCGACACCACCGCGATCCCGGCCGGCGAGATGGTCGCCATCCGCCGGCTCGACGAGGAGTTCTGATGGACGACCAGCACCGAGGCCGGCTCACCCACGTCGACGAGCACGGTGCGGCCCGGATGGTCGACGTCGGGGACAAGCCGGTCACGACCCGTACGGCGTCGGCCAGTGGCCGGGTCCTCGTCAGCCCTGCCGTGGTCGAGCTGCTGCGCGGCGAGGGCGTGCCCAAGGGCGACGCGCTGGCGGTGGCCCGCATCGCGGGGATCATGGGCGCCAAGCAGACGCCCGCGCTGGTCCCGCTGTGCCACCCGCTCGCGATCTCCGGCGTGACCGTCGACCTCGAGGTCACCGACGACTCCGTCGACATCGCCGCGACCGTCCGCACCACCGACCGCACCGGCGTCGAGATGGAGGCCCTGACCGCCGTGTCGGTCGCCGCGCTCACGGTCGTCGACATGGTCAAGGCGGTCGACAAGGCCGCGACCATCACCGACATCCGCGTCGAGGCCAAGTCCGGCGGCCGGTCCGGGGACTGGGCCCGATGAACCTGCCAGCGGCGGTCGTCGTCGCGTCCAACCGCGCCGCCGCCGGCACCTACGCCGACGAGACCGGGCCGCTGATCGCCGCCTGGCTGCGCGAGCAGGGCTTCGCGTGCGACGAGCCCGCGGTCGTGCCGGACGGCGACCCGGTGCGCGAGGCGATCGCTGCGGCCGTCGCTGCCGGCGCCAGGCTGGTGCTCACCACCGGCGGCACCGGCCTCACGCCCACCGACCGCACCCCGGAGGCCACGGCGCCGCTGCTCGACCGCGAGGTCCCCGGCATCGCCGAGGCGATCCGCGCCGCCGGCGTGGCCAAGGGGGTGCCGACCGCGATGCTGTCGCGCGGTCTCGCCGGGATCGCCGGCCACTGCCTGGTCGTCAACCTCCCCGGCTCCCGCGGCGGGGTCAAGGACGGCCTGGGCGTCCTCGAGCCCGTCGTGCGCCACGCCGTCGAGCAGGTCGTCGGGAGCGACCACTGAACCCCGCGACGCCCGGGTGGCCGGCCCGCCTCGCGTCCGGGGGCGTCGTGGTCCGCTCGCTGAAGAGGTCCGACGCCGACGAGTGGCAGGCCGTGCGCGCCCGCAACCACGACTGGCTGCGACCGTGGGACGCGACGGTGCCACCCGGCGCCGCGCCGCGCCCCTCGTCGTACAAGGTCGTCACCCGGTCGCTGCTCCACCAGGCCAAGCTCGGCCAGTGCCTGCCCTTCGTCATCGAGGTGGAGGGCCGCTTCGTCGGCCAGGTCACGGTGAGCAACGTCGCGCGCGGCTCAGCGCAGTGGGGCTCGATCGGCTACTGGGTGGCTGCCGAGGTCGCCGGGCGCGGGATCGCGCCCCGCGCGGTCGGCATGGTGATCGACCACTGCCTCGGTCCCGTCGGCCTCCACCGCGTGGAGATCTGCGTCCGCCCCGAGAACAGCAACTCCCTGCGGGTGGTGGAGAAGCTCGGCCTCGAGCAGGTCGGCTACGCCCCGCGCTTCCTGCACATCGACGGCGCCTGGCGAGACCACCGGATCTTCGCGGTGACCGCCGAGGAGGCCCCCGAGGGCGTGGTGGCGCGGCTCGAGACACACCAGTCACACCAGTAGTTCTGCGACACACCACTTGACATCCGCCTCGCCCACGCCGTCCGCTCCTACGCTTCGAGCGTGGACCTGAGCGCTCTCATCTTCGTCGCCCTTGCCGTGGCGTGGGCCGTCTACCTGATCCCCAAGGCCCTCAAGCACCACGACGAGGTCGTCCGCAGCCGTTCCGTCGAGAAGTTCTCCCACACGATGCGCGTCCTGGCCCGACGCGAGCCCGTCGACCGCCGCAACGCGCGCCTGGTCGTCTCGCCGATCCGCGCCGCACTCCGCCCGCCGGTCGAGACCAAGGCGCACGCCGAGCCGGAGGTCGTCGCAGCGTCCGTCACCACCGAGGTGACCCGCGAGGTCACCGCCACCGTCGCCCATGGTCGGACGTCGGGCCGTACGCCGTCGCGCCCTCTGTCGCCGGCCGCCGAGCGGGCGTCCGCCCGCCGGGCCGCGAAGCGTCGCCGCAACGTCCTGGCCCTGGTCCTGCTGGCCAACGCCGTCGTGGTCGGCCTCGCGGTGGCGAAGGTCGTCGCCTGGCCGTGGGTCGCCGCACCGGCGGCCGTGCTGGTCGCCTGGCTCGTGGCCTGCCGCCTGTCGGTCCGCGCCGAGCGCCGCCAGCGCGCCGCCCGCTCCGCGATCGAGATCGGCGTGCCGCCGGTCGTCGAGGAGGAGCTCGACGACTCCGACCTCACCGGCGAGATCACGGTGGCGCCGCCCCAGCCCCGCGTCCCCGACGCACCGGCCGAGCCCGCGCAGGCGTCACCGGCTGCCGACGCGCCGGCCGTGGTCACCGGCGAGGTCCCCGTCGTCGGCGGCTGGGACATGGTGCCCACCACGCTGCCGACCTACGTCAGCAAGCCGGCCGCGCAGCGGCGTACGGTCTCCACGATCGACCTCGACTCCACGGGTGTGTGGTCGAGCGGCCACAACGACGGCGACTCCGCCCTCGCCCGCTCCGCCGAGCAGTCCGCCAAGGCCGCGCGGGAGGCCGGCGAGACCCGCCGCGCCAGCGGCGCCTGAGCGTTCACCGGGTCGAGGTCCGCCCGGTGCCAGGGCGATTGGGTGGGCACCGAACCGCTCGTGTATCTTGGCGTCGCGCCTTCGGGTGCATGGGGCTGTGGCGCAGTTGGTAGCGCGTCTCGTTCGCAATGAGAAGGTCAGGGGTTCGAATCCCCTCAGCTCCACCAGACGATGAGCCCGCAGGTCCCGCGACCTGCGGGCTCGTCCGCGTCCTGACCCGCCCACCGGCCGTCACGACCCGGCCAGGTCCCTGACGGCGTCGACCACCAGGAAGGCGCCGATCACCAGGGCGGCCACCGCGAAGACGGCGGGACCCGAGGCGATCGCCCGGTCCCGGAGGCGCGTCAGGTATGCCTCGGCCTCACCGGGTCGCCTGGAGTAGAAGAGGTACATCCCTCCGACGCTGGCCGTGGAGGCCACCGTGAAGCACGCGAACGCGATCAGGGTGACGAGGCCCTGCACGTGGTGGCGGGCCAGGTAGATCGCGGCGGCGGTCGTGATGGCCCACGGCTGCTTGAGGACGCCGAGCAGCGTCGCGCCGCGGGGACTGAGGTGGTCCAGCCGGCCGAACACCTTCTTCGACCCCAGGCCGTTGGAGGTCGCCGACGGCACTCCTCGACGCCGCCACTGGCGTGCGCCCACCACGACCAGGGCGCATCCTGCCAGCAGCTCGAGCACCAGGATCCCGGTCCGTCCGTTCCCCTGCTGGGTGGTGCGGGAGGAGCCGGCGACGTAGCTGACGGTGAAGACGACGACCAGGGACACCGCCCATCCCACGAGGAAAGCCGCCGCGTTGGCGCGAGGCCTCGCGGTCGCGAGCACCAGGATGAACACGACGATGGTGGCCGGGGACAGGCTCGCCATCAGTCCCATCATCAAGATCGCGAGGATCAATCCCATGGCGGCGTCCGGCCTTGTCTGAGCGGGCAGCAGCTGCCCCGAGGATCGGCCGTCGAGGCGGCCGGTTCTTGGGGTCACGGTGGCACTCCGTCGGGCGCTCCGCCTCACCATTTCCGTGTGATGCACACTGGTTCGCGGGCTCCCTATCGTGAGCCCATGCCAACGCCGCCGTCTGCCGCTCGAGGACGATCCGCGACGGGTACGGGGGCTCCGACCTCCGCGACCTCCGCGACCTCCGCGACCTCGGCGCTGCCGCGTGCGGTCGTCGTGCTGCTCGGGGTCGTCGGCGTCGTCGCCCTGGCGATCGGCATCAAGGCGGCGGCGGGGATCATCGCTCCGTCGATGCTCGCCCTCGTGCTCACGATCGCGGTGCTGCCGCTCCGCCGGTGGACCGTGAAGCACGGCTGGCCGAGCTGGTTGGCCACGCTGGCCGCCCTGGTGGGCGCGTACCTCATCCTGCTGGTGATGGTGGTCGGCACCGCCGTGTGCATGATCAGGTTCGCCGACCTGCTGCCGTCGTACGCCGCGCAGGCGAAGGACCTCACCAAGAGCGTCGAGAACGGACTGGCGGACCTCGGCCTCGACACCAGCTCCACGAGCGCGGCGCTCTCGAAGCTGGACCCGACGAAGCTGGCGAGCTACGTCGCCGGTCTGGTCGAGGCGACGTTCGGGTTCCTCGGCTTCCTGTTCTTCCTGGTGACCCTGATGTTCTTCTTCGTGGTCGCCGTCGCCGGCTTCGGGCCGCGCGTCACCGCCCTCCGGCGCTCGAAGCCGGGACTCGCCGCCGCTCTCGGCACGTTCGTGAGCGGTTCGCAGACCTACCTGCTGATGTCGGCCCTGTTCGGCGCGATCGTCGGGGTGCTCGACGCCGGCGCCCTGTGGCTGCTGGGCGTCCCCCTCCCGCTGGTGTGGGGCTTCTTCTCGTTCCTCACGAACTTCATCCCCAACATCGGCTTCGTCATCGGCGTCATCCCGCCGGCCTTCCTGGCGCTGCTCGACGACGGCTGGCAGGGCCTGCTGTGGGTGGTCGTGGTCTACAGCCTCCTCAACGTGACGATCCAGACCTTCATCCAGCCCCGGGTCGTCGGCAACTCCGTGGGGCTGAGTGCCGAGATCACCTTCATGTCGCTGGTCGTGTGGACGTTCCTGCTCGGAGCCCTCGGCGCGCTCCTCGCCGTGCCGATGACGCTGCTCATGCGAGCGTTGTTCATCGACTCCGACCCCCGGGCCGCCTGGGTGGCCCCGCTGATCGACGCCAAGGTGGAGGACGAGCCAGCGCCCGGGTGAACCGCCGCGCTCACTCGTCGGGCACGAGCTCCTCGCGGCTCCTGGCGGCGACAGGGCCGCGGTCGGCCGGCGCCACTGCCGGCGCGATCTCCGGCTCGGTGATCCCGCGTCGGTGGCCGAGGTGGCGGAGGATGTCGCGCAGGGCCACGTGCAGCGCGTCCGCCCCGACCACCCTCTCCGCAGGGAACGGGAGGTCGGTCGGCACGACGATGCAGGCACGGTCCTGCCAGCCGCCCAGGCCGCCGTGGCACCCGACGAGTCCCTCGAACGCGGCCACCTCCTCGGTCCCGGGGTCGAGGCGGCTGTTGGCGTAGATGTCCGGCGCCTCGGGCCGGTGGGCGACACGACGGACGAACTCGGGCGCGTGCGGACCGAAGGGCAGGAGCGGGTCCTCGCCCTCCACCGTGCCGTCGTCGAGCCGGTGCAGCCCGGCAGCGCCCAGGGCGACCGGCCCGTCGTCGTCCATGACGACCACGAAGCCCACGCCGGGGTGGGCGGCCAGCCCGGGGACCAGCGCGGGGAACCGCCGGGACAGCTCGGCGCGGGTCAGCTGCTCCTTCTCGCCGCGCACGTAGATGAGCCCCAGGTTGCCCGAGCCGAACACGTGGAAGGTCTCGTCGTGCACGGTGCCCCTGTGTGCGGTCGCGCGGCCCCGTGGGTGGGCGGACGACACGACGTCGGGCTCGTTGCGGTCCCCCTTGTCCATCGCCCGCCCCGCCGACTCCATGGTCCTGCCCGTGACGCCACCGGACGAGGAGAGCTCGTCGACCAGGGCCCGGGTGCGTCCCCAGCCCTCGACGTCGTCGTCCGAGGCGGCCACGTCCGACTCCGCCAGCCGCGAGACCAGCGACGCCAGGTCCTCGCCGTACCGGTCGGCGAACGTCGCGCCCTGGGCCTGGCCGTGGTCGGAGAGGACGACGAACCGGTAGCTCCTCGGCGCCGCCCTGGCCACGGTCTCCAGCTGGCGCAGCACGCCGTCGACCGCCTCGAGCGCCTCGAGGCTCTCGGGACGCAGCATGCCGGCGTGGTGCGCGATCTCGTCGTAGTCCACGAAGTCGACGTAGATCGACTTGGTGCCGCTCAGCATGTGCTGGGCGACCAGGATGGTGTTGAGGTCGCGGAGCGCCCCGTTGGTGACGCACCGCAGCAGCGCGGTCTCCCACGTGCGCTCGCACCGAGGTTGGACGTCCCGGCGGATGCCGCGCTTGGCCTGGAAGCGGTCGCGTGCCAGCTCGGACATCGATCGTGAGATGCCCCGGGTCAGTCCGGACGGCGACATGACGAACTCGGCGACCGCGCGCCTCGCCGCCTCCGCACCGCGGGCGCGGCGGCTCATGGTCAGCACCGCCGACGGCGCGTCGCCGGTGAACAGGTTGCTGATGCTGACCCCGTCGTCGACCAGGAGCCCCTTGCCGGTCGTCAGGTCGGCCTCGATGACCGCTGCGTCCGCCGGCTTGTTGGCCACCAGCACCCGGTCGTTCGCACGGTCGTACCAGCGGAAGGCGGGGATCCCGTCGATCACCCCGTGCAGGATCCCCATCTGGCTCGCGGGTGTCGTGGCGGGCAGCTTCGGCGTCCACTCGTGCAGGCGGTGGCTGCCCGACCTGACCCACCGGGTCAGCGTCGGCACCGTGCCGGCCGTGATGGCCATCTGCAGGACGGGGAACGGGACGCCGTCCAGCTGCACGAAGACCACCCCCTCGGTGTCCGGGTCCGCCAGCTTGGCCGGGTGGCGGGCCGAGGAGACGAGTCGGGAGACCAGCACCTGTGAGGTCCCGGCGCTGCCGAACCACCCCAGCACCGTGCTGACCAGGCCGATCGCGACAGCCACGACGAGCGCGGTCCAGAAGTCGTCGATGGTGACGCGGGGCAGGATCTTCCCCGCGACCAGCACGACGGCGGCCTGGCCGCCGAACGCGAGCACCAGCACCCCCACCCATCCCAGGCGGACCGCCGCTCCGACGAGCAACGGCTGGAGCACGACGCCCACGAGTGCCAGCACCGCGGAGAAGACGAACGGGCCCGCGGGCTCGTCGACGTGGAACCCCGGCAGGAGCCAGTCGCACAGCCAGACCGCCGGCACGATCACCAGCACCGACACCAGGAACGAGAGGACCGGCGCGTACCACGGCCGTCGCAGCGTCTCCCGGGCGAGCTGGCCGGCGATCGTCGCCGACGGCGCCGGGCCGGGGCCGTCGCCCCCATCGGGAGGCGGAGAGGTACCAGCGTTCGTCGAGGTCACGGACCCATTGCAGTCGCCGGGGGCCGGGTCCGCCTCACTCATATCGTGTGAGTCGACGTGCGCAGTCCCCACGAGGCCCGCCACGGCGCTCCCGGCTCCAGCTCGAGGAGGTCCGTGCCGGTGCGGAACGCGTCCGGCGGACACGTCATCGGCTCGACGGCGACGGCCGTGCGCCGTCGGTGCGGCTCGCCCACCTGGTCCCCCGTGTAGACCATGAGGTAGCGGAACGCCTGGTCGACCCAGAGCTCCACGGCCCGTCCGTCCGCGGGGTCGCCCAGACGAGCCGTAGCACGTCCGTCGCGTCCGAGCACGAGGTCGGCGAACGCCACGTCCAGCTCCTCCGGTCCGATCCTGCGTGGCTGCCGGAAGTCGTGGCGGGTCCCGGCCACAGGGGTCGGCCCCGGCACGCCGGCCGGAGCGTCCGGATCGACCCAGGCAGCAGCCGGGACGGTCAGGTCGAGCTCGTCGACCGCGCGCGTACCGAGGGTCAGGTAGGGGTGGAACCCGAGCCCGAACGGCGCCGGGTCACGACCGGCGTTCACCGCCTCGAACGTCACCGCCAGCCCCGGCTCCTCGAGCGCGTAGGTGACCCGCAGGTGGAGATGCCACTCGTAACCGGGTTGCGGGCGCACCTCGCAGGAGAGGGTGACCGCGGCGGGGTCCCGCTCTACGAGGGTCCAGTCGAGCCACCGCACACCAGGCCGTGGATGGCGTCGTGCCGACCGATCTCGTTCAGCGGCGCCTGGCAGGCGCGACCGCGGTACTCGTAGCGACCGTCGGTGAGCCGGTTGGGCCAGGGCGCGAGGACCTGTCCCCGGCCATCGGTGGCGCGTACGCCGACGTCGAAGCCGTCGACCACGTCCAGTGCCCCGACCCGGTAGCGGCGCAGGGTCGCACCGACCTGCGTGACCACCGCCTCGGAGTCGCGATGCGCCAGGACGTGCTGCTCACCCGAGGGCGGGACCGGCATGCGCGCCTGCCTCCCGACGGACATCTCAGGTGAGCTCGTCGATGATCTCGGCGGCGATGATGCGTCCGGCGGCCTCGATGAGGGCGAGGTGTGAGAACGCCTGCGGGAAGTTCCCGAGGTGCCGGCCGGTCTCGACGTCGAACTCCTCGGCGAAGAGCCCGAGCGGTGACGCCACCCGGAGGAGGCGCTCCATCAGGTCCTGGGCGCGCTGTTCCTCGCCGATGATCGACAGCGCGGACACCAGCCAGAACGAGCAGATGAGGAAGGTCCCCTCCTTGCCGGACAGCCCGTCGTCGGTCTCGTCGGTGCGGTAGCGGAGCACGAACCCGTTCTCGGTGAGCTCGTCGGCGATCGCGAGCACGCTGGCGCGCAGCCGCTCGTCGGTGGGCGGGAGGAACCCGAACAGCGCCGCCAGCAGCGTCGACGCGTCCAGCGCGTCGGTCTGGTAGTGCTGGCGCAGGACGCCGCGCTCGTCGACACCGTTCTCGAGGATGTCGGCCTTGATGTCGTCGGCGACCGCCCGCCAGGTCACCCGGAGCTCCGCATCGCCGATGATCTCGGCGAGCTTCGACGCCCGGTCCAGCGCGACCCATCCCATGAGCTTCGACGACACGTAGTGCTGCGGCGCGCCACGGGCCTCCCAGATGCCTTGGTCGGGCTCCTGCCACACCTCGGCGGCACAGCGAGCCTGCGACTGGACGATCGGCCACAGCCGTCGGGGGAGGCGCTGGCTGCGGCGGGTGTGCAGCAGCACGGAGTCCAGCACGGCACCGAACACGTCGTTCTGGCGCTGGTCGTACGCCCCGTTCCCGATCCGCACCGGTCGAGCACCCGCGTAGCCCGACAGGTCGTCGCGCGTGGACTCCGTCAGGTCGCGCCGGCCGTCGATGCCGTACATGATCTGCAGGGCTCCCGACTCGGTCGGCTCGAGGTCGGCGACGAACTGCATGAACTCGTCGGCCTCCCAGTCCAGGTTGAGGAAGTGCAGCGCCTGCAGCGTGAAGGTCGTGTCGCGCATCCAGGTGTAGCGGTAGTCCCAGTTCCGCTCGCCGCCGGGCGTCTCCGGCAGCGAGGTCGTGAGCGCCGCGACCGTGGCGCCGGTCGGCATGTAGGTCAGGCCCTTGATGGTCAGGGCCGAGCGCTGGATCGGGTCGCGCCACCGGTGGTCGGGCATCCGCGCGCGTCCGAGCCACGCGCGCCAGAACCGGACGGTCGCGTCGATCCGGGCGTTCGCCTCGTCGACGTCGCCCGGCGCGGTCAGTCCGTCGGCCCACGACAGGGCGCAGAAGCACTCCTCGCCGGCGGAGAGCACGTGTCGGGCCCGGACCCTGTTGCCCTCCACCCCGAGCGCGAGGTCGGTGCTCAGCCGCATCGTCTGGCCGGCGGCGGTCGCGTCGGCGGCGTGGCGCCCGTCGTCGACCAGGGCCCAGTCCGCCGCCGTCCGTCCGTAGTCGAAGACCGGCTCGCAGACCAGGTCCAGCTCGACGGTCCCCGACAGGCAGCGGACCGTCCGCACCAGGAGGTGGTCGGCGTCGTCGTCGGTCGGGGGCCGGGTGTGCGGCGTCACCACGTCGTCGGTCGTGCGCGGGCCCATCGTCAACGCGTCGCGGACCACCACCCACCCGGACGGCGTCTTCCACGTCGTCTCGAGGACGTTCGTGCCGGGCACGTACGCCCGCGACGTCGGGTGGTTGATGCCGAAGGGACCGAGCCGGAAGTAGCCCGCCTGGCGGTCGAGCAGGGTGCCGAACACGCTGGGGGAGTCGAAGCTCGGGAGGCACAGCCAGTCGACGGCCCCGTCGGGCGCCACCAGGGCGCCGGTGTGGCAGTCGGAGAGGAACGCGTAGTCGGCGATGGGCGGAAACGGCGACGGCGCCGCGGCGCTCTGGGGCATCGAGTCGGACGTCGAGTCGCTCATGACGCGACCCACGGGGCGTGCCAGCCGCCGACGTCGGCCGTCAGCCGATCGGCTTCGGCCGGTCCCCAGGACCCCGGGGAGTACGGATGGACCGGGGGTGGTGCGTCGAGGAGCGGCTGCATGACCCGCCACGTCTCGTCGACCCCGTCCTGCCGGGTGAACCGGGTGCTGTCGCCGCGCAGGGCAGCGTGCAGGAGCACCTCGTACGGCGTCGCGCCCTCACCGCCCTGGTCGGCGAACTCCATGTCCAGGTCGATCCTGCCGACGGCCGAGAGGTCGCTGCGCCGCGCGTCCAGGACGACGCGGATACCCGTCGACGGGTCGAGCTTGACGACCACCTGGTTCGGCTCCGTCTGTGGTCCCAGGACGCCGAAGCCGAGCTTCGGCGGGCGTTTGAAGACGAGCCGCAGCTCGGTCTGCGTCACCGGCAGCCGCTTCCCGGTCCGGATGAAGAACGGCACACCCGACCACCGCCAGTTCTCGATCTCGATCCGCATCGCGGCGTAGGTCTCCGTCGTCGAGTCCGGTGCCACGCCGTCGATGTCGAGGTAGCCGGCGTACTGCCCCCGGACGTAGTGGGCCGGGTCCGCCTCGACGACCGCCTTGAACAGGCTCACCTGGGCGTCCTTGATCGACGTCAGGTCGCCCCGCGACGGGGCCTCCATCGCGGCGGCCGACACGACCTGCATGAGGTGGTTGACCACGACGTCGCGCATCGCACCGACCGGGTCGTAGAAGTGACCGCGGTCCTCGACCCCGAAGTCCTCCGACATGTTGATCTGCACGTGGGAGACGTAGGTGCGGTTCCACACCGGCTCGAGGATCGCGTTCGCGAAGCGCAGGTGGAGGATCTCGTCGATCCCCATCTTCCCGAGGTAGTGGTCGATGCGGAACAGCTGCGACTCGTCGATGTACTGGTGGAGCTCGTCGGCGAGCTCGTCCGCGGAGGCCCGGTCGTGCCCGAACGGCTTCTCCACGACCACCCGGGCCGACCGGGTGAGGCCGGCGTCGGCGAGGTTGTGGACCACCGTGCCGAACAGGAAGGGCGGGATCTCCAGGTAGAAGACCGGGCACTCGGCGCCCGTGACGGCGTCGGCGACCCGCTGGTAGGTGCTGGGGTCGGTGAAGTCGCCGTGCACGTACGACAGCCGACCGGTGAACCGGTCGAACACCCCGGGGTCGATCACCTCGCCCGTGCCCTCGATCGACTCGCGGGCGCGCGCGACGAGCTGCTCGACGCTCCAGTCGTCGACGGCGACGCCCACGATCGGACAGTCCAGCAGGCCGCGGGCCTCCAGCCGGTACAACGACCGGAAGGTCATCACCCTCGCCAGGTCGCCCGTGATCCCGAAGACCACGAGGACGTCCGCCGGGTGCTGGTCGGGGCGCTGTGTCGGTGCCACCGTCGGATGATCCGGCCTGCAGCTGGTCAAGACATCCCCCGCATCAGGTGATGCCCGGACTGCGGTGGGTGGGGGATCGTCGCCGGGACCGCTCGCAAGAGAGGTGCTCGACATGGCGGACGACCAGCACTACGACGTGGTGATCATCGGGACGGGAGCCGGGGGAGGGACCCTCGGGCACCGCCTCGCCATGCGGGGCGCCAAGGTGCTGTGGCTCGAGCGTGGGCACTTCCTCCCCAGGGAGCGCGACAACTGGGAGACACAGGCGGTGTTCGTCCGCGGCAAGTACCTCGCACCGGAGGTCTGGTACGACGGACACGGGCGCGACTTCCAGCCCGAGGTCAACTACTACGTCGGTGGCAACACGAAGTTCTACGGGGCCGCGCTCTTCCGGTTGCGACCGGAGGACTTCGGCCAGCTGCGCCACCACGGCGGCATCTCGCCGGCCTGGCCCATCTCCTACGACGACCTCGAGCCCTACTACACCGAGGCGGAGCACCTGTACCGCGTGCACGGGGAGCACGGCGAGGACCCCAGCGAGGGCCACGCCAGCGCCCAGTACCCGCACCCGCCGGTCGCCCACGAGCCCCGCATCCAGCAGCTGAGCGACGACCTCGAGAAGCAGGGGTTGCACCCCTTCCACCTGCCCATCGGGGTGAACCTCCAGGAGGCACGACCCGGCGTGGCCGCACACGGGAGCGCGTGCATCCGCTGCGACCGCGTCGACGGCTTCCCGTGCCTGCTCGACGCCAAGTCGGACGCGCAGGTCATCTGCGTCGACCCCGTGCTGTCACGGGACAACGTCACCCTCGTGACGGGCGCGCACGTGCAGCGGCTCGAGACGGACGCGTCCGGCCGCACGGTCACCGGCGTGGTCACCACGCTGGACGACGGCTCGGTCACCACGTTCACCGGCGACCTCGTGGTGGTCTCCTGTGGTGCCGTGAACTCGGCGGCCCTCCTGCTGAGGTCGCACGACGATCGCCACCCCGACGGCCTGGCCAACAACTCGGGGGTGGTCGGCCGCCACTACATGAGGCACAACAACGTCGCCCTCATGGCCGTCTCGCGGGAGCCCAACCCCACCCGGTTCCAGAAGACGCTCGCGATGAACGACTGGTACCTGGGCGCGGACGACTGGGACTTCCCCCTCGGCGGCATGCAGATGCTCGGCAAGTCCGACGACGAGGAGATCCACGGCCAGGCGCCGCGGTGGGCCGGTCGGCTCTCACCGGACCTGCCCTTCGAGGTCCTGGCGCACCACGCCGTGGACTTCTGGCTCTGCGGGGAGGACCTCCCGCTGCCCGAGAGCCGGGTGACGGTCGACCGCGACGGAGCCATCCACCTGAACGTCGAGGAGAAGAACAACGTCGAGGGCGTCAACCGCCTGCGCCACAAGCTCGACGCGATGCTCGACGAGCTGGGCATGCAGAAGCACCACCTGCTGGACCGCAGCCTCTACCTCCACAAGAGCATGCCCATCGGTGCCACGGCCCACCAGGCCGGCACCGTCAGGTTCGGCCACGACCCGGCCTCGAACGCCCTCGACGTGAACTGCAAGGCCCACGACCTGGACAACCTCTACGTGGTCGACACGAGCTTCTTCCCCAGCATCGGCGCCGTGAACCCCTCCCTGACCGCCATCGCCAACGCGCTCCGGGTCGGCGACCACATCGCCGAGCGCATCGCCTGAGACCGCGTCACGATGCCCGACTCCGCGATTCACCAGGTCGTCATCGTCGGTGGCGGCTTCGGCGGGCTGTTCGCAGCGAAGTTCCTGCGCCGGGCGCCCGTCGCGGTGACGCTCGTGGACGCCCGTAACTACCACCTCTTCCAGCCGCTGCTCTACCAGCTGGCGACCGGCATCCTGTCCGAGGGGGAGGTGGCGCCGCCCCTCAGGGACGTCCTGCGGCGGCACGCCAACGTGACCGTCGAGATGGCCACGGTCGAACGCTTCGACCTCACCGCCCGTACCGTCACCGCACGGCGCCCCGACGGCACGACGCGCGCCTACCCGTACGACAGCCTCATCGTCGCCGCCGGCGCGGCGCAGTCGTACTTCGGGCACGACGACTTCGCCCGCTTCGCCCCCGGCATGAAGACGATCGACGACGCGTTGGAGCTGCGTGGGCGGATCTTCGGCGCCTTCGAGATGGCGGAGAACGAGGACGACCCCGAGGCCCGACGCGCCTGGCTCACCTTCGTGGTGGTCGGCGGCGGACCCACCGGCGTCGAGATCGCAGGTCAGATCGCCGAGCTGGCCCGGACCGGCCTGAAGGGCAACTTCCGTCGCATCGATCCCGACGACGCCGAGGTCCTGCTGGTCGACGGCGGCAAGGAGATCCTCGCGACGTTCGGCGACCGCCTCTCCGGGAAGGCGGCAGCCGAGCTGCGCCGCCTCGGGGTGACGATCCGCACCCGGTCCGTCGTCACGGACGTCGACCCGTTCGGGGTCGACGTGCGCGGGCCGGACGGGGCGACCGAGCGGATCGTGTGCCGGACCAAGATCTGGGCGGCCGGTGTCCAGGCCTCACCGCTGGCCCGCCTGCTGGCCGAGGCCGGCGGGGCCACGTGCGACCGTGCCGGCCGCATCGTCGTCGACGAGGACTGCACCCTTCCGGGCCACCCCGAGGTGTTCGCGATCGGCGACATGATGGCGCTCCGCGACCTTCCCGGCGTCGCCGAGGTCGCGATGCAGTCGGGCATCCACGCCGCCAACACGATCAAGCGGCGCCTGCGCGGCGAGGAGGCGGCGACGTTCACCTACCGCGACCTCGGGAGCATGGCCACCATCTCCCGCTTCCACGCCGTCGTCAGCTTCCGGAAGCTGCGGCTGTCCGGGTTCGTCGGATGGCTGATGTGGCTCGCGGTCCACATCACGTTCCTGACGGGGTTCAAGAACCGGCTCTCGGCGCTGTTCCACTGGACCCGCACCTTCGGGGGCGGCGGTCGCGCGGAGCGCACCATCACCGTTCGTCAGACGGTCGGTCGAGCGGTCCTCGAGCGGGCCGGTGAGGACGACATCTCGGCGGTCGTCCCCCCGTTCGAGCGATCCGACGACGCCGGCGGTGCCGACCCTCCGGGGAGGGGCGAGGCGTGATGGCGGAAGTCCTGACGCTCGTCCTGTCCCACACCGTCCTCGCGATCGACCCGGTGCCGTGGGCGCGGTCGCAGATGGCGTTCACGCTGGCCTTCCACATCATCCTCGTGCCGTTGGGCGTGTCGTGGTCCGTGATGGCACTGATCGCCAACTACCGCGGGATCAGGCACGACGACGCGGACGCGATGCTGCTGGCGCAGCGATGGACGAAGTACATGGCGGTCACCTTCGCCGTCGGTGCGGTGACCGGGACCGTGCTCTCGTTCGAGTTCGGGCTGCTGTGGCCGAAGTTCATGGGGCAGTGGGGCGCGGCGTTCGGCGTGCCGTTCGCCTTCGAGGGGATCTTCTTCTTCGCCGAGGCGGTGTTCATCTCCATCTACATCTTCGGGTGGCGCCGCCTGAAGCCGTGGACCCACTTCTGGACCGGGGTCCCCATCGCCGTCGCCGGAGTCCTCGGCAGCATCTCGGTCGTCGCTGCCAACGCCTGGATGAACTCGCCCGAGGGCGTGACGCTCGACTCCTCGGGCCGGGTCACCGACGTCGACCCGCTCAGGGTGATCTTCAACGACGCGATGCCGCTGATGGCGGCGCACATGGTGGTCGCGGCCTACCTGGTCGGCGGCTTCATGGTGGCCTCGGTGTACGCCGTGGGGATGCTGCGCGGGCGCACCGACCACTACCACCGCACCGGGTTCATCATCGCGTTCACGGTGGCCGCGATCGCGACGCCGGTGCAGATGGGCGTCGGTGACGGCCTGGCGCGCTGGGTCTACGACAACCAGCCCACCAAGTTCGCTGCGATCGAGATGGTCCCGAAGACCAGCAGCGACGTGCCGGAGGTGCTCCTCGGGCACCTGAACTCCGAGGGCGAGGTGGTCGGTGGCCTGCCGATCCCGGGCCTGGCGTCGTTCCTCTCCGATCCCGGCACGGGCAGGTCGACGGTGGTCCAGGGCCTCGAGGAGACGCCGGCCGCGGACCGGCCCACCAACCGCCAGGTCAACGTGGTCCACCTCGCCTGGGACATCATGGTCGGCCTGGGCACGTTGCTGTTCCTGCTGACGCTCTGGTGGTGGGCGGCCTGGGTCTTCCGGCGGGACATGCCCCGGAGCAGGTGGTTCCTGCGGGTCTCGGCAACGACCGGGGTGCTCGCGGTGATCACCATGGAGGCGGGCTGGGTCGTCAGCGAGGTCGGACGACAGCCGTGGATCGTCTACGAGAAGATGAAGGTCGAGGACGCCGCCACCGGCAACACCGGCATCTGGATCACGTTCATCGGCGTCGTGCTGCTCTACGCCGGCCTGGGCGTGACGACCATCCTCGTGCTGAGGCAGATGAGCCGCCGGTTCCGGGCAGGCGACCGCAGCGGCGAGGCGGACGTGCCGTACGGGCCGAACGACCCGGACCCGTCCTCGCCCGCGGACGACGACAAGGTCCCGGTCTGATGGCCACCACGGCTGCCGTCATCCTCTTCGTCGCGGTCACCGCCTACGCGGTCTTCGGCGGTGCCGACTTCGGAGCCGGGTTCTGGGACCTCGTGGCCGGGGGCAGCAGGCGCGGGCGGCGGCCGCGCGGGGTCATCGACCACGCCATCGCCCCTGTGTGGGAGGCCAACCACGTGTGGCTGATCTTCGTCTTCGTGCTGCTGTGGACCTGCTTCCCCGAGGCGTACGCATCCATCACCCTGACGATGTTCGTCCCGCTGACCCTCGCCGCGCTCGGCATCGTGCTGCGGGGAGCGAGCTTCGCGTTCCGCAAGGCGGTGTTCGCGACCCGCGACCGACGCAACTTCGGCGCAGCGTTCGCGGTCTCCTCGGTGCTGGTGCCGTACTGCTTCGGTGCGGTGGTCGGCGGCATCGCCTCGGGCCGGGTCCCGGCGGGGGGCAAGGCGGGCGACCCGTGGGACAGCTGGGTGAACCCGACGTCCGTGGTCGTCGGGGTCCTGGTGGTGTGCCTCGACGCCTACCTGGCCGCGTTCTTCCTGGTCCGCGACGCGGACCGGCTCTCGGACGAGGGGATGGTCGCCTACTTCCGTCGCCGGGCGACCGTAGCGGCGGTCGCGGCCGGCCTCGCGGCCGCGGTCGGCATCGTCGTGCTGCAGCGCGACGCCGAGTACCTCTTCGACGGCCTCACGTCGCGAGCCCTGGTGCTGGTGGTGCTGTCCGCGGTGTCGGGCGTGACCGCGCTCGTGCTGGTCGCGCGCGCCGCCCGTCGGGGAGCCCGGCTGGCCGCGGTCGGGGCGGTCGTCAGCATGGTCGTCGCCTGGGGCGTGGCCCAGTGGGACTACGTGCTCCCGGAGTCGCTCACCGTCGCCGCGGCAGCTGCGCCGAACGGAACGATCACCGCGGTGCTGGTCGCCACGGGCCTCGCGGCAGTGCTGATCGTGCCGGCCTTCGTGCTCCTCTACGTCCTGGACCAGAGGTCGCTGCTGCCCGAGGAGGGCATGCCCGAGACCGTGGCAGGACGGCCGACCACGTGAACGGGGGACGAGATGACCACTGAGCGAACCCCCTCTGCTGGCGCTCCGGACGCGCCGTCGGAGGCACCCCAGCGCGCCGGGCTGGTGCTGGCGGCCCTGATCCTCGGCGCGGCCGTGGCGAACCTCAACCTCGCCGTCGCCAACGTCGCGCTGCCCTCGATCGGCAAGGCCTTCGACTCGTCCCAGACGTCGCTGAACCTGGTCGCCGTCGGCTACTCGCTGGGCCTGGCGGCCTCCGTGCTCTACCTCGGCGCCGTCGGCGACCGGTACGGCCGCAAGATGATGCTCGTCCTGGGCGTCACCCTGTCGATCCCTGCCTGCCTGGTCGCGGCGTACGCCCCGAGCGACACGGTA
Organism: Nocardioides sp. Soil_C_8; assembly: GCF_057656315.1. NCBI lineage: Bacteria > Bacillati > Actinomycetota > Actinomycetes > Propionibacteriales > Nocardioidaceae > Nocardioides > Nocardioides sp. Soil_C_8. The sequence continues at coordinate 350,805 of NZ_JBDGKQ010000005.1, forward strand.
CTGATCGTGGCCCGCGTCCTCGGCGGCGTCTCCGCCGGCATGGCGTACCCCACCACCTTGGCGTTGATCGCGGCGCTGTGGACCGGGGAGGGCAGGACCAGGACGATCGCGCTGTGGTCGGCCCTCGGCGGCGCCACCTCGTCCCTGGGGCCCCTCATGTCCGGCTTCCTGCTCGAGCAATTCTGGTGGGGCTCGGTGTTCCTCGTCACGCTGCCGCTGGCCGCGCTCGCGCTGGTGATGGCCGTGGTCTTCGTGCCCGGTCACGTCAACGAGGGCACCGAGCCGGTCGACAACGTGGGTGGCGTCCTCTCGGTGCTGATGATCGGCGCGCTCGTGGTCGGCATCAACTTCGCTGCCGTGCCCGGCTCCACGACGCTGCTGGTCGCGATGGGGGTGACCGTGCTGGCCGCAGGCGGAGCCTTCGTGCTGCGCCAGCGGCGTGCTCCCAACCCGCTCTACGACCTCGACGTGGCCTCGCGCCGCGTGTTCTGGGTCGCCGCGCTCGCCGGCATCATCGTGTTCGGCTCTCTGATGGGAGCGATGTTCATCGGTCAGCAGTTCCTGCAGAACGTGCTCGACTACTCCACCCTGGAGGCCGGGACGGCGATCATCCCAGCGGCGGTGATGATGGTGCTGATCGCACCGCGCTCGGCCAAGATGGTCGACTCCCGCGGGGCGCGCTTCACGCTGCTCACCGGCTACGTCTTCGTGCTGCTCGGGTTCCTCACCATGCTGCTGCTGTGGCAGGAGGGGAGCGCCTACTGGCAGGTCGCCCTGGGCTACGCGCTGGTCGGCGCCGGCGTCGGCTTCGCGGGCACGCCGGCCTCCCACTCGCTGACGGGGGCGGTACCGGTGCGGCGCGTCGGGATGGCGTCCGGGACCGCCGACCTGCAACGCGACCTCGGCGGGGCGATCATGCAGAGCATCTTCGGCGCCCTGCTCGTGGCGGGCTACGCCTCGGCGTTCACCTCGGCCATCGGCAGCTCCTCCGAGGCCGGCAAGGTGTCCGACAGCACCGAGGCGGCGCTCACCAAGTCGTTCGACAGCGCGGCCGCCGTGGCCCAGATGGACCCGACGTACGCCAGCCAGATCACCGCCGCCGCCAAGGAGTCGTTCCTCGCAGGCGACCAGTGGGCCTACACGGCCGGGATAGTGGCGGTCCTCCTCGGCGCCGCGCTCGTCGCGACGATGTTCCCCGGCAGGAAGCGCGAGGAGGAGCTCCTGGCGGCCTACCTGGCCGAGGACTCGGCGGGGCGCTCGACCTGACGTGCGCTGCGGTCGAGGGCGACGGCAAGACCCGGGAAGAACATCACCGACAGGACGCCGGCGCCGACGAGTGCCGCCGCGTTCTCCGGCAGCATGTGTCCGCTCTCCAGCCCCACGCTCGCGAGAGCCACCAGCAGGGGGAGCGACGTCGCCGTGAGCAGCGTCATCTGGACGCGCTGGCGCACGCCCAGGTCGCGTCGGTACAGGACGATCGAGGGAAGGCCCCGCACCACCAGCAGCAGCACGAAGAAGGCCACCAGGCGGAGCGGAGCATCCCGGATCGATGCCAGGTCCAGGCTCATGCCGGAGGAGACGAAGAAGACGGGGATGAAAAACCCGTACCCGACGGCATCGAGCTTGCCCTCCAGGGCCGCCACGTCGCCGGGGGCCCAGCGGCGGAGGATCACGCCGGCGAGGAACGCGCCGAGCACCACGTCGATGCCGACGTCGCTCGCGAGCACGAGGAGCCCGAAGAGGAGCAGCAGGGTGAGCCGAAGCGTGATCTGCGACGTCGCGTGCTCGCTCCTGCGGGAGATCGCCCTGATCCGGGGCAACCGGGCCACCCGTGGCAGCCACGCGAGACCCAGCGCAACCGCGCACATCACCACCAGCGAGACCATGCCGGCCAGGCGACCCTGCGAACCGAGGAAGATCGCGATGCCGGCGATCGGCAGGAACTCGCCCACCGCACCGGCAGGCATGATGAACCGACCCAGGGGGCCGTCGAGCATGTCGTTGTCGCGCAGGATCGGCAGCAGCGTGCCCAGCGCCGTCGTGGTGAGCGCGAGCGCGACCGGCACGAAGGCGTGCACCAGGCCGGCCGCCGCCAACGCACCGGTCACGCCGAGCGAGAGACCCGCACTCACCGTCCAGCCCGCCACGGCTAGCCGTCCCGATCGCTCCCGGAAGTGGTCGAGCTCCAGCTCGTAGCCGGCGAGCAGGAACAGGAAGCCCAGCCCGACGTTGGCCACCAGCTCCACCGACTCCGGCTTCGCGAGTCCGAGGACCTGCGGCCCGATCAGGGCGCCACCCGCGATCAGCACCACCACCTGCGGCACCAGCAACCGCGCCAGGAACGCGCTGACGAAGGGCGCGGCGAGCGCGACGACCGAGACCACCAGGAGGGCCTGCAGCTCCGTCTCGACGTCCATCCGCCCACCTCCCGCAACCGGCGCGCGCCGCTCACGTCGCGGGGACGCCGAGGTGGCACAGGTCGTGGTCCAGATCGTGGCCGAGCCAGGAAGCGCCGACATCCTCCGCCGGGGGTGAAGCCCCCGCCCGGCGCGTGGACGGCGCGAGGTGGTCGAGACCACCCCCCACCCCGGATCGGGGATATCGATCCCGCGCGCTTGCACCCTTTCGGGTGAGCCCGGGATCCTCGGGACGTGGCTCGCCTCCTGCGTTCCGTGGGCTCGTGGTGCGCCCGCCACGGTCTCGTGGTCATCGCGATCTGGGCGCTGCTCGGCATCGGCGTCGGTGCCGCGGTGGCGACCTTCGGCGCCCAGACCAACAACGACCTATCCCTCCCGGGCACGGACAGCCAGGCGGCCAAGGACCTGCTGGAGGGGCGCTTCCCGCCGCAGCAGAACGGTGTGAACCCGATCGTCTTCGACGTCTCGACGGGCAAGCTGACCGACGACGACACGAAGCACGCGGTGTCCACGTCGGTCAAGGCGATCGCCGCCGTGCCCCACGTCGCCAGCGTGACCAACCCGGTCAGCAGCGACGGGAAGACCGCGGGACTGGTGTCCGAGGACAGCCAGACGGCCTTCGCTCCGGTGCTCCTCGACATCGGCTCGGGCGACCTGACGCCCGAGCTCGCCCAGCAGGTCCTGGATGCGACGGCGCCCGCCTCGAAGGCCGGCATCACGGTCGCCGCCGGCGGGTCCATCGGCTCGACGCTGTCGACCGACGACTCCGAGATCAGCGAGGTCGTCGGCATCGTCGCCGCGATGATCATCCTCACGCTGGTGCTGGGCAGCCTGGTGGCGATGGGGCTGCCGATCATCACCGCCGTGGTGGGGCTCGCCGTGGCCCTGGGTGTCGTGGGACTGCTGGGGCACGCCGTGGCCATCCCGTCCAGCGGCCCGACGCTCGCCACCATGATCGGGCTGGGCGTCGGCATCGACTACGCCCTCTTCCTCATCACTCGCCACCAGGAGCACCTTCGCGCGGGCCTGTCGACGGTCGACTCCGCCGCGCAGGCCGTGGCGTCCTCCGGCAGCGCCATCGTGTTCGCCGGCTGCACCGTCGTCATCGCCCTGCTCTCCCTGGGGGTCGCGGGCATCCCGCTGGTCAGCGCCCTGGGGCTGGCGTCCGCCATCGCCGTCGTCGCAGCCGTGCTCGTCGCCATCACCCTGCTCCCGGCGTTCCTGGGACTGCTCGGCCACCGGATCGCCTGGTTGTCGCTGCCGGCCTTCATGCGGCCGCGGAGCAGCCGCCGCGCCGGGGTGTGGGTCCGCTGGTCGGGCGTCGTCCGCCGGCACCCCGTCGTCGTCGCAGTCCTGTCGCTCGCGGCGCTGGTGCCGCTGATCATCCCCGTCTTCGCCCTCGAGCTCGGCCAGGAGGACGTCGGTGCGACGTCTCCGGAGACGACCGAGCGGCAGGCGTACGACCTGGTCACCGACGGGTTCGGGGTGGGCTACAACGGCCCCCTCCAGGTCGCGTCGGCCCTCGACCCCGTGGCGGCGCCGAGCGCGGCGTACACCCGGAAGTACGACAAGGCGCAGTCGATGAAGGCTGACCTGAAGCAGAAGCAGAAGGACCTGACCGCCCAGGAGAAGCAGCTCCAGCGGCAGCAGCGGCAGCTGGAGGCGCAGCAGCAGTCCCTCGAGGAGCAACAGGCACAGCTCGAGGGCCAGGAGGCCACGCTCGAGGAGCAGGCCGGCCAGCTCCAGGGCGAGCAGGCCGCCCTCGAGCGCCAGGCCGCGGCGCTGCGGGCCGAGCAGCGCCGGCTCGAGACGGCGCAGACGAGGCTGGAGGCCCAAGCCTCCGCGCTGGAACGGCGGGCCCGCGCGCTGGCCGGCCGGATCAGGTCCCTGACCCGGGACCTCGCTCGGCTCGGGGTGCGCGAGCGAGTGCTCCAGCGTCGCATCCAGCGCGCCGAGGGCAACCCGGTCCGGGTCGCGCGGCTGCGCGTCCGGCTGGTCGGGGTCCGCGAGCGCCAGGTCGAGGTGCGAGCGCAGCTGCGTCCGCTCCCCGCCCAGGCGCGGCGGATCGCGGCGCAGGCCCGGCGGCTGCGGACCGAGGCCGCTCGGCTCCAGCAGCAGGCCGACGCGCTGCAGCGCCGGGCCGCCGACCTCCAGCGGCAGAAGACTTCGTTGGAGCAGCAGGCCGCGGGGCTCCAGCGCGAGGCAGACGCGCTGCAGCGGCAGGCGGACTCGTTGCGTCGACAGGGCAACGACCTCCAGCAGCAGGCGTCCCGGCTCCAGGACCAGGCCGACGACCTCAAGGCACAGCAGGCCCAGGCCGAGCAGGAGCAGGAGCAGGCCGAGAAGCTCAAGCAGCAGCTCACCGCCATGGTCACCACCGCCGGTGGTGACCCGCGCGGCACCGACCCGCGCGTCGTGAACCTCCAGAAGGGCTTGTCGGCCACGTCCGGAGTGGTGGCGCTGACCCCACCGCAGCTGAACGAGAAGGGCGACGTGGTGCTGCTCTCGGCCGTCCCGGAGACCGCGCCCGCCTCCGACGACACCGCCGACCTCGTCGTGCACGTGCGCGACACCGTCCTGCCGGACACCAACGAGGCGGGTGGCATCACGTCGCACGTCGGCGGCTACACGGCGTCGTACGTCGACCTGGCCACGCTCATCTCCGCGCGGCTGCTGCTGGTCATCGGCACGGTCATCCTGCTCGGGTTCCTGCTGCTGATGGTCGCGTTCCGCTCGCTGCTGATCCCGCTGCAGGCGGCGATCACCAACGTCCTCTCGGCCGCCGCCGCGTTCGGGGTGCTGACCGCCGCCTTCCAGTGGGGCTGGGGGATCTCGTTGCTGGGCATCGACACCGCCGACGGGTCCGTGCCGATCGCCAGCTACGTGCCGCTGATGATGTTCGCCGGTCTCTTCGGGCTGTCGATGGACTACGAGGTGTTCCTCGTCAGCCACGTGCAGCAGCACCACCACGCCGGAGAGGAGGCGCGCGAGGCGGTCCAGGCGGCGCTGGCGTCGAGCGCGCGCATCACGACGGCGGCGGCGTTGATCATGGCATCGGTCTTCGCCAGCTTCATCCTCAACGACGACCCCACGATCAAGCAGTTCGGCGTCGGGTTGTCGGTGGCGGTGCTGCTCGCCGGCATCCTCGTCGTGACGTTGGCGCCGGCGATGCTCGTGCTCTTCGGCCGGGCGGCCTGGTGGCTGCCGCGCTGGCTGGACCGGGTCCTGCCCCACGTCTCGATCGAGGGCGAGGCGGCCGTCACCCCGGTGCGGCAGCCCGTGGACACGTCGGGGGATCGGGTGACGGCGCGCCCGTGAGGTTCCTTATGCCCAGGAAATCGGACGCATGCGGCTGTTCGAACGGGGTACGGCGACGGGTCGGGGGCTCCCTCACCGGACAGAGCGCACCATGCGAGACCCCCTCGGCCGACGGCCCCTCACCTCGCCTGCTCCCTGCAGACGACGGGGCACGCCACGGCCGTCGGGGGTCGTCCTGCGTGCCCGTGCGCCGCCCGTCGCGGCGTACTGCCGTCATGTCCGAAACCCCACCCCCGCTCCACGAGGAACCACCATGAACGAGCACCTCCGCCGACACGGGCCCGCCGGGCTCGCCCTCGGCGTCATCGCCACCCTCGCCATCGCTGCGAGCGCCCGGTCCGCCCCGGCTCCGAGCGACGACCTGGAGAGCCGGGTCACCGCGCTCGAGCAACGGGTGACCGCGCTCGAGGAGGGCCAGTCG
>NZ_JBDGKQ010000006.1:0-59828 GCF_057656315.1 Nocardioides sp. Soil_C_8
GACCGACAACGGAATCGCACTCAACCCGTCGCGGCGTGGCCTGCTGGGCCAACTCGTCGATCACGTGTCGCGACTCGGGGTCGAGGCGATCACTGGCAAGCCCTACAAGCCGACCACCCAGGGCAAGAACGAACGCTTCCACCAGACCCTGTTCCGCTACCTCGACAAACAGCCCCTCGCCGCGTCGCTGTCCGAGCTACAGGCGCAGGTCGACGCGTTCGACCACATCTACAACACCCAACGCCCCCACCAAGGCCTACCGGGTCGGGTGACCCCGCTGACGGCTTGGGAGGCGACTGCGAAGGCCGAACCGCCGCGACCCAAAGTCGACCAGCCATCATGGTTCGACCGGCCAGTACCAACTCGCTACCTGCCCCCGCAGCCACCGCCACCGGCCGACCTGCCGCCCGACGCCCGCGTCCGCAAGGTCAGCAGCGTCGGCGCCGTCCACGTCGACAAGGTCTTCTACAAGATCGATGTCGAACACCGGTTCAAGCAGGTCCTCGTCATCGCCGACGGCGACAAGCTCACCATCACCGACCTGCAAGGCGAGCTCCTCGCCGAACACACCAGGCCGGCGCCCGGCATCACCTACGTCGGCAACGGCCGCCGACCAGGACCACGCCCCAAGAACCCGTGACTGTCACCGAAGTCCTGAGATACCAGCTGTCACCGATGTCCTGACACAGAACCGTCACCCATGTCCTGAGACATCACATATCGCCGCTGTCGGAGGTCGCCGATACAATCGAACACATGATCGAGACGCTGGCGCACCGCGGAGCGGGTGGGGTAGAGGACCTCACCGCTCGTGATCTGCTGGCGCTCGCCCGCGATCGCAAGGCCGCAGAGGACCGCGCTGCCGCCGACCTGATGGTCGTAGCCGCGCGGTGGGCGGACCTGCACCCGCCGGAGTCGATCCACGACGCCGCCGCTTTCACGATCCCCGGGTCGGAGCACGAGGAACCCATCGCGGGTGAGGGTGCGCCACTGGTCGCGGAGTTCTGCCTCGCCGAGCTCGGCGGCGTCCTCGGGGTCTCGACGACCGCGGCGAAGAAGCTCGTCGGCCACGCCCTGGAGCTGCGCCACCGCCTCCCCCGGTTGTGGGCGCTCGCCCAGGCGGGTCGGGTGCCGGCATGGAAGGCCCGCGCCGTCGCGGAGGTCACCATCCACAGCGCTCCGGCCCTGACCCGCGACGCGGCGGCGTTCGTGGACGCGCAGGTCGCCGCGGTCGCTGGGAGGGTCGGTCCGGCGCAGCTGGACCGGCTCGTCGCGGAGGCGATCAAACGCTACGACCTCGCCGAGGTCGACCCGGCCGCGGACTCGGAGGACGGCTACTTCTCAGTCGACCCGCGCCACGCGACCATCCATGACGACGACGTGCACTTCGCCGGCACCATGCGGCTCGAGGCCGAGCTCGACATCGCCGACGCCATGGACCTCGACCGGGCGCTCGCCCTCGGCGCCGCGACGCTGAAGGCCCTCGGCTCCAGCGAGTCGCTCGGCGCCCGCAGGTCCGCGGCCTTGGGTGACCTCGCCCGGACGCAGACCGCGCTCGACCTCCACACCCAGGACGCCGGGGCGGGTGCCGACCGAGATCACCTACCCGCTGCGCGGGAAGTCGTCCTCCACGCCCACTTCGACGCCACCCTCTCCGGCGACGCAACGGTGTTCGGTCCGACCGGGCGGATGGAGGAAGGTCAGCGGCTCGTCCTCCTCGACCAGGTCCGCGACTGGTGCGCCGACTCTCGGACGAAGGTGACCGTCAAGCCGGTCATCGACCTCAACGCTCAGCTGCACACCGAGGCGTACGAGGTTCCCGACCGGATCCGCGAACAAGTCATTCTCCGGGACCGGACGTGCGTGTTCCCGTGGTGCACCCGCCCCGCCCGCGGCTGCGACATCGACCACATCACCGAGTTCGACCACGACGCCGCAGCGGAAGGCCGACCCCAGCCCGGTCCAACCGACACTCACAACCTCGCGGCGTTGTGTCGGTTCCACCACCGGCTCAAGACCCACACCGCCTGGCACTACGAGATGACCGAGCCCGGAGTGTTCGAGTGGACCTCACCCCACGGCCACACCTACCGACGCGACCGCACCGGCACCACCGCGATCGAGCCGCCAGCGGTCGATCCACCCGACCCGCCCGACGTCCCGCGCCCGCGCCGACCATGACCCCGCCCCACACCCCGCCACCCACCAGGTAGCGGGGCCACAGGCACGCGTGCTGACGGAATCCTGCGGACGCTGGGAACCGACACGATGTGATCGTGACGGCGCGACCGGTGGTGGTGTCGGGACTTCCGGCTGAGCCGAGCCAGCGACGAGGTCTTGTACTCCTTGGCGGCGAGGTCCCGGGCAGTAGTCGTCGTGAACTGGTGGGACCGTCCCTCCTCCGCGGCGAGGTTGGAGGGGTTGGCTTCGTCGATCGTGGAGGTCTTCTGCGACTGCCCGGTGGAGCTGGCGGCCGACAGGTTCGCGAGCCGCTCGCGTCATCCCGGGCACCACGACCACAGCCGGTCACGGGCGGAGGTCGTCGAGGCCATGCGACGGGCGAGCGAGGCGTGCCCCGGCCCGCTGGGCGTGGGCGACCTGGTCCGGGTCGACACAGCGACGGCCGTCGACACCCATGCGGTGTCAGGACGCGTGCGCGCACTCCGGGGGCCCGTCCCGACCATGAGCCCGCTCCAGAACGGCGGGATCACGCCGCCGGCTCCGGCTGGACGCTCGACCGCCACGGAGCCAGGTCGAGCCCCGGGTAGCGTTGCCCGACCCCCGCGAGCGTCTCGTCGGTCCAGTACGCATGCCCCGGGGGAGGGAAGCCGAAGAGCGCGAGCTCCCGCGGGGTGGCCTGCTCGACGAACCGGTACCACCGGGGATCGTGGCTCCGGTCGGCCCACGCATGACGTTGCGCCCACTCGGCTGCCGCCGGCCGGTAGCTGAGGTGCATGGTGAACCGCGACCCGCGTGGCTGCGTGATGGCGGCGCCACGGTGCACCGTCTGGGGTTGGAACGCGACGACAGTGCCAGCCGGCCCTGTCGCCGGCACCTCCGACTCGTACAGGTCCGGGCGGCCGGTCGTGGCCACGAACCCGGAATCGTCGTCGCTGGCGTCGCCGCGGGGGAAGAAGTTGGGCTTGGCGGCCAACGCATCGGTCCGGGCGTCCCGTCGGACCATCCGGGGGGCACCGAGCTCGGGTGTCACGTCGCTCAGGAACACGAAGAGCTCGAGCTGGCGGAACTCCGGCGCGCTCGACGGGACGAGGACCGTGTGGTTGAGGTAGTCGCGGTGCAGGTCCTGGTCGTAGTCGGCGGCACCTTCGTACTTCGCCCAGGCCTCCGCGGAGTAGAGGCGGACGTCCGACGCCCCCAGGAGGGCCTCGGCGAGGGACACCAGGGCCTCGGAGGCGGGAACGCGGCAGAGCGCGACGCTGGTGAACGGGAAGCTGTCGATGCCGTCGAACTCGTCGCCGACGAAGCGGGCGTTGCGCTCGGGATCGACCCCGTCGTGGAAGTCGTCACCCGAGGGGAACATCAGCGCCAGCTCGGCGACAGCCGGGGCGAGGACGTCGTCGGGGAGGTGACGGGGAAGGACGACGAACCCGTCCTCCAGCCAGGCCCGGCGTGCTGCATCGAGGTCCACGAGGTCAGTCCTACGCTGCCGGGGCGCTGCCACGCACGTCCTTTTCGCCCACGTCGCCTCGACGGGGCCCGCGGCTGTGCGAGGGTGGGCGCATGATCGTCAACCTCGGCAGCGACCGACCGCAGGGACCGTGGGACCCGGACGCGAAGAAGAAGTGGATCGACACCCGGCACTTCTGGGTGCTGCTGCCGCTCCTGCTGCTGATGGTCGGCCTGCTGGTGCTCGCGTCGTACGTCGACTCCTGAGGGACGGTCGGTCGTGGCGTGGGTACGGACCACCGACGCGGCCGAGCTCTGGAGCCGTGCGGAGCCGTGGCTGGGTGAGCACCCCGTCGAGAACGCGCCGCTGCTGGCCGAGGTCGCGCACCTCCTTGCCACGGGTGCCACACCCGACGGACTCGACTGCGGCTGGTGGAGCGACGATGGCGGCGGCGTCGGCGGGGCGTACGTCCGGGCTCCGCGTCACAACCCGCTGCTGACCCGGATGCCGCGCGCCGCCCTCGACGAGCTGGCGCGCGCGATGGGCCGGCCGGGCGGCCTGGGTGTGCCGGACGCCATCGCGGACGACGTCGTGGACGCGTGGGCGGCGGCCGGCACGACCTTGGAGACCGCTCGCTCGTTCACCGTGCACGTGCTCAGCGGCACGCCGGCGGCGCCCGTCTGTGACGGCCGACCCCGCATCGCGGGACCCGGCGACCGGGCGCTGCTGCACGGGTGGTTCGACCAGCTGATGGCCGCGCACCCCGGCGACCCCAGCGACCGAACGTACGTCGTCGACGACCCGCTCGCCGCGGGCGGGTTGGTGCTCTGGGAGGTCGACGGGGAGGCGGTCGCGATGTGCAGCCGCAGTCGCGCACTGGCCGACACGGTGCGGATGGGGGCGTGCTACGCGCCGAGCGCCGAGGCGGCGTACGCGGAGGCCGCGTTCTGCTCGGCACTGGTCGAGGCGCGTGGCCACGCGCGCCACGTCACGGTCGTGGCGTCGGCCGACGACGACGGCGAGGCCGCCCGGCTGGCGGCGCACGGCTTCGTCCCGACAGCGACCCGAGTCGCCCTCACGGCGCGCGGCGACTGCTGACCGGCCCGCGCCGCACGGCACGCAGCAGTCCTCCCGCGACGGTCCGGGGGCGGAGGACCGGCGTACCGGCCGAGGCCGTGTCCTGCATGCCCGCGAGGGTCTCCGCGAGGACGGAGACGGCGTCCGTCGACGGCACCCAGCCCAGCTCGGTCCGTGCCCGCGTGGTGTCGAGCAGCGGCACGGCGTAGCCCATGTCGATCCACCCGGGGTCCAGCGGCTGCACCCGCGCGTGCCAGCTGGCCGAGACGGCTGCCCGGACGGCGCCGGACGGGACGTGGACGAGTCGCGCGCCAAGGACGTCGGCCACGTCCTGCGCAGTGACCGGTGGATCGGCAGCGAGGTTGAAGGCGCCCGGTGCGCGGGCCTCCAGGATCCGCGCGATCGCGTCCGCGACGTCGTCGGCGTGCACCATGGGGATGACCAGCTCAGCGTCGATCGGCACGACGGGCACGTGCCGCAACAGGCCGGCCGGGACGATCGCGGGCAGCCCGTAGCGCAGGAGGGCGCTACCGGCCGATCGCTGGCCGACGATGCCAGGACGGACCCGGGTGACGACGACGTCGGGAGCGTCGACCTCGAGCTCGTCGAGCAGCCGCTCGGCCGCAGCCTTGTGCCGGCTGTACATCGATGTCGGCACGCCTCCGGTGGGCCATGACTCGTCGACGGGCGCATCGTCCTCCTTTGGCGAGTACGCGCCGACCGACGACATGTGCACGAGGTGGGGGACGCCCGTCGCCACCACGGCGTCGATGACCCGCCCGGTTCCGCCGACGCCGAGCTCGCGGAGGTGGTCCTCCCGGTGCGAGGGCTGGAACCCCCACGCCAGGTGCACGACGGCGTCGGCACCCGCGCAGGCGGCGTGCAGGGCATCGGTGTCCGAGTCGTCGGTGAGGTCGACCGCCGCCCACTGCATCGGGGGGAACGACACGTCGTTCCCGGGCGGGCGCCGGACGACCCCGACGAGCTCGTGACCGCCGTCCCGGGCCAGTCTCCGGACAAGGGCCGAGCCGACGTTGCCGCTGGCTCCCGTGATGACGATGCGCATGCGCGACCTGTACCCCGGTCGCGGTCCGTGCAGACCTCAGCGCGAGGTGTTGGCCGTCCGTCCCTTGGTGACGCCGACGAACGCCTGGGTGACCTCGTCATCACGGTCCACGAGCCACACGAGCGCGATCGTGGTGGGCTCGAGGTCGGCGACGACGCGGGTCACGACGTCCTTGCGCTGGTGGAGCCGGGCGACGGACATGGGTACGACGACGACGCCGGTGCCGGCGGCGACCGCCTCCACCGCCTCCTGCTCGGTCATCGGGGGCCAGTCCAGCTGCTCGACGCTCGGTTTCCAGCCGCTCGGGTGCGGGCGCACGAGCTGCTCGTCGTCGAGGTCGGCCGTCGTGACCTCCTCGTCGGCGGCGGCCAGCACGTGGTCGCGTGAGGCCACGGCGACCTGGAGCTCGTCGTAGAGGCGGACGCAGTGCAGTCCGCCACGGTCGACCGGCAGGCGCACGAGCGCCATGTCGAGGCTGCCGTCGCGCACGCCGTCGAGCTGGTCGGACTCCGTCACAGGCACGAGCTCCAGGGGCTCGCGACGGCGGTCTCGCCAGTGGCGCGCCCACTTGTCGGGGGTCGCACCCGTGACGAAGCCGATCCGCAAGACGTCGGTCATGGGACCGAGCCTAGGCGTGAGGCGCGCGGGTCAGGCGTGCGCACCGGCCCTGTCCTCGTCGGTCCGGTCGACCTCGACCTGGTCGACCTCGCCCTTCTCGACCTCACCCTTCTCGACCGAGAGGACGAAGTCGTCGCCGTGCTCGGTGACACCGGTGATGACCGCGGCCTCCACCGCCTCGATGGCGTACTTGCGGCGCACGACCAGCGGGTCCTGGGCCAGGTCCTTCACCAGGGCGACCGCCAGACCGATCATGATGAGCACGAAGGGCAGTGCAGCGATGACGGTGATGGTCTGCAGGCCGCTGAGCGCGTCCGCGCCGCCGACGAGCAGCATCACGGCGGCGACGGCGCCGGTGGCCACGCCCCAGAAGATGACGGTCGGACGGCTCGGGTGGATGGTGCCCCGCTCGGAGAGCGAGCCCATCACGATCGAGGCGGCGTCGGCGCCGGAGACGAAGAAGATGCCGACGAGGACCATCACGACGATGCTGGACACCGTGGCGAGCGGGTAGGCCTCGAGGGTGCTGAAGAGCTGGTTCTCGAGTCCGCCCGCCCCCGCGATGTCGGTGCCGTTCTGCTGGAGGTCGATCGCGGCCCCGCCGAAGATGCAGAACCACACGATGCTGATCAGGCTCGGCACGAGCAGCACGCCGGTGACGAACTGGCGGATGGTGCGGCCGCGAGAGATGCGCGCGATGAACATGCCGACGAAGGGCGTCCACGACAGCCACCAGGCCCAGTAGAAGACCGTCCACGTCGAGAGCCAGGTGCTGACCTCGTCGCCCTCGGCGGCGGTGCGCGCGGCCATCATCGGCAGGTCGGCGACGTAGCTGCCGATCGAGGTCGGCACGAGGTTGAGGATGAACACGGTCGGCCCGACCACGAAGACGAACAGGGCGAGCGCCACGGCGAGGACCATGTTGATGTTCGAGAGCCACTGGATGCCCTTCGCCACGCCGGAGACGGCGGACAGGACGAAGGCAGCGGTGAGGATCGCGATGATGCCGACGAGGACGCCGTTGCCGGTGTCACCGAGGCCGGCCACGATCTGCAGCCCGGACTCGATCTGGAGGGCGCCTAGGCCCAGCGACGTCGCGGAGCCGAAGAGGGTGGCGAAGATGGCGAACATGTCGATCGCCTTGCCGCCCAGGCCGTGGGCGTGGTGGCCCAGGAGCGGCTCGAAGGCGGAGCTGATCAGCTGGAGGCGGCCCTTGCGGTAGACGCCGTACGCCACCGCGAGGCCGACGACCGCGTAGATCGCCCACGGGTGGAGGGTCCAGTGGAACATCGTGGTCGCCATGGCGTGCTGGGCGGCCTCGGTGTTGCCGGCAGCGCCCGTGCCGGGCGGCGGGGTGACGAAGTGGCTGATCGGCTCGCTCACGCCGTAGAACATGAGCCCGATGCCCATGCCGGCGCTGAACATCATGGCGACCCAGGAGATGGTCCGGAACTCCGGCTCCTCGTCGTCACGGCCGAGGGGGATGTTGCCGAACTTCCCCAGGGCCAGCCAGATGACGAAGACCACGAAGGCGCTCGAGGTGAGCACGAAGAGCCAGCCGGTGTTCCGCATCGTCCACGCCAGGCCGGTCCCGGAGGCGTCGGCGAGGCTGTCGGTGCTGACGAAGCCCCACGCCAGGAAGGCGAGGCTGACGACGGCCGTGACGCCGAAGACCACCTTGTCCAGACCCGTCTCTCGCGGCTCGGTGGGCTCGATCGCCGCGTCCAGGGCGGGGTGCGGCTCGTCGACGAGGTCGGGTGTGGGCAGGTCGCGTGGATGTTCGATTCCTGTGGCCATCCCACGACCAGACCAAAGAACCGCGTCGGTGCGCAAACCGGGAGTATGCGTGTTCGCTCAAACTGAGACGATGCCCACAGGGGTGAGGGCCGTACGGCGCGTGCGTGGCACCGTCGAGGAGAGGTCGGAGGACCTCGAGCGGAGGAGGTGCGCGACATGAAGCAGTCGCAGACGTTCGACCCGTCCCTGCACGCGTCCGGCAGTCCGGCCGCCGAGGGGCGTTGCTCCCACCACGCGCAGGACGACGGGACCAGCGGGCGGTGCGCGGGCGAGGCGGTCGTGTCCTTCCGGGACGAGGAGGGTCGCTGGCAGTCGGGATGCCGGACCGCGCTCGAGGAGCTCGTCAGGCGCGGCGACATCGCGCCGCTCGGCCAGGGGGCGTGACGAGCCGGTCAGGCGCCGTTGGACGCCTCGTGCCAGTCCCAGTGGGCCCTGCGGTAGACGTCGGTGTCGGCCACCAGGGCCCCGCACACCCGGCAGACGGGCGTGGAGCCCGCACCGGTGTCGAACATGTCCATGACGTCCGGGCGGGCGCTGTCGTCCGTGTCGCTCATTTCGCCACCATAGGTCGCTCGGTCGTGCCGGGCCAGCGCGCCGAGGTGCGGCGTCACACGCGCAGCGACGCGAGCGCCCTGCCCCAGGCCCGCGCGCGCTCGAGCTCGCCGTCGAGGAGCGGGCCAGGCGAGTCCAGGACGTAGAAGGACTCGCTGCCGACCATCCGCCCGAGCCGGTGCCGCGCGACGAACCGTGCGGCCGCGCGGGCCGCCGACCCGGGCAGCCGGCGCACCTGCTCGGCACGGGTGTCGAAGGTGGCCACCGCGGTCGAGGCGTCGTTGGTCGGCAGGGTCGCCAGCCACTCGCGGATCCCCGGTCCTTCGTGCCCGGGCTCGGCCCCGCGCTCGTGGGCGTCGTGCCGGGTGGTGGGCCGGCTCATCGAGAAGGCGTGGGTCGGGCCGCCGAGGACCACCAGGTCGACGCCGGCGGGTAGCGGGGACGGGGCCGACGCGACGTCGACGACCTCGACCGGACCGCCGTCGCTGTCGTTCAGGCCCTCGGCGATCGCCTGCGCGACGGCTCGGGTGTTGCCCCAGTGGGACTCGTGGACGACCAGTGCGGTCATGACGTGCTCCTCTCGTGCAAGGGGGTGGAAGGGAAGGACCGCAGCCACCGCGACGTCAGCCACGCGCTCGCTGCGAGCAGCAACAGGCTGGGCACGGCATCCGGGCCGAGGTGGACGTCGGCACCGGTCGCGAGGGCAAGGACGGGGCCGGCCCACAGCGCGGTGAACAGCGTCAGGATCTTGAGCATCGCCACCGTGCCCAGGGCGCTGGCCACCGCACGGTCACGCAGCAGGAGCACGCCCACCGCGGCGATCGCGGGCAGCACGACGGCGAGGTCCAGGACGAAGACCGGGTACGGCGTGCCGCCCACGCCCTGCGGCTCCGGGGGGCCGCCTCCGAGGGCGTACGGCACCAGCGCCGAGAGCCACAGGCCGGCGAAGAGGCCGGCGGTGACGACGAGGACCCAGCCGGTCGTCCGGGTCAGCCGCGGTGACGCAGTGGAGGTCGGTGGGTGGTCGCGGACACCGAGGAGGCCGCCGAGCAGTCCGGCTCCGGACAGGCAGACGATGACGACGTAGACCAGGAAGACCCGGTTCATCGGCACGCCCGTGACGTAGATCAGGTAGCTGTAGAGCAGGTACGCCAGCAGCCCGAGCCGCGCGAGGTGGGTCGCGACGGACGTGGCCGGCCGGCGGATCAGGAGAACGAGCAGGACCGCCACCGCGATGCTGCACGCGTCCTGCGCCCGCGCGGACACCACGGTGGCCTCGGGCAACGAGCGGTACGGCGTCTCGGCGAGCAGGCCGTGGAGCGACGCGAGCACCACGGCGGCCGCCAGCAGCCAGGTCGACGCGAGAGTGGCGCGCGAGCGGGGGACGGCGTCCAGCTGCGACGGGGAGGGCGGCGCCGGGACCGGCGGGCTGCCCGCGACCGGTGGCGAGACATCCAGCGCGGCCCAGTCCGAGCGCGCCGCCGGCACGAGCACCAGGAGCGCCGGCACGCCCCACCACCAGGACCCGAAGCCGAACGACATCAGCAGGACGTGGAAGGTGATCACGCCGACCCACCCGACCCTGGCCGCCACGCCTCCTCGCAGGAGGAGCAGCCCCAGCACGACCTCGCCCACGGCGAGCGCGAGGACCCAGGGGACCGGGTGTGCCATGACGACGTCGCGCCAGGTGTCGGTGACGAACGGCCAGAAGGCGCCGTCGGCGAAGGTCCGGTAGGTCTCGGGGTCCGCCGCGACGATGCCGGCGTTGATGCCGCCCATGACCAGGTAGAACCCGCCCACGACGTGGCGTACGACGGAGGCGCGCGTGCGCCGGTGCGGCACGGCGTCGAGGCGCGTGCGGGGCTCCAGCATCGTGGTCACGGCAGCACCTCCGTCCTCCACCTCGAGCATCCGCCGCGATGCCGGCGACGGTCAGGGGCGAAGGTCGCCGACCGCGAGGACCTAGGTCCCCGGCTTGCCGGCGTCGGCGTAGGAGCGCACCACCGAGACGCTGAGCGGGAAGTCGACGGCGAGCTCGCGGAACAGCAGCCGGCCCGCGGTGGTCGCAGCCTCCGTCACCTCGGCCGCCACGGCGTCGGCCAGCCCGGCCGGGGCGTGCACGACCACCTCGTCGTGGAGGAAGAAGACGAGGTGCGGCCGCTCGACGAGGGCACCGTCGGCGCCGAGGCGCCAGAGGCGGTTGCGGAGGTCCGCGACCCAGCACAGCGCCCACTCGGCGCCCGTGCCCTGCACGACGAAGTTGCGGGTGAACCGTCCGAAGGAGCGACGCCGGCGGTCGAGGTCGCCGGGGTCGGTCGGGGGTGCGTCGGGCGACTCGTCCCACGACCCGCCGAGGGCAGGGCTGCCCCGCCCGAGCAGGGTGCGGACCACCTGCCCCCGCTCGCCCGACCGGGCAGCCTCCTCGACCAGCCCGAACGCCTGCGGGTAGCGCCGGGTCAACCCGGCCACCATCCGGCCGCTCTCGCCGCTCGTGGCGCCGTACATCGCGCCGAGCAGTCCGAGCTTGGCGTGCTGGCGGGTGGCGACGGCACCCGCCTCGACCATCCCCTGGTAGAGGTCGGCACCCCGCGCGGCCCGGGCCAGCGCGCGGTCGCCGCTCATCCCGGCCAGCACGCGCGGCTCGAGCTGGGCCACGTCGGCGACGACGAGGACCCAGCCCTCGTCGGCCACGGCTGCCGACCGCACCTGCACCGGGAACGACAGCGCACCCCCGCCGTTGGACGACCATCGTCCCGTCGCCGAGCCGGCGGGCTGGTAGACCGGACGGAACTTGCCGTCGCGGACCCACTCGTCGATCCACGCCCAGCCGTTGGTCGAGAACAGGTGGGCGAGGGACTTGTAGCGCAGGAGCGGCTCGACGACCGGGTGGTCGACCGCGCGCAGGGTCGACGCCCTCGTGTCGCCGACCTCGATGCCGGCCCGGCGCAGCGCGGCCAGCAGGTCGGGCCGGGAGTCCGGGTTGAGGCCGGGGGCGTCGAGGAGGCGTCGTACGTCGTCGGCGCACTCGGCGAGGAGCCGTGGGCGGGCGCCGCGGAGGGGGCGCGGTCCGAGCCGCTCGGTCAGCAGCGCCTCGTGGACGTCGACGCGCCACGGCACGCCCGCGTGGGTCATCTCGGCGGCTGCCAGGGCGCCGGCGGACTCCGCGGCGACGAGGAGCCGGAGCCGCGCGGACTCGAAGGAGGCGTCGATCGCCGCCAGCTGCCGCGCGTCCTCGACGTCGGCGCGCAGGTGGTCGAGCGAGTCGTGACCGCTGAAGAGGACGGGCTCCGTCACGGTTGCCGGACGCAGCTGGTCCCACAGCTCGGCCTCGTCGCCGCCGAGCAGCGACGGGTCGATGGCGGGCGCCCGTGCCAGCAACCGCCGGGTCAGCCTTAGGTCGTGGCACCGGGCCACCCGCACCCCGGCCGCGAGCAGTGGCGGGTACCACCGCGCGGTGTCGTCCCAGACCCACCGCAGGTCGTCCGGCTCACGCCGGGCGACGTAGGCCGGCAGGTCGGCGAGCGCCACCTCGTGGGTCGCGCCCTCCTCGGAGACCAGCGCGCGGTCGCCAGGCAGCCGGGACAGGCGGACACGCGTCATGGGAACAGCCTCCCCGACGGCACCGACGCCCGGCGCTCGACGCCCCGCTGCTGGTCACCAGCCGCTCGTGCTCCCGACGGCAGCGAGGAGCTGCAGGCGCTCGTGGCTCGGACTGCCCGGCGTCGCGGTGTGCACCAGGAGGGCGTGCGACTGGAACGGGTCGTGCAGGACCTGGCAGCTCAGCTCCAGCGTCCCGGCGGCGGGATGCACGTAGCGCTTGACCTCGGCCGGCCGGACGCCGACCTCGTGCGCTGCCCACCAGTGGCGGAACTCCTCGCTCCGGCTCGACAGCAGGTCGGCGAGGCGGGCCGCGCGTGACCCCGGTCCGCGCACCGCCAGCACGCCGCGCAGCCCGGCGGCGTACATCCGCGAGTAGTGCTCGTGGTCCTCGGGCGGGTGCAGCTGCCGGGACCCGGGGTCGGTGAACCAGCGGTAGCCGATGCTGCGGGAGGGGCCGGACCAGCGTGTGTTGTCGCCGACGAGGGCGGCGCTCAGCGGGGTCTGCCGCAGGGTCTCGCCCAGCTCGGTGACGATCTCCGCGGCCGTGTCGGTCAGCCGATCGAAGATGCGCAGCATCCCGGGGCCCACGTGGTCGCCGGCGGCCTCGCGGACGGGCGGGTGGTGGCCGGCGAGGCGGAACAGGTGGTCGCGCTCGTCGAGCGACAGGTGCAGGCCCTGCGCGATGGAGGCGACCATCTGCTCCGAGGGCTGGGGACCACGCTCGCGCTCCAGCCGGGAGTAGAAGTCGGTCGACATGTGGCTCAGTGCTGCGACCTCCTCCCGCCGCAGGCCGGGCGTACGTCGTCTCGATCCGCGGGGCAGCCCGACGTCCTCGGGCTGCAGTGCCTCCCGTCGGCGGCGCAGGAAGTCCGCGAGCCCGGCGCGATCGATCATGCGCCCATCCTGACCGGTCGCCCCAGCCGTAGCCACGGATCGCCAGGCCGTGGATGGGAGCTGCTGCGACGGGCAGCCTCGAGGCACACCGACCGACGAGCCGAGGAGCACCCGTGCCACGCAGGCAGTACGACATCACCCTTCCCGACCTCCACGGCAGGCGCGCCGTCGTGACCGGCGCCAGCGACGGGATGGGCCTGGGCATGGCCGCTGCCCTCGCGGGAGCCGGCGCCGAGGTGCTGATGCCGGTCCGCAACCGGGCCAAGGGGGAGGCGGCGGCCGAGCAGGTCCGCGAGCAGGTCCCCGGCGCCCGGGTGGTCCTCCACGACCTCGACCTGTCGTCACTGACCTCCGTGGCCGAGCTGGGGGAGCGGCTCGTCGCCGAGGACGAGCCGATCCACCTCCTGGTCAACAACGCCGGGGTGATGACGCCACCCGACCGCCAGGTCACCGCCGACGGCTTCGAGCTGCAGCTGGGCACCAACCACCTCGGGCACTTCGCCCTCACCGGCCACCTGCTGCCGCTGCTGCGAGCCGGGCGCGGCCGGGTGACGTCGCAGGTCAGCGTCGCGGCGCGCCGGGGCTCGATCCACTGGGACGACCTCTGCTGGGAGCGGTCGTACGACGGCATGGCTGCCTACCGCCAGTCCAAGATCGCCTGCGGGCTCTTCGGCCTCGAGCTCGCCCGGCGCAGCGCCGCCGCGGGCTGGGGCGTGACGAGCAACCTCTCGCACCCCGGCGTGGCGCCGACGAGCCTGCTCGCGGCCCGTCCAGAGGTCGGGCGCAGCGAGGACACCACGGGTGTCAGGGTGATCCGCTGGCTCTCGGCGCGTGGCCTCCTCGTGGGGACGGTGGAGAGTGCCCGGCTGCCCGCACTCATGGCGGTCACGACGGGCGAGGACGGCGGCTTCTACGGACCCCAGTGGCCCGGCAACGCGGGTGGCCCTCCCGGCCCGCAGCAGCTGTGGGCCCCGTTGCGGCGCGACGCGGACGCCGCGCGGCTCTGGGCCGTGTCGGAGGAGCTCACCGGTGTGCGCGTCAGGTGACTTCTGGATGATGGCGTCGTGCTGCACCGCCATCCGCTCCTCAGCCTGCTCACCCTGCTCTACCTGGGCTTCGTCGCCCTCGTGACGCTGACGCCGGGCGACGAGCAGCCCGACTACGCCGGCCTGGCCGGCCGGGTGCTGGCCCGGCTCGAGCGCTACCCCGATCTCGACCCCCTGACGAGCCGGCTGAGCGTCGAGCGCATCGAGTTCATCGCCAACATCGGGTTGTTCGTCCCGCTCGGGATGTTCCTGCTGCTCCTCGTCGGGACGCGCCTGTGGCTGGTCGCCCTCGCCGCCGGCATCGTGCTCACCTCCATGATCGAGGCCGTCCAGCGGGAGATCCCGGGCCGGGTGTCGGACCCCCGCGACGTCGCCGCGAACTCGATCGGCATGTTCGTCGGGATCGCGCTCGCGATGGTCCTGACGCTCCCCGGGACGCTGCGGCGCCGGCGGGAACGCGGCTAGCGCCCGCTGCGAGCAGCGTGCTCCCGGGCGGCGGTGACGAGGCCTGACGTGAGCCCGATCTCGACGCGCGTCTCGGGGTGCCACTGGACGGCGAGGCACCAGCGGTCGCCGGTGCCCTCCATCGCCTCGAGCGTCCCGTCCAGGGCACGCGCGACCGGGGCGAACCCGGGGTGGCTCGCCACCGACTGGTGGTGGTGGCAGCTCACCGTCGTGCGGTCACCGACGAGGGCAGCCAGCCGCGACCCGGGCTCGGTCCGCACCTCGACCTCCCCGTAGGCGTCGCCGCCGGGGGAGTGGCTGTCGTTGCCGACCAGGTCGGGCGTGTGCTGGTCGAGCGACCCGCCCGCGTGCACGGCCATCAGCTGCATCCCGCGGCAGATCCCCAGCACCGGGAGCCCGGCCTCCTCCGCTGCGTCCAGGAGCGCGAGCTCCCACGCGTCCCGGTCGGGGCGCCACCCGGAGGTGCGCTCGTGCGCCTCGGCCCCGTACCGGCTCGGGTCGACGTCGGCACCGCCGCAGACCATCAGGGCGTCGACGCGTGCCACCACGGCGGCCGCTGCCGACGCGAGGGCGACGGGCGGCAGCAGCACGGGCACTCCGCCGGCGGCCTCCACCGCCGCGGCGTACTCGGTGGGGAGCAGGTCGGCCCGGGCGTTCCAGACGCCCCACGCCGCGACCTCGCGGTAGGTCGTCAGCCCGACGACCGGTGCCTCACCCACCGCGACCTCAGAGCGGGGTGACGTAGGCGCCCGAGATGCCGCCGTCGACGAGGAAGGTGTTGGCGGTCATGAAGCTCGACTCGTCGGAGGCGAGGAACAGCACCGCGTTGGCCATCTCCTCGGGCTCGCCGAAGCGGCCCATCGGCACGTGCACCAGCCGCCGCGCGGCCCGCTCGGCGTCGCTGGCGAACAGCTCCTTGAGCAAGGGGGTGTTGACCGGCCCCGGACAGAGCGCGTTGACGCGGACGCCCTCGCGGGCGAACTGCACGCCCAGCTCACGCGACATCGAGAGCACGCCGCCCTTGGACGCCGAGTAGGAGATCTGCGACGTGGCAGCACCCATCACGGCGACGAAGGAGGCGGTGTTGATGATCGAGCCGCGCTTCTGCTCGAGCATGTAGGGCAGCGCCGCCTTGCAGCAGAGGTAGACGCTGGTGAGGTTGACCTCCTGCACCTTGCGCCAGGCGTCGAGGTCGGTGTCGAGGATGGAGTCGTCCTCCGGCGGGCTGATGCCGGCGTTGTTGAAGGCGATGTCGACCGAGCCGTAGGTGTCCTTCGCCGTCCTGAACAGCGCGTCCACCTGCTCCTTGGACGTGACGTCGACGTGGACGAAGGTGACCACGTCGGGGCCCCCGAGCTCCGCCGCCAGTGCCGCGCCGGCGGCGTCGTCGATGTCGCCGATGACGACGCGCGCACCCTCCTCGACGAACCGGCGCACGGTCGCCAGCCCGATGCCGCTGCAACCGCCGGTCACGACGGCGGTGCGGCCCTCGATGCGTCCTGCCATGGGTGTGTGCCTCTTTCTGCTGGTGGTGCCTGCGGGGGACCAGGTCTGGTCAGTGGGCGATGAAGACGTTCTTCTCCTCGGTGAACGCGTTCGGCGCGTCCGGGCCGAGCTCGCGACCGAGGCCGGACTGCTTGTAGCCGCCGAACGGGGTCCAGTAGCGGACCGACGAGTGGCTGTTGACCGAGAGGTTGCCGGCCTCGACGCGGCGGGCGACGCGCAGCGCGCGTCCGACGTCGGAGGTGTAGATCGATCCGGAGAGGCCGTAGTCGGAGTCGTTGGCGAGTGCGACGGCGTCGTCCTCGTCGTCGAACGGCATGACCGCGACCACCGGCCCGAAGACCTCCTCGCGCCAGATCGCCTCGCTGGTGTCGCTCGACTCCACGACGGTCGGCGGCAGCCACCAGCCCGGGCCGTCGGGGACGCTGCCGGTGAACGCGATGCGCGCGTCGTCGAGGTAGGCCCTGACGGCGTCGCGCTGGCCCGCGGACACGAGCGGACCCATCTCGCTCTGCTCGTCGGCGGGGTCGATGACCCGGAGCGCCTTGACCGAGGTCTCGAGGCGCCCGACGAACTCGTCGTACGCCGAACGTTGCACGAGGATCCGCGAGCGGGCGCAGCAGTCCTGGCCGGCGTTGTCGAAGACGGCGTACGGCGCGCTGGCGGCGGCTGCGGCCACGTCGGTGTCGGCGAAGACGATGTTCGCGCTCTTGCCGCCGAGCTCGAGCGTCACCCGCTTCACCTGGTCGGCGCAGCCCGCCATGATCTGCTTCCCGACGGTCGTCGAGCCGGTGAAGCAGACCTTGCGCACGAGCGGGTGGGTCACGAAGCGCTCGCCGACGACCGAGCCCTTGCCTGGGACGACGTTGAGCACGCCCTCCGGGATCCCGGCCTCGAGGGCGAGCTCACCGATCCGGATCGCCGTGAGCGGGGTGAGCTCCGCGGGCTTGAGGACGACCGTGTTGCCGGCGGCGAGCGCGGGCGCGAAGCCCCATGCGGCGATCGGCATCGGGAAGTTCCAGGGGACGATGATCCCGACCACCCCGAGCGGCTCGTGGAAGGTCACGTCGGTGCCGCCGGCGACCGGGATCTGCCGGCCGAAGAGCCGCTCCGGTGCGGCGGAGTAGTAGTTGAGGCAGTCGCGGACGTTGCCCGCCTCCCAGCGCGCGTTGCCGATCGTGTGGCCCGCGTTGAGCACCTCGAGCCGGGCGAGCTCCTCGTTGTGCGCGTCGACCACTGCCGCGAACGCGCGCAGCATCCGCGCCCGCTCGCCGGGCGCGACGTCGCGCCATGCCGGGAAGGCCTCGTGGGCGCGCGCGATGACGGCGTCGGCGTCCTCGACCGAGGACGCGGCGGGGGAGGCGTCGAGCTCCGCGCCGGTGCTCGGGTTGATCAGGGTGGTCATCGACATCTCCTCAGAGTCGCTCGAAGCCGCGGACGAGTTCCCAGTCGGTGACGGCGGCGTTGTAGGCGGCCAGCTCGACGTCGGCCATGTTGGCGTAGTGGTCCACGACCTCGTCGCCGAGGGCGGCCCGGGCGACGGCGGAGGAGTGGAACGCCTCGCGTGCGTCTGCCAGCGTGTGGGGCACCCGCGGCCTGTCCGAGGCGTACGCGTTGCCGGTCAGCTCCGGCTCGAGCTCGAGCTCCTCCTCGATGCCGTGCAGCCCGCCCGCGATCATCGCGGCGAGGGCCAGGTACGGGTTGGTGTCCGCGCCGGGGATGCGGTTCTCCATCCGCGCGCCGGCCCCTGACCCGACCAGGCGGACCGCGCAGGTGCGGTTGTCCAGACCCCAGCCGATGGTGGTCGGGGCGAACGAGCCGTCGGCGAAGCGCTTGTAGGAGTTGATGTTGGGGGCGAACAGGAGCGTGAAGTCCGCGGCCGTCGCCAGCACGCCGGCGATGAAGCTGTCGTAGAGCGGCGTACGTCCCTGGCTCGCTTCGTCCCAGAACACGAGCGAGCCGTCCTCGCCGCGCAGCGACAGGTGGATGTGGCAGGAGCTGCCCTCGCGTTCATTGGGTTTCGCCATGAAGGTCACGGACCTGCCGTGCTGCGCGGCGATCTCCTTGGCGGCGTTCTTGTAGACCGCGTGGTTGTCGGCCGTCGTCAGGGCGTCGTTGAAGAGGAACCCGACCTCGTGCTGGCCGAAGTTGCACTCGCCCTTGGCGCCCTCGACGTCGAGACCGGCGGCGTACATGTGGTTGCGGATGTCGCGCAGCAGCGGCTCGATGCGCGTGGTGCCGAGGATCGAGTAGTCGACGTTGTACTGGTTGGCCGGGGTGAGGCCGCGGTAGCCCATGCGGTGGGCGTCCTCGTAGCTGTCGTCGTAGATGACGAGCTCGAGCTCGGTGCCCGCCATCGCGACGAGCCCGCGGTCAGCCAGGCGGGCGAGCTGGGCCTTGAGGATCGCGCGGGGGCTCGCGACGACCGGGCGGTGGTCCGTCCACTCGAGGTCGCACTGGACCATCGCTGTCGCCGGCAGCCAGGGCAGCAGCCGGATGGTCTGCTCGTCCATGACGAACTCCATGTCGCCGTAGCCCTGCTCCCACGACGTCATCGCGTAGCCGGAGACGGTGTTCATGTCGACGTCGACGGCGAGGAGGTAGTTGCAGCCCTCGGTGCCGTGGCCCACCACGTGGTCGAGGAAGTAGCGCCCGTGCAGGCGCTTGCCCTGCAGCCGGCCCTGCATGTCGGTGAAGGCGAGGACCACCGTGTCGACGTCGCCGGCGTCGATGCGCTGGCGGAGTCCCTCCATGGTGAGGTGGCGGTCGTTGCGCAGCTCGGTCACCCGGTCTCCTATCCCACGAGGCCGCGCAGCAGCGCCGCCGTGTCGTCGCAGTGTTGCTCCATGGTCTTGCGCGCCCGCTCGGCGTTGCCGGCCTCGATGGCCCGCACGAGCGCGACGTGCTGCCGGTCCGAGTGGGCGATGTTGGTGCCGAGCACCGGGATGGCCAGCAGCATCTCGTGCAGCGTGGCCTGCACCGAGGTCACCGCCTCGACGGTCCGCGGTGAGCCGGACAGCGACGCGATCGTCAGGTGGAAGCGCGAGTCCGCCTGCCGGTGCTGGGCCGCCTTGGTGGCGGCGGCGACCTCGGCGTGCGCGCGCTCGAGCTGGCTGCGCTGCTCCTCGTCGAGAGCGACGCTCGCCGCGAGGTGCGCGGCACCCGACTCGACGATGCGGCGGAACTCCAGCGCGTCCAGCCAGTCGCTGCGCCGGGCCGCGGAGATCCGGGCGGCCGCCCGGGCGCTCGGCGTGCGGGGCTTCAACGTCACGACGGTGCCACCGCCGCGCCCGCGCGTGGTCTGGACCAGCCCGGCCTCGCGCAGGGCGGCCATCGCCTCACGGAGGGTCGCGCGGGAGACGTGCAGCATGGTGGCGAGCTCGCGCTCGGGCGGAAGGGTCGACCCGAGCGGGTAGACCCCGAGCCGGATCGCGGTGGCCAGCTGCTCCACGCACGCCTCGAACGCGTGGTGCCCGCGCACCGGCCGCAGCACCGCTCCGGGCAGGTGCGGAGCGGGGGAGGCGGTCACGACTTCATCCTTCGGGGCGACGACGGCCGGCGTCAATCGGCGCCGAGAACCAATGGTCTGAGTTCATACCATTTTTCCGCCAACGTATTTACACCCGAATCGGGCCGGGTCTAGCGTCCGGTTCACATTCGCACGATCGTCTGTCCGGAGGGTCCGCCATGCCCGAAGCACACGAGCCGGTCCCGGCTCACCACGTCGCAGAGCTCAGCGAAGACGAGAAGCACCTTGCGAAGCTCGGCTACAGCCAGGAGCTGAACCGCTCGTGGTCGGGCTTCTCCAACTTCGCCATCTCGTTCTCGATCATCTCGATCCTCGCCGGCTGCTTCACCAACTTCGGCGCCGGCTTCAACAACGGTGGCCCGATCTCGATCTCCTGGTCGTGGCCGATCCTCGGCATCTTCATCCTGATCATCGGGTTCACCATGTCGGAGCTGGTGTCGGCCTACCCGACGTCGGGAGGCATCTACTGGTGGGCCGCCAAGCTCGGCGGCCCGATGGCCGGCTTCTTCACCGGCTGGCTCAACCTGATCGGCCTCGTCGCCGTGACCGCCGGTGTCTCGTACGGCTGCGCGACCTTCATCGACCTGACGATCAGCACGTGGTCGGAGAGCTTCGCGGAGGGCTACTCGCTGACCCGCGTGTTCCTCATCTTCCTGGTCGTCCTGGTGCTGGTGTCGGTGCTCAACATCTTCAGCAGCCACCTGATGGCGATCATGAACAACGTGTCGGTGTGGTGGCACGTCGTCGGCGCCGCGGCGATCGTGCTGATCCTGCTCTTCGTCCCCGACCAGCACCAGTCGTTCAGCTACGTCTTCACCGAGCGCTTCAACAACTCCGGCTACTTCGACGGCGAGACCGCCACGCTGGGGTTCTGGTTCGCCATCGTGCCCTTCGGCTTCCTGCTGACGCAGTACACGATCACCGGGTTCGACGCCTGCGCGCACCTGTCGGAGGAGACCGCGGCGGCGTCGACGGCGGCCGCGAAGGGCATCTGGCAGTCGATCCTCTACTCCGTGATCGGCGGCTACATCCTGCTGCTGGCGGTCGTGTTCGCCATCCCCGACGACGCGAGCGGCAACCCGGACAACGCGGGTGTCGGCGCCGGCGGCGTGGCCTACGTCTTCGTGCAGTCGATGGGCGCGAACTGGGCAGGGCTCGTGCTCTTCATCTCCGCCTCCGCCCAGTTCTTCTGCGCGACCTCGTGCATGACGTCGGCCTCGCGGATGACGTTCGCCTTCAGCCGTGACGGGGCCATTCCCGGGTCCGCCACCCTCAAGAGGCTCACCGCGACCCGGGTCCCCGCCAACGCCGTGATGTTCGTCGCGGTCTGCGCTGCCGCAGTCACCCTCCCGGCACTGGTGGAGGTCAACATCGGCACCCCGGACGCCCCGCTCATCGTCCCGGTCGCCTTCTACGCCGTCACCTCGATCGCCGTCATGGGCCTCTACCTGGCGTTCGCGATCCCGATCTGGCTGCGCTGGAAGCACGGCGACCGGTTCGAGGTCGGCACCTGGAACAACGGGTCGAAGTACAAGTGGATGAACCTGGTCGCCGTCGCCGAGATCCTGATCGTCATCTTCTACCTGTCGATGCCGTTCGTGCCGGCCGGCAACCCGTTCAGCGAGACCGACTTCGCCTGGAAGTTCGTGAACTACGCACCCATCGTCACGCTCGCCTCGCTGGCGTTGCTGGCCGTGTGGTGGAACGCCTCGGCCAAGAAGTGGTTCACGGGGCCGAAGACCACCATCGACGAGACGGTCGTGGAGGCGTTCGACGGCTGAGCGCGTGCAGTGCCGCGTGGACTGGAAAGCGAAGAACCCCAGGTCGTCGACCTGGGGTTCTTCCTGTGTGTCCGAGGGGGGACTTGAACCCCCACGCCCTAATACGGGCACTAGCACCTCAAGCTAGCGCGTCTGCCAATTCCGCCACCCGGACGAGTGCTGGAGAAGAGTAGCAAGGCACCTCGCCGCCGACGAATCGGGGCAGGTGCTTGCCCGTGGGGCAGGATGGACGGCATGGAACAGGCGCCCCAGGACAGCTCGCAGGACCGCACGGACGACCGCTCCTACGACCCCGCCGCGGAGGTCGTCGCGCTGTGCCAGGACCTCATCCGGATCGACACCTCCAACTACGGCACCGACGACGGTCCGGGGGAGCGGAAGGCTGCCGAGCACGTCGCCGGGCTGCTCGACGAGGTCGGCATCGCGGCCGAGGTGATCGAGGGCCGACCCGGGCGTGCCAACGTCGTGGCGCGCTGGGGTGGGGGCGACGGCCGAGCGCCGCTGCTGCTCCACGGGCACCTCGACGTCGTACCGGCCGAGGCGTCGGACTGGAAGGTCGACCCGTTCGCCGGCGAGATCCAGGACGGCCAGGTCTGGGGCCGTGGCGCGGTCGACATGAAGGACTTCGACGCGATGCTGCTCAGTGTCGTGCGCGCCCGCGCGGCGGCCGGTGCGGCCCCGGACCGCGAGGTGGTGCTCTGCTTCACCGCCGACGAGGAGGCCGGTGGACACCACGGCGCCGGCATCCTGGTGGACGAGCACGCCGACTGGTTCGCCGACTGCTCCGAGGCCGTCGGTGAGGTCGGCGGCTTCTCGGCCACGGTGCGCGGGCGCCGGGTCTACCTCATCGAGGCCGCGGAGAAGGGCATGGCCTGGATGCGCCTCACCGCGCGTGGCCGGGCCGGC
Organism: Nocardioides sp. Soil_C_8; assembly: GCF_057656315.1. Classification (NCBI taxonomy): domain Bacteria; kingdom Bacillati; phylum Actinomycetota; class Actinomycetes; order Propionibacteriales; family Nocardioidaceae; genus Nocardioides; species Nocardioides sp. Soil_C_8. The sequence continues at coordinate 22,463 of NZ_JBDGKQ010000006.1, forward strand.
CACGGTTCGATGATCAACGACGACAACGCCGTCACCCGGCTCGCCGGCGCGGTGGCCCGGATCGGCGCGCACCAGTGGCCGGTGCGCCTCACGCCGACCATGGAGGTCCTCCTCGCGACCGTCGGCGAGCTCGCCGGCACGGAGGCCACGCCCGACAACGCCGAGGCGCTGGTCGAGGAGTTCGGACCGGCGGCCCGGATGCTCGGCGCGGTGATCCGCAACACCGCCAACCCGACGATGCTGCGGGCCGGCTACAAGACCAACGTGATCCCCACAGACGCGCAGGCGACGGTCGACGGCCGCTTCCTGCCCGGCTACGAGGACGAGTTCTTCGCGACGCTGCGCGAGCTGGCCGGCGACGGGGTCGAGTTCGACTTCGAGTCCCACCAGCAGCCGTGGGAGACGCCGTACGACGGCGACCTGGTCGACGCGATGACCCGCAGCCTGCTGGCCGAGGACCCCGACGCGCTGGTCGCGCCCTACACGATGAGCGGCGGCACCGACGCCAAGCACTTCCGCAAGCTCGGCATGCGGTCCTACGGCTTCGCGCCGCTGCGCCTGCCGGCCGACCTCGACTTCACCGCCCTGTTCCACGGCGTCGACGAGCGGGTGCCGGTCGACGCGCTGGAGTTCGGCGCGCGGGTCTTCGACAGGTTCCTCGACCAGGTCTGAGGCGCAGCCGACCGCACCCTCGGAAGTGTTGCGCACCTCACCGGTGGACCCCGGTGAGGGAATGGTCCGTGCTGTGGCATGGTTGCCACCACGAAGAGCTTGCGTGCTCTGGGGGCGGTGGAACTCCGCACCGGCGGTCACAGTCCGCGACCCGACCACAGCCAGTGGCCGGTTGACCAGGTGGAACTCCTGGACCGACGGTCATAGTCCGGATGAGAAGTGCACGCTGACGGCTCGCACGCCATCCCTCGCACCCGCGAGGGAGTGCCCCGTCGCCCGCCCCCCTGAGTCCCACCGGACCGGAGGCGGAGATGACGACCAGCGAGGCAGAGCGGCGCGCCATGCAGCGTGCGCTCCAGCTCGCCACCACGCCCGGCGTGCCCCTCGGCCCCAACCCGCGCGTCGGGTGCGTGCTCCTCGACGCCGACGGCGCCACGGTCGCCGAGGGCTTCCACCGCGGTGCGGGCGGGCCGCACGCCGAGGTCGAGGCGCTGCGCGAGGCAGGTGGCGCCGCTCGGGGCACGACCGCCGTCGTCACCCTGGAGCCGTGCAACCACACCGGTCGCACCGGTCCGTGCAGCGAGGCGCTGATCGCCGCGGGCGTACGTCGCGTCGTGTTCGCCCAGGCCGACACCAACCCGGTGGCCACCGGTGGTGCCGCTCGCCTGCGCGAGGCCGGCGTCGAGGTGGAGGCGGGGCTGCTCGCCGACGACGCCCAGGCCGTCAACCGCACGTGGACCTTCGCCCTCGAGCACGGTCGCCCGTTCGTGACCTGGAAGTTCGCCACCACCCTCGACGGGCGCAGCGCCGCCGCCGACGGCACCAGTCGCTGGGTCTCCAGCCGCGCCGCCCGCCTCGACACCCACCGCCTGCGGAGCCTGTGCGACACCATGCTCGTCGGGACCAACACGGTCGAGGTCGACGATCCCGAGCTGACCGTCCGCGACGAGGTCGACGAGCCCGTGGCGCACCAGCCGCTGCGCGTCGTGATGGGCCTCCGTGACCTCGCGCCGGACCGCCGGGTCCTCGACGAGCGTGCCGAGACCTTGCACCTGCGCACCCGCGAGCCCGCGGAGGCGCTGGCCGAGCTCTTCGCGCGCGACCGCCAGCACGTGTTCCTCGAGGGCGGCCCCACGCTCGCCCGGGCCTTCCTCGAAGCCGGCCTCGTCGACGAGGTCGTCGCCTACGTCGCCCCGATGCTGCTCGGCGCGGGCTCGAGTGCCGTCGCCGAGCTCGGCATCACCACCATCGCCGACGCCCTCCACCTCCGCGTCGTCGACGTGACCGTGCTGCAGGGCCACGACGGCGAGGACACCAACGTCCGCCTGACCATGCGTCGGAAATGAGGAGGAACCAGATGTTCACCGGGATCGTCGAGGAGCTCGGCACCGTTGCCGAGGTCGTCGACCAGGGTGACGCCGTCCGGCTCACCGTCCAGGCCGCGACCGTGCTCGAGGGCACCGGGCTCGGCGACTCCATCTCCGTCAACGGGTGCTGCCTCACGGTGTCCGAGCTCGGCGACGGCAGGTGGACCGCCGACCTGATGCAGGAGACGCTCGACAGGACGTCGTTGCGCGGGGTTTCGCCCGGCGACCGGGTCAACCTCGAGCGCGCGGTCACCGTCGACAAGCGCCTCGGCGGCCACATCGTCCAGGGCCACGTCGACGGCGTCGGAGAGGTCCTCTCCCGCACGCCCAGCGAGCACTGGGACGTCGTCGAGATCTCGCTGCCCGGCGACCTCGACCGGTACCTCGTCGACAAGGGGTCGATCACCGTCGACGGCGTCAGCCTCACGGTGGTCGAGGCCCGCGAGGACAGCTTCACCGTCAGCCTCATCCCCGAGACGCTGGCACGCACGACGCTCGGAAGCCGCCGCGTCGGCGACCTGGTCAACCTCGAGGCGGACGTGATCGCCAAGCACGTCGAGAAGCTCCTCGGCGCCTACGCGCCGCCCGCCCGCACCCACACCCCCGACAGCGACGAGGAAGAATGATGGACCTGCTCCAGTGGCTCATCCACGGCACGATCCCGGTCCCGGGCGGAGAGCTCGGGGCCCGCGAGGTCATCGGCAACCTGTTCGGGCTCGCCAGCGCGATCCTCGGCATGAAGCGGCTCGTGTGGGCCTGGCCGATCGGCCTGGTCGGCAACGTGCTGCTCTTCACCGTCTTCGCGACCGGTGAGCTCTCCGGCCAGATCGACGAACCGCTCTGGGGACAGGCAGGCCGCCAGGTCTTCTTCGCCGCGGTGTCCGTCTACGGCTGGTGGCGCTGGTCGCAGGTACGCCGGTCCGGAGGCGCGTCCGACGGTGGTGCCATCGCGCCCCGCTGGGCGACGGCGTCCGAGCGCGTGCAGCTGCTCGTCCTCGGCGTCGTCGGCTACGCGGCGGCGTACGTCCTGCTCACCCAGGTGCTGGGCTCGTGGGGCCCGACCACCGAGGCGTGGATCCTCGCCGGCTCGATGCTCGCGACCTACGGCATGGCCCGCGGATGGGTGGAGTTCTGGCTCATCTGGATCCTCGTCGACGTCGTCGGGGTGACCACCCTGGTGCAGGCCGGCTACTACCCGACCGCCGGCATGTACCTGTTCTACGCCGTGTTCGTGGTCATCGGCTTCGTCGTCTGGCTGCGCGCCAGCCGCACCGTCGTCGACGCGACGGACGCCGACCGTCGTGTGGAGGAGGTGTCGGCATGAGCGTGCAGGAGCGCGTGCGGCTGGACTCGGTCGAGCGGGCAGTTGCCGACATCGCCGCAGGCCGGGCGGTCGTCGTGGTGGACGACGAGGACCGCGAGAACGAGGGCGACATCATCTTCGCCGCGGCGAAGGCGACCCCCGAGCTGATGGCCTTCACCATCCGTCACTCCAGCGGCGTGATCTGCGTGCCGATGCCGGGCGACATGCTGGAGCGGCTCGAGATCCCGCTGATGACCCCGCACAACAAGGACAAGCTGCGCACGGCCTACACGATCTCGGTCGACGCCCGCGACGGCGTCAGCACCGGCATCAGCGCGGCCGACCGCGCCCGCACCGCGCGGACGCTGGCCGACTCCGCGACCGAGCCGTGGGAGCTGACCCGACCCGGTCACGTGTTCCCGCTGCGCTACCGCGAGGGCGGCGTGCTGGTGCGGCGCGGCCACACCGAGGCCGCCGTCGACCTCGCCCGGCTGGCGGGGCTCACGCCGGCCGGCGTGCTCGTCGAGGTCGTCAACGACGACGGCACGATGAAGCGCGCACCCGAGCTGCGGGAGTTCGCCGACGAGCACGGCCTCGCGATGATCTCCATCGAGGACCTCGTGCGCTACCGCCGCCGCCACGAGCGCCACGTCGAGCGGGTCGCGGAGACCCGGCTGCCCACCCGCCACGGCGAGTTCACGGCCTACGGCTACCGGATCACCATCGACGACAGCGAGCACGTCGCACTGGCGTACGGCGACGTCGCCGCGGCCGCCGCCGCGGGCGAGCCGGTGCTGACCCGCGTCCACAGCGAGTGCCTCACCGGTGACGTGTTCGGCAGCGAGCGATGCGACTGCGGGCCCCAGCTCGACGAGGCGCTTCGGACGATCGTCGCCGAGGGCAGGGGAGTGGTGGTCTACCTCCGCGGCCACGAGGGACGCGGCATCGGCCTCGTCGCCAAGCTCCAGGCCTACCAGCTGCAGGACGGCGGCCGCGACACCGTCGACGCGAACCTCGACCTCGGCCTGCCCGCCGACGCCCGCCACTACGGCACCGCCACCCAGGTGCTGCGCGACCTCGGCGTCGAGTCGGTGCGGCTGATGACCAACAACCCGGACAAGACGGCCAGCCTGGAGGACTTCGGCATCCACGTGGCCGAGCGCGTCCCGCTCACCATCCACCCGACCGAGCACAACCAGGCCTACCTGCGGACCAAGCGCGACCGGATGGGCCACGAGCTGCCGGACCTCGCGCTGGACCACCAGCTGGAGCACGAAGGAGACGACGCATGAGTGGCGCTGGAGCACCCACCTCGCAGCCGTACGACGCGAGCGGCCTCAGGGTCGCCGTGGTCGCGGCGAGCTGGCACACCCAGGTCATGGACGGCCTCGTCGGCGGCGCCGAGCGCGCGCTGGCGGCGTACGGCATCACCGAGCCGGAGGTGATCCGGGTGCCGGGCACCTTCGAGCTGCCGGTGGTGGCGGCCGCCCTCGCGCGGGCCGGGTACGACGCCGTGGTCGCACTCGGCGTCGTCATCCGCGGCGGCACGCCGCACTTCGACTACGTCTGCTCGGCCGCCACCGACGGCCTCACGCAGGTCAGCGTCGACCACGCGGTGCCGGTGGGCTTCGGCGTCCTCACCTGCGACACCGAGGAGCAGGCGCTCGACCGCGCCGGCCTCGAGGGCTCCGCCGAGGACAAGGGCTGGGAGGCGACGGCCGCCGCGCTCGACACCGCCCGCGTGGTGCGGGCGGTGCGGGCGGGCTAGCCGGTCCGGTCGCTCGCCGCCTGCAGCCGGTCGATGTGCTCGGAGGCCTCCGCCTTGGTCAGGTCGGCCGGCAGCTGCTCGCCCGCCTCGCGCGCGAGCGTGTCGAGGTAGCTGCGCTGCGCACCGGTCATCGGCTCGTCGCCGGTGACCCACTCCTCGGGGTCCTTGCGCGTGGTGTCGCCCTGGGGTCCGCCGAGGACGTCCTCGGCCGGGGCGCCGTCGGGGTTCGAAGGTGTGTTCGATTCACTCATGCTGCGACAGTAGCCCGCCGTTCCGACGAAGCAACCACACCGAGGGGTGGTCCGCGCCCGGGGCCCGTGGGGAGCCCGGTGGTGGCCAGCGCCTAGGCTTGCCCCTCGTGAAGACGTTCGAGGACCTGTGGGCGGAGCTGTCCGCCAAGGCTGAGGAGCGGCCCGAGGGGTCCGGCACCGTGCAGCAGCTCGACGCCGGCATCCATGCGATCGGCAAGAAGCTGCTCGAGGAGGCCGCCGAGTCCTGGATGGCCGCCGAGCACGAGGGCAAGGACGCGACGGCGCTGGAGATCAGCCAGCTGCTCTATCACGCGCAGGTGCTCATGCTCGCCTCCGGACTGACGCTCGACGACGTCTACGCCCACCTGTGACCCCAGTGAGCCTGCCATGACCCTCCGCATCGCCGTCCCCAACAAGGGGTCGCTGTCCCAGGCGGCCACCGACATCCTCCGCGAGTCGGGCTACCGCCAGCGCAGCGACTCCAAGGAGCTCGCGCTCGTCGACTCCGAGAACGACGTCGAGTTCTTCTACCTCCGCCCGCGCGACATCGCGCTCTACGTCGGCGAGGGCACCCTCGACGTGGGCATCACCGGGCGTGACCTGCTGCTCGACTCCGGCGCCAAGGCCGAGGAGGTGATGAACCTCGGGTTCGGCCGCTCGCGGTTCCACTTCGCCGGGCCCGTCGGGCGCTACTCCTCGCTGCAGGACCTCAACGGCCTGCGGGTCGCGACGTCCTACGTCGGCGTGGTCGAGGACTACCTGTTCCGCCACGGCATCGACGCCACCGTGACCCGCCTCGACGGGGCGGTCGAGACGAGCATCCAGCTCGGCGTGGCCGACGTCATCGCCGACGTCGTCGAGACCGGGTCGACGCTGCGGGCCGCCGGCCTCGAGACCTTCGGCGAGGTCATCCTCGACTCGCAGGCGGTGCTCATCACGCGCGGCGGCGAGGTCCCCGACGACTTCGAGGTCTTCCGCCGACGCATCGAGGGCGTGCTCGTGGCGCGCAGCTTCGTGATGATGGACTACGACATCGAGGAGCAGCACCTCGCCCGCGCGAGCGAGCTCGCACCGGGTCGTGAGGGACCGACCATCTCGCCGCTCGGCAAGCCCGGCTGGGTGGCCGTGCGGGTCATGGTCCCGCGGGCAGGCTCGCAGCGCCTGATGGACGACCTGTACTCGATCGGCGCCCGCGCCATCCTGCTCACCGACATCCATGCCTGCCGCCTCTGAGCGCCCGGCCGGCGCGTCCGGCGGCGAAGCCGCGCCCGCCCTGCCGCACACCTGGCGACCGATGGGCGTGCGGTTCGCCGTGATCGGCTTCGGCCTGATGCTGCTCGTCGTCTGCGCCGCGGCGTGGTTCGGCTTCGACGACGAGACGCGCGCCAAGTTCAACATCCTGCAACGGCTCACGCTGCTCGTGATGGGCGCCGGCTTCGCCGTGATCGGGTGGGCCTTGGGCCGTGCCCGCGTCACCGCCGAGCAGGCGTCGCTCGTCGTGGTCAACGGCTTCCGGACCCGGCGGCTGGAGTGGGAGCAGGTGCTGGGCGTGCACCTCCCGGCCGGCGCACCCTGGGCGACGCTCGACCTCGCCGACGGCACGACGATCTCCGCGATGGCGTTCCAGGGCTCCGACGGCCGGATGGCGCGCGACGGCGTACGCCAGCTGCGGGCGCTGATCGACCGGGACGGGTCGGACGTCCCGGACGCGCCCTAGCGTCCCCGGGCCGGTCGCTATGCGTCGGCGCCGCCGTCGGCCTGCTGCAGGGCGTGGACGCCCCACTGCACCGACAGCTCGTCGCCCGGGCTGCCCGCCGGCGCGAGGGTGACGAGGTCGGTGCCCGAGTTGAACGCGTCCGCCGGTGCCGTCATCGGCTCGACGGCCAGCGCCGGACGCGGTCCGTCCGAGGGCGGTGTGAACACCTGCAGCCAGCGGTGGTGCTCGTCCACCCACAGTGCGACGCCTCGCCCGCCCGACGGCTCGGCGAGGGTGACCCGGGCGCGACCGTCGACGTGCCGGAGGTCGCCGAAACCCTGGTCGAGGACGACGTCGCCGATCCGACGACCGGAGGTGTAGTCGAGGTCGTCGCCTACGGGCTCGACACCCGTCGGCAGCTGCCGATCGTCGAGCAGCACCCGGCTCCGGGCGGGGAGGGTCAGCTCGAGGTCCTCGATGGTGTCCCCCACGCAGAGGTACGGGTGTGCCCCGCTCGCGTAGGGCGCGGGCTCCGCGGCCAGGTTCGTGGCTGTCTGGGTGACGACCAGCCCGTCCGCGGACAGGTCGTAGAGCACGTGCAGGTCCAGCGCCCACGGGTAGCCGGTCTGCGCCATCAGCCGGTGGACGAGCGACACCGAGGTCGACGTGTGCTCCTCCACCGTCCACGGTGCCCAGCGGGCGAGGCCGTGCGAGGCGTTGCTGGTGCGCGGGTCGGTGAGGCCGAGCTGGAGGTCTTGGCCGCCGAAGGAGTAGCGGCCGTCCCGGATCCGGTTGGGCCACGGCATCAACAGCTGGCCGCGGCCGCCCGTCGACATCGCGGACTCGCCGAAGCCGTGCACCAGGTCCCGCCCGTGGTGCCGCAGCACCCGGAGTGCCGCTCCGCCCTCGGTGACGACCGCGGTGTAGCCCGCCGCCGAGATCTCGTACTGGTCACCGCTGGGGAACACCATGGCGCCCACCCTAGACATCACTACCGTTCCCTCATGGGCATCACCACGCGCGACCTCGGTGCCGCGGACGCCGAGGACCTGGCTGCCCTGATGGCGCGCATCGAGAGCGACCACCCCACCGGCTTCTGCCTCGGGGCCGGCGAGATCCGGGAGCTCATGGGCGGGAAGGCCGTCAACGTCTTCGAGGGTGCGTTCGACGGACCAGGGATGGTCGCCTTCACGAGCATCCTGCCGGGGCACCCCGACGAGGGCGGTCTGCGCATCAACCTGTTCGGGGACGTCGACCCCGCCCGTCTCGGCGAGGGCCTCGGGACGCTCATGCTGACCCGCTCGCTCGAGCGCTCCCGTGCCGTCCACGCCGACATCGCTCCCCGGGTGCCGGGCACGTTCGTGACCGCAGCGCTGGCCGGCCGCGCGGACCAGGCCGACCTCATGGCGCGCACCGGTCTGCGCCCGGGCCGGCACAGCTTCCTCATGACCGCCCCGCTCGACCGCCGCGCCGAAGCCGCACCGCCCCCGGGTTACTCCGTCACCGCCTTCGACCCCCAGGCCGCCGAGGAGGTGCGGCAGGCCCACAACGCCGCCTTCGCCGGATACCCGGACCGCCCCGACACCGGCGCCGACTTCTGGACCATGTTCGTGGTCGATGCGGCGCACGCCCGGCACGCGCTCTCGGTCGTCGCCCGCGACGGCGGTGGCTCGGTCGCCGCGTACGTCCTGGCCCACGAGTACGTCGTACCACCCTCGGGCGGGCCGGGCCCCGAGATCCACGTGCCCTATGTCGGCACCGTCCCGGCGCACCGCGGTCGTGGGCTCGCCAGGGGCCTGCTGGGGGAGGTGCTGCGCCGCGCGAGCGAGGCCGGCTACGTGACCGCCAGCCTCCACGTCGACACCGCGAACCCCACCGGCGCCCTCGGCATCTACGAGCGGGCCGGCTTCAGCCAGCTCTACCGCCAGGACTCCTACGTCCTCGACGACCCGCCGGTCGGTGCCCGCCGGGGCAGGTGACCGCGCTCAGCCGGTGACGACCAGCAGGTCGGCAGCGGCGCGGGTGCCGAGCCGGGCGAAGAGCTCGTCCTCGTCGATCCGCCACTGCTCCCACTGCGGCCGCATGTGCTCGCCGTCGCGCGCCATGCCGCGCCGCAGGCGCAGCGCGGACTCCGCCTCGACCCACACCAGCACCCCGACGAGGGGAGCGGCGGCGGGGGACCAGCAGCCGACCCCCTCGAGGACGAGCAGGCCGCCGGGCTCGACGGGGTGGCTCTCGGCCCAGCGGTCCGTGGCCCAGTCCCACCGCGTCCACCGGCTCTGCTCGCCACGCGCGAGCGGCTCGAGGAACGTCTCGACCGTGCGGGCGAGACCGGGGAGTCCGCGCCACCCGTGGAGCAGCTCGTCGCAGTGGACGACGTGGGCCTCCGGCACGACGTCCGCCAACGCCTTGGCCACCGTGGTCTTGCCCGACCCGGCTGGACCGTCGACGCAGACCAGGCGGCCGTTGCCGAGCGTCGCGGGAGCGGCCAGCACGCGCGAGGCGACCTCGGCGGCGACGGCGTACGGATCGGCAGGAGCCTCAGAACGCACGGTCGCAGCCGCGGTAGGACGGCACCACCTCGGTGACGGCGTCACCGCGCACGAGGTGCACGTCGCGGACGTGCTCGAAGAGCTCGCCCGACTTCGCGTGCCGGAACCACACCAGGTCGCCGATCCGCAGCCGCCCGGCCGCGTGCCCCGTCAGCGGCGTCTGCACCTCCCCGGCCCCTTCGAGCCCCGTGAGGTGCAGCCCCGGCGGGGCCCAGGGCAGCGGCGAGCGGTCCGCGCCGGTGGCGCCGCTGGCGATCAGCCCACCGCCGTGGACGGTCGCCATGTCGGGCGTGGGCTTGCGCGTCACCCGGAGCCCGAAGTACGCCGCGGGCCGCGGCTCGAACGAGGCGTAGTGGTCGAAGATGCCCGGCACCAACAGCCCCGAGCCGGCCGCGATCTCGGTGACGGCGGCGTCGGCGGCCGTCGCCTCGACCGACCCCGACCCGCCGCCGTTCCAGAACTCGAGCTCGACCACCTCGGCGAGCGCCTCGGAGATCTCGCGTCGGCGCACCTCGAGCTGGGCCATGGACGCCTGCTTGAGGCGGCGTACGACGCGGGACCGCGCGCGCTGGTCGGGGACGGAGTCCTGCACGCCGGCGACCTGGCCCTCGTAGGTCATCACGCCGACGAGGCGGAAGCCGTCGCGCTCCGCGACCCGGCGGGCGAGCGCGACGACGTCACGGGTGTCGAAGAGGGGGGAGCGCTTCGGACCGACGTGCTGGCCGCCGAACCGGAGCCCGGCGTCGACGTCGAGCGCGACCCGCACCGGCACGGCGCGGGACGAGCGCGTCGAGTCGACGACGTCGAGGTGGGCCGGGTCGTCGACCATCAGCGTGATCGCGGCGGCGGCCGTGGGTGACGAGGTCAGCCGCCGCAGCGCCGCCACGTCGACCGTCGGGTAGGCGACGACGACGTCGTCACTGACGCCGGCCTCGTGGAGCCAGAGCGCCTCGGCGAGGGTGTAGGCCAGCACGCCGGAGAACCCGTCGTGCGCCAACGCCCGCTCGACGAGCGCCGGCACGCGCAGCGACTTCGAGGCCACCCGCAGGGGCTTGCCGCCCGCACGACGCGCGAGGTCGTCGGCGTTGGCGTCGAAGGCGTCGAGGTCGACCACGGCGATCGGCGTGGCAGGGGGCTCGGGCAGGGCGGCGACGGCGGCGTCGAGCCGTGACCACAGGCGGTTGCGGTCGACGAGCCGGTCGATCACTCGATGCCCCGCTTGCGCAGCAGCGCCTCGATGTCCGCCAGGTCGTCGTCCACGGCAGCGCGGGAGGTCGGGCCGTTGCGGGTCGAGGTGGCCTCGGGCAGCTCGTCCCGGCCGCGCGCCGTGCGACCACCGGTGCCTGCGGCCTGACCGCGGGCGAGCTGGCGGTCACGGATGAAGCCGCTCACGACCCACAGCACGACCGCCAGGCCGGCCAGGCCGACGCCCACCCACGTGCGTACGTCGAACACCAGGCTGGTCGCCCAGTCGGTCACCGAGTCCGCGATGTCGACGACCATCTCGAGCGTCCCGGTCAGCCACGCGGCCGCCGGGAGCAGGGTGAAACCGAGCGCGCGCAGGCCGTTGGCCGATCCCCGCCGCCGGAAAGCGATCCACGTCCAGATGGCACCCGCGACGGTGAGCGCGGCGGTCAGTGCAGCCCAGGTAGTCCCTTCCACGGTCCCAGACTCCCACAGCGCACCACGCCCGTGACGGCGCCCGCACCACGTGCGGGAGGATGGAGCCCGTGGCCCACGACGACGCCTCCTCCGACGAGCCGCTCGAGCGCACCATCCCCGACCCCGGGTTCGCCGACGACGCCGGCGCGGCGGACCCCCGGCTCGCCCGACTGCTGGCCGACCGGGCAGCGGGCGCGGCGACCTCGGGTGCCGTCCTCGCCGTCCTCCAGGACGCCCGCCTGCTGGTCCCGGTGGTCGCCGTCCTGGGCGAGGTGGAGCTCGACGAGCGCGGCCTGGCCCACGACAAGTCCTCCGACATGGCGGCGGTCCTGGTGCAGGCCCCGGACGGCAGCAAGGGGCTGCTGGCGTTCACCTCGACCGAGGCGATGACCCGGTGGGACCCGCAGGCCCGTCCGGTGCCGGTGCCCGCCGCCACGGCCGCCACCGCTGCGATCCAGGACGGCGCCGAGGCGCTCCTCGTGGACCTCGCCGGCCCCGCGTCGTACGTCGTCGACGGCGACGACCTGCGCCGGCTCGCTGCAGGCTGGCGGCTGGTCGCGATCGGCGACGGATCCGGCCGTCACGGCTGGATTGGCCCCTCGGCGGAATGATCCGCTAACCTTCTGTGTTGACCGATCAGTGACACCACGCTTCACGGTGACACCGATCCCGCCAAGCGGAGGCACGCACCATCGTCTCCCACCCGCACCGATCGCCCTGCACCACAGATCGTCGGGTCCCGGTCCAGAGCCACAGCCGTCGTGAGACGGAGGTGGACACCTCAGTTTCCCCGAGAGGGGAGACGTGTCGTGACTGGCTCCCGCTTGGCAACAGCGGGAGCCATTGTCCATTTCGGCACACCAGTCGGACCGGGCCAAGGGACTCCCACCCACCCGAACCACTGGAGGACCCATCAGCACCGAGCTGCGCATCAACGACCGGATCCGCGTACCCGAGGTCCGGCTCGTAGGACCCAACGGCGAGACCGTTGGCATCGTGCCGACCGACCAGGCACTCAAGCTGGCCGTGGAGGCCGACCTCGACCTCGTCGAGATCGCGCCCCAGGGACGGCCCCCGGTCTGCAAGCTCATGGACTACGGCAAGTTCAAGTACGAGAACGCCCAGAAGGCCCGCGAGTCGCGCCGCAACCAGACGAACGTGATCATCAAGGAGATGAAGCTTCGTCCCAAGATCGACAAGCACGACTACGAGACCAAGAAGGGTCACGTCGTGCGGTTCCTGGGTGCAGGCGACAAGGTGAAGATCACCATCATGTTCCGCGGTCGCGAGCAGCACCGCCCCGAGCTGGGCTTCCGCCTGCTGCAGAAGCTGGCCGAGGACGTGCAGGAGCTGGGCTTCGTCGAGTCCTCGCCGAAGCAGGACGGCCGCAACATGACCATGGTCATCGGCCCGCACAAGAAGAAGGCCGACGCCAAGATCGACGCCGACGCCGCCCGCGCCAGCAAGGAGCAGGCGCGCGCCGACCGGAAGGCCGAGGAGGACGCCGAGCGCGAGGCAGCCCACGCCGCCGGACCGGTCGCGCAGAAGAAGGAGCGTCGCCGCTCCGAGAACCTCGACGCCGACATCGACGTCTGAGGCTCTCGCCCGCCTGAGCCACGCGCTCAGCCCATCGTTTCCGCCGCCCCTGCCCACGCGCAGTGGCAGCACCGAAGAGGAGAGAACAACATGCCGAAGAACAAGACCCACTCGGGCGCGAAGAAGCGCTTCAAGGTGACGGGCTCGGGCAAGATCATGCGCCTGCAGGCCGGCCGCAAGTCCGGCGCTGCGTTCGCGTCCGCGCCGACCACGGGCAGCCGCAAGAAGCACCGCCGCAACGCCGGCATGGTCGAGCTCGAGAAGGGCGACGTCGCACGCGCCAAGAAGATGCTCGGCATCTGAGTCTCACCCCCCCCTGGTGGCTCAGCCGCCGTCCCGTCTTCATTTCCCCTGCACCAAGGAGTAGCACCATGGCACGCGTCAAGCGCGCAGTGAACGCCCAGAAGAAGCGTCGTACCACCCTCGACCGCGCGAGCGGCTACCGCGGCCAGCGCTCGCGGCTCTACCGCAAGGCCAAGGAGCAGGTCACCCACTCCCTGGTCTACAGCTACAACGACCGCCGCAAGAACAAGGGCAACTTCCGCAAGCTGTGGATCCAGCGCATCAACGCCGCTGCCCGCGCCAACGGCATGACCTACAACCGCTTCATCCAGGGCCTCGGCCTGGCCGGCATCGAGGTCGACCGCAAGATCCTCGCCGAGCTCGCCGTCAACGACGCCCCGGCCTTCGCCGCGCTCGTCGAGGCCGCCAAGGCCGCGCTGCCCGAGGACGTCAACGCGCCCAAGGTCTCCGCCTGAACCACATGAGCACTCCCCTCACCGCCGGCAACACGCGCGTGAAGGAGGCTCGCAAGTTGAGCCGCCGCTCGGTACGCACCGAGCGGCGGCTCTTCCTCGCTGACGGCCCCAAGGCCGTCGAGGGAGCGCTGTCCGTCGCCGGCTGCGTCGTCGAGGTCTTCGCGACGCCGCTCGCGATCGAGCAGCAGGCCGGGCTGCTCGCCGGGGCACCGGTCACGGTGGTCGACGACCGCGCCCTCGCGTCGCTGTCCGACTCGGTCTCCCCGGCCGGGGTGGTGGCGGTGTGCCGCCACCTCGACGCCCCGCTGGAGCACGTCGTACGCGCCTCGCCGCGCCTGCTCGCCGTGTGCGCCGACGTCCGCGACCCCGGCAACGCCGGCACCGTGATCCGTACGGCCGACGCGGCGGGCGCCGACGCCGTCGTGCTGGCCGGGCAGTCCGTCGACGCCTACAACCCGAAGACCGTCCGCGCCACGGTCGGGAGCCTCTTCCACCTGCCCCTCGCGATCGAGCCCGATCCCATGGCTGCCGTCCGCGAGGCGCAGGCTCGTGGACTCGTGGTGCTGGCCGCCGACGGCGCGGGTGAGGTCGACCTGTTCGACGCCGACCTGTCCGGCCCCACGGCCTGGCTCTTCGGCAACGAGGCCTGGGGCCTCCCGCCCGAGCTCGCCGAGCTGGCCGACCACCGGGTCGCCATCCCGATCCACGGGCGGGCCGAGAGCCTCAACCTCTCCACCGCCGCGGCGGTGTGCCTCTACGCCAGCGCGCGGGCCCAGCGCTCCTGACGCCTACGCCACGGGGACGGCTGCGGCGTACCTCGCCGCGAGGGTGCGCAGGTGCGCCACCAGCTCGGGCGGCTCGGAGACGTGGAAGTCGAGACCGAGCATGCCGATCCACACCGCGACCGTCTCCACGCTGTCGGCCCCGGTGACGAGCACGCAGTGGCCCTCGTCCACCGTCTCGACCACCCCCACCGTCGGGTTGATCCGGCGCAGCACCTCGTCGGCCGGCGCGTCGACCGCGATGCGGCAGTGCACGTTCCAGCCCGAGAACGCCACGTCCCGGAGGACGAACGCGGCGTAGTCGCCGCCGTCGAGCGGGTCGGGCGAGAAGCGACCGGCACCCGGGGTGCGCAGCTCCAGCCAGTCCGCGCGCAGCGCCTGCCACCGCCCGTCGTGGCGCCTGCGGACCACGACGTACCAGCGCTGCTGCCAGCTCACGAGGCGGTACGGGTCGCACTCGATCCGCTCCTCGACGTCGGGACCCGGCCGGTAGAACAGCCGCAGGCCCTCGCGGTCGCGGACCGCGGTCGCCAGGTCGGCGAGGAGGGTGACGTCGACCGGCGGGGCCTCCACGTTGGTCGCGGTGTCGGACGGACCCACGTCGGTGCTCTCGGTGAGCGCGCGCACGCGTCGCCACAGCCGGTCGGGGAGCACGTGCTGGAGCTTCGCCAGGGCGAGCGCGCCCGCGTCCTCGATGCCCCGCACCGCCGCGACGCTGCCGAGCCCGACCGCGACGGCGACCGCCTCGTCGGCCTCGAGCAGGAGGGGAGGGAGGCGTCCCCGGTCACCGAACCGGTAGCCGCCGGCCGCCCCGCGGACGGCCTCGACCGGGTAGCCGAGCTCGCGCAGCCGCTCCACGTCCTTGCGCACGGTGCGTTCGCCCACGCCGAGCAGCTCGGCGAGGTCCGGTCCGGTGACGATCGCCCGGGCCTGCAGGTGTCCGAGGAGGGCGATGAGTCGGGACGACGTCTGGAGCGACATGGCACCTCCTGAGAAGGTCGGGCACGGGCGGTCAATCAGGGCCGATCCGTGCCGGATTCGTTCCTACCGTACCGGCATGACCACTCACCAGAACACCGACGACCTGACCTTCCGACACTTCACGGTCTCGATCCCGCAGGACGCGATCGACGACCTCCACGACCGGCTCGCCCGCACCCGGTTCGCCGCCGAGCCCGCTGACTCCGCGGGCACCGACGACTGGTCCGCCGGCGTGCCGGTGACGTACCTCCGCGAGATGGTCCAGCACTGGCGCGACGACTTCGACTGGCGCGCCCAGGAGCAGCGGATGAACGCCTACCCGCAGCTCCTCACCGAGATCGACGGCCAGACGGTTCACGTCGTCCACGTCCGCTCGGCCAACGCGGACGCAGTCCCGCTGCTCCTGCTCCACACCTACCCGGGCTCGTTCGTCGACTTCCTCGACCTCGTCCCGCACCTGACCGACGACTTCCATCTCGTGATCCCGACGATTCCCGGTGTCGGCTTCAGCCAGCCGCTCACCGACGGCGCGTGGGACTCGCGGCGCATCGCCGTCGCGTGGGACCGGCTGATGCGCGGTCTCGGCTACGAGTCGTACGGCGCCCACGGCTCCGACAACGGCGCGATCGTCGCGCGCGAGCTGGCCATGCTCGCCCCCGAGGGCTTCCTCGGCGCCCACGTCCTGCAGCTGTTCTCGTTCCCGTCCGGCGACCCGGCCGAGTTCGAGAAGATGACGCCGGCCGACTACGCCGCGCTGGAGTTCGCCGGCTGGTTCCAGACCGTCAACGGCTACGCCACGATGAACGCATCGCGCCCGCGCACGATCGCTGCCGCGCTCAGCGACTCCCCGGTGGGACAGCTGGCCTACAACGAGCTGTTCGAGAGCTTCGGCAACGGCACCTCGCGGGTGACCCGCGACCAGGTGCTCACCCAGGTCACCCTCTACTGGCTCACCAACAGCAGCGGAGGCGCCGTCCAGGCCTACCGCGCGGAGCAGGCCGTCGAGCCGCGGGTCAACCACGGGCGGATCGGGGTCGCGGTCTTCGCCGACGACTTCCGCACGATGCGGCCCTTCGCCGAGCGGGACAACACCGACATCGTGTCGTGGACCGAGCACCCCGAGGGTGGCCACTTCGCCTCGATGGAGGTCCCGGCGGAGCTCGCCGCGGCCATCAGGGCCTTCTACGCCTGACCGGAGACGCGTTCGTCCGTGGGGTCGGCCGGGTGACCGGCTAGCCTCGCGGACGATGATCCTCATCGACCCGCCCGCCGTGCCGCGCTGGGACCGGCTCTGGTCCCACCTGGCCAGCGACACGTCCTACGAGGAGGTGCACGCCTTCGCCGCCCTGCACGGCGTGCCCGCCCGCGGCTGGGACCGCGACCACTACGACGTCCCCGCCGACGCGTACGACGCGCTGGTGGCCGCGGGCGCGGTCCCGGTCACCTCGCGCCAGCTCGTCGCGTCACTGCGGGCAGCAGGTCTTCGTCGACCGAAGGCCCGGTTCCGCAGCCAGGGCGGGACCAGCGCTGGCTAGGGTGGCGCTCGTGTCGGACGAGAGCACACCCCAGCACCGGGTGGAGAGGAATCGACCCACGCGCCTGCGCGCGCTGGCGGACTTCTACCCCGACGGCATCCTCGGTGCGAGTCGCGAGGGCGTGGTCACCATCCTCAACGCCCAGGGAGCCGCACTGCTCGGCGTCGACGTCGAGGACGCCAAGGGCCTGCCGCTCTCGGACGTGCTGCGGCTGCTCGACCAGGACGGCCGCACCTGGCTCGACGTGAACCGGCCCTTCGACGCCATCTCGATCACGCGCGGTGTGCCCGAGCAGTCGTGGCTCAACGCCTCCGGGGACGAGGTGCTCACCACCGCGCGCCTGGTCCGCGAGGATCCGCTCGGCCGCGTCGTCGGCATCGCGGTCGGGCTGCGCAGTGGTCGCGGTCGGGCGCGGCTCGACCGTGAGCGCTCGGACCTCGTCGCCACGGTCGCCCACGAGCTGCGCTCCCCCCTGACGGGGGTCAAGGGCTTCGTGCAGGCGCTGCTGAACCGGTGGGACAAGCTCACCGACGACCAGCGCAAGCTGATGCTGACCACGGTGAACGCCGACGCCGACCGGCTGGCCCGCCTCATCGCCGAGCTGCTCGACGTCGCCCGGATCGACACCGATCGCCTCCAGCTGTATCCCCGCGAGTGCTCGGCCGAGGTGCTCGTGCGCCGCGTCGTCGACTCCATCGAGGCCGGGACCGCGCGCGACATCAGCCTCGAGGTCGAGGACGAGCTGCCCGCACTGTTCGCGGACCCGGACAAGTTCACCCAGGTCGTGACGAACCTCGTCGAGAACGCCGTGCGCCACGGCCAGGGCCAGGTCAGCGTCCGGCTGGCGGCGTCGCCGGCCCTCGCAGGCGTGCGGCTCACGGTCGACGACGAGGGCGAGGGCATCCCCGTGGAGCTGCGCAAGCGGGTCTTCACCAAGTTCTGGACCACCGGCACCTCCGGTGGCACCGGGCTCGGGATGTACATCGTCGGCGGACTGTCGCGCGCCCACGGGGGATGGGTCACCATCGACGACGCACCCGGGGGCGGCGGCCGGGTGATGGTCGACTGGCCGAGCGAGGACCAGCGGCCCGACTGACCTCCACACAACCTTCACGAGTCGTCCCCGCCACCGACCCACCCGCACTCCTAGGGTCGTTCCATGACCTCCACGACGCCGCCCGCGCCCAGGCCGAGGACCGCCCTGGTGGTGGAGGACGAGCGCACCATCAACGACGCCCTCGCCCAGCGCCTCCGCGCCGAGGGCTACACGGTCGAGCAGGCCTTCGACGGCCCGAGCGCGGTCGAGAGGGCCGCTGCCGTGCGGCCGGACGTCGTGCTGCTCGACGTGATGCTGCCCGGGTTCGACGGCCTCGAGGTGTGCCGTCGCATCCAGGCCGCACGTCCCGTGCCTGTGCTGATGCTCACCGCGCGCGACGACGAGGCCGACGTGCTGGTCGGGCTGGGCGTCGGTGCCGACGACTACCTGACCAAGCCCTTCTCCATGCGCGAGGTCGTCGCCCGGGTCGCTGCCCTGCTGCGACGTGTCGACCGGGCGGCCGAGCTGGCCGACGAGCGGCCCGCCGCCATCGAGGTCGGCGGCGTGCGGATCGACCCCGGCGCGCGGCGTACGACGGTCGCCGGCGAGCCGGTCCACCTCACGCCGACGGAGTTCGACCTCCTGCTGTGCCTCGCCCGGGCGCCGGGCCAGGTGCTCAGCCGTGAGCGGCTCCTGCGCGATGTCTGGGACTGGGGCGACGCCTGGGCCAGCGTCAGCGCGACCCGCACCGTCGACAGCCACGTCAAGGCGCTGCGCAGCAAGGTCGGTGCAGCACGGATACGCACCGTGCACGGGGTGGGCTATGCGCTGGAGGCCCTGTCGTGAGCTCCCGGACCTCCACCCCGCTCGACACGGTCTCGAGCCTCAAGGTGAAGCTCGGGCTGCTCGTCGTCGCCTCGGTCGTCGTCGCCGTGCTCCTCAGCCTGCTCGGGTCAGCAGCCAGCGTCTCGCCGCTGCTGGTCCTGCCGGTCAGTGTCGCGCTCGCACTCGGTGTGACGCAGCTGCTGGCGGCCGGGATGGTGGCGCCGCTGCGGCGGATGACCGAGGTCTCGCGGGCGATGGCGCGCGGCGACTACACCGGACGGGTGCGCACCTCGTCGACCGACGAGGTCGGCCAGCTCGCCGCCGCCTTCAACCGGATGGCCGAGGACCTCGCGACCGTCGACCGCGAGCGGCGCGACCTCATCGCCACGGTGTCGCACGAGCTGCGCACGCCGCTCACGGCCATGACCGCGCTGCTGGAGAACCTGGCCGACGGCGTGGTGCCCGCCGACTCCGAGCACCTGGGCGCCGCGCTCGACGAGGCCGAGCGCCTGGCCCGCCTGGTGGACGACCTCTTGCAGCTGTCCCGGCTGGAGGCCGGGGTGGTCGAGCTCGACCGGGCGCCGGTCGACCTCCGGTCGCTGGTCGAGGAGTCCGTCGCGCAGGTCGGCGCCGCCGGACGTACCGGCACGTTCGACGTCGACGTGCCCGCGGACCTCGCGGTCGAGGCGGACCAGTCGCGGCTGCGCCAGCTGCTCGTCAACGTCCTCGACAACGCCGGGCGGCACGCACCGTCCGGGACCGACGTACGTGTCACCGGGGGCACCGGCGGGGGGCGCTGGTGGCTCGAGGTCGCCGACGACGGAGGCGGCGTCGCGCCGCAGGACCGCGAGCGTGTCTTCGAGCGGTTCGGGACCGACGGCGGTGGCGGGACCGGTCTCGGCCTCGCAGTCGCCCGCTGGGTCGCGCAGCTCCACGGGGGCACCCTGCGGTTCGTCGACCCCGAGTCGGGCCAGGGTGCGCGGCTGCGGCTCGACGTGCCGACCCGGTGGGAGCGGCGTGCAGCCGCGGTCGTCGCGGCGCCCGCCCGTGCGTCTTCCGCGAGTGCGGTGGCACACGTCGTGGCCCCGCCGGTCGCGGCGCCGGGGCGGCAGCCCGAGCTCGCGAACCTCTTCGGCGAGTTCTGGCCCGAGCCGAGCCTGCCCTCGGGCCTGCGCACCGTGGTCGCGTCCGCGCTCGCGGGACTGGTCGCCGGCATCGCACTCTCGTTCACCGCGGTGGGCGTCACCTGGACCCTCGTCGCCGTGACGTGCGGGGTCGCGGCACTCCTGACCGCGCGCCGGCGGCGCGAGCCGTGGACGCTCGCGTGCGCTGGGCTCGCGTTCGTGCTCGTGCTGCCGATGACGTTCCTGGACGCATGGTGGATCGCGATGCTGTGCCTCGTCGTCGCGGCGGCGGTGTTCCTGTGCGGGGTGACCGGCGCGCGGACGCTCCCCGGGATCCTGCTGTCGGGGGCGTCGTGGCCGCTCGCGTCGGTGCGCGGCCTGCCATGGTTCGGAAGGTCGCTGCGGATCGCCGGCTCGAGCTCCCGCATGCCTGCGTTCGTGCGCACGGCGTTCTGGTCGCTGCTCGGCCTCGGGGTCTTCGGCACGATCTTCGCCAGCGCCAACGAGGTCTTCGGGTCGTGGGTCGACGAGCTCGTCCCCAACCTGACGTTCAACGACCTCGTCGGGCGGGCCTTCCTCGCCTGCTTCGTCTTCGCCGCCACCCTCGGCGCGGCGTACCTCGCCCTCAATCCCTCCGACGTCGAGACGATGGGCGACCGGCGGCCCACGCCCCTGGCCAACCGGTTCGAGTGGCTGGTCCCGGTGCTGGTGGTCGACGCCGTCTTCGTGGCGTTCATCGCCGCGCAGGCCCGCGCGCTCATCGGCGGCCGCGACTACATCGAGGAGAACACGTCCGCGCTGACGTACGCCGACTACGTCCACCAGGGCTTCGGCCAGCTCACCCTCGCCACGGCGCTGACGGTGCTGGTGGTGTGGCTCGCCGCCCGCCGTGCCGGTCGCAGCGCGGTGGACCGGCGCTGCCTGCTCGGGTCGCTCGGCCTGCTCTGCGCCCTCACCCTGGTCGTCGTGGCGTCTGCGCTGCGCGGGATGGCGGTGTACCAGGACGCGTACGGCTTCACGACGCTGCGCCTGTTCGTCGACGTCTTCGAGGGTTGGCTCGGCTTCGTGGTCCTCGCGATCATGGTCGCTGGGCTGCTCGGGCGCGCCAGCTGGTTGCCGCGGGTCGCGCTCGTCTCCGGCGCCGTGGCCCTCCTCGGCCTGGCCGCGATCAACCCCGACGCCTGGGTCGCCGGCCGCAACCTCGACCGCTACGAGGCGACCGGCAAGCTCGACCTGCGCTACCTGCAGACGCTCTCCGCCGACGCGGCGCCGGCCATCGCCGACCGGCTGCCGCCCGAGGTGTCGCGATGCGTGCTGCAGGACATGCCGTACAACGAGATGCGAGCCGAGGTCCTCGACGACCCGCGCGCGTGGAACCTCGGCCGCACCCGCGCCGAGGGGCCGCTCACCGACCTGGGCCTGCTGCCCGCCAGCGAGCGGACGGCGTACGGCGACGGGGCGAGCGTCCCGGCTGACGAGTGCAGTGACGTCTGGTCGTCGTTCGGGGAGTAGCATCGCCCTCGTGGACACGAGCCTGCGATTTCTGCGCCCCGGACCTGGTCCGTCGGGCAGCTGACGTCACCGGGTCCGGGGAGTCCCCGTCCGACCCGACGCTCACCCACTTCTAGAATCTGCGGCGAACTGCTGTCGCCGCGCGAAAGCCACGTCCCAGATCTTGCGGCGACCCTGGTAGCGCCGCGCGAAAGAGAGCCATGTCCGGCCCCAACACCGACTACGACCCCGTCGAGGTGACCCCGCTCAAGGCCGACCAGGTCGAGGCGATGCGTGAGGCGGCGCTCGCCGCGATCACGGACGCCGCCGACCTCGACGCCCTCAAGCAGGTCCGGCTCGACCACGCCGGCGACCGCTCGCCCCTCGCCCTCGCCAACCGCGAGATCGGCGCCCTGCCGCCGCAGGCGCGCAAGGAAGCCGGTCAGCGCGTCGGCCAGGCTCGCGGTGCCGTGAACCAGGCGCTCGCCGCCCGGCAGTCCGTCCTCGAGGCCGAGCACGAGGAGCGGATGCTGGTCGAGGAGACCGTCGACGTCTCGCTGCCGACGACGCGGAGCCGTCGCGGCGGACGGCACCCGCTGACCCTGCAGTCCGAGCTGATCGCCGACCTCTTCGTGGCCATGGGCTACGAGGTCGCCGAGGGCCCGGTGGTCGAGGCCGAGTGGCTCAACTTCGACGCCCTCAACCTCGGGCCGGACCACCCGGCGCGCACGATGCAGGACACCTTCTGGACCGAGCCTGCCGACGACCACGTCGTGCTGCGCACCCAGACCTCGCCCGTCCAGGCGCGGACGATGCTGACGCGCAAGCCCCCGATCTACGTCGTCTGCCCGGGCCGCGTGTTCCGCACCGACGAGTACGACGCGACCCACTCGCCGATGTTCCACCAGGTCGAGGGCCTCGTGGTCGACGAGGGCATCACCATGGCGCACCTCAAGGGCACCCTCGACCACTTCGCCTCGCAGCTCTTCGGCGACGGGATCACCACGCGCTTCCGGCCGTCCTACTTCCCGTTCACCGAACCGTCGGCCGAGGTCGACGTGCTCTGCTTCGTCTGCCGCAACGTCGAGCCGCAGTCGTGCCGCACCTGCCGCGGCGAGGGCTGGATCGAGTGGGGCGGCTGCGGCGTGGTCAACCCGCGGGTGCTCGTCGCCTGCGGCGTCGATCCCGAGGTCTACAGCGGCTTCGCCTTCGGGATGGGCATCGACCGGTCGTTCATGTTCCGCCACGACCTGGAGGACCTGCGTCCGCTCTTCGAGGGCGACGTCCGGTTCAGCAGCGCGTTCGGCACCGAGATCTGAGAGGGGAGGGCGACACGATGAAGGCACCCCTGTCCTGGATCCTGGACCTCGTCGACGTACCCGCCGGCACCACCACCGAGGAGATCACCGACCGGCTCACGCTGACCGGCCTCAAGCTCGAGGCGATCGTCAGCCCGGGTCGTGAGATCACCGGCCCGCTGGTGATCGGCCGCGTCCTCACGATGGAGCCCGAGCCGCAGAAGAACGGCAAGACCATCAACTGGTGCACCGTCGACGTCGGCGACGCCAACGGCACCGGTGAGCCGCAGGGCATCGTCTGCGGGGCGCACAACTTCGCTCCCGGCGACCTCGTCGTCACGGTGCTCCCCGGCGGCGTCCTCCCGGGCGGCTTCGAGATCGGCGCCCGCAAGACCTACGGGCACCTCTCCGCCGGCATGATCTGCTCGGCCCGCGAGCTCGGCCTCGGGGAGGACCACGACGGCATCATCGTGCTGCCGCCCGACGCCGGTGAGCCCGGTCAGGACGTGCGGCCCGTGCTCGGCCTCGACGAGGAGACGATCGAGTTCGAGGTCAACCCCGACCGGGCCTACGCGCTCTCCCTGCGCGGCATCGCGCGCGAGGTGCTCGTCTCGGTCGACGGGGCGAACGGCTTCCGCGACCCGGCGCTGCGTGACACCCCGCCGACGAACGACGACGGCCATCCGGTGGTGGTCGAGGACGCCGAGGGCTGCCCGGTGTTCGTGGCCCGGCGGGTCGACGGCTTCGACCCCGCTGCTCCCACGCCGGACTTCATGGTCCAGCGCATCACGGCGGCCGGCATGCGGCCCATCTCGCTCGCGGTCGACGTCACCAACTACGTGATGCTCGAGACCGGCCGTCCGATCCACGGCTACGACGCGGACAGGGTGCGGGGCGCGATCGTCGTACGTCGTGCGCGCGAGGGCGAGAAGCTCACGACCCTCGACGGGACGGCGCGCACGCTCGACACCGGCGACCTCGTCGTCACCGACGACTCCGGCATCATCGGGCTGGGCGGCGTGATGGGCGGCGAGACCACCGAGATCTCCGACACGACCACGTCGATCCTGGTCGAGGCGGCCCACTGGGACGCGGTGTCGATGTTCCGCACCGGTCGGCGCCACAAGATCACCTCCGAGGCCGGCAAGCGCAACGAGCGCGGCGTCGACCCGACCATCTGCGAGGCCGCCGCCGACCGTGTCGTCGAGCTCCTCGTCGAGCACGGTGGGGCCACGGCCCACCCGGGCGTCACCGTCGTCGGCACCCCTCCGGCGATGCCGGTCGTCGAGGTCGCCGGCGACCTGGCGGCCCGCGTGTCGGGGATGGAGATCACCGAGGAGCAGTCGATCGAGTGCCTCCGCGCCGTCGGCTGCCAGGTCTCGGCACCGGGGGGAGGCTCCGGCACCCTGTCGGTCACGCCGCCCCCGTGGCGGCCCGACCTCACCGACGCCCAGGACTTCTCCGAGGAGGTGATCCGGCTCGTCGGCTACGACAAGGTGCCGTCGGTCCTGCCGACGCCCCCGTCGGGTCGCGGACTGACCCGTCCGCAGCAGCTCCGGCGCCGGATCGGACGGACGCTGGCCGGTGAGGGCTTCGTGGAGGTGGTGACCTTCCCGTTCGTCGGCGAGGCCGACCTCGACGCGCTCGGGCTGGCCGCCGACGACCCCCGCCGCGACCTGCTCCGCCTGTCCAACCCCCTCAGCGCCGAGGCGGGCTTCATGACCTCGACGCTGCTCCCGGGCGTGCTGCGCGCGGCCGGCAAGAACGTCGGGCACGGCACCACCGACCTGGCGATCTTCGAGACCGGCACCGTCACGCTGCCGCGCCATGCCGGGCCGGCGGCGATCCTGCCGGTGGACCGGCGCCCGACGGACGCCGAGCTCGAGGCCCTCGACGCCGCACTGCCCGCCCAGCCGCTCCACCTCGCGCTCGTCGGCGCCGGTGACGCGGTGTCCGGCGGCTGGTGGGGCGAGGCCCGCCCCTTCTCGTGGGCCGACGCGGTCGAGGCCGTACGCGCGGTCGCTGCTGCACTCGGCCTCGAGGTCGACGCCTCCGCCGTCGAGCTCGCCCCGTGGCACCCCGGTCGCTGCGCCGAGCTGTCGGTCGACGGCGAGGTCATCGGCCACGCGGGCGAGGTCCACCCGACGGTGTGCCAGGCGTTCGGCCTGCCGAAGCGCACGGTCGCCGCCGAGGTCGACCTCGACCTGCTGATCGCGCGGTCCGTGCACCTCCGGACGGCGCCCACGTTCTCGTCGTACCCGGTCGCGAAGGAGGACGTTGCGCTCGTCGTCGACGCCGCCGTCCCGGCCGCCGACGTGGAGGCCGCGCTGCGGGAGGGCGCCGGCGAGCTGCTGGAGTCGGTCCGGCTCTTCGACGTCTACACCGGCGACCAGGTCGGCGAGGGGAAGAAGTCCCTCGCCTACGCGCTGCGCTTCCGCGCGCCCGACCGGACCCTCAAGGAGGGCGAGGCGGCCGCGGCCCGCGACGCCGCCGTCGCGCTCGCCGCCGAGCGCACCGGCGCCGTCCAGCGCGCCTGAGCGGCGCTCGGTCGGACGCCGACTGGCCCTTGAGTCTCCAGGAGACTCAAGGGCCAGTGCGCGTGTTGCCGCAGGTCAGCGGCGCTCGCAGGAGCGGCGCACCTCCGCGACGCACCGGTCCCGACCCTGCTGGCCATCGGCCCGGTCCCGCCCGGACGCGCCCAGCAACGTGTCGTCGCCCCTCCCGCCGAGCAGGCGGTCCCGGCCGGCACCACCCAGTACGACGTCGTCGCCCCCGTTGCCCCGGACCAGGTCGTCACCGGGTCCGCCGACGAGCCTGTCCGCGAGGTGTCCGCCGCGGAGCTCGTCGTCCCCGGCGCCACCTCGGACAACCGCGGGCCGCGGGTTGCGGCCGGCGCCCGCCGACCCGATCGTGGTCAGGACGTCATCGCCACCGCGTCCGTCGAGGCGGATCTTCTTGCGGCCACCGACCTTGATGACGTCGGGGCCGTTGCTCCCGACCACGTCGACGTCGTCGGCGAGCACGACGGCCTTCTCCCAGACGTCGATCGTCGAGGAGTAGCGGACGGTCGCGTCGCGACGCACCTCGCAGTCGTAGGTGGATCCGAGCCGGACCACGGAGGAGCGGCACCAGCCACCGCCGTGCAGCATGTCGCGCCCGGCACCGCCGATCATCGACCCGCTCGCCGAGTCCCACATGTCGAGTCGGTCGTCGCCCCCGCTCAGGTCGATGTCGAGGCGCCGCTCGGGGTCGAGGGGCACGCTGCTGCTGCCGTCGTCGGTCCGGACCTCGGGCCAGTAGGTGACGCGCTCGTCCGCGTCGGTGCCGCTGAACGACGTCCGCACGTTGGGGAACGTCAGCTGGTAGTCGGCGACCTCGCCGGACCAGCGCAGCACGGTGGTGCCTCCGGCCGTCACGGTCCCGCTCGGAGCGTCGATGGCGACGTCGCCGACCCAGCCCTCGACGAAGGTGAGGAAGTTGCTGCCGGCACCGAGGTCCAGGGAGCCACCGACCTGCTGTCCGGCCCACTCGACCCGGTCGTCGCCCGTGCCGGTGGCGACCACGTCGGGGTTCGCGGCGCCCGGCGCCTCCGAGCCGGTGGCCACGTAGTCGTTGCCGCCACGGGTGTCGATCACGTCGCGCTCGGTGTCGGTGGTGTCCCCGCCGAGCCCCGGCCCGGCATAGACCACCTCGTTCGTGTCGCCGCCCACGAACGTGTCGGCGCCGGCGCCGAGCATGACGGTCGCGTCGCGACGGCTGGAGGTCGTCTCGCTGTGGACCACGTCGTCGCCCGGACCGGTGTCGAGGAAGAGGTACCTCTTCACGCTGTCGGCAGCGGTGAAGCGGATGCACACGACGTCGTTGCCGGCGCCTGTGGTCACGGACTTCTGGCCGGGCCCCACGACCATCACGTCGTCGGCGTCCGTGCCGGTGTCAGCCTGGGTCGTCACCGGCTTGCCCTGGCAGGTGACCGGCTCGGCGCCGGCCGGCGCTGCCGGGACCAGGGCGGCGATGGTGAGGCTGGACAGGACTGCGGCGACGGATCGGTACTGCATGCGAATGACCTCCGAGACGGGCATGGTGCGTACGCCTCGGGAGACGCACCGGCCGCCCCGGATGTTGTCGATCAGTTGATCGGCGACTCCACGATCGCCGTGAAGCGCTCCAGCACGCCCCGGTCCCCGGCAGCCGAGACCTCGTCGTCGCCGCCCCGGTTCCACAGCCACAGGTCGAGCGCGGCGGCCGGACCGTCGACCACGACGTCCGGCTCGGCGTCGGCGTCGTCCGGTGCGGGCACGACGTGGAAGTCCTCCTCGTCGGCGTAGGACGTGCCGCTGTCGGGGTCGGTGCCGGAGAAGACCCCGAACTGCAGCCAGAACGACTCGCCCGTGTCGGTGGCGTCGACCCGCACGGTCCCCTCGCCGGCCTCCCACGAGCCCCACGGCGGCATGCCGCCGTACATCACGTCGAGGCACTCGTGCACGCCGTCCGCCGCCAGCACTGCGTCGAGCTCGGTCGTGGCGCGGGCGGCCTGCTCGGCGTCCACACGGTGCACCCGGGCCTCGTGCGCCTGCCGCCGCAGGATGAACCCGACCGTGTGGTCGTCCGACCAGTTCCACGCCTCCTCCCGCGGGTCGGCGCCGTCGAGCGCCTCGGCCAGCCCGGCCGACCATTCGTCGAAGGTGCGGAGCAGGTCGTCGTACGCCTCGGGGCGCGGCGGGTCGGTCTCCTCGGGACGCGCCGGCCTCGAGGTCAGCACCTCGGTCCACCAGCGCTGCACAGTGGCGAGGTGCCAGAGCAGGTCGGCGGCGTCCCAGTCGGGGCAGGCCGGGACGCGGGCAGCCGGGTCGCACCCGGCCAGCACGTCGCGGAAGCGGGCGGACTCGGCCCGCAGGTGGTGGAGGTAGACGTCGGGGGACAGGCGGGTGTGGAGTGGGGTCACCCGTGCACCGTAGGGGACGCCGCCGACGCTGCGCTCGCCCGTTGTCGACCCCGGTTCAACGGAACATGCACTGCAATGTATAGTCATGCATATGACCGCATCAGTCGCCGTCGCCGGAGCCAGTGGGTACGCCGGTGGAGAGGTCCTGCGCCTGCTCTTGGGCCACCCGGGCGTCGAGGTCGGGGCGGTGACGGCCGGTTCCAACGCCGGTGAGCGTCTCGGCTCGCTCCAGCCGCACCTGCTCCCGCTCGCGGACCGGGTGCTGGCCGAGACCACGGTCGACACCCTGGCCGGGCACGACGTCGTGGTCCTGGGGCTGCCGCACGGCCAGTCCGCCGGGATCGCCCGGGCGCTCGGCGACGACACCGTCGTCATCGACTGCGGCGCCGACTTCCGGCTCACGGACCCGGGGGAGTGGCAGGCGTTCTACGGCGGCGAGCACGCCGGCTCGTGGCCGTACGGGCTCCCCGAGCTGCCCGGCCAGCGCGACCTGCTGCGCGGCGCGCGGCGGATCGCCGTGCCGGGCTGCTACCCGACCGTCTCGACGCTTGCGGTGGTCCCGGCGCTTGCGGCCGGCCTGGTCGAGCCCGACGTCACCGTCGTCGCCGCCTCCGGCACGAGCGGCGCCGGCAAGGCCGCCAAGCCGCACCTGCTCGGCAGCGAGGTGATGGGCAACGCCAGCGCCTACGGCGTCGGCGGCACCCACCGCCACACGCCCGAGATCGTGCAGAACCTCACCGGGGTCCACGGATCCCCGGTGACGGTCGGCTTCACCCCGCTCCTCGTGCCGATGTCGCGCGGCATCCTCGCGACCGTCCAGGCGCCCCTGCTCGACGGGGTCACCGCGGAGCAGGTCCGCGACGCCTACGCCACGACGTACGACACGGAGCCCTTCGTCCACCTGCTGCCCGAGGGCCAGTGGCCGCAGACCCAGTCCGTCCTCGGCTCCAACGCCGTCCAGGTCCAGGTGGCGGTCGACGAGCGCGTACGACGACTCGTGGCGGTGGCCGTGGTCGACAACCTCGCCAAGGGCACCGCCGGCGCCGCCGTCCAGTGCATGAACCTCGCCCTGGGCCTCGACGAGGCCGCCGGGCTCACCACGATCGGAATCGCACCCTGATGAGCGTCACCCACCCCAGCGGCTTCACGGCCGCCGGCGTCGCGGCCGGACTCAAGTCCACCGGCGCCAAGGACCTCGCCCTGGTCGTCAACCAGGGCCCCACCCACGACTCCGCCACCGTCTTCACCGCCAACCGCTGCAAGGCCAACCCCGTGCTGTGGAGCCAGGAGGTCGTCAAGGACGGCACCGTCAAGGCGGTCGTCCTCAACTCCGGCGGCGCCAACTGCTACACGGGCCCCGAGGGCTTCCAGACCACCCACGCGGTGGCCGAGAAGGTCGCCGACGGGCTCGGCATCGGCGCCATCGACGTCGTCGTGTGCTCGACCGGCCTGATCGGGCTCGCCAACGACCGCGACGACCTCCTGGCGGGCGTCGAGGCTGCCACCGCCGCGCTGTCCGCGGACGGGGGCGCCGACGCCGCCGAGGCGATCATGACCACCGACTCGGTCAGCAAGAACACCGTGGTCGAGGGCGCCGGCTGGTCGATCGGCGGGATGGCGAAAGGCGCCGGCATGCTGGCCCCGCAGCTGGCGACGATGCTGGTCGTGATCACCACGGACGCGGTCGTGCCCGCTGCCGACCTCGACGCCGCGCTCCGTGCCGCCACGCAGGTCAGCTTCGACCGCCTCGACTCCGACGGCTGCATGTCCACCAACGACACCGTCACGGTCATGGCCAGCGGTGCCAGCGGCATCACGCCCACCCCGGAGGACTTCACCGCCGCGCTCACCCAGGCCTGCACCGACCTCGCGATGCAGCTGCTCAAGGACGCCGAGGGCGCCGACCACGAGATCGCCATCACCACGCTCCACGCCGCTTCGGAGGAGGAGGCCGTCGAGGTGAGCCGCAGCGTCGCTCGTAGCAACCTCTTCAAGGCCGCGGTCTTCGGCAACGACCCCAACTGGGGTCGGGTGCTCGCCTCCATCGGCACCACGCAGGCACAGTTCGACCCGGCCGACCTCGACGTCGCGATGAACGGCGTCTGGGTCTGCCGGCAGTCCACCCCGGCCGAGGACCCGGCGTGCGTCGACCTCACCGGCCGCGAGGTGAGCGTGACCATCGACCTCAAGTCCGGCGACGCCCGCGCCACCGTCTGGACCAACGACCTCACCCACGCCTACGTCCACGAGAACAGCGCCTACAGCTCATGACCCAGCCCACGCCCGAGACCGTCCAGAACCCGCGCCGCCCCGACCCGGCCAAGGCCCGCACGCTCGCCGCGGCGCTGCCGTGGCTCAAGCGCTACCACGGTCGCACGATCGTGGTGAAGTACGGCGGAAACGCGATGACGGACGACTCCCTCAAGGTCGCCTTCGCCGAGGACATCGCGTTCCTCCGCTTCGCCGGCTTCAAGCCCGTCGTCGTCCACGGCGGTGGACCGCAGATCTCCCGGATGCTCGACAAGCTCGGCATCCGCTCCGAGTTCCGCGGCGGCCTGCGGGTGACGACCCCGGAGGCGATGGACGTCGTCCGGATGGTGCTCGTCGGCCAGGTGCAGCGCGAGCTCGTCGGCCTCATCAACCAGCACGGCGCCCTGGCGGTCGGCCTGTCGGGGGAGGACGCCGGACTCTTCCGCGCCGTCCCCACCAGCACGGTCGTCGACGGCGCCGAGGTCGACCTCGGCCTCGTCGGCGAGGTCGCCGAGGTGCGCCCCGAGGCGGTGCTCGACCTCATCGAAGCCGGCCGGGTGCCGGTGGTCAGCTCGGTCGCACCCGACGTCGACGGCCAGGTGCACAACGTCAACGCCGACACGGCGGCGGCGGCCCTCGCGGTCGCGCTCGGCGCCGAGAAGCTGCTGGTCCTCACCGACGTCGAGGGCCTCTATCGCGACTACGGCAACTCCGACGACCTCATCCAGGAGATCAGCCCCGAGGCGCTCGGCGAGATGCTGCCGTCCCTCGACGCGGGCATGGTGCCCAAGATGCGGGCCTGCTACGAGGCCGTCACCGGCGGGGTGCCGCGCGCCACGGTCGTGGACGGCCGCGAGCCCCACTCCGTGCTCCTCGAGATCTTCACCGACGAGGGTGTCGGCACCCAGGTGCTCCCCGGGGCCGTCACCAAGCTGCGCAAACCCTACGCCGCGGAGGAGGCCTCATGAGCGACATCCAGGACCGCTACACCGGCGCGGTGATGAACACCTTCGGCCCGCCCGCGCTCGCGCTGGTCCGCGGCGAAGGAGCGCACGTGTGGGACGCCGACGGCAAGGAGTACGTCGACCTGCTCGGCGGGATCGCCGTGAACGCCCTCGGGCACGCACACCCCGCGCTCGTCGAGGCCGTCACCACCCAGCTCGGGACGCTCGGCCACGTGTCGAACTTCTTCGCCACCGAGCCCCAGGTCGCCCTCGCCGAGCGACTGGTCGGACTCCTCGGCTGGTCCGAGGACGCGCGCGTGTTCTTCAGCAACTCCGGCACCGAGGCCAACGAGGCGGCCCTCAAGCTCACCCGCCGCACCGGCCGCACTCGGCTGGTCGCCGCCGAGGGATCCTTCCACGGTCGCACGATGGGTGCGCTGGCCCTCACGTCGAAGGCCGCCTACCGCGAGCCGTTCGAGCCCCTGCCCGGCGACGTCACCTTCGTGCCGTACGACGACGTGGCCGCGCTCGAGGCCGCCGTCGACGACACCGTCGCCGCTGTCGTCCTCGAGCCGATCCAGGGAGAGGCCGGCGTGGTCGTGCCGTCGGGCGACTACCTCGCCGCCGCCCAGCGGATCGCCCACGACCACGGCGCGCTGCTGTGGCTCGACGAGGTGCAGACCGGCGTCGCTCGCACCGGCGCGTGGTTCGCCCACCAGCTGGTCGACGGCGTCCGGCCCGACGTGGTCACGCTCGCCAAGGGACTCGGCGGCGGCATCCCGATCGGCGCCACCGTCGCACGGGGTGCGGCCGCGACGCTGCTCCAGCCCGGCAATCACGGCACCACGTTCGGCGGCAACCCCGTCGCGACCGCCGCGGCCCTCGCCGTCCTCGACACGATCGAGGCCGAGGGGCTGTCGGGTGCCGCTGTGACCCGTGGCGCCCAGCTCGAGGCGCTGCTGCGCAAGCAGACCGGTGTGGTCGAGGTGACCGGAGCGGGCCTGATGCGCGGCGCCGAGCTCGACGGCCCCTACGCCACCCAGGTAGTGGCGGCCGCGCGCGACGCCGGCTTCATCCTCAACGCCACCGGCCCGACCCGCCTGCGGTTCGTGCCGCCGCTGGTGCTCACGGCAGCTGACCTCGACGCCCTCGACGCGGCCCTGCCCGTCGTCCTCGACGCCGCCCGTGCGGCAGCACAGGAGTCCACTCCATGACCCGCCACTTCCTCCGCGACGACGACCTGTCGCCCGACGAGCTGCTCGAGGTGCTCGACCTCGCCGACCGGATGAAGGCCGAGCCGTTCGACCACAAGCCGCTCGCCGGCCCGCGCACCGTCGCCCTGGTCTTCGACCGCCCGACCCTCCGCACGCAGGTGTCGTTCGCCGCCGGCATCGCCGAGCTCGGCGGCAACCCGATGACCGTCGACGGCGGCCTCGCCGCGATGGGGTCCCGCGAGGGTGTCGAGGACGTCGCCCGCATCCTCGGCCGCCAGGCGGCGGCCGTGGTGTGGCGGACGGCCCACCAGGGCGACGTGGTCACCATGGCGGCGTACGCCGGCGTGCCCGTGCTCAACGCGCTCACCGACGAGTTCCACCCCTGCCAGCTCCTCGCCGACCTGCAGACCGTCCGGGAGCACAAGGGCAGGCTGGCCGGCGTCCGGGTCGCGTTCGTCGGCGACGGCGCGTGCAACATGGGCAACTCCTGGGTCCTGGCCGGAGCCTCCGCGGGCATGCACGTCGTGGTGGGTGCACCGGAGGGCTTCACCCCCGACGCCCACGTCGTCGCGCGGGCGCGCGAGATCGCGGAGGGCACCGGGGGGTCCATCGAGCTCACGACCGAGCCCGTCGAGGCGGTCACCGGCGCCGACGTCGTGGTCACCGACTCGTGGGTCAGCATGGGTCGCGAGGAGGAGTCCGAGGAGCGGCTGCGGATCTTCCCGCCCTACGGCGTGACCGACGACCTGCTGTCCCACGCCGCCCGCGACGCGATCGTCATGCACTGCCTGCCGGCCTACCGCGGCAAGGAGATCTCCGAGGAGGTCATCGAGGGTCCGCACTCGGTCGTCTGGGACGAGGCCGAGAACCGTCGGCACGCCCAGAAGGCCGTGCTGACGTGGCTGCTGGAGAAGTCATCATGAGCGCCATGACCCCGCTGACGAAGAGCGCCCGCCACCAGCGGATCATCGACATCGTGACCGCCCACCCGGTGCGCTCCCAGACCGAGCTCGCCGACCTCCTCGGGGACCACGGCGTGCGCGTCACCCAGGCCACGCTGAGCCGCGACCTCGTGGAGCTCGACGCGGTCAAGGTGCGCAACACCGACGGCGCCCTGGTCTACGCCGTGCCGGGGGAGGGCGGCG
Source organism: Nocardioides sp. Soil_C_8 (assembly GCF_057656315.1). Lineage (NCBI taxonomy): Bacteria > Bacillati > Actinomycetota > Actinomycetes > Propionibacteriales > Nocardioidaceae > Nocardioides > Nocardioides sp. Soil_C_8. The sequence continues at coordinate 55,655 of NZ_JBDGKQ010000006.1, forward strand.
ACCGCACCGTCTCCGCGCCGCGCGAGACGGCGGCCGGGCGCGACCGGCTGGCGCGCCTGTGCGCCGAGCTCCTCGTCAGCGCCGAGGCCAGCGCCAACCTCGTCGTGCTGCGCACGCCGCCCGGCGCGGCGCAGTTCCTCGCCAGCGCCTTCGACAAGGCCGACCTGGGCGACATCCTCGGCACCATCGCGGGTGACGACACCCTGCTCGTCATCGGCCGCGACCCCGCAGGCGGTGACGCCCTCGCCCAACGGTTCCTCGACCTGGCCAACGACGCGCGCCACGCCTCCTCCTCGACCACCACCCCGAACACCAGCACTGCAAAGGACTCCCAGTGAGCAAGGTCCTCACCTCCCTCCCGGTCGGCGAGCGCGTCGGCATCGCGTTCTCCGGCGGCCTCGACACCTCGGTGGCAGTCGCCTGGATGCGCGACAAGGGCGCCGTCCCGTGCACCTACACCGCCGACATCGGCCAGTACGACGAGCCCGACATCTCCGGCGTCCCGTCCCGCGCGATGCAGTACGGCGCCGAGCTGGCGCGCGCGGTGGACTGCAAGACCCAGCTCGTCGAGGAGGGCCTCGCCGCCCTCGCGTGCGGCGCCTTCCACATCCGCTCCGGTGGCCGGGTCTACTTCAACACCACGCCGCTGGGTCGCGCCGTCACCGGCACGATGCTGGTCCGCGCGATGCACGACGACGGAGTCAACATCTGGGGCGACGGCTCGACCTTCAAGGGCAACGACATCGAGCGGTTCTACCGCTACGGCCTGCTCGCCAACCCCGACCTGCGGATCTACAAGCCCTGGCTGGATGCCGACTTCGTCACCGAGCTGGGCGGTCGCCACGAGATGAGCGCCTGGCTCACCGAGCACGGCCTGCCCTACCGCGACAGCCAGGAGAAGGCGTACTCCACCGACGCCAACATCTGGGGTGCCACCCACGAGGCGAAGACCCTCGAGCACCTCGACGTCTCGCTCGAGACCGTCGACCCGATCATGGGCGTGAAGTTCTGGGACCCGTCCGTGACCATCGAGACCGAGGACGTCACGATCCGCTTCGACCAGGGCCGCCCGGTCGCCATCAACGGCACGCACTACGACGACCCCGTCGCGCTGGTCCACGAGGCCAACGCGATCGGCGGACGCCACGGGCTGGGGATGTCCGACCAGATCGAGAACCGCATCATCGAGGCGAAGTCGCGCGGGATCTACGAGGCGCCGGCGATGGCGTTGCTCTTCGTCGCCTACGAGCGGCTGGTCAACGCGATCCACAACGAGGACACCGTCGCGCAGTACCACAACGAGGGCCGCAAGCTCGGCCGCCTGCTCTACGAGGGCCGCTGGCTCGACCCGCAGGCGCTGATGATCCGCGAGTCGGTCCAGCGCTGGATCGCCTCCCTCGTCACCGGGGAGGTCACCCTCCGGCTGCGGCGCGGCGAGGACTACTCGATCCTCAGCACGAACGGCCCGGCGTTCTCCTACCACCCCGACAAGCTGTCGATGGAGCGCACCGACAACGCCGCCTTCGGCCCCACGGACCGCATCGGCCAGCTCACGATGCGCAACCTCGACATCGCCGACTCGCGTGCCAAGCTCGAGCTCTACGCCGCCCAGCCGCTCGACCAGGGCCAGGTGCTCGTCGAGAACGGCACCCTCTACGGTGCCATCGAGGCCGGGGGCTACGACAAGATCACCGACAACCCGGCCACCCAGGCGGCCGACGAGTCCGCCCTGGAGAGCGCGGCGATGGAGTTCGGGACCGACTGATGGCAGACACAGCAGCCACGACCGGCAACGGCGGCACCACCAACGAGGGCTCGCTGTGGGGTGGCCGCTTCGCGAGCGGCCCTTCGCCCGAGCTCCAGGAGCTGTCGCGCTCGACGCACTTCGACTGGCAGCTCACGCCCTACGACCTCGCCGGCTCCCGGGCGCACGCCAACGCCCTGCACCGGGCTGGGCTGCTGACCGATGCCGACCACGCCGAGCTGCTGCGCGGGCTGACGGTGCTGGGGGAGCGGTACACCGCCGGTGAGCTGCTGCCGGCGCCCACCGACGAGGACGTCCACGGCGCCCTCGAGCGGCTGCTCCTGGAGGAGGTCGGCCCCGAGGTCGGCGGCCGGCTGCGGGCGGGCCGCTCGCGGAACGACCAGGTCGCCACGCTGTTCCGGGCCTACCTGCGCGACCACGCGCGCACCATCGCGGGCCTGGTGCTCGACCTGGTGGACGTGCTCGCGGCGCAGGCGGGGGAGCACCTCGTACCCGGGCAGGAGAGCGTGATGCCCGGTCGGACGCACCTCCAGCACGCCCAGCCCGTGCTGCTGTCCCACCACCTGCTGGCCCATGCCTGGCCGCTGCTGCGCGACGTCGAGCGACTGCGCGACTGGGACGCACGCGTCGCGAGCGACTCGCCGTACGGCTCCGGTGCTCTCGCGGGACAGACGCTCGGGCTCGATCCCGAGGCGGTCGCGGCGGAGCTCGGGTTCGCCGGTTCATCGGCCAACTCGATCGACGGGACGTCCTCGCGCGACTTCGCGGCCGAGTTCGCCTTCGTCGCCGCCCAGGTGGGCGTCGACCTCTCGCGCCTCGCCGAGGAGGTCATCCTCTGGACGACCCGCGAGTTCGACTTCGCGACGCTGCACGACTCCTGGTCGACCGGGTCGAGCATCATGCCGCAGAAGAAGAACCCCGACATCGCCGAGCTCGCCCGCGGCAAGTCCGGCCGGCTGATCGGCAACCTGTCCGGGCTGATGGCCACGCTCAAGGGGCTCCCGCTGGCCTACAACCGCGACCTCCAGGAGGACAAGGAGCCGGTCTTCGACTCCGTCCGGACGCTCGAGGTGCTGCTCCCCGCCATGACCGGGATGGTCGCGACGCTGACCTTCAACGCTCCCCGGATGGCCGAGCTCGCGCCGGAGGGATTCTCGCTCGCCACCGACGTGGCCGAGTGGCTGGTGCGCGAGGGGGTGCCGTTCCGTGACGCCCACGAGGTCGCGGGAGCGTGCGTACGACGGTGCGAGGAGCTCGGCTGCGACCTGCCCGACCTCACCGACGAACAGCTTGCGGGCATCTCGCCGTCCCTGACGCCGGAGGTCCGCACCGTGCTGACCGTCGAGGGCTCGGTCGCCTCCCGCTCGGGACGGGGCGGTACGGCACCCGACCGCGTCCGCGCACAGCTCGACGAGGTGCGCACGACGACCACCGGACACCGTGACCGACTGGGCTGAGGGCGACCCGCTCGAGGTCGCACCCCGCCTGCTCGGTGCGGTCCTCACCCACGGCGGCGTCTCGGTGCGCCTCACCGAGGTGGAGGCGTACGCCGGCCCGCTCGACCCCGGCTCCCACGCGCACCGCGGGCAGACCGCACGCAACGCGGTGATGTTCGGCCCGCCCGGCCGGCTCTACGTCTACTTCGTCTACGGCATGCACTTCTGCGCGAACCTCGTCACCGGTCCTGAGGGTGACCCCGGCGCCGTGCTGCTGCGGGCGGGGGAGGTGGTGGCCGGTCACCACCTGGCGCGGGAGCGCCGTCCGTCGAGCAGCGACCGCGACCTGGCCAGGGGCCCGGCCCGGCTGTGCCGGGTGCTCGGCATCGACCTCGCGCACAACGGGATCCGTCCCGAGCTCGTCCCGGGCGAGCCTCCTGCCGACATCAGCACCGGACCGAGGGTCGGACTTCGGCTCGCGGCGGAGCGTCCGTGGCGGTTCTGGATCACCGGAGACCCCACCGTCAGCACGTACCGTCCGGCCGCCCCGCGGCGTCGCGCAGGCCGCTGACCTGCGGTTATGCGTTGGGGGCACCCCCGGTTTTGCATGGTCCGGGAGGAGGGTCTAATGTTCTTCCTGTCGCCGCAAGCGGCGCCGCCTCCTGGCCAGAAGGTCAGCTGAAGCGGAGACCAGCTGCGACCACCACCGAAGCGCCGAGCTCACGAGTTTGACGGTGAGAGAAGCGCCCGGTAAGTTTCTGCAGGTTGCCCCGCGACCGACCCGGCCCAGCCGGTGAGGATCGGGTGCGTCTGATTCTTGAGAACTCAACAGTGTGTTTGATTAGTCGACGAATTAGTTTGTTATGCCCCGTTGACATCGGCGTTTGCTCATCATTTTTGGTGGTGGGTGTTGGTGTCGCGGTTTCTTTGACAATGATTCTGGCGATGCCTCTGACTGTGATGGTTGGGGGTG
>NZ_JBDGKQ010000007.1:0-20478 GCF_057656315.1 Nocardioides sp. Soil_C_8
CCACCAAGACCACCTGAAGTGTCACCGATGTCCTGATGCAGAACTGTCACCGATGTCCTGCGACATGACACCGACAGTGGCCCGTTGCGCGATTTCAGACGGCTGATGCAACGAGCCTTCGGGTTGAGAGCCTGGCCGGGCGTCTGCCACTCGAGAGTCTTGCGAGAACCGGGTGTTCAACTGCAGGGCAACCTGGTCGCACTCGGTATCAGTGAGGTGGCGCAGATCTGCGCCTTCGCGCCAGTACTGGCGCAGCAGCCCGTTGGTGTTCTCGTTGGTACCGCGCTGCCACGGCGACTGGGGGTCGGGATCCCGGTCTCGGTCCTGAATCGGGCGTGCTGGCCATCTCCGAGCCGCGGTCCCAGATGATCGACTTCCTGAGTTCCAACGGCAAGGTCGCGATCATCTCGCCCAGCGTCATCCGCGCAATCGCGGCGGTGTGACGACCCGGCAACGGTGCTGGCAGGACGAACCGTGAGCACCGCTCCACCAGGGTGATGACCGCATTTTGCCGACCGCACCCAGCAGCAGGTCGCCCTCCCAGTGCCCGGGCGCCGCCCCGGTCCTCGGCCTCGGCCGGCCGCGCGGAGATCTGAATGTTGTCGGTGGATCCGAGCGTGACCCGCTTGGAGCCACGCCACGGTCTGGCTTGCGGCGCTGCCGCTGGGTGCGCAGGTGCGCGGTCAGCTCGCGCTTGAGCTCGCCCTTGGTCTGGACGAACAGCGACTGGTAGATCGTCTCGTGCGACACCCGCATCCTCACATCGCGTGGAGACAACACCGGCAGCATCGACGCGCCGCAACCTCTCACTCCATGATCGAGTTGCAGCAACCGATTGAGTTCGCCTGGCTGTGGACGGTTGGTGGCCAGCCTTTTCTCGGCCGGTTTCGTGACGGGACTTCGTCCCTCCTCAACCAGCGCAGCCGTCCCTCCTCAACCAGCGCAGCCGTCCCTCCTCAATCAGCGCCGCCGACCCTCCTCAACCAGCGCAGCCGTCCTCACCAACCACCGAGGGACACCCGCCGGCCCGCCGTCAGACGTTGGCTCGCAGCCACTCCCCCAGCGCGAGCGCGGAGGCCGCGACCATCGCCGGCCAGTCGAGGGCGGACTCGTCGGCGGCGTCGGAGACGTGCTTGACCAGCCGCACGGGCACACCTGCCTCGCGCGCGGCCCAGGCGACGGCGTACCCCTCCATGTCGACGAGGTGCGCGCGCTCGGCGAGGGCGTCGCGCACAGAGGGATCGGTGACGAAGACGTCGCCGGTGGCCAGGACGAGGTCGGACCCGCCGATCTCGAGGCGTTCCTGCGGGTCGTGGCCCAGCGCCCGGAGCAGGTCGGCACTGATGTCGTGGTTGAGCACCGTGCCGGGCTCGAACAGCCCGGCCAGCCCGGGACGCAGCGCCCCGGCGGTGCCCACGTTGACGACCGTGAGGCCGGCGAGGTCGTCGTACGACGCAAGCGCGCGGGCGGTCGCGGCGGCAGCAGCGGTCTTGCCCATCCCGGTGATGACGAGCGGCAGGTCGGCAGGGACGTGGGCGGCCTCGGCAGCGGTCGCGGAGACCACCAGGACGCGGTCACTCACGGTGCTTGCCCCGACGAGAATGCGGGGTGGCGAGTACCGACTCGACCCGGTTCTGGTCGTAGACCTCGCCCAGCCAGTCGAACAGCCCCCGCAGGACCTCGGGATCGGCGACGTAGTCGTCGTAGTGGACCCGGTAAGCGGCGTCGCCGAGGCCGCCGACCGTGGCGAGGATCTTGTCCTCGATCGCCTGCACCTGCGCGAGCGGGTCGTCCTTGTGGGTCCAGTAGTTGCTGGCCGCCACGTCGCCGAGGTTGCGTGTGTTGACCACGAAGCGCGCGCCCGGGAACACCTGGCGCAGGAAGTCGACGTAGGCCGGGAGGTCCTCGTCGTACCAGCGGATCTCCTTGTAGCCGGTGACCCTCGTGTCGTGCTCGGGACGCAGCAGCGTCGCCTCCGCCAGCGAGCGGATGTGCTGCAGCGAGGCCGCCTCGGGGAACGCCTCGATGCCGAACCAGGGGTGCGTCGGCTGGCTCGCCCGGGCCGGGTCGACGCGCGCCCGCTCGGCGAGCCCGCTGCGGTGGAAGTCGTAGAGGTGGCGCATCGCGTGCCGGTTCTCGCCCCGCAGCAGCCAGCCCGGGATCGAGTTCAGGATGCCCATGAGCAGCGTCGAGCCGGACCTGCCGTAGGTCATCACGAAGACGTAGTCGAGCTGGTGCACGTCACCACGACTTCTCGAGCGGGCGGCCCTCGTGGAAGCCGGCGGCGGACTGGACGCCCACGAGCGCGCGCTCGTGGAACTGGGCGAGGTCGCTGGCGCCGGCGTAGGTGCAGGCCGACCGCACGCCGGAGCAGATCTGGTCGATGAGGTCCTCGACGCCCGGACGGTCGGGGTCGAGGTACATCCGCGAGGAGGAGATCCCCTCCTCGTAGAGCCCCTTGCGCGCGCGGTCGTACGACGACTCGCCGGACGTGCGGTTGGCCACCGCGCGGGCCGAGGCCATGCCGAACGAGACCTTGTAGGGACGGCCGTCGGCGTCGAGCATCAGGTCGCCGGGCGACTCGTGGGTGCCGGCGAACCAGGAGCCGATCATCACGGACGACGCGCCGGCCGCCAGCGCCAGCGCGACGTCGCGCGGGTGGCGTACGCCGCCGTCGGCCCACACGTGCTTCCCGAGCTCGCGAGCGGCGGCAGCGCACTCCAGCACGGCGGAGAACTGCGGCCGGCCGACGCCGGTCATCATCCGGGTGGTGCACATGGCGCCCGGCCCGACGCCGACCTTGACGATGTCGGCGCCTGCCTCGATCAGCGTGCGGGTGCCCTCGGCGGAGACGACGTTGCCGGCGGCGATCGGCACGTCCGGCGACAGGGCGCGCACGGCCTGCAGGGCCTGGACCATCCGGTCCTGGTGGCCGTGGGCGGTGTCCACGACGAGGCAGTCCACGCCCGCCTCGAGCAGCTCGGCGGCCCGGTCCCCGACCTCGCCGTTGACGCCGACGGCGGCTGCGACCCGCAGACCCCCCGAGACGTCGACGGCCGGCGTGTAGAGGGTCGCGCGGAGCGCGCCGAGCCGGGTGAGCACGCCCACCAGCTCGCCGGTGCCGCTCACGGCCACGGCGAGGGGCGCCTTCGCGCGCTCGATCGCGTCGTAGACCTCGCGGGGGTCGGTGCCCTCCGAGACGGTGACGACGTCCTGGTTCATCACGGTCGCGACCTGGGCGAAGCGGTCGACCTCGGCGCAGTCGCGCTCGGAGACGACGCCCACGGGCCGGCCGTCGCGGACCACGACCGCCGCCTGGTGCGCCCGCTTCGGGATGAGCGCGAGCGCCTCGGCCACCGTCTGGTCGGGGCGCAGCTCGATGGGCGTGTCGAAGACGCGGTGCCGCTGCTTGACCCACCGGACGACGTCGGCGACCACCGGGATCGGGATGTCCTGCGGGATCACGGTGATGCCGCCGCGCCGGGCGACGGTCTCCGCCATCCGCCGGCCGGCGATGGCGGTCATGTTGGCGACGACCAGCGGCAGCGTCGTCCCGGTGCCGTCGTCGGTGGCGAGGTCGACGTCGTAGCGGCTCGCGACCGAGGAGGCGCGAGGGACCATGAAGACGTCGTCGTAGGTCAGGTCGTGGGGCGGCGTCGCGCCGTCGAGGAACTGCACGTGTCTGGACTCTACGCGGCCGGCAGGTTCTTCGGACGCAGCCCGACGTCTGCGAGCTCGAGCTCGGCGAGACGTCGTACGACGTCGGGGTCGCGTCGGCGCCACGCGCCGGCCGGGTCGTCGCTCACCCGGCCGAGCACGTGCATCGGCTGGTTGGCCAGCGCGCGCAGGGCGAACAGGTCGAGGTCCTCGGAGGCGTCGATGAACTTCGCGCCGGCCGTCGCCTCACGGATGAAGCGCCACCTGAGGGGCAGGTGGATCGCCGACACGATGAGGATCGGGATGAGAGCGACCGACAGGCCGAGCAGCAGCGCCAGCCGTTCGACGGCCTCGACCGTGTCACGCCCCGCCGCGGCGAGCCCGTCGGAGGCGTCGGCGGCGCGGTCGAACGGCACGGCCAGCTCGTCACCGACCAGCGGGGCCTCCCCGAGCCGGCCGCCGGCGTCGCGCAGCTGCTCGGCCATCGACGTCGCCGCGGAGTCGGTCTGCCGGGCGGGTGCGGCCAGCTGCTCGGTGCCGTCGTGGACGGCCACGCCGATCCACACCCAGAGCACGAGCCACACGACGAACAGGACGTCGGCGAGCACCTGCAGCGTGCGGCGGAGGGGCGTGTCGGCGAAGAGCTTCATGGCGACCACCCTGCCAGCCCGGATCCGGCCGGGTCAGCCCTGAGCGGAGGCGGCCTGCTGCAGCGCACGCCAGGTGCGGTCCACGTCCGCCTCGGTCGTGCGCCAGCTGCCGACCGCGAGCCGGATCGCGGCGCGGCCCTCGACCGTCGTGTGGGAGAGGTACGCCTCCCCGGAGGCGTTGACGGCCTCCATCGCCGCCATCGTCTCCTCGTCGCCGGCGGTGAGCCGGAAGACCACCAGCGACAGCGAGGGCTCGGTCACCATCTCGAAGCGGTCGTCGGCGGCGACCAGCGCGGCGACGCGCTCCGCCAGCGCGACACCGCTGCGGACGTGGGCACGCACGCCCTCGAGCCCGTAGGTGCGCAGCACCGCCCACAGCTTGACCGCGCGGAACCGGCGCCCGAGCTGCGGGTGCCAGTCCCGGTAGTCGACGACCTCTCCCGACTCGGTGGCGGCGTTGCGGAGGTACTCCGGGAGGATCGACAGCGCCCCGGTCAGGGCGGCGCGGTCGCGCACCCAGAAGGTGCTGCAGTCGAAGGTGGTCAGCAGCCACTTGTGCGGGTTGGTGACGAAGGAGTCCGCGTCCTCCACTCCGGCGAGGTGGTCGCGGTGCTCGGGGCACACCGCGGCGACGCCGGCCCAGGCGGCGTCGACGTGGAGCCAGACGCCCCGGTCACGTACGGCGTCGGCGACGGCGGCGATGTCGTCCATCGCGCCGGTCGACGTGCTGCCGGCGGCGACGTGCACCATCACCGGCCGCAGCCCCGCAGCAGTGTCCTCGGCGATGGCGGTGCGCAGGGCGCCGACGTCCATCGCCTGCGTCGCGGGGTCGACGGCGATCGTGCGCACGGCGTCCTCGCCGAGGCCGGCCATCATCGCGGCCTTCGCCAGCGACGAGTGGGCCTGCGTGGACCCGTAGACCCGCCACCCGGCTTCGCCGACGCCGTGACGTCGTACGTCTCCGCCGCTGGCGCGGTGGAGCGCGGACAGCAGGGCGGTGAACGTCGCCGTGGACGCGGTGTCCTGGATGACACCGCCACCGGGGCCGTCGCTGCGGAACGCGTCCGGGAGGCCGAGCGCCTCGGCGAACCAGTCCAGCACCACCTGCTCGACCTCGGTCACCGCCGGGCTCGTCGCCCAGATCATCCCCTGCGCGCCGATGCCGCTGGAGAGCAGGTCGCCGAGGATCGCGGCGGGCGAGGAGTTGGCCGGGAAGTAGGCGAAGAACCGCGGGTGCTGCCAGTGCGTCAGCCCGGGCACGACGACGCGGTCGAGGTCGGCGAGGAGCGCGTCGAACGGCTCCCGGACCTCGGGAGGCGACGCCGGCAGGAGCCGCCGTACGTCGCCGGGGGCGACCTGCGCACGGACGGGCAGCTCGTCCAGCGAGGCCCAGTAGTCGGCGATCCAGTCGATGGCGGCGTGCCCGTGGCGGCGGAACTCCTCGGGCGTCATGTGCGCAGGTCGGTCCGGCATGCGCCGAAGGTACTCGGAGCGGTTGAGCGCAGGTACTCAGCCCGGACCGGGTAGTGCGGCGGCTCCCGCGACGCCGTGGGCGGACGACGGTTGACCCATGGCCTCCACGACTCCCTCCAAGAACACCAACGCCTTCTTCCTGCAGGCCGGCGTCTCCTTCGCCGTCGCGCTGCTGACCATGATCTTCGCGATCTTCTACCTCCCGGTCGACCCGTGGATCCGCGCCTTCCTGGGCCTCGGGACGATGTTCCTCACGACCTCGAGCTTCACCCTCGCCAAGTGCGTCCGCGACGCCCAGGAGGACAGCTACGTGGTGTCCCGCATCGACCAGGCCCGTGTCGACAAGATCCTCGCCGAGCACGACCCCTTCAAGTCCGTCTCCTGACCTCCGACATCGCGAAGCCCCTCCCGGTGCACCCGGGAGGGGCTTTCGTCGTGCCCGGGCCGCTACCTCAGCTCGGCGCTCGTCAGCCCGAGCACCCTGCGGGCCACGATCAGCTGCTGGATCTGCTGGGTGCCCTCGAAGATGTCGAGGATCTTGGAGTCGCGGGCCCACTTCTCCAGCAGCTCGGACTCGCTGTAGCCGAGGGTGCCGCACAGCTGCACGCACGACAGGGTCACGTCGGAGCCGACGCGGCCCGCCTTCGCCTTGGCCATCGAGGCCTCCAGCGAGTTGGGCTTGCGGTTGTCGGCCATCCACGCCGCCTGCATCATCAGCAGCTTCGCCCCCTCCCAGTCGGCCTCCAGGCGCAGGAAGGTCGCCGCGGCAGCGGACTGGGACTGCGCCGGGCGGTCGTAGTCGACGACCACGCCTGCCTGCTCGAGCAGGTCACGGGTCAGGTCGAGCGCCGCCCGGGCGCACCCGACGGCCATCGCCGCGACCAGCGGGCGGGTGTTGTCGAAGGTCGCCATCGCACCGCCGAAGCCGGACTTCGTGTCGATCTCGGGCGAGCCGAGCAGGTCCTCGGCCGGCACCCGGCAGTCGGTGAGGGTGATCGCCGCAGTGTCGGAGGCCCGGATGCCGAGCTTGTGCTCGAGCCGCTCGACCGTGAGACCGGGGTTGTCCTTGCGGACCAGGAAGGACTTGATCGCCGCCCGCCCGAGCTCCTTGTCGAGCGTCGCCCAGACCACCACCGAGTCGGCGCGCTCGCCGGAGGTGACGTAGATCTTCTCGCCGTTGATGACGTAGTGGTCGCCGTCCTTCACCGCGGTGGTGGTGATGTTGGCGGAGTCGGACCCGGTGCCGGGCTCGGTGATCGCCATCGCCGCCCACGTGCCCTTGTAGCGCTCGAGCTGCTCGTCGTTGGCGACCGATGCGATCGCGGAGTTGCCGAGGCCCTGCCGCGGCATCGACAGCAGCAGCGCGGTGTCGCCCCAGCACATCTCGGCGACGGAGAGGACCGAGGCGAGGTTGGTCCCGTTGCGGACCTTGGCGCCGCCGCCGTCGCCGTCGCCGCCGTCGCCGTCGGTCGCGGGGTCGCGTCGTACGCCGCCCGCGCCGGCGCCGCTGGTTGCCCCGGTCTCGGACACGCCGTCGATCAGCGCGGCGAGCATGTCGAGCTCCTTGGGGTAGGCGTGCTCGGCGCGGTCGTACTTGCGCGAGATCGGTCGCAGCATGTTCATCGCCAGCTGGTGGGCCTGGTCGATGAGCGTCGCGTGCTTCCTGGGGGTCTCCAGGTTGATCATCAGAGCAGCACCGCACCTTCCATCACGCCGACGGCCCGCAGGTCGCGGTACCACCGTTCGACCGGGTGTTCCTTGACGAATCCGTGCCCGCCCAGGAGCTGCACACCGTCGAGGCCGATCCGCATCCCCTTCTCGGCGCACAGCTGCCGGGCCAGCCCGACCTCGCGGGCGAAGTCCTGGCCGCGGGTGGCGCGCGAGGCGGCCTTCCAGGTGAGCAGGCGCATCGCCTGCACCTCGATGGCCATGTCGGCGACCATGAACGCCACCGACTGGCGGTGGCTGATGGGCTCGCCGAACGCCTCGCGCTCGTTGACGTAGGGGGTGACGTGGTCGAGGACCGCCTGCCCGGTGCCGACGGCCAGGGCACACCAGGCGAGGCGCGAGAGACGCACGCACTCGGCGTAGGCCGTGCCGTCGGTGTCGCCGAGCAGCGCGTCGTCGCTGACCCGTACGCCGGTGAGGTGCAGGCGCGAGAGCCCGGCGGCGCGCACGCCCATCGACGGATCGGCCTCCACCTCGAGCCCGTCGGCGCCGGACTCGACGAGGAACATCGCGGGGGTGCCGTCGAGCATCGCGGCCACGACGAAGAGCTCCGCGTCGGCACCGCGGACGACGGCCGACTTCATCCCGTCGAGGACGAAGCCGTCGTCGTCGCGCAGCGCGGTGGTCGCGAGGTCGAAGGGGTCGAAGAGGACCGTCGGCTCGGCGATCGTCAGCGCGGCGGCGGGGACAGCCGTGCCGTCGCCGGTGAACGCGGGCAGGTAGGTCTGCTGCTGGGCGTCGGTGCCCCAGAGCCCGATCGCGGTGGCGACGGCACCGGGCGCGAGGGTGGCGACGGCGAGCCCCATGTCGCCGTGCGCGAGCGCCTCGGCGACGAGCGCCCCGGCCATCGCCGAGCGCTCCTCCATGATCCCGCCGAGCTCCTCGGGAACGCCGAGGGTGACCAACCCGACGTCCTGGGCGGCGGCCAGGACCTCCGCCGGGGGCGCGCACGCCTCGTCGGCCGCGGAGGCGGCGGGCCGCAGCACCTCGCCGGCCAGCTCGCGGACGACCTCGAGCAGCATGGCCTCGTCGTCGGAGGGCGTGAGGTCGAAGAGCCCGCGTGAGGAGGCGCTGGCGGGGCGGGCGCCGGCGGTGCTGCGCCCGGCGCGGGCGAAGGTCCGCCCGGCCGCGGTCGCCACGCGGAAGCCGTTGCGGGTCGTCGAGTAGACCGCCTGCTCGGCCTGCTTGCGCAGGCCCACCCGGTCGATGAGGTCGCTCTGCGCCAGCCGGTTGACCGCGGCGACCGCGAGACCGATCGGGTCGCGGGTCTCCCGGGACGACAAGCCGTGGCGGCCGCCCGGTCGGAGGCTGCTGATGAAGGACATGGCCCTAATGTAACTCTGAGTTACATCCGCCGCCAGCACCCCGAGGCGCTGCGCGCCGCGCCCCCACCGCTGGCTAGGATTCCCCGCATGCCCGACGAGCAGCCGACCGACGCCCGCACCGGCACGGACCCCGGTCTCCGGACACCCCACGGCCCCCTGCCCGAGGGCGGCACCGTCCGCCCCATCACCCGCTGGGGCACGCCGGTGATGCACCGCCGCCAGGCCGCGGTGACGTCGTACGACGACGCGCTCCACGCGCTGGCAGCCGACATGGTGGCGACGATGTACGCCGCCGAGGGCGTCGGGCTCGCGGCGTGCCAGATCGGTGAGGACGTCGCGATGTTCGTCTTCGACTGCCCCGACGACGAGGGCGTGCGCACCGTCGGCGTCGTCTGCAACCCCGTGCTCACCCTGCCAGAGGGCAAGGACCGCCGCCTCGAGGACGACGACGAGGGCTGCCTGTCCTTCCCCGGCTCCTTCGAGCCGTGCCCTCGCCCCGACTGGGCGCGAGTCGACGGCCAGGGCCTCGACGGCGAGCCGGTCTCCTTCGAGGGCGACGGCCTGCTGGCGCGGTGCCTGCAGCACGAGACCGACCACACCCTGGGCACCGTCTTCGGCGACCGGCTCTCGGCGAAGTCGCGCAAGCGACTGACCAAGAAGCACGACGCCGCCGCCGAGGACTACCCCCTGTCCTGGCCCGCCGCCGCCACCAGCTGACGCGAGATGCCTGAGCTGCGCATCACCCGCGAGAACGCCCGCTTCCAGCAGTGGGAGGCGCTCCTGACCAACCGCTCCAAGCGCCACCGCAACCGGGAGTTCCTGGTGCAGGGCGTCCGCCCCATCACCCGGGTTGTCGAGGAGGGGTGGACGGTGCGCGCCCTGCTGCGTGCCGACGGTGCCGCCTCCGCCTGGTCCGACGACCTCTGGTCGAGGACCGACGCCGAACGGGTGGTGCTCTCCCCCGAGCTGCACGCACGGCTCAGCGGTCGCGAGGCGGGAGCCGAGCTGGTCGCGGTCGTCGAGATGCCCGACGACGGCGTCGCGCGCCTGGAGGACTCCCGGCGACGGCACGGTCCGGTCGTCGTCTTCGACCGCCCCACCAGCCCCGGCAACATCGGCACGCTGGCCCGCTCGGCCGACGCGTTCGGCGCCTCCGCCCTCGTGGTCACCGGCCACGCCGCCGACCCCTACGACCCGCAGGCGGTCCGAGCCAGCACCGGCTCGCTGTTCGCCCTGACGGTGCTGCGCGTGCCGGGCCCCGGACCGGTCGTCGAGCACGCCCACGCCCACGGCTACCGCATAGTCGGCACCGACGAGGAGGGCACCGGCCTCGCGCAGGCCGACCTGCGTGGCCGGTTGGTGGTCGTCGTCGGCAACGAGACCCACGGCCTGTCCTCAGCGTGGCGCGCGGCGTGCGACGAGGTGGTGGCCATCCCGATGGTCGGCACCGCCTCGTCCCTCAACGCCGCCGTGGCCGGCTCGATCGTGCTCCACGAGTCGCTGCGCCAACGCGGGTAGCCGGCCGGGAGTTGGGCGCGGTTGCTACTACTACCCTGACGCAACCGCACCGAACCAGGGAGAGAACGACTCGTGGAAGCCGTGCTCGACTGGGTCGTGCTCGTGATGCGCACGGTCGGCTCCCCCGGGGTCGGCCTCGCCACCGCTCTCGAGACGGTGTTCCCGCCCGTGCCGAGCGAGCTGGTGCTGCCGCTCGCCGGCTACACCGCCAGCCAGGGCTACTACAGCGTCCTCGCGGCGATCGCCTGGGCGACGGCCGGCTCGCTCGCGGGGGCGCTCGTCCTCTACTGGCTCGGGGCGGCCTGGGGGTTGGAGCGGATCTGCGCGCTGGCCGACCGGATCCCGCTGATGCACGCCCACGACGTCCGCCGGGCCGTGGCATGGTTCAGCCGTCACGGGCGGACTGCGGTCTTCGTCGGCCGGTTGGTGCCGGGTGTCCGCAGCCTCATCTCGATCCCGGCCGGCATCGACCGGATGCCGCTGCTGCGGTTCTGCGTCTTCACCACCGCGGGCAGCCTGGTCTGGAACGCGGCACTCATCCTCGCCGGCTACGAGCTCGGTGAGCAGTGGCACGTCGTCGAGGGGTACGTCGGTCCCGTCAGCAACATCGTCTACGTGCTGATCGGCGTCGCCGTGGTCGTCGTGGCCGCCCGGCGGCTGCGACACCGGCTGTCCTGACGCCTCAGCGGCGCGCGGCGGCGTAGCAGGCCACGGCGCTGGCCGCCGCGACGTTGAGGGAGTCGATCCCGGCGCGCATCGGGATGATCGCGCGGCGGTCGGCCGACGTCTCCCAGCGCGTGGAGAGCCCGTGGCCCTCCGACCCGAGCACCAGCGCCAGCCGATCGATGCCGTCGACTGCCTCCTCGATCGGCGTGGAGTCCTCGGCGAGGGTGAGCGCGACGGTCGTGAACCCGCGGCGGGAGAGGCCCGGCAGGGCGTCGTACCAGTCGGGCAGGCGCGTCCAGGGCGTGGAGAACACCGCTCCCATGCCGACCTTGATCGATCGACGGTAGAGCGGGTCGGCGCACCGCGGTGCCAGCAGCACCGCGTCGAAGCCGAGGGCGGCGCCGGAGCGGAACACCGCGCCGACGTTGGTGTGGTCGACGAGGTCCTCAAGCACCAGCACCGAGCGCGCCCCGTCGAGGACCTCGTCCACGGGCGGCAGGGGGCGCCGGCGCAGCGACGCCAGTGCGCCGCGGTGGACGTGGAAGCCGGTGACCTGCTCGATGAGCGCCTCGGACAGGACGTAGCAGGGCGCGGGGCTGCGGTCGAGCACGTCGGCGAGGCCGTCGAGCCAGCGCGGCGCCATCAGGAACGACCGCGCTTCGTGGCCGGCCTCGATCGCACGGCGCACGACCTTCTCCCCCTCGGCGAGGAAGAGCCCGTGCTCGGCCTCGAGGCTCTTGCGGAGCTCGACGTCGCGCAGGTCGCGGTAGTCGGCCAGGCGCGGGTCGCCGGGGTCGTCCAGCTCGACGGGGTCAGTCACGCCCGTAGTGTGCCGGACGCGCCACGGCCACGACCTCGCCCACCACGATGATCGCGGGCGGCACGACGCGGTGGGCGGCCAGGTCCGCGGCCAGGGTGTCGAGGGTGCTGAGGACCGTGCGCTCGGTCGGCATGGTGCCGTCGACGACGACGGCCACAGGGGTGTCGCCGTCGCGCCCGCCGGCGAGCAGGACCTCCGCGATCGCGGGCGCGTTGTCGACCGCCATCAGCAGGACGAGGGTCCCCCGGAGCCCGGCGACGGCGTCCCACGCGACCAGGGAGTCGGGGTGGCCGGGCGGAAGGTGTCCGGAGATGACGGTGAACTCGTGGGCGATCCCGCGGTGGGTGACCGGGATGCCGACCCGGGCCGGTACGGCGATGGCCGAGCTCAGGCCGGGCACGACCGTGACGGGCACGTCGGCGGCGGCGCACGCCAGCAGCTCCTCGTAGCCGCGGCCGAAGACGAAGTTGTCGCCGCCCTTGAAGCGCACGACGCGCTTGCCCGCACGGGCACGGTCCACGATCACGTCGTTGATGGTCTGCTGCGACGCCGACCGGCCGCGCGGCAGCTTGGCGACGTCGATCAGCTCGACGTCGGGACCGAGCTCGTCAAGGAGCTCGCGCGGCGCCAGCCGGTCCGCCACGACGACGTCGGCCGTGGCCAGGGCGTGCCGGGCCGCGACGGTGACGAGCTCGGGCTCACCCGGTCCCCCGCCGACGAGGACGACGCCCGGGCTCCGGTCGAGCGCGTCGGACGCCGTCAGGTGGCCGTCGCGCAGTGCGGTGACGATGTCGTCGCGGAGCGAGGCCGACTTCCGCGGCTCCCGGTTGCCGAGCACCCCCACGGTCACGGTGCCGTGGTGACCCACGGCCGGGGTCCAGGCCGTGCCGCCGAGCGCGTCGTCGGCGCGGACGCAGAACGTGTGCCGGGCATCCGCGGCGGCGACGACGCGGGCGTTGACGGCCGGGTCGTCGGTGGCGGCGACGACGTACCAGGCACCGTCGAGGTCGGTCTCGGTGAACTCGCGCAGCACGAGGGTGATCTCGCCCTCCATCCCCTCGAGCGCGGGCGTGACCTCGAGGCTGACGACCGTCACGTCGGCCCCGGCGCCGAGCAGGCCGGACACGCGCCGCTGCGCGACGTGGCCGCCTCCGACGACCACCACCTTGCGACCGGTGAGCACCAGCCCCGCCAGGTAGGGATGGGGGTCGGCACCGCGCTGGCTCATGCCCCGATTGTCCCTTTCGGGCTCGCGGAGGGATGGCTACGTTCGAGGAATGAGCATCGAGCGACCTGTGTCCCCCAATCCATACGACTACCTGCCGGCGACCGAGTCCTTCACGGTCACGAGCGCGGACGTCACCGACGGCGCCCCCCTGAAGGACGACCAGGTGGCCGACAAGGGCAACACCTCGCCGCAGCTGAGCTGGTCGGGGGCACCGGAGGGCACCCAGTCCTACGTGGTGACCTGCTTCGACCCCGACGCACCCACCCCGAGCGGGTTCTGGCACTGGTGCCTGGTCGACGTCCCGGCGGACGTCACCTCCCTCGACACCGGCGCCGCCTCGGGAGACCTGCCCGGCAAGGCCTTCCACGTCCGCAACGACGGCGGCGAGGCGGGCTTCATGGGTGCGGCCCCGCCGCAGGGCGACCAGCCGCACCGGTACTTCTTCGTGGTGCATGCCGTGAAGGACGCCTCGCTCGGCGTCGACGCGGATGCGTCCAACGCGGTCGTCTCCTTCAACCTCGCCTTCAAGACGCTCGGCCGCGCCATCCTGCACGGCACCTACCAGCACTGACCCCCATCGAGCACTGAGCGCGCGGGCCGCCCCTCAGCGCCCATAGGTCACACCAACCCCACACACCCCACGAGACTCGTGGTCGGACCGAGAGGTCCAGACCACGGGTCTCTTTTTTCGGCGTTCTCGTCATGCAGAAACGGTCAAGGCGCTTCCATGTGCAGTGGATGCAGCACTACCAAAAATTGATGAAACCTTCTGCTTGACGACGCTCGCACCGGCCTGGACTCGACTTCGCGCACAGCCCCTGCATAAGGTCAACCGCGAATTTTACTTAGATTCCGTCAAGATCCGCCCTCATCCCCCGGCCGGTGGATCCCCCTGGAGGAACCCCGTGCGCCACTCCCGCCACCTCTCGCGTGTCGCCGCCCTCGGCGTCGCCGCTGCCGTTGCGTCCGGCATGACCGCGGCTGCCGATGCCGCGACCTGGTCCGTGCCGCGCACTGCTTCGGTCGTCTCCGCCAGCGCGAGCAGCGACCAGCTGGAGGACGCGCTGATGGTCCGGATCAACCAGGCGCGCGCCGAGCACGGCCTGCGCAAGATCTGGAACTTCGACGTCTGCACCGACCAGCTCGCCGAGCAGTGGGGTGCCCGCATCGCCCGCACCGGGGTGCTGGAGCACCGTGACCAGCGCGAGGTGATCCGCAAGTGCGACAACTCGTGGGCCGGCGAGACACTCGTCCGGGGCACGAACCTGAGCCCCGAGGCGATGGTGTCCCTCTGGCTCGACTCCCCCGGCCACCGGGAGATCCTGCTCAGCCCGCGCGCCAAGCGCGCCGGCGTCGCCATCACCCGTGACGCCCAGGGCCGCACCATCGGTGTGGTCAACCTTGTCCGCCACGGCTGAGGTGCACCGCCCCCGTCAGGTGTGAGACGATCCCCGGCCCCTTCGTGGGTGGGCCGGGGATCGAACACGCGTGAGGGGGAAGCCGGTGCTGCACGTCGCCGTCGCGACCCGCGCGTTCCGCCGCTACTCCACCTACCGGGCCGCGACGCTCGCGGGGATCTTCACCAACTCGGTGTTCGGGATCATCTACTCCTACGCCTACCTGGCCCTGTGGGACGCGAACCCCACTGCCGGCGGCTACGACGCCCAGGACGCGGTGACGTACGTCTGGCTCGGGCAGGCGCTGCTCATGACGATCGCGCTCTGGGGCGGCGGCACCACCGACGACCTCGCCGAACGGATCCGCACCGGTGACGTGGCGATCGACCTCTACCGACCCGTGGGACTGGTCGGGTGGTACCTCGCAAGCGACCTCGGGCGGGCGGCGTACCACCTGCTCACCCGTGGAGTCGGCCCCACGGTCATCGGCTTCGTGGTGTTCGACATCGCCCTCCCGGCCACCGCTCTGACGGCGCTCGCGTTCGCGGTGTCGCTGGTGCTCGCGGTGGTGGTGAGCTTCGCGATCCGGTTCCTCGTCGCCTGCACCGCCTTCTGGCTGCTCGACCAGTCGGGCGTGAAGGTGATGAGCGGCGCGTTCGCGATCTTCTTCAGCGGGATGATGCTGCCCCTCGTGCTGTTCCCCGGCTGGCTCGGCGCGCTGGCCCAGGCACTGCCGTGGGCGTCGTACGTCCAGGTGCCCGCGGACGTGTGGCTCGGCAAGCACACCGGGTCGGACCTCGTGGCCGCGCTGGGGTTCCAGGTCGTCTGGGCCGTCGTGCTGCTGGCCGCCTGCCAAGGCGTGCTGCGCCTGGCGACGCGGAAGGTGGTGGTCCAGGGTGGCTGAGGCCGGACCGGCGCTGCACCTGCGCTCGTACGGGCAGATCGCATGGCTGTGGATCCGGGCGGCGTGGCAGTACCCCACGTCGTTCGTGCTGCTCGCGGTGGGCAACGGGCTGATCACCGCCCTCGACTTCGTGGGCCTCTGGATCATGTTCGCCCACCTCGACGACCTCGCAGGCTTCACGCTCCACGAGGTGGCGCTGCTCTACGGCAGCGCCTCCCTCGCGCTGGCCGTGGCCGACACCGCGATCGGCAGCGTGGAGCGGATCGGCACCTACATCCGGACCGGTCGCCTGGACCAGATGATGACCAAGCCGGTGCCGCTGCTCGTGCAGGTGTGCGCCGACCAGTTCACCCTGCGCCGCCTCGGTCGGCTGACCCAGGCCGCCATCGTGTTCGGGTGGGCGTGCACCTACGTCGACTGGACCCCGGCCCGGTTGCTGGTGGCCGCGTCGATGCTGGTCAGCGGCGGGCTGGTGTTCTTCGGTCTCTTCGTCGGGTTCTCGTGCGTCCAGTTCTGGACCACGGACGCCACGGAGTTCGCCAACGCCTTCACCTACGGCGGCGCCACGGTGACGCAGTACCCGCTCACCATCTTCCCGCGCGAGGTGCTGGTCGGGCTCACGTTCGTCATCCCGGTCGCCTTCGTCAACTGGTACCCGTGCCTGTACCTCCTCGACCGCCCGGACCCGACCGGGATGCCCGAGGCGTTCCAGTTCGCCTCGCCCGTCGCGGGCGTGCTGACCATGGCCGTCGCCCTGCTCGTGTGGCGCTCCGGCGTCCGCCACTACACCTCCACGGGGAGCTGACCGATGTCCGTCACCGGATCCCAGCACGAGCCGCTGATCGACGTGCGCGACCTCGAGCGCACCTTCGACGTACGCCGCCGGGTCGAGGGACGGCGTCGCCGGGTCCGCGACTCGGTGCGGGCCGTGCACGACCTGACCTTCTCCGTCGGAGCCGGCGAGATGGTCGGCTACATCGGGCCGAACGGCGCCGGGAAGTCGACGACGATCAAGATGCTCACCGGGATCCTCGTGCCCACGGGCGGGCAGGTCCGGGTCGCCGGCCTCGACCCGAGCCGCGACCGGGTCGAGCTCGCCCGGCGCATCGGGGTGGTCTTCGGCCAGCGCTCGACGCTCTGGTGGGACCTCCCGCTGCGTGACTCGTTCGACCTGCTCCAGAAGATGTACCGGATCGCGCCCGCGCGCTACCGCGAGAACCTGGACCGGTTCGTCGACCTGCTCGACCTCGGCGACCAGCTCGACACCCCGGTGCGCCAGCTGAGCCTGGGCCAGCGGATGCGCGGCGACATCACGGCGGCACTGCTGCACGACCCCGAGGTGCTCTACCTCGACGAGCCGACGATCGGCCTGGACGTGGTCAGCAAGGGACGCCTGCGCGAGTTCCTCCGCGCGCTCAACGACGAGCGTGGCACCACCCTCCTCCTCACCACGCACGACCTGCAGGACATCGAGGCGCTCTGCGACCGGGTGATCGTGATCGACCACGGCACCTCGGTCTATGACGGCTCGCTGGCCGGGCTGCACGCCGAGGGCGGGTCGTCACGCACGCTCGTCGTCGACCTCGTCGACGAGGCGCCGCCCATCGAGGTGCCGGGGGCGACGGTGCGTCGGGTCGACGGACCGCGGCAGTGGCTGTCGTTCCCGGCCGAGGCGAGCGCCGCGCCCGTCGTGGCGGCCGTCGCAGCGTCGTACGACGTCGCGGACCTCTCGATCCAGGAGCCTGCCATCGAGGACGTCATCCGCGAGCTCTACTCGCGCGGCGCCTGAGCTCAGACGCCGAGGCTGCGGGCGCGCTCGGAGTCCAGCTCGGGAGACGTGAGCGGCTGCCGCTCGAGCACGAGCATGGCCCGGTCGTCGTCACCGCGTGACACCTTCTTGAGCACCCGCTTGGGCATGCCGGCGAACCCGCGGGTCTCGACGGCCTGCAGCGCCGCGTGGCGCAGCCAGTCGATGCCCTCGTCGAGGTCCTGGTCGGCGGACTCGATGACGCCGTCGGTGTAGAACATCAGCGCCTCCCCCGGGCGCAGCCGCCCGCGGCTCGGCGTGAACTCGGCGTCGTCGATCACGCCGAGCGCCATGCCGCGCGCGTTGTCGATGGCCCACCCCCGCTGGCCCAGGTGCCAGTGGAGTGCCGGGGGGTGCCCCGCGCTGGTGATCGTGTAGTCGCCGGTCACCAGGTCGATCTTGAGGTGCACGGCGGTCGCCAGCGACTCGTCGGACTCCTGACGCAGCAGGAAGTGGTTGGCCGCCGCCATGAGCTCGGCCGGGGGCAGGGCGCCGATCAGGCCGCCGAGCGCCCCCGCGAACTGCAGCGCCTGCGGGCCGACGGAGGTGCCCTTGCCGCAGACGTCGACCAGGGCCATCTCCAGCCACCGGCCCTCGCGGAGGTCGGCGACGAGGAAGTCACCGGCGTAGCTGGGGCCGTTGGCGGTGATCGTCGCGGACTCCGAGCGCCAGCCGTTGGGCAGCTGCGGCACCACTCCCTGACGCTGCAACCGGTCGCGCAGCTCGCTCAGCACCGCCTCGCTGAGCGCCATCGGCAGGCCCGAACGCTGCCGGCTCGACTGGTAGATCGCCAGGAGGACGCCCACGGCGAGGATCAGCAGCGCCGACCCACGGCTCGGGGTGGCGAAGTCGGTCTCCACCGACGTCCAGTAGGCGGCGGCACCCAGCACCCCGGTCAGCAGGAGCAGCGGCACGAAGCGCAGCAGCATCAGCCCGAGCATCAGGACGAGGAACCACAGCGACACCGGGACGACGATCCGGGCCAGCTCCCCGATGCCGACGGCCGCGCCAACGAGGGCGACGAAGACCAGCAGGAGGAACGCCTGGCTGCCGCGCGAGCCGGTGCGCCAGCCCTCGACGCGCTGCTGGACGTAGGACGCGATGCCGCGCGCCACGGACCCCAACGCACTCGACACCACCGAAGGGTAGGGCTCGACAGAGGTTCGCCGAGGTGGAACCGGGAAAGTCCGGGCCGATCGATACCCTCCTCACATGCCTCTGGTCCCGCTGCAGGCCGACATCCTCGGTCCTGACTTCCGGGTGGAGACGATCTCCCTCCCGCCCGACCCCGAGGGTCCCGTCGTCGCGACGCTCGTGACGCTGGCCCCCGAGCGACCCAACGGCCGCGCCGTGCTGCACGTGCACGGCTTCGCCGACTACTTCTTCCACACCGAGTACGCCCGTTGGTGGGCCGACCGGGGCTACACCTTCTACGCCCTCGACCTCCGCAAGTACGGCCGGTCGCTGCGTGAGCACCAGACCCCGCACTACGTCGCCGACCTCGGCGAGTACTTCGCCGAGATCGACCTCGCGTGGTGGCGCATCACCCAGCGCGACGGCCACCGCGAGGTGGTCGCGTCCGGTCACTCCACCGGCGGCCTGACCGTCCCGCTGTGGGTCAAGGAGCGGCGCCCGCCCGAGCTGACGGCGATGGTGCTCAACTCCCCGTGGTTCGACATGCAGGGGGCTGCGTGGCTGCGCAGCCCCGCGGCGCGCCTGGCGATCGAGCGGCTCGGGACCAGCCGGCCCATGCAGGAGATCCCGCGCCGGGTGAGCACCGTCTACGGCCGCTCGCTGCACCGCGAGCACGCCGGCGAGTGGGACTACGACCTCACCTGGAAGCCGCTCGACTCGCGACCCGTGTACGTCGGTTGGCTGCGTGCCGTGCGCCGCGGCCACGCGCTCCTGCACGCCGGCCTCGACATCGACTCCCCCACCCTCGTGCTCTCCTCGGCCAGGTCCTGGTTCGGCGAGCAGACCGAGGAGACCGCCGCCACCCACGACATCGTGCTCGACGTCGAGCAGATCCGGCGCTGGGCCTCCTCGGTCGGCACGCACGTCACCTCCGTCGCCGTCGAGGGCGCCATCCACGACGTCGTGCTCTCCCGCCCCGCCGTCCGCGCGCAGGCGTACGACGTCATCGCCACGTGGCTGGGGGCGTGGGTGGAGCCGGCAAGCGCCGACTGACGAGGGTCGACGCCGGCAGGCCCGCGTCGTAGCGTCGGCACGTGCCGGACATCAAGGACCTCGAGCCGCTCATCGGCCGCTGGACACAGCTCGTCGACGCACCCCGGCACCTCGACGAGAAGGTCGCCGGGGAGATGACGCTGGAGTGGCTCCGCGACCAGAAGGTGGTCCTGCAGCGCTCGATCGCCGACAACCCGATGTTCCCTGAAGGCGTCGTGCTGATCATGGCGGCCGACGAGGGGGCCGAGGGCGATCTCACCGCGCACTACGTCGACTCCCGCGCGGTCTCACGCACGCTGCACATGTCCTTCCGCGACGGCGTGTGGAGGTGGTGGCGTCGCGCGACCGGTCCGGACGACTTCGACCAGCGCTTCGAGGGCAGGCTCTCCGAGGACGGGCAGCGGATCGACAGCGCGTGCTACCTCGTCGAGGACGGCGAATGGATCCACGACTTCGACGTCACCTACACGCGGGTGTAGTCGCTGACAGGCGCCGAGCCCACGCGAGGTAGAGGGCGAGGAGTGCGGGGATCAGCGAGAACACCAGCACGATCACCTCGTCTTCGAGGGTAGGTCCGCCGCTGGCTCGCCCGCGGCCCGCTCCCGCCAGATTTGCTTCGTGCGCCGGTCAGGCGTACCGAGGACATGCCTGTGGCCCCGCTACCTGGTGGGGTGGCGGGGTGCGGGGCGGGGTCATGGTCGGCGAGGACGCGGGACGTGGGGCGGGTCGGGCGGGTCGGGTGGCTCGGCCTGGTTGATCGCGGTGGTGCCGGTGCCGTCGCGTCGGTAGCGGTGGCCGTGCGGGCTGGTCCACTCGAAGACTCCGGGCTCGGTCATCTCGTAGTGCCAGGCGGTGTGGGTCTTCAGGCGGTGGTGGAACCGACACAGGGCCGCGAGGTTCCACGACGCGGTGGGCCCGGGTTGTGGCCGACCCTCGGCTGTCGCGTCGGGGTCGAACTCGATGACGTGGTCGATGTCGCATCCCCGCGCGGGACGGGTGCACCACGGGAACACGCACGTGCGGTCCCGGAGAATGACTTGCTCGCGGATCCGGTCGGGGACCTCGTAGGCCGGGGTGGAGAGGTCCGCGTTGAGGTCGATGACCGGCTTGATGGTGAC
>NZ_JBDGKQ010000008.1:0-3935 GCF_057656315.1 Nocardioides sp. Soil_C_8
TTTTTTGTGGGGGTTGGGTTGATGGTTTTCGATGGAGAGTTTGATCCTGGCTCAGGACGAACGCTGGCGGCGTGCTTAACACATGCAAGTCGAGCGGAAAGGCCACTTCGGTGGTACTCGAGCGGCGAACGGGTGAGTAACACGTGAGTAATCTGCCCTTGGCTTTGGGATAGCCACCGGAAACGGTGATTAATACCGGATATGACCACTTCTCGCATGGGTTGTGGTGGAAAGTTTTTTCGGCCAGGGATGTGCTCGCGGCCTATCAGCTTGATGGTGAGGTAATGGCTCACCATGGCTTCGACGGGTAGCCGGCCTGAGAGGGTGACCGGTCACACTGGGACTGAGACACGGCCCAGACTCCTACGGGAGGCAGCAGTGGGGAATATTGGACAATGGGCGGAAGCCTGATCCAGCAACGCCGCGTGAGGGATGACGGCCTTCGGGTTGTAAACCTCTTTCGGTGGGGACGAAGCGCAAGTGACGGTACCCACTAAAGAAGCACCGGCCAACTACGTGCCAGCAGCCGCGGTAATACGTAGGGTGCGAGCGTTGTCCGGAATTATTGGGCGTAAAGGGCTCGTAGGCGGTTTGTCGCGTCGGGAGTGAAAACCAGGTGCTTAACACCTGGCTTGCTTTCGATACGGGCAGACTAGAGGTATTCAGGGGAGAACGGAATTCCTGGTGTAGCGGTGAAATGCGCAGATATCAGGAGGAACACCGGTGGCGAAGGCGGTTCTCTGGGAATGACCTGACGCTGAGGAGCGAAAGTGTGGGGAGCGAACAGGATTAGATACCCTGGTAGTCCACACCGTAAACGTTGGGCGCTAGGTGTGGGGTCCATTCCACGGATTCCGTGCCGCAGCTAACGCATTAAGCGCCCCGCCTGGGGAGTACGGCCGCAAGGCTAAAACTCAAAGGAATTGACGGGGGCCCGCACAAGCGGCGGAGCATGCGGATTAATTCGATGCAACGCGAAGAACCTTACCTGGGTTTGACATACACCCTGCCGCTCCAGAGATGGGGCTTCTTTTGGGGGTGTACAGGTGGTGCATGGCTGTCGTCAGCTCGTGTCGTGAGATGTTGGGTTAAGTCCCGCAACGAGCGCAACCCTCGTTCTATGTTGCCAGCACGTAATGGTGGGGACTCATAGGAGACTGCCGGGGTCAACTCGGAGGAAGGTGGGGATGACGTCAAGTCATCATGCCCCTTATGTCCAGGGCTTCACGCATGCTACAATGGCCGGTACAAAGGGCTGCGATCCCGTAAGGGGGAGCGAATCCCAAAAAGCCGGTCTCAGTTCGGATTGGGGTCTGCAACTCGACCCCATGAAGTCGGAGTCGCTAGTAATCGCAGATCAGCAACGCTGCGGTGAATACGTTCCCGGGCCTTGTACACACCGCCCGTCACGTCACGAAAGTCGGCAACACCCGAAGCCGGTGGCCCAACCCTTGTGGAGGGAGCCGTCGAAGGTGGGGCTGGCGATTGGGACGAAGTCGTAACAAGGTAGCCGTACCGGAAGGTGCGGCTGGATCACCTCCTTTCTAAGGAGCACGCACCCCGACCAGTGGCGAATGTCTGCTGGCGCATGGTGGTGTCTCACTAGTGGAACGTCGACTGTCAGTTCTGCTCGAGCTTCGGTTCGGGTGGTCTGGTCATTGGCCTCACGTTGGTGGGGGGATGGTTGAACACACTGTTGGGTCCTGAAGGATCAGCCGTTTGGTGCCTTCTGTTCCTGGGTTCGCCTGGGGGTGGGGGTGTCGAGGTTGGGCTTCTGTTCCTCTCTTCGTCCGCGTGCCTCGTTGGTGGGGTGTGTGGGGGTTGGTGGGGTTGTTGTTTGAGATCTGCATAGTGGACGCGAGCATCTGCACTGCACGCCGCGTGACCGGTCTGGTTGTTGTCCTTTGGGCGGGAGCTGGTTCTGGTGGGTGGTGTGTGGTGAGTGTGTAATGTTCTTCGGCCGCTGTCTTCGTTTCCTTGCGGGGGTGGTGGTCGTGAGAGTCTGCCGGCTCATTCCTTGATTGTGGGGTGGGTCGGGTGTTCTTTGGCTGTGTCGTGACTGCTGATGGATGGCTCATGCTGTTTTTTGGTGTGTGTTGTTTTGACGTTGTTGAGACAAGCTATGAAGGGCACATGGTGGATGCCTTGGCATCAAGAGCCGATGAAGGACGTTGGAGCCTGCGATAAGCCCTGGGGAGTTGGCAACCAAGCTGTGATCCGGGGGTGTCCGAATGGGGAAACCCAGCACGAGTCATGTCGTGTTACCTGCACCTGAACACATAGGGTGTGTGGAGGGAACGTCGGGAAGTGAAACATCTCAGTACCGACAGGAAGAGAAAACAACAGTGATTCCGAGAGTAGTGGCGAGCGAAATCGGATGAGGCTAAACCGTATCTGTGTGATACCCGGCAGGGGTTGCAGATGCGGGGTTGTGGGACCGCTCATTCTCATCTGCCGGTGAGGAGCAGAGTAAGAAACCAGTGTGGAAGTCGAAGCCGGTTGGAAAGCCGTACCGTAGAGGGTGATAGGCCCGTAGACGTAAGACGCTGGCTCTGGAGCGTGTTCCCAAGTAACACGGAACCCCTGAAATTCCGTGTGAATCTGGCGGGACCACCCGTTAAGCCTAAATACTCCTTGATGACCGATAGCGGACAAGTACCGTGAGGGAAAGGTGAAAAGTACCCCTGGCGGGGAGTGAAATAGTACCTGAAACCGTGTGCCTACAATCCGTCGGAGCTTCTGTCTTGTACAGGGGTGACGGCGTGCCTTTTGAAGAATGAGCCTGCGAGTTTGCGGTGTGTTGCGAGGTTAACCCGTGTGGGGTAGCCGTAGCGAAAGCGAGTCCGAACAGGGCGATTCAGTAGCGCGCTCAAGACCCGAAGCGAAGTGATCTATCCATGGGCAGGTTGAAGCGTCGGTAAGACGACGTGGAGGACCGAACCCACTTAGGTTGAAAACTGAGGGGATGACCTGTGGATAGGGGTGAAAGGCCAATCAAACTTCGTGATAGCTGGTTCTCCCCGAAATGCATTTAGGTGCAGCGTTGCGTGTTTCTTGCCGGAGGTAGAGCACTGGATAGCCGATGGGCCCTACAAGGTTACTGACGTTAGCCAAACTCCGAATGCCGGTAAGTGAGAGCGCAGCAGTGAGACTGCGGGGGATAAGCTCCGTAGTCGAGAGGGAAACAGCCCAGACCATCAGCTAAGGCCCCTAAGCGGTGACTAAGTGGAAAAGGATGTGGAGTCGCATTGACAACCAGGAGGTTGGCTTGGAAGCAGCCACCCTTGAAAGAGTGCGTAATAGCTCACTGGTCAAGTGATTCCGCGCCGACAATGTAGCGGGGCTCAAGTCATCCGCCGAAGCTATGGCATTCAGCGAATACATCAGCATCCACTTGATGGGTGTTCAGTGCGCTGGATGGGTAGGGGAGCGTCGTGTGGGCAGTGAAGCGCCGGAGTGATCCAGGTGTGGAGGCCACACGAGTGAGAATGCAGGCATGAGTAGCGAATCACGGGTGAGAAACCCGTGCGCCGAATGATCAAGGGTTCCAGGGTCAAGCTAATCTGCCCTGGGTAAGTCGGGACCTAAGGCGAGGCCGACAGGCGTAGTCGATGGACAACGGGTTGATATTCCCGTACCGGCGAAGTTGCGCCCATGACGAACCTGGTGATGCTAACCACCCGAAACTCATCGGACCGGACCCTTCGGGGCGAGGCCGGTGGGCGGAGCGTGGGACCCGAGCTGGTAGTAGTCAAGCGATGGGGTGACGCAGGAAGGTAGCCCAACCACAGCGATGGTTGTCTGTGGGCAAGCGTGTAGGGCGTGGTGTAGGCAAATCCGCACCATCCACTTCAGTGTGGAGCCTGAGACGTGACGCGGAGCCATGTATGGCGAAGTGGGTGATCCTATGCTGTCGAGAAAAACCTCTAGTAGCA
>NZ_JBDGKQ010000008.1:4029-5375 GCF_057656315.1 Nocardioides sp. Soil_C_8
CGAGCAACGAGCCGCCCGTACCCCAAACCGACTCAGGTGATCAAGTAGAGAATACTAAGGCGATCGAGACAACCATGGTTAAGGAACTCGGCAAAATGCCCCCGTAACTTCGGGAGAAGGGGGGCCGGATCCGTGAACCCACTTGCTGGGGGAAGCGGTGATGGCCGCAGAGACCAGGGGAAAGCGACTGTTTACTAAAAACACAGGTCCGTGCGAAGTTGTAAGACGATGTATACGGACTGACTCCTGCCCGGTGCTGGAAGGTTAAGAGGACCGGTTAGACACGCAAGTGTCGAAGCTGAGAATTTAAGCCCCAGTAAACGGCGGTGGTAACTATAACCATCCTAAGGTAGCGAAATTCCTTGTCGGGTAAGTTCCGACCTGCACGAATGGAGTAACGACTTTCCCACTGTCTCAACCATGGACTCGGCGAAATTGCACTACGAGTAAAGATGCTCGTTACGCGCGGCAGGACGGAAAGACCCCGGGACCTTTACTATAGTTTGGTATTGGTGTTTGGTACGGCTTGTGTAGGATAGGTGGGAGACTGTGAAACCCTCACGCCAGTGGGGGTGGAGTCAACGTTGAAATACCACTCTGGTCGTACTAGATGTCTAACCTAGGTCCGTTATCCGGATCAGGGACAGTGCCTGATGGGTAGTTTAACTGGGGCGGTTGCCTCCTAAAATGTAACGGAGGCGCTCAAAGGTTCCCTCAGCCTGGTTGGCAATCAGGTGGCGAGTGTAAGTGCACAAGGGAGCTTGACTGTGAGACAGACATGTCGAGCAGGGACGAAAGTCGGAACTAGTGATCTGGCCACGGCATGTGGAAGCGTGGTCACTCAACGGATAAAAGGTACCCCGGGGATAACAGGCTGATCTTCCCCAAGAGTCCATATCGACGGGATGGTTTGGCACCTCGATGTCGGCTCGTCGCATCCTGGGGCTGGAGTAGGTCCCAAGGGTTGGGCTGTTCGCCCATTAAAGCGGCACGCGAGCTGGGTTTAGAACGTCGTGAGACAGTTCGGTCCCTATCCGCCGCGCGCGCAGGAAACTTGAGAAAGGCTGTCCCTAGTACGAGAGGACCGGGATGGACGAACCTCTGGTGTGCCAGTTGTTCTGCCAAGAGCACGGCTGGTTGGCTACGTTCGGAAGTGATAACCGCTGAATGCATCTAAGCGGGAAGCACGTTTCAAGATGAGGTTTCCCACCCAACAATGGGGTAAGGCCCCCCACAGAACATGGGGTTGATAGGCCGGAGGTGTACAGCAGTAATGCCCAGCCGACCGGTACTAATAGGCCGAGGGCTTGTCCCAACCACGTACAAAACCACACACACGTGTGCGG
>NZ_JBDGKQ010000009.1:0-473 GCF_057656315.1 Nocardioides sp. Soil_C_8
CGAGTCGCGACACGTGATCGACGAGTTGGCCCAGCAGGCCACGCCGCGACGGGTTGAGTGCGATTCCGTTGTCGGTCAGCAGTCGTTGCGGCACGCCGTGCGCGGCGATGCCTGTGTCGACGACCTTGATGGCGTCCATGACCGTTTCGCCCCACGCGACGTGGGATGCCACGGCGTAGCGGGAGTGGTCGTCGATGAGCTGGAAGATCACGCACTTCGGCCGCCGGTCAGCACGTACTCGGCGGCGTCGAGCTGCCAGCAGGCGTTCGGGGCCGGGTAGACAAACCGACGCCATGCCGAGCGTGGTCGCTTCCTCGGTTCGCGTCTGGCGACGCCTGCCTCGCGGAAGATCCGGGCAAGGGACGCGACCGACGGCACCACCTCAAGCCCCATCGACTGCATCTTGTCGTGCACGCTGATCGGCCCGTGGTCCAAGCCGGATGACTCCAAGGCAGCGCGGATCTGGACAGCCT
>NZ_JBDGKQ010000010.1:0-328 GCF_057656315.1 Nocardioides sp. Soil_C_8
AATGTTTGTCCGGCGGCGTCCTACTCTCCCACAACCTCTCGGTTGCAGTACCATCGGCGCTGAAAGGCTTAACTTCCGGGTTCGGTATGGGACCGGGTGTTTCCCGTTTCGCTATGGCCGCCGTAACTCTTTCAACCTCTACAAACCCCCACACTGTGGTGGGTTGGGTTTGTTGGTTGGGAACTGCGTAGTGGACGCGAACATGCTCGTGAGGAGCGTGTGTGTTCGTTGGTTGCGCGTGACGTACCAGGCCGCACACGTGTGTGTGGTTTTGTACGTGGTTGGGACAAGCCCTCGGCCTATTAGTACCGGTCGGCTGGGCATTACT
>NZ_JBDGKQ010000011.1:0-269 GCF_057656315.1 Nocardioides sp. Soil_C_8
TCCTCGTGCTCCGACCCGGGGATCGTGAAAGCGGCGGCGTCGTGGATCGACTCCGGCGGGTGCAGGTCCGCCCACCGGGCGGCCACGACCAACAGGTCAGCCGCGGCCCGGTCCTCTGCGGCCTTGCGGTCCCGTGCGAGCGCCAGCAGATCACGAGCGGTGAGGTCCTCGACCTCACCTACCTCGCGGTCTGCCAGCGTCTCGATCATGTGTTCGATTGTATCGGCGACCTCCGACAGCGGCGATATGTGATGTCTCAGGACATGGGT
>NZ_JBDGKQ010000012.1:0-260 GCF_057656315.1 Nocardioides sp. Soil_C_8
GTGGCGGGGCGGGTCGGTCCGGCGCAGCTGGACCGGCTCGTGGCGGAGGCGATCAAGCGCTACGACCTCGCCGAGGTCGATCCGGCAGCGGATCCGGAGGACGGCTACCTGTCGGTGGACCCGCGCCACGTCACGATCCACGACGACGACGTGCACTTCGCCGGCACCATGCGGATCGAGGCCGAGGTCGACATCGCGGATGCCCTGGACCTCGACCGCGCCCTCGCTCACGGTGCGGCCACGTTGAAGGCCCTCGGGTC
>NZ_JBDGKQ010000013.1:0-215 GCF_057656315.1 Nocardioides sp. Soil_C_8
TTGAGCACGACATCTCGCGCAAGTCGTTCTACGAGCTGCGGAAACGCACGAAGGAAGACGGGCCGGCCGCGGTGCTCAAGCCACGATCTCGACGTCCAGCGTCGAGCCCGACCAGACTGACCGACGAGGTCAAGGCCCAGGCTGTCCAGATCCGCGCTGCCTTGGAGTCATCCGGCTTGGACCACGGGCCGATCAGCGTGCACGACAAGATGCAG
>NZ_JBDGKQ010000014.1:0-208 GCF_057656315.1 Nocardioides sp. Soil_C_8
AAGCACGCCGCCAGCGTTCGTCCTGAGCCAGGATCAAACTCTCCATCGAAAACCATCAACCCAACCCCCACAAAAAAAGGGCCAGGCGACTATCAATAAGAGCCACATCCCCCGACTGAACAAAACTAGCAAAAGACACCCCCAACCATCACAGTCAGAGGCATCGCCAGAATCATTGTCAAAGAAACCGCGACACCAACACCCACCA